>CAZOKJ010000028.1:0-18689 GCA_964580465.1 uncultured Fluviicola sp. | reverse complement strand
TTGTTACAATAATTCGCTTTATTCCCTATCTTTGAAGAAAAAACACCATGAAAATAGTTAACAGAGGATATTTAATCGTTTCCCCATTGAAACCTTTTTACGATTGGGCAAATGAATTTGAGTCAGAAATGTATTTTACTGAAGAAGATCAAGTGGAACCAACCATTTACCTCATCGATGAAGATTTTATGGATACTGAACAATTGATTCGTGAAAATTTCAAAAAAATCTTCTTAAATGAACTCAATAGCATTACAGAAAATGTCGATGATCACCCTGCCATTACGGAAGAAAATTTCTACGAATGGTTCGATGTAATGGAAGGAACTACCGTTTTTGATTTGTTGACTTCTAATTTAAAAAAATTTGATTTGAATGAATAATTATAGGAGCGATGTCCGATGAGTCAAACACTCTCTTTTTATTTTAAGATTTTCAAAAAAGAATGAAATACAAGGCATTGAAATTGAAGCAAAAGGAGTGTACAAGTGTACATGACTTTTGCTGATATTTAACAACAACGCAGTAGTTCGTCTTTTTTGGACATCGCCTTTTTATTCTTGCGTTAAATCAACCTTTCCTTCAACATACGACCACGCTAACTCAATAGTTCTCACTTTTTTACAAATATTCATTTCTTTTCTTCGCTTTTTGGCATGATTTATGTAAATTTACCCTACAAAATCATCAATTATGAAGCGTTTACTTCAATTTTCGTTGGGTATATCCCTTAGTTTAGTATTAATTTCCAATGGTTGCGCTCCTAAAAAAAAGGACAATACTTCTGTGGAAACCATCGCTGAAGCAACTAATTCAACCTTAGACATGCGTTTAAAATCCAACCCTAACTGGAAAGCAGTTGATTCTCTTATCGATCAGAGATTGAATAAATCAGCATTGGAGCTGGTAGATATCATCTTTGCTGCTGCTGAAAAAGAAAACAACCAGCAAGAGCAGTTTAGAGCAATCATGTATCAACTAAAACTTTCAAGTGAATTGGAAGAAAACGATTTTACAAATGCCTTGAATCGAATCGAAACGTTGAGAGCACAAAACAAAGAACCACTTAGACAGCTATTGTCCTCCGTAAAAGGAAGAATGATCTGGTCGTACTATCAAAACAATCGTTATCGTTTTTACAATAGAACTCAAACTGTTGATTTTGAAAAAAATGACATCACAACTTGGGATTTAAAAGCAATTGTTGACACTGCTCAAAAGAGTTTGGTTGCATCATTGGAGAACAAAGAATTGTTGCAAAAAACACCTTTAAAAGAGTATAGCTATATTCTGAATGTAGATAAAAAAGAAACCTATGAATCTACACCTACTTTGTATGATTTGTTAGCGCATGATGCATTGAGCTTCTTTAGCAATGATGAAGCAAGTATTACACGACCTGCATCTAAATTCACCGTCAACTCAAAAAACTTTTGGGGCACAGATGAAGAATACCTCGTTATTAATACAAAAACAACAGATAGCCTTTCTAACACCTTGCATTGGACAAAAATCATGCAAGACCTCACCCGTTTTCATGCTTCCAATCAATATCCCATTGCCAAGGCTAGAAACACACTAAAGCGACTAAAATTTGCCAATGAAAAAACCGAACTCGGGCAAAAAGATCAATGGTATGAAGAAGCATTAATGCGTGAACAAAAAGCTGCTAAAAATCAGCCAATTGTTGCTGAAATAAATGCAAACATTGCTAATTTATGGGTAAAATTAAATGAAAAACGAACCAGCCAAGGAGAAAGCTCTGATTACTTAGTTCGTGCACACCAACTTTGCGTGGAAACCATTGCTAATTTTCCGTCTTCTTATGGGGCGTCTTATTGTGAAACAATTAAAAATTCCATTGAAAAGAAAACAATTAACGCTGAAATAGAAGCTTATCAATATCCAAATCAAGCTATTTTATCAAAAATTGATTTTAAAAACGTCGAACACGTTTTTGTTCAAGTGTATGAATTTAATCCAGAAAAAAACACCAATTATTACCAGGATTTGAATAAGCGTATTGCAAACTATAAACAGTTAACAAGTTACAAAGTTGATCTGCCTAAGACAAGTGATTTTAATCAACACTCCACAGAAATTAGTCTTCAAGGTTTGCCTATTGGCAATTACTTCCTTGTCATCGGCACAAGCGACAATCTTTCAAATGAAAAAACAGAAGCTTTTTGGACAAGTGAGTTTAAAGTGACTAATCTTGCTTATACCATCACCAAAGATGACTACAAAACTTCTACCATTCAAGTTGTTAATCGTCACACTGGAGAACCAATTGCTAGCGCTACTGTTGAATTGCAACGAAGACTTTACAACTACACCACTCGTAGAGACGTTATTTCTACAGTTGGAAGTTACAAAACAGATGTAAATGGAATGGCTAAAATGACGTTGCAAGATGCCAATAATTACCACATTGTAAAAGTGAAATACAAAAATGATTTGTTAAGCTCTTCTACGTATTTTTATTCTTACAAAGAGTCAACGCAAGAAACAACTCAAGATCATTTATTCACCGACAGGGCAATTTATCGACCAGGACAAACGGTATATTTCAAAGGAATTCGTTTGAAAACGCTGAATAAAAAATCGCGCATTGCTCCCAATGAGAACGTCACCGTTACACTCAAAGATGTCAACTATCAAGACGTTCATTCCTTGAAATTATCAAGCAATGAATACGGATCTTTCACAGGTAGTTTCAAGCTTCCTTCTTCTGGTTTAACTGGACAGATGACCTTGCATACGCCAAAAGGTTCCATCAACTTCTCGGTGGAAGAATACAAGCGTCCTACGTTTAGTGTGCAATTATTGCAATCTGATAAAGCGTATCAATTAGGGGATAAAATTGAAATAAAAGGGAAAGCCAATGCTTATGCTGGAAATGCTGTTGACCATGCACATGTTAGTTACGTTGTAAAACGCACTGCCTTTTCACCTATTTGGCGTTATTCATTCCGTTTTTTCCCAATTAAAAACGAAGAAATCATCGTTTCAAAAGGAAATGTGACGACGGATGCTGAAGGAAACTTTTCTTTCTTTTTCGATGCCGACAGAGAAACAGATAAAAAAGAAGCTGTTCATTACAACTATTCCATCAGTGTAGAAGTTACGGACGCCAATGGAGAAACACGCACTGGTACAAAACAAATGAATTTAAGCGATGCTTCTTTGCAGTTAAACGTTTCACTCTCAGATTTTTTCAAAAATCAAGAAAACAGAATGACAGTTGAAACCATTAATGCAGATTCCAAAGCAATGCCTTCAAAAGGTACTATTCGATTTGTTTTGTTGGAAAATAAATACAAAAACACAAAACGTGAACGTCCATGGGCTGATCCTGATATGCCATTGATGAGTGAAGCAACTTTTGAAAAAGCATTCCCTCACTTTCCTTACGTATCAGTATATGCTGATATGCAAAAAAAGACCAACACAGTTTACACGTATTCTTTTGACAATGAGCAAACAACTCTTGTAACAATCGATGCTTCTAAAATGAAAGCTGGATTCTACTTGGTTGAAACAATCACAAAAGACAAGGACAACAAAGAGGTTAAAAACGAACAGTACATCCAAGTTATTGATCCTTCTTCAAAAATTGCATTAACAGAAGCTGTTTTTGATGTAATTGCTTCAAAAACAGTTGCAGAACCTGGTGAAACAATTCAATTAAGCCTAGCATCAAAGTTGACGAATCAATTAATTAAAATGGAAGTTGTGCTAGATGGAAAAGTAATCAGCCAGCAGTTTGTTACATTAAACAATGAGCAAAAAAATGTTCCTTTTAAAATTGAAGAATCTTACCGCGGAAATGTTGCCATTCATTTTTCAACATTCAAATACGGTGAATACTACGAAAAACAAGTGGACGTCAACGTACCATATACCAATAAGCAATTGCAAGTTAGCTTTGAAACATTCCGTGATAAGTTAGCACCTGGTGAGCAAGAAGAATGGCGTTTGCGCATTACTGGCCCAAAAAAGGAAAAAGTTGCTGCGGAACTATTGATTGCCATGTACGACGCTTCTTTAGAGGCTTTTAAAACACATTCTATGTTCTTTAGTCCATTCCACTCCAATAGTAACTACATTGGTCGCGAACAAACTGGATTTGGCAATGCTTACAGCAGAACTTATGGTTACAATCCTTATTATTCTTCTTTCATTCCTACTTATTCCTTGCCAAAATTAAACTTGTTTGGCTATAATTACTTTGATGGTTATTATTACATTGATGGAATTCAAGTAAGAGGTGCTAGAGATGGTGTTGCCTCAGGAGCAGTCCTTATGCGTGAAGATATCAGTAGAATGCCCACAAGAAAAGCGAGTAGTGTTGTAACAACGGAAGATAGTGGCATGAGCGATAAAAACCTCGAAGAAGTTAACATCAAGTCTGTTGTCATTGGCAAGTATGAAAGCGATGAAGGCACAAACAATTCTGAAAAAGAAGCAACAATTCCGCTTCGTTCTAACTTTAACGAAACAGCTTTCTTTTTGCCGCAATTAAAAACAGATGTCGATGGCGCAATTTTGGTCAATTTCACCGTTCCTGAATCCTTAACAAAATGGAACATCAAAGGCATTGCTCACACAAAAGATGTATCGTTTGCTCACATTCAAAAAGAGTTAGTTACTCAAAAAGAATTGATGGTTCAAACCAATTTACCTCGCTTCATGCGTACTGGTGATGAAGTTACCATCACAGCTAAAATTAGTAACCTACTAGACAAGCAAGTAAGAGGAACTGCTAAAATTCAGCTATTGGATGCTGTCACTAAAAAACCATTGGATGCTGAATTTAGTTTAACTAAAATTGATGAAAACATCGAGATTGATGCCAATCAAAGTACAGTTGCTTCGTGGACAATTAAAGTTCCAGAATTCATAGGTTCACTCAACTTACGCGTAAGTGCAAAAACAGAAAACCACACAGATGGTGAGGAGTTATTTGTGCCTATTTTAACGGATAAAGTGTTGGTAACTGAATCACTTCCATTGACCAACAATGGAAAAGGTGGCAAAGATTTTACTTTTAACAAATTAGTTAATAGTGGGCAATCTAACAGTTTAATACATCATGCTGTTACATTGGAATACACTTCCAATCCTGCCTGGTATGTTATCCAAGCCTTGCCTTATATGATGGAATATCCATATAGTTGTTCAGAGCAAATTTTCACGCGTTACTACGCCAATGCAATTGCTAGTAATATTGTTCGTTCTTCTCCTAAAATCAAAGAAGTATTTGACCAATGGAAAAATAGTTCTCCAGAAGCTTTCCTCTCTAACTTAGAGAAAAATCAGCAATTGAAATCTGTTATCTTAGAAGAAACACCGTGGGTATTGCAAGCTAAGGATCAAACAGAACGCAAAAAACGAGTGGCTTTATTGTTCGATTTTGCTCGAATGGATGCTGAATTAGCTAAAAACTTGCAACAGTTAACAGAAGCGCAAGTAAGCAATGGAGGTTTCCCATGGTTCCCGGGAATGCGTGAAAATCGCTACATCACACAAGCAATTGTAAGTGGAATGGGACACTTGAATCAATTAGGCATTACAAGTGTAAAAGAAGACAAAAAAGTGCAACGCATGATTGAAAAAGCGGTTGCATACATAGATGATCGTATCTTGGACGATTACAATGAATGGTTGAAATGGAAGGAAAAATACAAAGACGTGCAATATAACCCAACCAATGTTCAGTATTTATATGCTCGTTCGTTTTTCCCAACCATTAAAATGAACAAAAAAGTAGAAGAAGCTTATCAATTCTATAAAGAAAATACAGAAAAAGCATGGACTAAATTCAATTTGAACAACCAAGCAATGGTTGCTTTAGCAAGTCATAGAAATGGAAACGCTAACTTAGCAAATGACATTATGAAGTCTATTTTAGAACGCTCTATTTCCAACGAAGATATGGGAATGTATTGGAAAGAAAATACAAGCGGTTATTTCTGGTACCAAGCACCTATTGAAACACAAGCATTGATTATTGAAGCATTGCATTACATCAAACAAGATCAAAAAGCAATCAATGATGCTAAAATTTGGTTATTGCGCAATAAACAAACCAATGATTGGAAAACAACAACAGCAACAGCTAATGCAAGTTACGCATTATTATTAGGAGGCAACTCATTTGCTCAACAAAGCGAACAAGTCAAAATAGAAATCAATGGAACAGAAATCAATCCAACTGATTTTGGTGCAGCTGTTGAAGCTGGAACAGGTTACTTCCAAGCAAGTTGGACAGGTAAAGAAGTAAAATCCGACTTAGGAAAGGTAAAAGTAACTCGCAAAACAGATGGTTTCAGTTGGGGAGCTATGTACTGGCAATATTTTGAATCAATGGACAAAGTCACAAGCGCAGCAACGAACTTAAAATTGAACAAGCAATTATTTGTTGTTAAAATGACGGATGCCGGCGAAGTGATTGTTCCAATTGAAGACGGAGAAAAAGTAAAACGCGGAGATAAAATCAGAGTAAGAATTGAATTGTACAATGATCGTGATATGGAATTTGTTCACATGAAAGATTATCGCGCTGCTGGATTTGAACCTGTGAATGTATTGTCTTCATACAAACGCCAAGATAGACTAGGCTATTACGAAAGTACGAAAGACGTAGCAACCCATTTCTTCTTTGATTATTTACCAAAAGGAACGTTTGTATTCGAATACGACTTAAGAGCAACACACAGCGGAGATTTCTCCAATGGTTTTGCGCTGATTGAGTGTATGTACGCTCCAGAGTTCAAATCACATTCAAATGGCGTGAGAGTATTGGTTGAATAAACAATAAAATCATACCTTTTTTGTGGTATTCTGTGCCAAAATTGATTTTTTTGGCACAGTTTTTATTCTTTCATGCATGTATTTTTACTTAATTTGCAATTTAGAATGATTTTAAATAGATAAAAATAATGATTGCACAACACATATTAAATCGTCTGACACTTTCGACAACAATTGTTTTAGGTACGGTGTCTATTTCAATTGCACAGCAAAAAAATGCTTTATTAGACCGTGCTTTTTGGGCGAGTAATCCAACGTTGGAAATCGTTCAGCAAAAAGTAGCTGAAGGAAACAGTCCAATTACGATGAATCCAGCTAATTTTGATGCAACGTGCATGGCCATTACCAACAAAGCTCCTTTTGAAGTAGTTGATTATTTACTATCATTCCCTGAAAATCATGTCAATAAAATCACCCATGATGGAAGAACGTATATTTTCTGGGCTGCTGTTCAAGGAAATTTACCTGTCATGGAGCATTTAGTTAAAAAAGGAGCGAATGTAAAACACATAGATGAAAAAGGATATTCAGCACCTGTTTTCGCTGCCATGAACGGACAAAAAGACCAAGCAATCTATGAATTGTTTGAAAAAAATGGCGTTGTATTAAAAAATGAACGTGACAGAAGTGGCGCTACTTTGTTGTTGTTGGCTAGTTCAACGATGAAACACATAGATGACACTAAGTATTTCATTTCAAAAGGAATGGATCTTAAAGCAACGGACGATTTAGGTTATTCTATTTTTGCCTATGCTTCTAAAGGTGGCAACATTGATTTGTTAAAAGACTTAATAAAAGTAGGAATAAAACCAGGCACAATAGCTAAAGATGGTGGAAATGCCTTTATGATGGCTTCACAAGGAACACGTGCATATAGCAACAAAGTTGAAATGTATCAATTCTTAGAAGGGTTAAAATTAAAGCCTACTGATAAAACAACAAATGGCAACACTGCCTTGCACAATGTTGTTCGCGTAAAAGACACAGCTGTTGTAGATTACTTCCTTTCAAAAGGATTGAGTGTTGACGCTCAAGATGAGCATGGCAACTCACCATTTATGTTAGCTGCACGAGGACAAAACGACCCATCAATTTTAGAGCGTTTCATTGTAAAGTCAAAAGCAATTAATTTAAAAAACAAAGACGGTCAAACTGCACTTATGCAAGCTGTTATGAGCAACGAAGACAAAATTGTTGCTATTTTACTTAGTAACGGCGTTTCTGTTCAAGAGAAAGATGCACTTGGCAACGATTTAAGCTATTATTTAGTTCGTTATTTCAAAAACAAAGAAGATTTTACCAACAAATTAGCACTTTTAAGTAAAGCAGGCTTCAAAGAAAATGCTTTGCAAGGAAACGACAATAACTTATTGCACATCGCTACACAACAAATGAACACCTACTTAATCGAAGAATTTGCAAAAACAGGTAATTATAACATCAACGCTTTAAACGGAGATGGATTAGCACCTTTGCACATTGCAGCTTCTATGGATAAAGATGGTTCATTGTTAAAATTATTAATTAAATTTGGAGCTGATAAAGCAATAACAACAGAATTTGGAGAAAGTGCATACGAATTAGCTTCTGAGAATGAGTTATTACAAAAAAACAACGTTAGTATCGACTTTTTAAAATAAGAATTATGAAATTAGGTAAATTAAGCATCGTTGCAGCCCTTATTTTCATTGGGTTTGCATTTAATTCTAGCGAGAGTGAAGTTCGCTTTAAAACAATGATTCAATTAGTCAACTACACGGGAGAAGGCGCTTATGTTGCCGTTTCATTAATTACACCTGACGGCAAATACGATAAAACATTGTATGTAGCTGGGAAGGAAAATAAATGGTACGACGAATTAAAAAGTTGGTGGTCTTTTCAAAAAAGTTCAAAAGACAAACTTGATGGAATCACTGGCGCTTCTATTGCTGGAGGTGAGCGCACCATTGCTCTAATTAAAATCCCTTCAACTAAAATTGACAAAGGATATAAAATTCGCTTTGAATCTGCTGTTGAAGAGCAAAAATACCATGAAAAAGATGTAGAATTCGAATTAAAAGCCGACAACATCAACAAAAAAATAGAAGGAAATGGATTTATTCGCTACGTACGTTTGATTCCTGCTTAAAATTTGAGTTCAATGACACGTTCTATTTGGAGATTAAGCCACCTACTTTTAGCTTTGGTGGCTTCTTTATTTTTATTACTTGCTGCAATCACCGGTGCCATTCTTTCTCTTGAACCCATTCAAGCAAAATCAAAAGCTAACTTTAAACAAGAATGGGAACATGTTTCGCTTCAACAAACGATTGATAGCTTACAAACTAAATATCTTGAAATCACAAGCATTGAAAAAGATGAACATGGGTTTTTCAACACAGATGTGATGACAGATGATGGCGATTTCATTGCGTTTCAACTCAATCCTACAACAGGAGAAAAGGCAGGCGAAAAATATGCCAAATCTTCTTTCTTTGAATGGATGACAACCTTACATCGTTCGCTTTTTTTGGATCAAACAGGTCGTTTCATAGTGGGGTTAAGCTCTCTCCTACTCTTTTTAATCGCAATTTCAGGAATGGTGCTGATTATTCAACGTACAAAATCGTGGAAAGCTCTTGTCAACAAAGTTGAAAAATCATTCAAGGCACAATTTTACCACGTTGTATTAGGACGTTTAGCATTTTTACCTATCATCATCTTATCACTAACTGCTACTTATTTATTTTTACAACGTTTTCATATTCTCCCAAAAGAAACCACAAAAGAATTAGTTGTTGACATCGAAAATAAAAATGAAAAAGCTCCTAAAATTGATTTTAAGCAACTTCAATTGGGTGAAATCACTAAAGTTGAATTTCCTCTCTCTCCGGATGAAGAAGATTACTTTGTCATTTACACGCCAACTCACCAATACGCCGTTGATCAATACGACAATACCATCCTAGCAGAGGTTGAAATTCCATCTTCACAACAATGGGCAGCGTTTACTTTGCATTGGCACACTGGTAGAGGTACCTTTTTATGGGCTGCTTTGATGGGAGTCGCAGCATCGAGTATTCTTTATTTTATCTATTCAGGCTTTAGTATGACGCTGAAAAGTAGAGAAGGTCGTACAAAAAACAGTTTTAATCTAGAAGAAAGCTCTATTCTTATTTTATACGGAAGCGAAAGTGGAAATACGCGCAATTATGCTAAACTACTTTTAAAGCAACTCATTGAACAAGGAACTAAAGCACATTTAGCAGAAATGAATGCTTATCGTCCGAGTGAATCAATAAAACAGTTAATTGTATTAACTTCCACTCATGGTGTGGGTGAAGCTCCTGCAAATGCAACGAAGTTTATTGAAAAGTGGAAAAAACAACCATTAACTCATGATTTTCAATTTTCAGTAATTGGCTTCGGCTCATTGGCATATACCGATTTCTGTGCTTTTGCTGAAAAAATAGATCAACTACTTGCTTCTTACAACAATGCTTCGCAAGCAACTTCACTCGTCAAAATTCACAATCAATCTTATCATTCGTTCAAATCATGGTCGCAAGATTGGCAATTAATCACAAAAATTCCATTGACGTTACCAAGTAGTGTTGAAAACAAAAAACTTCCACTTCTTTCGTTTGAAGTTGTTTCTAAAAACAGCTACTGTCAAGGTGATGAAGAAACCATTGTTTTAATACTCAAACCATTGACAAACCACCGTTTTCAATCAGGAGATTTATTGGCAGTTTATCCACCACAAGATCCTTATGAACGTTATTATTCCATTGCACAAGATGAAAAAGGTCAGTGTTTGATAACAGTCAAAAAACACGCTTTCGGTATTTGTTCCAATTACCTCATCAACTTGGGGGAAGGGACTGTTTTAGAAGCAGGAATTAAACACAACTCAGATTTTCACTATAATCCTAAAAAAGAAGCTGTTTTTATTTCTAATGGAACAGGGATTGGACCTTTTTTAGGAATGGCTACAACAAATAAGCAACATAAAACAGTGCACCTTTACTGGGGTGGTCGCACCCAACAAAGTTTTTCACTCTATGAATCAATTTTAGAAAAACAACTAAAAGAACAACAAATAAGCACCGTCAATCTTGCTTTTTCTCGGGAAGAAACACAAGCGAAAAAACATGTTTACATGCTCATTGAACGCGATCAAGAGCAATTAATTCAACTTTTAAAAAAAGGAGCAATTGTATACATTTGTGGTTCATTAGCCATGCAAGAAAACGTCATTGAAGTATTGGATAGAGCATGCAAAACGCATCTTAACAAGTCTTTCAGTTATTTCCAACAAAAAGGGCAAGTTAAAACAGATTGTTATTAAATGTAGTTCTTCTTAATTACATCTAATTCTTTCAAATCCTTTTTCGGTTAAATCTGGCATTTTTTTTGTTACTTTTGTCCAAATAGTTAAAACTAAAATCATCAACATGAAAAGAACTAGTCTTTTGGTACTGCTGTTCATCAGTAGTTTTTCTTTTTTACATGCTCAAAAAGAATTGACATTGAAAGATGCTGTTATGCAGCAATACCGCGCTTTTTATCCTGTAAGAGCTCAAAATTTTCAATGGATTCCCGACCAAACAACATATACTTACGTGCAAGGTTACCTCACTTTGATGAAGGGCGATCTTAAAAGCAAGAAAGCAGAAAAATGGCTATCCATTGAAGAAGTAAACAGTTGGGAAAAAACTGAATTTCCTTGGTTTGCGGGTATGAAATGGATCGATGCTAAAACTTTTTTGTTAGACAATGGTTCAACGGTATTGTATGTGCAACCATTTGACAAAAAAGCAACCGTTGTGCAACAATTAAGTGAAGAAAGTGAAAACGGTGTTTTCTCTGATGCTTCAAAGAAAATGGCTTATACCATTAAAAACAATGTATATATCAACGATGAACAAGGAAAACAAATTCAAGTAACCAACTTTAGTGATCCAAACATTGTTTCTGGACACACTTATGCACGTAGCGAATTTGGAATTTCTGGTGGTTTATTTTGGTCGCCAAATGGTCAAATTTTAGCTTTTTACCAAAAAGATGAATCAGAAGTGCACGACTATCCGTTGTTAGATATTTCAACAACCCCAGGAAGTTTGCGTTCTATTAAATACCCAATGACTGGACAAAAGTCAGAAAAACCACGTGTGGGGATTTACAATACCGCAACCAAACAAACTGTTTACATTAGCCCACGTGGTGCGAAGGATGATTACTTAACCAACTTAGCATTTACTCCAGATAACAAATACGTCGTAATTGCTGAAGTAAACCGCGATCAAAATCACATGTGGTTAAACACTTACGATGCAATTAGCGGTGCTTTTGTGCGTACGCTTTTAGAAGAAACAAATGACAAATGGGTGGAGCCAGAACATCCAGCATTTTTCCCTTCTCAGCAATCAAACAACTTTGTGTGGATTTCAGAAAAGGATGGATTCAATAACTTGTATTACTATGATTTCAATGGTAAATTAATCAAACAGTTGACAGCTAACAAATTTGTTGTAAAAGATATTTTATTAGAAAAAAATGGCAACATTTATTTCACAGCAACAGGCGTCAATCCATTAAATACAATGATCTATTCAGTTGATTTGAAAGGAAAACAAAAGCTCGTTACAACAACAGAAGGAACACACGATTTTGCTATTAATTCAAAAGGCAACTATTATTATGACGGGTATTCCAACCACAGCACGCCTTTTGTTGCAACAATCAATCAAGTAAATGGAAAAATTGTCAATACTATTTTAAACAGTGATAATCCTCTTGCAGATTACAAAATTGGAAAAACAGAAATTGCAACCATTACAGCAAAAGATGGGACAACACTTTACACACGTTTAATTAAACCAAGTAATTTCGACCCGACTAAGAAATACCCAGTGATGATCTACGTTTACGGTGGTCCTCATGCGCAAATGATTACCAACTCATGGTACGATGGTTCTTCTTTGTGGATGAACTGGTTAGCTGAACAAGGATATTTAGTGTTCACAGTAGACAATCGCGGCTCTGCTGAAAGAGGCTTTGCTTTCGAAAGTCAAATTTACAGACAATTGGGAACAGTGGAAATCGAAGACCAATTAAGCGGTGTTGACTATTTAAAATCATTGGCTTATGTTGATGGCAATAGAATTGCTGTACACGGATGGTCGTTCGGTGGATTTATGACCTCTTCATTGTTACTTCGCCACCCTGGCGTATTTACTTGTGGTGTTGCAGGTGGTCCCGTAACAGATTGGAAATTCTACGAAATCATGTATGGAGAACGCTACATGGACAGACCAGAACAAAACCCAGAAGGTTACAAACAAGCAAGCTTGTTAACTCACGCTAAAAACTTAAAAGATCATTTGCTATTAATTCACGGAACGGTAGATGATGTAGTAGTTATGCAACACAACTACGCATTGATTCAAGAGTTTGTTAACAACGGCATTCAAGCAGATTTCTTCCCTTACCCAATGCACCCACATAATGTGAGCGGAAAGGACAGAGTCCACCTAATGACAAAAGTTTTAAATTATATTATTGAGCATAATAAATAGAAAAATAAAGTTGAAAAAATCCTCTGTTAACAAGTTTAGCAGAGGATTTTTTTATAAACAAAGCGGAAAATTTTAAAAGAATTTCTCGCGTTGTACGTAAAGACACACCTAACAAGAAAAAGATTTCTCGCGTTGCTCGAAATGACAAATTTAACAAGAAACAAGGGGTATCATGGGGCAGCTTAGCTGTCATTTCGAACGGTTCCGTTGAGCGTAGTCGAAACGAAAGTGAGAAAACCCTCTATAGGATTTTTATAAAAACCATCCTTAAAAAAAATTGCACACTTGCATAAACAAAACATTTCAAATGAAAGCTTAATTTTTCATTTGATAATTCCATTTATATTTCTTATTTTTGTGTGACCATCGAAATGCGTTAAATACAATCGTTTTTATTTATTTTTCTAAACACACAATGAGTTTTTTAGACGGATTAAACCCAAGTCAGCGCGCTGCTGTTGAAAATATTTATGGACCTACCATGGTAATTGCTGGAGCAGGCTCTGGAAAAACGAGGGTACTAACATTTCGTATTGCCTATATGATGGAGCAAGGAATCGACCCATTTAATATCTTGGCCTTGACTTTTACCAATAAAGCAGCCAAAGAAATGCAAGAACGTATTTCAAAAATTGTTGAAATGGGTGGAATGGGTCATTATGGTGCAAGTGAAGCCAAGCATTTAACGATGGGGACTTTTCACTCCGTTTTTTCTAGAATTTTACGATTCAACGCGGAGCGAATTGGCTACCCGCAAAATTTTACAATCTACGATACACAAGATACTAAAAGCTTGTTGAAAGAAATCATCAAAGGATTTAACTTAGATGACAAAGTATATAAACCAAGTTCAATTTATGGACGTATCTCTACGGCTAAAAATAACCTTATTTCTGTTGACCAATACTTGCAAAACGATGAAATAATGGCTGAAGACAGAATGTCTAAACGTCCTGAAATTGGCCGCATTTATAAAGCTTACCAAGATCGTTTATTTAAATCTGGAGCAATGGATTTTGACGATTTATTGTTCCAAACCTATATTTTATTGCGCGATTTTCCTGATGTACTTTCGTTTTATCAACAAAAGTTCAAATACATACTTGTAGACGAGTACCAAGACACTAACTACTCGCAATACATGATTGTTAAAATGTTAGCTGCTGCCTACGAAAACCTTTGTGTAGTGGGCGATGATGCGCAAAGTATTTACTCTTTCCGCGGGGCGAACATTCAAAATATATTGAACTTTAAAAAGGATTATCCAGACTTCAAATTGTTTAAACTTGAACAAAATTACCGAAGCACCAAAAACATTGTCGATGCCGCCAATAGCGTTATTACACGCAACCTTGAACAAATCAAAAAAGACGTGTGGACAGACAATGAAAGTGGTGAATTATTGACAGTAGTTAGAACGTTAACAGACAACGAAGAAGGGAAAGTTATCAGCAACCGCATCTACGATAAAAAGATGCAAGAAGGCCTTGACTACAGCGATTTTGCTATCCTCTATAGAACCAATCGCCAATCCAGAGCATTCGAGGAAGCTTTTAGAAAAATGAACATTCCCTATAAAATTTATGGGGGGCTTTCTTTCTATCAGCGTAAAGAAATCAAGGACTTATTGGCGTATTTCCGTTTGACAACGAACCACAACGATGAAGAAGCATTTAAACGTGTCATCAACTATCCTGCTCGTGGAATTGGCAAAACTAGCTTGGAAAAAATGACCATCGCTTCTAGTAATTATGGCATTCCTATTTGGGAAATTATTCAAAACTTCAACCAATATCCTGTCGAAATCAACGCTGCAACTCGTCAAAAATTTATTGATTTTGCAACAATGATACAAAGCTTTAATGCACAATTGGATAAGTTAAATGCGTATGAATTAGGACAACACATTGCCAAATCAAGTGGAATCCTAAAAGAATTGTATCAAGAAAAAGACAAAGGACCGGAAGAAGTGGAACGTTACCAAAACATTGAAGAATTAATCGGTGGGTTACGTGATTTTACCGCTTCAAAAGAAGAAGGTGAATTTGCTTCTTTGGCCGATTTTATGATTGATGTTGCCCTTCTCACAGATGCTGACGAAGATAAAGGAGATGATAAAAACCATGTTACAATGATGACCATTCACTCCAGTAAAGGATTGGAATTCCCTCATGTTTACTTGGTAGGATTAGAAGAAAATTTATTTCCTTCGCAAATGGCACTACAAACACGCTCTGAAACAGAGGAAGAACGCCGTTTATTCTACGTTGCCGTTACCAGAGCAATGAAAACATGCACCTTATCTTATGCAGTGTCACGCTTTCAATTTGGATCTCTAAGTAGCTCTGAACCTAGTCGTTTTATCTCTGAAATCAATCCAAAATTCTTGCATTACGAGCAATCCTCAAGAGGTCAAGGTCGATCACTGTCTTCAGGTCGTCCATTAGGTCTTGGTTTTGAAGGAAGAACAGGAGGTTTAAATCGCTCGCTTTCAAGTGACAACAAGCATTCTATTTCCAATCCACAAAATTTGAAACCTGTTTCTGAATTGCGTGGAGGAGCACAAGGCGAATCCACATTAAAAGTTGGTTACAATGTCTTACATGATAAATTTGGCAAAGGAAAAATCACCAAAATAGAAGGACAAGGGGCTGATAAAAAAGCAACAATTTTCTTCCCTCATGCTGGTGCAAAAACATTGTTACTTCGTTTTGCCAACCTCACTGTAGTAGATTAGTTGTGAGCGAATTAATTTCCATCATCATGCCCATGAAAAATGCAAGTAAGTGGGTAAAAGAAACCATTGAAAGCATTCAAAAACAAAATGCTCATGATTGGGAATTAATTGTTATCGACGACCATTCAACCGACGATAGTCAAGCAATTGTTGACAGTTTTGCAAGTAAAGACCAACGCATTCAGTGCTACAAAAATAATTCAACGGGCATTATTTCCGCTCTTCAACAAGCATTCAAACTTGCAAAAGGAAGCTACATCACACGAATGGATTCTGACGATTTATTTACTCCCAATCGCTTGAATACCATGCGCGAGGCCTTAGAGAAATTACCTCGAAAAAGCATTGTAACGGGAAAAGTAAGTTATTTTTCAAAAGAAAAAGTATCGGAAGGTTATCAATCCTATGAAAAATGGCTCAACGAACGAGTGATTAACAACGATTTTTATGAGCACATTTACAGAGAATGCATCGTTGCTTCTCCCAATTGGATGGGGCGCACAAAGGAGTTTGAAGAGCATCAATTATTTCACACCTTGAATTACCCAGAAGATTATGACCTATGTTTACGCTGGTACGAACAAGGTTTTTCCATTCATGGAATTAACGAAATAACCCTACTTTGGAGAGAGCATCCACAACGTACCTCACGCAACTCAGTTCTTTATCAACAAGAACAATTTTTTCGTTTAAAAATAGAATGGTTTGCCAAGCATTTTAGCCACATTTCATCCATTGGAATTATTGGAGTTGGCAACAAAGGTAAATTATGTGCCAAATTTTTATCCGAAAACCAATGCACTTTCCACCTGTACGACTTGAATCATCAACAGTACACCACTCCCCTATTTGGGCAAACTATTGCATCCATCGATGATATTCAAGATTCCATTGTGTTAATCGCACGTTATCCAAAGGACACGCGAGCCATTCAAAATTTTATAGAATCGAAAGGTTATATAATCGGAAAAACAGCTTTTTGGGTGTGAATTTAGATGAGTTCACAATTCATTATTCCGTCTCGGTCAATTTCCGTTAAACGCACTCGTTGAAACGTATTGATTTTTGTCTCGTCGTAAGTAAATTTCACTTTCACATAATTCTCTGTAAAGCCAAACATCATCCCACCGTCTTCCTCTTGTTCAAACAAAGCCGTACGTTCAGAGCCAACATTTTCCTCATAGAAATGACGTTTTTTCTTATCCGAAAGAATGTGCAAGCGCTTACTTCTATCTTTGCGAACCTCCATTGGAACGGCATCGCCCAATTTAACAGCCGTAGTATTAGCACGCTCTGAATAAGTAAACACGTGTAAATACGAAACATCTAAGTCTTTAATAAAATCAACCGTTTCCATAAAATCCTCTTCCGTTTCACCTGGAAAACCAACAATGACATCCACACCGATACAAGCATCTTTGTTCAAAGACTTGATGTATTCCACCCTTCCACGGTACAAATCAGTCAAGTATTTTCTACGCATTTTTTGTAGCAACTTGTCAGAACCAGATTGCAAAGGAATGTGAAAATGAGGTGCAAAACGATTCGATTCATTCAAAACAAAATGAATAATTTCGTTGGTCAACAAATTTGGTTCAATAGAAGAAATACGAATGCGATCGATACCTTCCACCTTATCCAATTCTTTCACCAATCCAAAGAAATTTTCTTCACCACCTTGTCCGAAATCGCCCACGTTAACACCAGCCAACACCACTTCTTTCACATCCGTTTTAGCCAACTTTTCAGCTTCTGCAATAGTAGCTGCGATACTTGCATTACGGCTTTTACCACGAGCTAAAGGAATGGTACAAAAAGTACAGAAATAATCACAACCATCTTGCACTTTTAAGAACGAACGCGTACGGTCACCATAAGAGAAAGCAGGAACGAATTCATTTGTTTTCTTAATATTTTCAAAAGCCACATGAGCCGAGCCCGACTTTTCAAATTTTTCATCTACATAATACAAGATATTGAACTTTTCATTGGCACCAAGCACCAAGTCCACACCAGGAATTTGACTAATTTCTTGCGGTTTCAACTGAGCGAAACAACCGATAATAGCAATAAAAGCATTTGGATTTACTTTCAACGCACGCTTCACCAATTGTGTACATTTTTTATCTGCATTTTCCGTAACAGAACATGTATTAATCACATAAATATCAGGTGTATCCTCAAACTCCACTCTCGCATATCCAGCGTTTTCAAAACTACGTGCAATGGTCGAAGTTTCAGAGAAATTCAACTTACAACCCAACGTATAAAACGCAACTTTCTTAAACTGTATCATAACGGCTGCAAAATTACATAGAATTGAACAATTCACCAATTTAAAATGTTTTTTTTTGGAATGACGGTGTGACAATAGACGTTAGACAAAAGACTAGTTGATTGAGTTGAACTCCTGCGGAAAAAGATTTCTCGCTTTGCTCGAAAAGACATTTTCATAATGGAACATAGGAAGTGACGATAGCTGCCATCTCTCCCACACACAAAAAACTGTTCTTTCGAATGTAATGAGAAATCACTTTGCGACCTCTGCGTGAAATAATCTTTGCGGTCTTTGCGTG
>CAZOKJ010000027.1:22006-31243 GCA_964580465.1 uncultured Fluviicola sp. | reverse complement strand
TCAATACAAAGACACATTAGCAATTTCATATTCGCCTGAATGTTGGTTTAGGTTTCCATATAAGCTTGATGAAAATAAAATAATAGTTTATTGGGATAACTTCATTGACACTAAATATGAATTTGATATTGTAAAAGCCATGTACAAAACAGATAAAAAGTATATTGGCAAGTCATTCATGTCTTTAGAACTTGCAAATGACACAACATTTATGTAACTTATCTTTTGAAAGAACTTGTTAGAAAAATAAACGAATCAAGTAAGAAAAGAACTTTTTTTCCTGATAAATTCAATTTAGTTCAAGATGGAGAAATGTATGACTAATAAAAAAGAAGATCTATCCCTCTCAAAACCAAAGCAAAAATCTTTTCAAGTTTAAGATGTTCGGCTGTTTATAATTTTCTACACTCCTTTACTATAGTTTACTTCAAAGAACAAGAAAAAATCACAAATTTCTTTCTATTTTAAATAAAATGCGTACCTTAGCACTAACAAACGGTATCTGTTTTATGAATTATTCAAAATAATTACGTAAGCGCTTGTTTTATTATGTCAAAATTGACAAATAACACTGCCGATTCATAAAAATATCCGAACATCTGAAAATATGGAATACAATACATCGAGAAATCATTTGATGTTACCAGAATATGGTAGAAATGTTCAAAATATGATTGCATACGCAATGACGATTGAATCCCGTGAGGAACGAAATCGCGCTGCACAAGCTATCATTGAAGTTATGGGGCAATTAAACCCACATTTGCGTGATGTAGATGACTACCGTCACAAGCTGTGGACGCACCTTTTTGTTATGTCTGATTTTAAATTAGACGTAGATTCCCCGTATGAAATTCCTGCTCAAGAATCGCTGAATGAAAAACCGAATAGAATGGAGTACCCGAAAGGAAAAATTCGTTACGGTCATTATGGGAAATATACGCAAAAAATCTTAGAAACGGCAGCTTCCATGAGCGATGAAAATGAAAAGGATTACATGCGTGATACCATGGCTAATTTCATGAAGTACCAATACTTGGCTCATAACAACGGAGCAGTTGAAAATCACGTAATTGCCAATCAATTAAAAGAATTATCCAAAGGAGCGTTAGCCTTGGAAAATCCTGACGAATTGGTGAGCACAAACTCGTTGTTGCGCCAAATGGCTGTCGCAAATGGTAAGAATAACAATTACAACAACGCAGCAAAAAATAAGAACAAAAAAATAAAAAAGAAATTCAAAAAATAAACAATCATGGCT
Organism: uncultured Fluviicola sp.; assembly: GCA_964580465.1. GTDB lineage: Bacteria > Bacteroidota > Bacteroidia > Flavobacteriales_D > Crocinitomicaceae > Taishania. The sequence continues at coordinate 29,982 of CAZOKJ010000027.1, read as the reverse complement.
TCTTTTGAAATCTACGGCGGAAAACCTCTTAAAGGCGAATTGGTTCCTCAAGGCGCTAAAAACGAAGCATTACAAGTTCTGTGTGCACCGCTATTAACGGCTGAAAAGGTTACGATTTCTAACATTCCTGATATTATTGATGTCAATAAGTTGATCAACTTGTTGCAAGCAATGGGTGTTAAGGTTGAAAAAGTAGAAACTGGTACCTTTATATTTCAGGCTAAAGATATTGATTTAGACTATTTAAAGTCAGAAGATTTCAAAAATAGAGCAGCCTCTTTACGTGGTTCTATAATGATTGTTGGTCCGCTTTTAGCTCGCTTTGGTCAAGGTTTTATCCCAAAACCTGGTGGAGACAAAATTGGACGTAGAAGATTAGATACACACTTCGAAGGTTTCGCAGCTCTGGGGGCTCAATTCAACTACGATGCAGGTGAACATTTCTATAGCGTTGATGCAAAAGATGGTTTAAAAGGTGCCTATATTCACCTTGATGAAGCTTCTGTTACTGGAACGGCAAACGTTGTGATGGCTGCTGTAATGGCGGAAGGTAAGACAACTATTTACAACGCTGCTTGTGAACCTTATTTGCAACAATTGTGTAAAATGTTGAATAACATGGGAGCTAAAATCACTGGTATTGGTTCCAACATGTTGCACATCGAAGGTGTAAAAGAATTAGGAGGATGCTTTCACCGAATCCTACCAGACATGATTGAAATTGGTAGTTTTATCGGTTTAGCTGCGATGACTAAATCTGAAATTACAATTAAAGATGTTAGTTGGGAAAACTTAGGAATTATTCCTACTGTTTTTAGAAAGCTTGGGATTCAATTAGAGCGAAGAGGTGATGATATTTACATCCCTGCTCAAGAATCGTATGAGATTGATACTTTTATTGATGGTTCTATTTTAACGATTGCCGACGCACCTTGGCCTGGATTTACACCAGATTTATTGTCCATTATCCTAGTCGTGGCTACACAAGCAAAAGGTTCTTGTTTGATTCATCAAAAAATGTTTGAATCACGCTTGTTTTTTGTGGACAAATTAATCGATATGGGAGCACAAATCATTTTGTGTGATCCACACAGAGCAACGGTTATTGGATTGGATAGAAAACATGCGTTGCGAGGTATTTCAATGACTTCACCAGATATTCGTGCTGGAGTTTCACTTTTAATTGCTGCACTGTCAGCCGAAGGAAAAAGCGTTATTCACAACATCGAACAAATCGACAGAGGATACCAAAATATCGAATATCGGTTGAATAATATCGGTGCTGACATCCGTAGAATAGGATAAAAAAAGGTTAAAATACTATCCTTAAAAGGTTATTTTTCGGAGCTTTTTCCCGCTTTCCGTTCCAATCTTTTTTTGCTTGTACCTCACAAAAAAAAGGATTTCCCCTGCAATCGGGGCTATGGATTTATGCCCTAAAAAATTGAGGCGATCTTTTTGACAGGTTGACTTAAATTAAATCAACCTTTACTTTAAAGTATCAAATAATCAATTAGTCCTAATGTCACTTAGTCATAAGATCATCAAGTCCTTCCGTCAATTACTTCAAAAGATATTTACTTCTCGTTCTAATTCAACGTCGAACTTAGTTTTTACTGACTGAATAATATCTTCTGAAAGTTGGTAAATTTCACTGCCTGTTGCTCCTCCATAATTAACCAATACCAAAGCTTGCAATTTGTGTACACCATAATGGCCATTTGTATAGCCTTTCCATCCAGCTTGTTCAATTAACCATCCAGCAGCTAATTTCACATAACCTTCTGAGGCTGGATAAGCAGGACAATTAGGATAGTTTTCTTTAATAGCATTAAAAACACTTTCTTTGACAACAGGATTTTTAAAGAAACTCCCCGCATTTCCAATTTCTTTGGGATTAGGTAGCTTGCTTGAACGTATAGCTATAACAGCATTGCTGACATCTTTAATCGTTGGTTGAGTTACGCCCATTTTCTCCAATTCTTGTTCAATTACACCATAACTGGTATTTAAAACGTGTTTTTTCGATAAACGATAAGTTACTGATAAAATGATGTATTGTCCTTTTAATTTTCGTTTAAAAACACTTTCTCTGTAGCCAAATTCACAGGCATCTTTATCAAATGTATGAATTTCACCTGATGGAATGTGATACGCCTCTAATGAATGAAACACATCCTTGATTTCTCTGCCATAAGCACCAATGTTTTGCATAGGACTAGCGCCTACATTACCTGGAATAAGTGAAAGATTTTCTACTCCACAAAGGTTTAAATTAATGGTTCGAATGACAAAAGAATGCCAATTTTCACCAGCACCAGCTTTTACTAATACATCGTCACCGTCTGTTTTAATGAGTTCAAAACCAAGTAATTCATTTTTTAACACAAATGCATGTATGTCTTTGGTAAAAAGCATGTTGCTTCCGCCACCTACAATGAGAATAGGTAAGTTAGAAGTGTTTTTTGCCAACAAGTTCTTTAATTCTTCAATGGAAGAAAAACGGGCAAATTCTGTTGCGTTAGCACTTATACCAAAAGTATTAAACGGCTTTAAATCGATGTTTTGCTGTATCATATTCCAAAATTAGTCAATATCACAACGCTTTTTTCATAAATAAGGAAAGAATTACTAACAACGTAAAGTTATTGAAGGTTACAAGATACAAACTTAGATGGTTTGAGATTGATTTTGCTTGTAAAATTGGTTGAAATTGTGTAATTTTACTTCTTAAAATAAGGAACAATGAAGAAAATTCTCATCAAAAATATCAAAGGCTTGGTTCAAGCAGGCGAAGAAATTCCTGCAGTGATTAAAGGTAGTCAAATGGCTGAATTGCCAATTATTGAAAACGCTTTTTTAGCTCTTGAAGATGGCGAAGTTGTTGCTTATGGTTCCATGGAGGATTGGCAAGGTGTCACTGATTGGCGTGATTTAGAGGTGATTGATGCCACTAATCGTTTTGTAATGCCTGCATTCGTTGATGCACATACGCATACTGTTTTCGCTAAAAGTCGTGAAGAAGAGTTTGTTGATCGCATCAAAGGGCTGAGCTACGAGGAAATTGCTTTAAAAGGTGGTGGTATTTTAAATTCAGCACGCCGTTTGAATGAACTTTCAGAAGATGAATTGTTTGAAGAAGCTAAAAAACGTGTTGAACGATTGATTTCTTACGGAACAGGAGCGTTGGAGATTAAATCTGGCTATGGACTTTCTGTTGACGGTGAATTAAAAATGTTGCGCGTGATTAAGCGCTTAAAGGAGCATTTCCCAATTGCTATTAAAGCCACTTTTTTAGGAGCTCATGCTTTCCCAAAAGAATACAAAGAAAACCAGCAAGCTTATGTTGATATGATTATCAATGAAATGTTGCCTGTTATTGGTGAAGAGAAATTAGCGGATTACATAGATGTATTCTGTGAACGCAATTATTTTTCAGTTGAGCAAATGGAGCAAGTTTTATTGGCTGGAAAAAAATATGGTTTAAAACCAAAAGTGCATGTTAATCAGTTTTCTATCATGGGTGGTATTCAAAAAGCAATTGAGTTAGGTGCTGTTTCTGTCGATCATTTAGAGGAAATTGCGGAAGAAGATTTAATTGCTTTGAAAAATTGTACTACCATTCCAACTATATTACCAAGTTGTTCTCATTTTATTTCGATTCCTTTTGGAAACGCTCGTTGGATGATGGAATATGATTTGCCTGTTGCCCTTGCAAGTGACTTTAATCCTGGTACAACGCCGAGTGGAAATCTTAATTTTGTATGGTCACTCGCATGTGTTAAAATGAAAATGACTCCAGAGGAAGCTTTCAACGCACTAACGGTAAATGCTGCTGCTGCATTGGAATTGAGTGCAACACATGGTAAAATTGCTTTGGGACGACGCTCGCCTATTGTCATTACAAAAGAAATTCCTAGTTTGGCTTACATTCCGTATGCTTTTGGTGATATGTTGATTGATCGGGTTATTATTTAACCCTTTCGATTTCTTTTAAGAATTGTTCGAAATAGTTGGCAGCTTTTTCTAAGCGAGATCCATACCAACAGAAAAATTCGCCGTCAACTAAGTGTAATTGTGCATTTGGGAATTTTTCTTTGAAAAAAGAAAGGTGTTTTTCATCAAAAGGGTAGGGCTCCGAGCTGAGTAAAACATGTTCAGGTTCAGGCATTGTATCGAAATTTATTTCAGGATAACGATTTTCCTTTTGTAGGTTTATTCCGCCCAATTTTTCAATGATTTTATCTATAAAAGTGTTGTTTCCAGCAGTGAGATAAGGGTCTTTCCACATGAAATAAAGATAAGTCCATTGAGTTGAAACATTGGCGCGTAAATGAGTGAATTTTTGTTCAATCGCTTGTGCTAATTCTTTGGATTTTTCTTCCTTGTTAGTCATTAAACCAATCGCTTTTATCATGTCAATGGCTTGCTCAAAGGTTTCGACGTCACTCATCCAAACAGGAGCAATTTTTATTAATTGTTCGTAATCTTCTTTGGTGTTTTCTTCAATATTGCCAATAATTAAGTCAGGCTGTAATGCTTTTACTTTTTCAATATTGACATCTTTTGTTCCTCCAATTCGTTCCTTTGTTTGGTGCCATTTTTTTGGATGAACACAAAACTTAGTGATGCCTATGACTTCTTCATCCAAACCTAAATCATACAATAACTCTGTTTGAGAAGGAACCAACGATATGATACGTTTTGGATAGCTTTTAAGTTCAATTTGTTGGTTGTATTGGTCTATAAATTCCATTATTGTTTATCTTTACTTGTTAATTGGATACCAAACAAATCTGTGAACAATTTCATAATAATGAGAAGAAAAGCAACCGAAGCAGCATTGTTATAAAGAAGCAGTATAAAACCACTAAAAATTGCTACAAATTGCTGGATGATAACTCGGCTATACGGTTCGCCCATTAATTTCTGAGAATCACTGTATTGATACTTTTTGGGTAAGAAAAACCGTTTTGTTTCGTAAAAAACATTCGAAATGATAATCATGAAATATGCGTATTTTAAGTCCGGATATTCCAATAAAGCTGCATAATTCCCAAACAATGAGTGATCAACAGTGTGATTGCCTTTAATGTCCAAAATGGTGAGCACAAAAAATAATTGAACCGCGATAAACAAGAAGAAGTGCACAAAGAAAAAAGGCACAAAAATCAAGCCTACCACTTTGGGAACGCTATTGCTTTTAGAATATAGCGCAGTGAGTGTCATCTTGACAAGATGAATGCAACCAATGACAATCGTTTCAATAAAATAAGCCAATAAAATAACAATGGGATTCCATTTGAACACAAAGAGACCAATTGTCATATAGACTGCTGTAAGCCATACAACATAGTTTTCCTTGTTGGGTTTTATTTTATTGATTGAAAATCCCATTGTGGGAGTGGATTATTCCTCTAAAAATCCTTTTTCTTTCATCCAATCGTCGTTGAAGAATTTTGCAACATAACGACTTCCATGATCGTGGAAAAGAACGACAACAACGTCCCCTTCTTTAAACATGTCTTTCATTTGAAGTAAACCTTTGATGGCTGCACCAGCTGAGTTTCCTACAAAGATGCCTTCTTCACGAGCGATTTTACGTGTGTAAATAGCGGCGTCTTTGTCCGTTACTTTTTCAAAATGATCGATAACATCAAAATCTACGTTTTTAGGCAAGATGTCTTCCCCAATCCCTTCCGTGATGTAGGTGTAAATTTCATTTTCATCAAAAATCCCAGTTTCATGGTATTTTTTAAATACAGAACCGTAAGTATCGATACCTAAAATTTTGATGTTAGGATTTTTTTCTTTCAAGTAACGACCAACACCAGAAATTGTACCACCTGTACCAACTCCTACTACAAAATGCGTGATTTTTCCATCTGTTTGTTCCCAAATTTCAGGACCAGTTGATTCATAATGAGCTTGACGATTCGATAAATTGTCATATTGATTCACGTACCAAGAGTTAGGGATTTCTTCTGCTAAACGCTTAGACACGGAGTAATAAGAGCGAGGGTCTGTTGGTTCAACTTCAGTAGGACAAATAATCACTTCAGCACCAACCGCTCGCAAAATATCTACTTTTTCTTTGGATTGCTTATCACTGATAACACAAATTAATTTATAACCTTTCACAATAGCAGCAATGGCTAATCCCATTCCAGTGTTCCCCGAAGTTCCTTCAATGATGGTTCCTCCTGGCTTGATTAATCCTGCCGCCTCAGCGTCTTCAATCATTTTAACAGCCATTCGGTCTTTTACAGAGTTACCAGGATTTGTTGTTTCTACCTTTGCTAAAACTGTTGCTTTTACCTCTTTGGTAATTGTATTTAAACGAACAAGTGGAGTGTTGCCAATTGTTTCTAATATATTGTTATAAATTTTCATATCTTTTTTTCTTTTTACAAAAATAATGAATTGTAGTGAATTGATACTAAATCACCGGTTCTAAGCCCATTTCTTTGCCAATTTTTAACATATATGCATAAGCTGCTTCGTATTCATTGGGGATTTCTCCTTCAAGAACAGCTTCTTTTATTTTGCTTTTAATATCTCCAATAGCTTGGCAAGGACCAAGATTGAACGTTTTAATAATTACTTCGCCTCCTACAGGTGGTTGGAAATTTCTAACACGGTCTTTTTCCTCTACAATTTTTAATTTTTCGCGAACTAAATCAAAGTTTTGACGGTATCGTTTTACTTTGAATTCATTTTTTGAAGTAATGTCCGCATTGCAAAGAATCATTAAGTCATCGATGTCGTCTCCAGCTTCAAAAAGTAATCTTCTAACAGCTGAATCAGTAACATTTCCTTTTACCAATGCAATAGGTCGCAAGTGTAAACGCACCAACTTTTGAACGTATTTCATTTTTGCATCCAGAGGCAATTTTAGGCGACTAAAAATTTTAGGCGTTTGTTTGGCACCCAAATCTTCGTGACCATGAAATGTCCATCCCACTTTTTCATCAAAACGCTTGGTAGGTGGTTTGGCTATGTCGTGCATGATAGCTGCCCAACGCAACCATAAATCATCACTGTTTTGAGCCACATTATCCAATACTTCCAAGGTGTGATAAAAATTATCTTTGTGCGATTTTCCATTGACAGTTTCCACTCCTTGAAGAGCTACCATTTCAGGGAAAAATTGATGCAATAATTTGGTTGAATACAACAACTTTATTCCACGTGAAGGCGTGTTAGTCAATACAATTTTATTGAATTCATCCATGATTCGTTCTTTGGAAATAATTTCCAAACGCTTCGAATTTCTCAGAATGGATTCTAAGCAAATGGGGTCAATTTTGAAATCGAGCTGTGCAGCAAAACGTACAGCGCGCATCATACGCAAAGGGTCGTCGCTAAAAGTGATATCAGGATCTAAAGGAGTACGAATAATACCTTTTTCTAAATCTGCTCTACCATTAAAGGGGTCGATTAATTCGCCAAAATTATGAGCTTGTAAAGATATCCCCATTGCATTAATAGTGAAATCTCTTCTATTTTGATCGTCTTTAAGGGTACCGTCTTCCACGATGGGTTTACGAGAATCACGCTGATAAGATTCCTTGCGTGCTCCAACAAATTCTACATCCAAGTCCTTGTAGCGAAATGAAGCAGTACCAAAGTTTTTAAACAAAGACACCTTTTTTACACGCAAACGAGCGCCAGCTTTTTCTGCTAAGTCCATTCCGCTTCCCACCACTACGATGTCAATATCAGTACGAGGTCTTTCAAGTAAGATGTCGCGTACAAAACCACCGATTACATAAGCTTCTAATTGCTTTTCTTCTACAATTTGACGAAGAACTTTAAAAACGGGATGGGTTAAATATGTTGCAAAATTTGTCATTGGATTGCAAAGATAAGGAAAGGAAATCAAATATGCTGTTTTGGAAGGAATAAATTGATTTTATGACTGAATGACAGGATGATTTTAAGACATTGTGAAGAATTATTTCAATTTGCAATTA
>CAZOKJ010000027.1:0-21906 GCA_964580465.1 uncultured Fluviicola sp. | reverse complement strand
CTGAATGACAGGATGATTTTAAGACATTGTGAAGAATTATTTCAATTTGCAATTACCTCCGGTGCTGCTTCGCGGTTGCAATTTGTAATTTGCAATTTACAATTTATACTATTTTTGTCTTTTTTTATTATGAAGTCTCATTCATCAACGGTTTATCCCATACTGTTTGCAATCAGTTTTTCGCACATGTTAAATGACATGATGCAATCTGTTATCCCTTCGATTTATCCAATTTTAAAGGAGAATTATGCATTATCCTTTACGCAAATTGGTATTATTACTCTTTGTTTTCAGTTAACAGCATCTATTTTACAACCTTTTGTGGGACGTTACACAGACCGAAACCCAATGCCTAAATCGCTTCCTTTTGGGATGTTATTGTCATTGTTAGGGTTATTATCCATCGCTTTTTCCACCAGTTTTATTTCCATTTTGTTGTCGGTGAGTTTGGTTGGAATGGGCTCTTCCATTTTTCACCCTGAGTCATCTCGAGTGGCACAATTGGCTTCGGGTGGAAAAAAAGGATTGGCACAATCTATTTTTCAAGTTGGTGGTAACGCTGGATCTGCTATTGGTCCTTTGTTGGCGGCTCTGATTATTGTTCCTTTTGGGCAAAAAAGTGCTTCTCTTTTTGGTGTTTTTGCGTTAATAGGCATTTTTATTTTAACTCGCGTAGGAAAGTGGTATGGCATTCAGTTGCAACGACACAAGCGAAACAAATCAACTCAAGTTGTTGAATCGCCTTTTTCAAAAAGAAAAGTAACATTTTCGATTGTTATTTTGCTAATACTTATCTTTTCAAAGTACTTTTATTCAGCTTCATTAAGTAGTTATTTCACCTTTTATTTAATGAATAAGTTTGATGTTAGTATTCAGCAATCTCAAATTTATTTGTTCGTTTATTTAGCTGCGGTTGCTGTTGGCACTATTTTGGGTGGACCAATAGGGGATCGTTATGGACGAAAATTAGTCATTATGGTTTCTATTTTTGGGGTAACACCTTTTACAATGATGCTGCCATATGCTAATTTGGAATGGACGATATTGTTGGCCGTTGTTATTGGTTTGATTATTTCTTCTGCCTTTTCAGCTATTTTGGTGTATGCAACAGATTTGATGCCAGGAAAAGTTGGAATGGTTGCTGGATTATTTTTTGGCTTGGCATTTGGAATGGGAGGCTTAGGTTCGGCCGTACTTGGGAGAATAGCTGATGCGACTAGTATAGATTACGTGTTCCATTTGTGTTCATACTTGCCATTGCTTGGGATTGTTGCCTTGTTCTTGCCTAAAATTGAAGGACGTAAGAAGTAATTGTATATTATCAAAAAAGGCAAAAGTTACGTTCACTTTTGCCTTTCTATAAGTTGTGTTATTTATTTTTCGAAGGCTAATTAAGGAAATTTCGGAAATTTAGAGAAGTCACGTTGACGTTTTTCTAAAAATGCATTTCTTCCTTCCACTGCTTCTTCTGTCATGTAAATTAAGCGCGTTGCTTCACCAGCATAGACTTGTTGCCCAACCAAACCATCGTCGATAAGGTTGAATGCAAATTTGGACATTTTAATAGCAGTTGGACTTTTCGTTAGAATTTCTTGAGCCCATTCGTATGCTGTTTGTTCTAATTCATCATGAGGAACTACAGCATTGACCATTCCCATTTCATAAGCCTCTTGTGCCGTATAAGATTTCCCAAGGAAAAATATCTCACGTGCTCTTTTTTGTCCCACTTGACGCGCTAAATAAGCCGACCCAAAACCTCCGTCAACACTTGCAACGTCAACGTCTGTTTGTTTAAAAACAGCATGCTCTTTACTAGCAATAGTTAAGTCGCACACAACATGAAGGCTATGTCCGCCACCAACAGCCCAACCAGGAACAACAGCGATGACTACTTTGTTCATAAAACGAATTTGGCGTTGAACATCTAAAATGTTAAAACGATTGACACCATCTTCTCCTTTGTAACCAGTTGTAGAGCGAACACGTTGATCGCCACCAGAACAAAATGCCCACCCACCATCTTTTGGAGAAGGTCCTTCACCAGAAATCAGTACAACGCCAATTTCTTGTGATTCATGTGCTATAATTAACGCTTCTAATAATTCAGAAACTGTTTTAGGTCTAAAAGCATTGCGAACTTCCGGGCGATTAAAAGCAATTCTTGCTACGCCGTTTAATTGTTTGAATGTAATATCTTGGTATTCTTTAATTGTTTTCCATTCCATATTGTAAGTGTTTTTTTACAAAAATAAGGAATAGTTTGAAAACTCACATAAGATTTTAAAACCTTATTGAAAAGCTTTTGATAGATACCGTACAAAGTGATTTTAAAAAGCATAAATCCTATAAGTTAATCATTTTATATTTTTTATGATGTGATTGTAGTCATAGAAATTAGTTGTTTATATGCTGTAACTTAGTATAAAATTTTAAATTATGAAAAATAGTATACTATCTACTTTGTTCTTTTTGGGAGCAATACTTACTACTAATGCGCAAATGATTGCATTAAATAGAAACGGAGCGACACAAATTTTTAAAGGGAATACTGCTTTTGTGAGCGCCTACAACGCTTCTCAGGCTGGTGATACACTTTACTTTTCGGGTGGAACATTCTTCCCACCGAGCACGATTAATAAAAAACTTACTTTATTTGGTGCTGGTCATTATTTAGACTCTTCAATGGTGACTGGAAAAACGATTATTAGTGGAAATATTGCTTTATCCAATGGAGCGAATGATTTCTATTTTGAAGGATTCCAAGTATCTGGGGAGTTTAAAGTAGAAAGTAATCATTCTATTACAGGATTGAGTATTAAACGCTCTTATATTACGAATGTGATTAAATTTGAAGGGAATCATTCAAATCCTTCATCAAATATTGCCATTATTGGTAGTGTTATTTCAGGAGGGAATTTTGAAAACGCAGACAACGTGTTCATAAGCAATAATATTCTGGCAGGTGCATATAGTAACATTAATGGAGCTGTGCTGAATAATAATGTTATTATGGCTTCTATTTCTTATTATACATATTTATTTAACAACTCTTCCAATAATTATTTTAGAAATAACATTATTCGTTCTGAATCTTATGGTAGTCAAATTTTAATAGGAGATGGTAACACGTTCTATAATAATGTCTTTAGTTTTTCTTCTACATATCTTGGAACAAACCCAACAACACTGAACAATCAGATTAATGTTGATTTTAATTCACTGTTTGTTAATCAAACGGGAGTTGTATTCAATTATTCACACAATTATCAACTACAAAATCCAACAACTTATTTGGGAGTTGATGGAACGCAAGTTGGGATTTATGGAGGTGCTTTTCCATATAAAAGTAGTGCCGTTCCTAAGAATCCACATTTCCAAATAAATGCAACTTCTCCAACTACAAACAACAATGGAGAATTGCCTGTAAACATCACTGTTAAAGCTCAAAAAGATCAAGATTAAAAATCATTGTTGTGAAAAAGATATACTTCATTTTACTTAGCTTCTTTCTATTCCAATATGGAATAGGTCAAAGCACCATAAATGGCTATGAATACTGGTTTGATAATGATTATACGAATAAAACTTCGACTAACATCACTCCAGTTGCACAGCTTAATTTTAACCAGAATGTGAACACTTCTGGGTTAGCGAATGGATTGCATACGTTTAACTTTAGAGCAATAGATCAAGATGGAATGTGGAGCAGCCCATTGACCCATTATTTCTATAAATTACCAATCGTTAACAACGTAGCTAATCCTAAAATTGTAGCTTATGAATATTGGTTAGATAATAATTACGCATCAGCTATTCAGGCGAATACTCCAAACCAAGAGCAGGTTGTTATAAACAATCTTCTTTCAATGAGTTCTTTACCTGATGGCTTACATCAACTCAACATCCGTTTTAAAGATGAAAATGGAATGTGGAGCAGTCCTTTGACACATGCGTTTTACAAATTACCAATTGTTAATAACGTAGCTAATCCTAAAATTGTAGCTTATGAATATTGGTTAGACAATAATTATGCATCAGCAATTCAGACAAATACTCCAAACCAACAGCAGGTTGTTCTTAATGATTTGATATCTATGAGTTCAGCAGTTAACGGACTTCACCAATTCAACATTCGTTTTAAAGATGAAAATGGTTTATGGAGTAGCCCGTTAACGCATGTTTTCTACAAGTTAGAAAATAACACTGTGGTTTTAAATCCTAAACTTAAAACTTATCGCTATTGGTTTGACGATGATTTTGCGAATGTTCAAACAATTGATTTAGCAACAATGGTTGAATCTTATCAATGGAATGAATTACTGCCAATGCCAGCTAATATGCCTGGAGGAACCCATGCTATTAACGTCCAATTTAAAGATAGTATTGGTTTGTGGAGTTCTCCTCTTGAACATGAATTTGATAAGAATTTTGACCCACGTGGAAACTTGAATGCAAGTAGTTTATCAGTTTGTGGAAGTGAACCGATTACATTCTCTCCAACAACTATTGATGTTGATAGTATTTACTGGAATTTTGGTGATGGAACACTAGTAATTGGAAAGTTATTCAATGAGACAATTTCACATTCATTTTCACAGGCAGGGACATATAATATTCAATCAGTAATAAAACATATCAGTAGTGGATTGACGAATACAATAACCACTCAAATAACGGTTTATCCTGTTTATGAAACGCTTCCTCCAGTTGATGTAACCATTTGTCCTTCAGAATTACCTTATCATTTTGGAACTCAAGAATTATCAGCTAACGGAACATATTCCGAATTATTCCAAACCATTCATGGGTGTGATAGTTTGGCTACTATTAATTTCACCATATTACCTGTTTCAAATGGTATAGATACGCAAATAGCTTGCGGCTCTTATACATGGATGGATGGAGTTACCTATACGTCTAGCATCAATACACCTACTTTCACAATTGTTGGAGGATCAGCAAATGGGTGTGATTCAGTTGTGACATTGAATTTAACTATCAAACCTATTCCATCAGCAGCTGTAACTCAAGTCGGTATTATTTTAACAGCGAACGAGTCAGGAGCTACCTATCAATGGATTGATTGTGCAACAAATCAGTTAATAGCAGGAGCAATAACTCAATCGTTTACTGCAACAGAAAATGGAAATTATGCTGTTATTGTTACAAAAGATGGCTGTGATGTAGCTTCTAATTGTTATGCTGTGACAACTGTTGGTTTGTATGAATTAGCATATAGTAATTTGGTTGTTTATCCAAATCCAAACCAAGGGAGGTTTACCATTGATTTTGGTAAATATGTGGATGAAGCAAGTTATGCTATTGTTGATTTGAATGGAGCAATAGTCTTAGACGGAAAAATATACCATTCAACAAGTACAGTAATTGATGTAAATGCTGTCCCAGGTATTTATTTCTTAACAGTTTTAAATAATGGCTTAAAAGAAATAGTTAAAATTATTGTTGAATAATAAAACTAAATTTAGTTAGCTTAAACTATTAAAAGCTTTAAATGGTCGGAATAAATATCCGACCATTTTTTTGTCAATTGTGGTTGTTGTTGAGGATTATTTCTCCACATCTTTTGTTTCTTTCAGCTTTTTGACTATTTTTATCTTTTTAAATTCATTTGATAAGTCGTTATGAAAATTTATCCATTAAATACAGGTGATTTTAAATTGGATGGTGGAGCAATGTTTGGTGTTGTGCCTAAATCAATTTGGAATAAAACAAACCCAGCTGACGAAAATAATATGTGTAATTGGTCAATGAGAAGTTTATTGATCGAAGATGGAAATCGCTTAATGTTAATTGATACAGGAATCGGTGATAAACAAAGTGAAAAATTCTTTTCACACTATTACTTGCATGGAAACGATTCTTTACATGGAAATTTGAAAAAATTAGGTTTTCATGCTGACGATATTACAGATGTGTTTTTAACGCATTTACATTTTGATCACGTTGGAGGCGCTATTCAATGGAATAAGGATAGAACTGGTTTTGAACCGGTGTTTAAAAATGCCATTTATTGGAGCACGGAAAATCATTGGCAATGGGCAACTGTACCAAATGCGCGTGAAAAAGCGTCTTTTCTTTCTGAAAACATTCTTCCAATTCAAGAAAGTGGACAATTAAAATTCATCGAACGATCAAGCGATTTTGTGCAAAATGTGTTCCCAAACATCGATGTGTTGTTCGTTGATGGTCACACAGAAAGTATGATGATACCTCATATTCATTATCAAGACAAGACATTGGTCTTTATGGCTGATTTGCTACCAAGTACAGGTCATATTCCTTTGCCTTATGTTATGGGCTATGATACGCGACCTTTGTTAACAATTTCAGAAAAAGAAAAATTTTTAAACATCGCTGCGGATAAGAATTATTACTTATTTTTAGAACACGATAGCGTTAATGAGATTTGTACCTTGCAACAGACAGAAAAAGGAGTGCGTTTGAATCAAACTCATGCGTTTAACGATTTATTTGTAAAATAACTTAATGTGCTAACTATGAAGCTTTCTATTGCTCAACTTTTTGAAAACGAAAAAACAGTTATTATTCCTGGATTTGGAGCTTTGACAATGGTCAATAGCGCTACAAAGGAATTGATGTTCATGCCTTACTTGAAACTAAATGATGGTGTCTTGGTAAAGCATGTTGCTGCAATTCATGCTGTTGATGAAACACAAGCCAAATCAATGATTGATGAATACATCGCTGAACTTAACAATCAATTAGCGAATAACCAACGAGTGGTGTTTGAAGAACTTGGTTTTTTCTATAAAGATAGCAGTGGAGACGTACAGTTTGAAAAAGGAGAATTTCAGGTGAGCGATCATCCTGTTGTGGAGCCTGCTACAATAGAACAAGGAATTGCCCAAGAACAGGTTGTTGATACACCGACTGAAGAAAAGCTTGTTACTCCTGAAGTTGTTGAGCAAGCATCCGAGCAAATAATTGAAAACTTAGAGGATGAGGTTGCTCCTCCAGTCGTTGACTCTTTTTCAGAAGAAGCAAAAGAAGTTGTAAGTGAAAACACTCAATCTATTTTTGATGAAGTAGCAACTGTTGCGGCTGTTGAAAATGAGGAGCCTCAAATTGTTCCTGCAACTGAAGAAGAACAGTGGAGTGATGATTTGGACTTACCACCATTAAATTACCAACCAGAGCGGCCTAAAAAACCTGTATTAGAAAAGGTGAAAAAGGATAAAAAGCCACGTAGAACCAGTCCAATTTTGGTTCTTTTGCTAGCTGTTATAATCATGGGTGGTGCTGCCTACGTTGGATTTAATTTCAAAGATCTGAAAACACACTTTTTCTCCGCTAAAAACCAAGAATTGGTATCAGATGATGAGTTGGGTGTAGATTCATTGGAAGAACCATCTGTAGAGCAGCAGCAAGAAGAGGAAGTAAATAATGAGGAGATTGTACAAGAAGAAGCGCAAGAAATGAAGGCTGAAGAAGTTCCAGCTCCTAAAGAAGAAATGAAGCAAGTGCCAGTTTCTGCTCCTTCACCGACAAAACCTGCTGTTCAATCAACAATGTCAACTTTTTCAAACCAAGCCATTCAAGTAATTGTTGGCTCATTTGGAGTAGAGTCTAATGCTCATCGTTTGGTCGAAAAATTAAAAGGATTAGGTTTTTCTGCTACAATCATTCCTCAAGGTAGTTTGTTTTTGGTTAGCGCGGCGTCGTTTAATAGTATGGAAGAGTTAACGGCTAATCAATCGAGCTTATCACAATTAGGGTCTTATTGGATTAAGAAGTAAGGATTATCGATAAAACAAGAAGGGCGATGTCCAAAAAGTGACGAACTGCTGCGTTGTAATACCTTCGGTGCATACTTCGTAAGTCAAATATCAGCAAAAGTCATGTACACTAGTACACTCCTTTTTCTTCATTTTCAACGCCTTGCATTTCATTCATTTTTGAACATCTTAAAATAAAAAGAGAGTGTCCGACTTTTCGAACACTCTCTTCTTATTTTATATCAAACTAAATGCTTATTTATTCACCATCACTGGCATTACTAGCATTAGGATATCTTCGTCTGGATTGTTGTTTTCAGCAGGCATTAATAAACCAGCTCTGCTTGGAACAGACATTGCCAATTTTATTTCTTTGGCTTCGATGTTGCTTAACATTTCCATTAAGAAACGAGAGTTGAAAGCGATTTCAATATCTTCTCCTTCATAGTTACATGTTAAACGCTCATTCGCTTCGTTTGAGAAGTCTAAATCTTCTGCTGAAAGTGATAATTCTGAACCTGCAATTTTAAGTTTAATTTGGTGAGTCGTCTTATTTGAGAAAAGAGAGACACGCTTGATAGAACTGAAAAATTGCATGCGATCAATAATCAACACATTTGGATTTTCTTTTGGAATAACCGCTTCATAGTTAGGATATTTTCCATCAATTAAGCGGCAAATCATTACGATATCACCGAAAGAGAAAACAGCGTTTGACTCATTGTAATCAATTTGCACTTCCAAGTCAGAAGACAAGTTCGTGCGCAATAAGTTTAAAGGCTTCTTTGGTAAAATAAATGATGAAGTGTTATCAGACGTTGCATCCGTACGCTTGTAACGAACTAATTTATGTGCATCTGTTGCAACAAAAATAATGTCTTGCGGTGAGAATTGGCAGAATACACCACTCATCACAGGGCGCAAATCATCGTTACCTGTAGCAAACAACGTTTTGTTGATGGCAGAGCTAATAACTTCACCAGCTACTCTTACAGAAGAACTATTTTCAATTTGTGGAATTTTTGGGAATTCGTCACCAGCAAAACCAACCATTTTAGATTTACCATTTTCGTAAATAATTTCAATTCCATGAGATTCATTGATTGAAAACGTACATGGTTGATCTGGTAAATTTTTTAGTACATCCAACAATAACTTTGCTGGAATAGCAATGCTTCCTGACTCGTTCGCTTCAACTTCCATGCTTGTACGCATGGTTGTTTCAAGGTCAGATGCTGAAATCGTTAGAAGTTTATCCTCGATTTCAAATAAAAAATTATCCAAAATTGGCAGTGTATTGCTTGTGCTTAACACACCTGAAATACTCTGTAAGTGTCTTAAAAGAGTTGTACTTGATGTTATAAAATTCATGTCTATCTTATAAATTTACTCAAATGTAAAAAGGAAAAAAACAAATATACTATTTTATCTTTACTTTTTTTCAAAATTTATTAACAATCATAAAAATACTAACGCAAATCGTGGTATTTTTCAGGTGATAACACCTTGTAATCATTCATATCTACCTTGCTCATATCCATCGGGAAATAAATATGTCCTAAAATAAGTGGGTCGAACACAAAGTATTGACATTTCACAATTTCTCCTCCTGGCAATTCTGCCCAAAAACGTTCAACATCGTGCGTAACTTGAATTCCAAATTCATTTAATTGAACTTCTGGCGCATGGATGCGATACATTTTCATTTTTGTATTTTTTCCGTTTTTTAAACGAATGTCAAGTGTGCAAAATGGAGAAGTGCGTTTTAAACTGTCTATTTGGTTGTTGTCCAATAAATAATTAGCAGTTTCATAGTGGATTTTTTTGAACTTGTTGAGGTACAACATCACAAATTGTGTGTCCACTTGTGGTAATGGAATGTCTTGCTGTTTTACTGAGTAACGATTGTTTCCTAAGCTTTCAACAGAGAAACTTCTAGACGGCTCTAAAGGGAAACGAACATCTACTTTTTTGATGTCACGTGCTTCATAGTCGAAAATTTGTGTACACTTCCACTTCAATGGATCTGCATAAAAACGAGGCTCTATGATTCCGTACATTCCTTTGATGGCCATAATTACTGGTCTGTCTGATTTGCCTAATTCATCAGATTCTAGCAACATAACTTGGCCAAGATGATCTTTTGACGCTGGACCTATGTACCATGTTTTGTGCCACTTTCCATTTAAGTAATATTCTACCTTAATGTGTTGCGCCATCATGATATTTTTCTTTGTCTCAATCGAATTTTCATTCAAGTAGCCTTTGAATTCAATTTTTTTACAAGCATCTAAGATGTAATAAATTCCCTCTTGTTGAATGCATCCGCCATCTTTGTCAGTCCAAACATCTGAGTTAGCAGGCTTTCTTAAGTCCATAACGCGACCAAAGTTATCTGTAATGACAACGCGGTCAATTTTTTCAACATCTTTAATGGCAAATTCAATTAATTCAGAATCAACCGATGAACCTGATTTTTTTATCAAATTAAAACCAAAATAAGCCAAAGCACCTACTGCAATTGCTGCAACTATGAGTGTGATTAATTTTTTCATGTTTAATTGTTTTAACAGTTTCTATTTTTTTAAACTGTATTTTTTTCTTCTTAAATAGGCAAATGTCAGCGCTAAGATAACAACAACAACGGAAGGCAATACCAAGTTGATGATTTTGTAAAATTTAGCATTTTTTTGAACCTTCGCATTGTCAATACGTTTAACGTCGATTTGTCTGCTTCGGATATCTAAAACTGAATTATCCCCCATGACATAGTCCACTACGTTTTGGAAAAATTCTTTGTTGCCAAACACAGCCTGAATTCCAAGTCTATATAGTTCCTCATCACTTCTTAAATCGTCAAATTCTACTGGTCTATACATTGTTTGACCTGTCATGTTGTTGGTTGTAGAATCATATCTATTTGCGATGAATCGCCCGTTTCCTACCAATAGTACTTTCCCTTCTTTTTGGCTATCTTTGATAAATACAGCATCAGGGTTTTTGGCATATTCATCAACGATACGTGTTTTAAAGTGAGATTCGTACATTCCTTCTGATAAACCAGCTAAACATTTTTTGTTCTCTTCCAATCCTGGTGTTTTTGCCAATTGTGGGTTGTTTCCAAAGTTTAGAGGCATACCTAAACTCACCAAAGGAGCAAAACCTGTAACGGTAGAATTAGTTGAAGATGTTAAAATCGGTGTCAACGCTGCGTTTACTGTGTTGATGAATTGTACTTCACTAACATATTTTAATGAAACTGGCGCTAAATTTCGTGCAATTGGATGCGAAGTTGGTGTTGCCATCACATGGAAAAACCATGGAACTATCGGTTGATTAGCAAAAGGCACGCCTTTAGGTGCACAGTTTGCATCAATTACATAATTTTCATTTAATTTTAAACCATAGTCGAACAACACATCTTCTAAACCTGTCTTAATTCGTGTTGTATTAACCATTCCTTTCATGTTGAGTGTGTCTTCATTGAGGTCAAGTGCATCCATGAAACACATCAAACGTCCACCTTTCATGACGAATTGGTCGATGATAAAAAGGTCTTTTACGTCCATTTTTTGACGAGGATTGGCAATAATTAATCCTTCTAATTCATCCAATGCATTCAGTTTTCCGCCTATTGTAACATCTTCTATTTTGAAATAAGGAGAAATTAAAGCACGAGCTCGTTGGGTTTGTGCAAAACTTAATTCGCCATGTCCATGCAAGAAACCAATTCGTTGTTTTTCTTTTTGAACAGAGCGACGAATGGAACTTAACAACATGTATTCAAGGTTGTTGATAGCTGCTTCAATTGAGCCTTCAATTCCTTCCAAATGATTTGGTTGTCCTGTTCTTGTTCCAGGAAGAAATTGAATGACGTTGACATCTGTTCCTTCGTAGTTGATGATTGCACCAGGCCATAAAACCACTTCACTTTTAGCTCCGTCTTTTTGATAAACGAGGTACATCGGTAAAATACCTTTGCCTCTGTTGAACAATTGGTCTTTTAATTCTTTTTGTTCTTCTTCTGTTCCATTATTTGGATCAATAAATTTGTAGTCAATTCGGTTACCTGCAAATTGCTTAAATTCATTTAGTTTATCTTCAATGGCATTGCGAAAATGTTTGATTTCAGCAGGCATATTTCCTTCCAAATAAATTCGGATGGTCATTCTGTTTTTGAAATTCTCCTCGTTTTTTAGGTAGTTTTCAGTTCCTGGAGACAATGAATAACGCTTGTCAGAGGTCATATCTATACGCGTGTATAAATACGAGCTGATGATGTTAATCATGACAATTCCTACTAAGATGATTAGTAAAAATGTCCAGTTAAACAATCCTTTAAATTTTTTTGTTGTACTCATATTGAAGAAGGACAATTATTTTTTTAATGTTTTTAATACAGTTAAAGCACTAAGGATAAAGACTGAAATAATAGATATGAAATAAATAATATCTCCTGTATCAATCACTCCTTTTCGGATAGAGTCATAGTGTTTAACCATTCCGAATTTTTGCAAAATAACGTCAAATCCACCCATTACGTTAAATGCACCAAGACGATGAAAACCATCAAAGAACAGCCAACATAAGAACATGGAGATGATGAATGATACAATTTGACTAGACGTTAATGAGGACGAAAAAATTCCTATTGCCACAAATGAAGCACCAAGTAAAATGAGCCCGATGTATGATGTTATGGTCGCTCCGTGGTCAAATTTTTCCGGTTCCATGGAAAGTTGATACATTGAAAAATAATAAACAACTGTTGGTAATATCGCTAAAATCAACAAGGTTACACCAGCAAAGTATTTAGCTAAAAGTATTTTAATGTCGCTGATAGGTCGTGTAAACAACAATTCTATGGTACCCGTTCTTCTTTCTTCGGCAATGCTGCGCATTGTAATAGCAGGAATTAGGATGAAAAACAACAATGGCGCAAGGTTAAAGAATGGAATTAAATCTGCCTCAGCTCCTTCTAAAAGATTGGTTCCTCCAGGTACAATCCAATGGAAAATACCAGTTGCTATTAGAAAGATGAAAATGAAAATAAACCCAATAATTGAGTTTAAAAAGCTACGTATTTCTTTAAAGTATAATGCTCTCATGTTTTTCCTGACGAAAATAAACATCAAAATTAAGATTTACTTTTGAAAAATCAACCATGAAAAGCACACAAACTACTTTATCTTAACATTTCTTAGGTTTTAATAACCTGAAATGCTACGTTTATATCCTTGTAATTGAATGTAAATGCTCCGATTAAGAAATCATTTGAACTAATTTTGGTCGGTTCGTCATGTAAACTTCTTTGTCTAGCGTCCAATGGCAAAATTGATCGTTTAAAGAACTTTGACAAGTGAAACCTATCAATACATTGTACATTTTAGCGTCAGAATTTTTTTTATTTATTTTAGCAGTAACTGTATTCAGATTCAGTTTTTCAAAAGCATAATCAAGTAGGATTATAGAAGCACCAAGCGTAATTCCTGTCCCCATAAAACTTTTGTTTCCAATAAATAAACCTGATTCAGCTGTTTGTTGCACCAAATCGATGTTTTTTAAATTAATTAGTCCAATTTTTTTAGTGTTGGATTGAATGATGAAATAAGTTGTTTTTTCATCCAATGAGTTGAACCATTCAATTTGCTGTTCTGGAGTAATGTTTTCTTGATACTCCATGAATTGAGCAATGTCTGCATCATTTCTCCACATGCGAACGGTTTCCAAATCTTCTTTTTTTAATGGTGTTAATTCGAGGTTAAACTTTTTCATATTTCTTCTTTTTCAGCGATAATTACTTTTTCTAGTTGATGTTGGTGTATCCAAATTTTACGAATGTATTCACCAATAATGCCCAATGAAATCAATATCAATCCAGTAGAAAGGAAAATGGCTACGACAATACTGGTGAATCCCATTTCAACATCGTGAAATATCTTTTGATAAATGTAGTAGCAACTTAGAATAAAAAATATAAAAGACATCAGTGTTCCAAACCGTGTGATCATTTTTAATGGCCACGAGGAGTGAAACAAAATGATATTCAATGTCATTGTAATTAATTTTCTCGTTGAGTACGATGATTTTCCGATTGCTCTTTTGTGATGTGTTACTTCACATGTTTCAACTTTACTGGCACTATCGAGTAGGTAAACATCGACTAAAATAATTGGAGATTGTTGTGCTTTTAAAGTGCTCAAAACGTGTTTTCTCATTACTTTGAAAGAACTTACCATGCTGAAATCAGCTGTTTTACTTTTAGTGGCAAGTTTTAATAATTTACTAGAAACATTTCTTAAAAAGTGGTGTTCTTTTATTGAATATTGAGCGTACACTAAATCAGCGTTGGAAGATTCTAACTGTTCGACTAGTTTCGTAATGTCAAACGGGTAGTGCTGCAAATCGTCATCCATGACAACAACCAAGTCAGCTTTTGAATGTGTCAATCCAGTAGCAATAGCAGTGTGTTGACCGTAGTTTTTTGCCAACCGGATGATGCTTTTTTCTAGTTGAATGGTATGCTTAATCGATTGAAGAAAGGCATAAGTACCATCATCTCCACCGTCTTCCACAAAAATAATTCGCTTAGAAAATTGAGGAGATTGTTGATGCCATTCGTTAAAACGTGCAATCAAAGCCTCCAAAGAATATTGAGATTTATAGAGTGGTATAATGATGTCTAATGTTTTCATTGTCAAATGATTTGACTTTAGATGAAGTCTTTCAAAATGTAAATCTAAGAAAAAATGGGATATTATACAAATCAATTTTGGTTTTAACATTTTTTTTTGTTGAGCAAAGAATGTTAAAAAGAATGTTAAATTGTTGTTATTTTTTTTGAGAATTGTTCCACACAAAAAAAATGGCATTAAATTTGGAGTGTTAACTAAAAAACGAAATTATGAAAAAGGTATTATTTTTAATGGCAATGGCTGTAATGGCAGCTTTTACAACTCAATCAGTTTTTGCACAAGAGAAAACTTCTGGACCTAAAATTGAGTTTAAAAAAGAAGTAAATGATTACGGAGATATCAAGTACGGAGCTGATGGAACGTGTACTTTTGAATTTAAAAACACAGGAAATGCACCATTAATCATTTCAAATGCACAAGGTTCATGTGGTTGTACAGTTCCAGAATGGCCAAAAGATCCAATTAACCCTGGAAAAACAGCCGTTATCGCAGTGAAATATGATACTAAGCGCCCTGGTGCTTTTAATAAAAATGTTACAATCACTTCAAACGCAGTAAACGAGCCTGTAAAAGTGATTTACATTAAAGGAAATGTAGGCGCAAAACCTGAGTCAGCAATGCCATTGAACAATGCAGGCCCAGCGAATTAATAGATATTTTAATTAATTGATGGAAAGAGTGACGCAAGTCGCTCTTTTTTTTGATGTTATGACTAGATGACTATATAACTATATAACGCTATAACTAAATGACGCTATGACTAGATGATACTTTAAAGAAAAGATTGTTTTGGTTTACGTCAATCAGTCACCGTGTCAATTATCCATAAGTTAAATTGCTGTTAACAGAGTGTTAAAAATCAGAGTGATTGAAAAAAAGAATGTAATTTTGACTTGTAAACTAAAAACGAAAGTAAAATGAAAAAATTATTATTTACTATGGCATTGGCAGTTGCAGCTGCTTTTACTTCTAACACTGTGAGTGCTCAAGAGGTAATGGATGGACCAAAAATTGATTTTAAAAAAGATACGCACGATTATGGTGATGTAAAATACGGTGGAAACGGTACTTGTACATTTGAATTTAAAAACACAGGAAACGCTCCATTGATTATTTCAAACGCGAAAGGTTCTTGTGGTTGTACAGTTCCTGAATGGCCAAAAGATCCAATTAACCCAGGTAAAACAGGTACTATCACAGTAAAGTATGATACAAACCGTCCTGGTGCAATTAATAAGAGTGTTACGATTACATCAAATGCAGCAAACGAACCAACAAAAGTATTGCGTATTAAAGGTAATGTAGGCGCTAAACCAGAAACAGCAACGCCTGTTAACAATGCTGGCCCTGCAAACTAGTCTTAATATACTTGAACGTTAAACTGAGAGGTTGTCCAAAATGGATGACCTCTTTTTTGTTTAATGATTATCTGCATCTTCCGCAATTACAATATTTTGTCTTCGATAAAGGATAATACTTTCTTTGAACCACATAGTGACATAGATTTTTCGCTTATTTGTCGAAGACAAACACTATGTGATACTTTGTTTATCTTAAAAACCATGTTTTTCTATGTATCACTTCGATAAGTTCAGTACAACGCTATGTGGTTAAAAAATGATTATAAGAAAAACTAAGTGGAAAGATTTATCGATAGGGAAAGAAACGGATAAGCATATATTTTTTTAATTTTGTACAAAAATCATCTTATGCAAGTATATTTGGACAACGCTGCCACAACTCCTATGGCAAAAGAAGTGATTGAAGCAATGACAGAAGTGATGAACACTACTTTTGGAAATCCTTCTTCCACGCATGCTTTTGGCCGTAAAGCAAAAGGTTTGTTGGAACAAGCTAGAAGAACGGTTGCTCAATTAATGCACTGCGAACCTGCTGAATTGTTTTTTACAAGCGGTGGAACAGAAGCTGATAATATGGCATTGTTTTCTGCTGTTAGAACAATGGGTGTGCGTAGAATTATTTCTTCGCCAATTGAACACCATGCTGTGGGGCATACCTTGGATTATTTGGTTAAAAATGATAAAGCTGTTGTCTCTTACGTTAACTTAGATGCTCATGGAAAAGTGGATTTAATTCACTTAGAAGAATTGTTGGCTGATAGCTCTACAAAAACGTTGGTGTCATTGATGCACGCCAATAATGAAATTGCTACCTTACTTCCACTCGAAAAGGTTAGCGAATTGTGCCGAAAATATGGAGCGTTGTTTCACTCGGATACTGTTCAAACTGTTGGACATTATCCGTTTAATTTAAAAGAACTTGATATTGATTTTATTACGTGTTCAGCTCATAAATTCCACGGACCAAAAGGAGTTGGTTTTTTATACGTAAACAATAAAGTGCGTATTGAAAATTTAATTCACGGTGGTGGACAAGAACGTGGTTTTAGAGGGGGAACTGAAAATGTATCTGGAATAGTTGGTCTTGCTAAAGCATTGGAATTAGCAAATGATAGAATTGAAGAACATCAACATTATGTGCAAGGATTAAAATCACACATGATGAATCGTTTAAAAAATGAATTGAAAGGGGTAGATTTTATTGGAGAGACCAATCCTGATGAGGCTCTTTACACTGTTCTAAATGTTCAGTTCCCTGCAAGTGATGCTTCGGGCATGCTTCTTTTTACATTGGATTTAAAAGGCGTAGCAGCAAGTGGCGGTAGTGCTTGTTCTTCTGGTGCGACTAATGGTTCTCATGTCTTGGAAGGAATTCATGTAGATGGTTCTCGTCCAAATGTTCGCTTTTCGTTTTCTCGCTATACAACTTTGGAAGAGGTCGATTTTGCAGTCGAACAATTACTGGCGATTTATGCCTAAGGATTTAACTATTATTAAAGCGCATGAAAACAGTACTCAAAAAAAACTATTATACTTTATTTGCATCGATTTTAGCAATTGTTTTATTCGTTTATGTTGTAATTCGCTCGATTTTGGTTGAACCTATTCACGATGAATTAGCAACTTTGTTTCACTATGTTGATTACAATAAAATTTTTGGTAAAGATACAGTGTTGGATGCGAATAATCATTTGCTAAACAGTGTATTGAGTAAGGTTTTTTATTCTTTATGTGGCGATCACATTTGGGCTATTCGCATACCTAATGTGTTGTCTTTTCTTCTTTTCTTTTTTGCAAGTTATCGATTAAGTCTTCGTTTGGCAACCAAGTGGATGAGGTTTATTTTTTTAATGGCATTGACAAGTATTCCGTATGTGCTCGATTACTTCGCTTATTCTCGTGGATATGCCATGTCCATTGCGCTGTTAATGCTCGCTTTTCTTCCTTTTTTGAGCCTTGCAAAAAAATATAACCCAGCAAATATGGTATTGATGGCCTTGTTATTAGTATTGGCCATTTATGCAAACTTGAATTTGTTGATCACTTCTTTTTTTATGTTTGCTTATATTGGAGTAAAGTTGCTCATTGATGTGGTGCAGACGAAACGTTACCGACCTTTATTGAGTTATATTCTTATTTCTATTTTAACAATTGCAGCTTTGAGTTATGCTATTTGGTTTTCTTTTGAACTAAAAAATGCAGGAGCACTTTATTATGGAAATAAAGATGGTTTGTGGTTAACAACTGGGGCTACTTTAAGTCAAATGGTGCTGATGACTCAATCAATCGTGTTGAAATACGTTTTTATACTTGTCATTGCTTTTTTAGTGGTTCATTTGGTTGTGCAGTTAAATTATTTAGGATTAAAAGAGTTAACTATCCAACCTGCTTTTTTGTTCATAGGTTTGTTTATTGCCAATTTGATTGCCATTGAATTGATGAGTGTATTGATGGATACAAATTATCCGGAAGATAGAGTAGGGATGCATTTAATCTTTTTGTTTCTTTTGTCTGTTTTCTTTACGTTGGATAATTACGCAAAACTAGGAATGCTGGCTGTGGTATTTGTTTCGTTGCCTTTTGTGGCTTGGAAACATTTTAATTTCATTAGTTCCGTTTTTTCTCCTGATGACCGAATGGAAAAAGCAGACTTTATTCGATTTATTGATGAGGTGAAAGACAATTACTCCTCGTCTATTTATCTTACTCAACACTTGTCTTATGCTTATCATGTGAGAAAACACAATCCAACTAACTTTTTTGTTCCAGATATCAAATACAGCGGTGATGCATTGTTTGAGGATGTCGCTGGGAATAAAGGTGATTTTGTTCAACGTCAACCAGAATATAAAGAACTGATTCACAATCCACGCACTTCTTTCCGATTATTTGTTAAAAAAACACCTGAAGATTGGAAGAAATCTACAATTATGCAATTAGATCATTCTTTCCCTGTTCAAACGAAGGACATGTACTTTAATTTGATTGATACAACTTGGAAAAATTCTACAGCAGACTGGTTGAAAATTGTGATAACAACAAGCGTTAAAACACCATTCTTGGCTAGAGAGTCATTGGTATTAGTAGTGGATAAAGTTGACAATGAGGACAAAAATACTTATCGTTCGTTTAATTTGAACTGGGCTTCTGGTAAACACAAAGAATATACTTTTACGAGAGTAATAGACATTCAGCCCAAGCAATTGAAGCATTTAAGTGTTTACTTATTCAATCCCAATGAATTTGATTTTACTGTTGTAAAAAGCGAACTTTCAACCTTTGAACGCTAATTTTCTCAACTATTTTGAGTTTAGTTCAATTTAGTTAGAACGAATTTCATTTTCAACCCAATGGTATAATTTGGTTATTCCCTCTTTCAAGGAAGTGGCAGGTTTCCAATTTAATTCTTTTTCAATGAGCGTATTATCAGAAGAGCGACCTCTCACCCCTTGCGGACCATCAATTGATTGAATGGAAATATTTTTGTTAGCAATTTCTGCAATGAGCAGCGCAAAATCGCGTATGCTAATCATTTCTTCAGATCCGATATTATACGGACCATTGTAGGAAGAATCCATGAACAATTGAACCGCGTCGAGGCAATCATCAATGTATAAAAAGGAGCGCGTTTGCAAGCCATCGCCCCAAATTTCAATCGTATCAGTTTGCTTTGCTTTAGCGATTTTTCGACACAGAGCAGCGGGTGCTTTTTCTCTTCCACCATCGTAGCTATTTTCTTCCCCGTAAACATTGTGAAAACGAGCCACTTTGACGTTCAAACCATAGTTGCGTAAAAATGAAAAATACAAGCGTTCACTAAATAATTTTTCCCAACCATATTCGCTATCAGGTTGTGCAGGATAGGCCGATGCTTCATCAATTTTCAAATGATCGGGGTCCAATTGATTGTATTCAGGATAAATACAAGCAGAAGAAGCATAAAATACTTTTTTAACCTTTTTTGAAACAGCAACTTGCACAACATTCAAGTTGATTTGAGCCGAGTTTAACATCAAATCGGCATCATGATCACCCGTAAAAACATAACCAGCGCCTCCCATATCAGCAGCTAATTGATACAATTCATCACAATTTTCAGGGATAATTTGACGCACGAACGAAAGTTCTCTTAAATCTCCAATATGGAATTCATCAGCCAATGATGTTGAAAATTCAGGGTGTTTCAAATCAGCACCAATAACATAGTGTCCTTTGTTTTTCAATCGTTTCACCAAATGCGAACCGATAAAACCACCTGCACCTAGAACTATTGTAACCATAGAAGAGTAGTGACGTTGTTAATTCAAAAAGCGAAGATACACAAAATTTGAACGAAACAGATGTTATTTATTTGAAAGAATGTTTACTTTTAGTTAAACCATTGTTAAAAAGTTAGCAAAAAATGTAAACAAATTGAGTGTTGAATCAGATAGGAAAATTGGTTTTTAATAATATTTCTAATCAGTAATATTTTTTTATCATAGTTATTTGTCAATTAAATATATAGTTGTACCTTTGCACCACTATCAACCGTGACTACTTAATCCTGAAAAAAGTTATGTGAAAACAGGTTTGTATTACTAATAGTACAAATTATTTTTTCGGGAAGGAAGATTTACCTATTACACACCCTCACTCCCTTATTTGTTTTCAGAACTTTTTTAGGACGTTCATTCATGGTTGTTATTGTTTAATTTTTTATAATAACACAAATGAAAGGTATTGCTACTGTCAAAAAGTTTGCAAATAGTTTTTACAACTTCTCTAGTGATTTAACTCAAAAAGTTAGTGTCATTCTTTATTTAGTATTGTCTGTTTTTTATGGAAGTAAAGGATGGGGGCAGTGTACTACAGATAAAAGTTATACAGCGACGGCATCTCCCACTTGTAACACTTTAACAACAACATTACAAGGGCCAGGTCATAAAACAACTGTTTCAGGTTTTTCTCAAAATAAAGTTTACAATTTATATATTAATACTCAAACAGACAATGTGAACTGTGTTCAAGCTCGTTGGCTAAATAGTGGTGGCGGCTCTATTGGAGGTTGGTTTAGTTTGAATTATGCTAATAATGCAGCTGTAAATTATGGTACGCATATCTCACCTGCCAATGCCGCACAGTTAGAGATAACAACAGGGAAAACAACTTGGGTGCCTACTTCTGCAATTTTAAATTATAGAATTAGTCCAACACCTACCGCAAATGCAGGGAACGATGCAACGATTAGTTGTGGAGGGGATGTACAATTAGGAGTAGCATCTCCTTCTGAATCAATAAAACAAATTGGAATAGCAACAGGAACAGATTTAATTTATCCATTTTCAACTTATTTCCATGATGCAAGATGTCAAGTATTATATTATGCTGCTGAATTACAAGCTCAAGGATTATCTATAGGAATGATTAAAGCTATTGGCTTTAAAGTTAATGGTAGAAACGCACAGCAAATGAATGGATTTACAATTAAAGTAAAACAAACTTCTGCTACAACGGTTTCAAATTATGACGTAAACGAAATGACAACGGTATATAGTCAAAACTATACAGTACCAGCTACAGGTATTCAAATGATAGACTTTACAACTCCTTTCTTTTGGGATGGTAATAGTAATTTATTATTTGAATTTTGTTTCGATAATTCAACGTTTGATGATGATTCTTGGATTGATTATAGAACCGCCTCAGTAAATAGAATGGTTTATGCAAGAGCTGATAATACTAATGGTTGTAATATTACGACTACTAATTTAACAGCCAACATTCCTATTTTATATATAAAAATAAGTCCTCAAGATTATTCTTGGACTCCAGCTACTGGCTTATCAGCAACAAACATTTCTAACCCAATTGCTTCACCATCAAACACAACAACTTATACGCTTACAACTTCAATTGCTGGCGCTACTGGATGTACTCCAACAGATCAAGTGACGGTAACTGTTAACCAGCCTGTCATTACTGGACCGACAGCAATATGCGTTGGTGATACCCCAGATTTTGGAGTTTCTGGAGCTTCTGAATGGAACGGTGGTCATCCTACAGGTGGTGTAGGAGGTGCAATTGCTGTGCCAAGTACTACAAATGAATTTT
>CAZOKJ010000026.1:16252-31667 GCA_964580465.1 uncultured Fluviicola sp. | reverse complement strand
GGAAACGCAGTTGCTGATTTTGGAACAACACCTGCATTATCAGTTTCTGCAGCGCCAGTTTCTTATACAACTCAAACCGTTGATTTATCAGCTTATGCTGGACAAACAATTCACTTCGCTGTAAGAAATGATAGCAGTGACAAGTTTTTATTGTTTGCAGATAACTTCGTAGTTCGTCAAGTAGCTCCAAATGATGCGAAAGTAAATGCTGTTACTTTGAATCGTTATTCATTAATGAATACAGATAATACGTTGGCTGTTAACGTGAAAAACGTTGGTGGAAATGCAATTACATCTGTAAAAATTAACTGGAATGACGGTACAGATCATGAAGCGACTATAAATACAAACATCGCTGTTGGTGCTAGTGCAAACCTGAGCCACCCAACAAAATTGAATTATGCAACTGCTTTAACTAACACGATTAACGTTACTATTACAGAAGTTAACGCAACAACAGATTCAGATCCTTCTAACAATACTGGTTCTACACTTATTACAACAATTTCTCAAAAACCTGCTAAAAATGTAGTATTTGAAGAAGGTACAGGAACATGGTGCGGATGGTGTCCACGCGGTGCTGTTGCAATGGATTATATGGCAGCTACTTATCCAAATGGATTTATTGGTATTGCTGTTCATAATGGCGACCCTATGAAAGTTACAGAATACGATAATGGTGTTGATTTTAGTGGTTTCCCTTCTGCGCATGTTGATAGAACTTTGAAATCTATTGAAGTTTCAAAATCGAATTTTGAATCTAAATACAACAGTGCAAAAAATGCAATTGTACCTGCATCTGTTGGTGTTGCTGTTTCAGGAACAGGGGCAACAAAACAAATTGAGGCTAGCGCTACTTTTTACTCTAATTTTCCTAATGCAAACTACCGTTTGGGTGTAATCATCGTTGAAGATAAGGTTTCAGGAACTACTTCTGGTTATGCACAAACTAACTATTATGCAGGTGGAGGATCTGGACCAATGGGAGGTTATGAAAATTTACCAGACCCAGTGCCAGCTTCACAAATGGTTTACAACCACGTAGGTAGAGCTTTATTAGGTGGATTTAACGGTCAACAAGGATCTGTTCCAACATCAATTACTGATGGACAAACAGTTAGTTATTCATTCAACTATACAATTCCTTCTACATCAAATGAAGCTAATATGTATGCTGTTGCTGTGTTAATTGACCCTGCAACTGGTGAAATCATTAATGCAAAACAATCTAAATTGAGCTCATTAAACGTTACTTCAATTGAGAAAACAATCAACATGAATGTTTATCCAAACCCTGCAACTGATAAGTTAACAGTAGCTTTTGACGCGGAAGGTGGAAACTATGCTATCGAAATTACTGACTTACAAGGTAGAGTAGTAGCTACTCAAACTTTCACAAGCTTGTCTGGTAGCCAATCAATTGATTTGAATGTTGCTGATTTGAAAACTGGTAACTACTTGGTAAGTGTTGCTAAAGAAGGTGCTTCATTTACTAAAATGATTGCTATTAAGTAATTAGATATAACCAATTTACAGAAGAGAGTGTCTGACTTTTCGGACACTCTCTTTTTTGTTGATGTGAAATGCTCAACAACTTGCAAAACTCTACATAAAGTTGTATCATTGTCATTCAATAAAATGAATCATGGGAAAACTCAACGTAACAATTGTTCAAGCAAATCAAGTATGGGAAGATAAGGTTTCTAATTTGGCGCACTATGAAGCATTGTTAACACAAGTAGCACAAACAGATCTTGTTTTGTTGCCTGAAATGTTTAACACTGGTTTTTCGATGAATGCAGCTTCTTTGTATGAAGAAATGGAAAGCTCATCATCTATTCAATGGTTGAAAAAAATGGCAGAAGAGAAAAATGCTGCTTTTTATACTTCATTGATTATCAAAGAAAATAACCAGTTTTTTAACCGTGGAGTTTTTGTTGAACCTTCTGGCCAACTGAGTTATTATGATAAACGAAAAACTTTTGGTCTAGCTGGTGAAGACAACGTTTTTGCAAGCGGTAATAAAGAAGTAATCGTTCATTTTAGAGGTTGGAACATTCGTTTACAAATTTGTTATGATCTACGTTTCCCTGAAATTGCCCTCAATAAGCATGTGAATGGGCAAGCTGCTTATGACTTGCTTCTTTATGTAGCCAATTGGCCAGAAAGAAGATCTATGCATTGGAGAAATTTACTTCCAGCTCGTGCCATTGAAAATCAATGTTATTTAGCAGCAGTTAATAGAGTAGGAGTTGACGCTGGTGGTTTGAATTATTCAGGTGACAGTTGTGTGATTGACCTGCATGGTAATCGCCTAGTCGATTGCATCCATGATGAAAAAGTAGCAACCATTGAACTTTCGATGGAAGAACTCAACGATATGCGTAAAAAATTACCTTTTTTGAAGGACAGGCATTAACTTAAAGATTAATGACAAACTCGCCCTTTAGACACTTGATTTTCATGAGTATGATTGAGTTCATCTAATTCGTCTTGCAATGCTTTATTAATAGGTTTGCCTCTCAAGTTATCAAGGTCTGGCTGACCAGCATCTACCCATGCTGTGTACCAAATAGAGCCGACTGAAATAATGGCTTTTCTCATTCTACGCTCTACCATTCCATTCAAAAGTTGATGATAGGCTTGCGAGAATTCATGAGAATATACTTTAACTGTAGTGTTTCCTTTTCGTTCAAAGCTATATTTTTTATCACTTGGATAGCTTTCTGTTAATGCTTTTTCAAAGGTGAGTACCGAATCCAAGCATTCATGGGAGTCAAATACTGTTCTCCAAGCATAATCAAGCGTTTCTGTGATGTATTGCGCTTTTCCAACGAAATAATTATAGTCATTTGCATTGATTTCTACTAGCCTGCTTTCCCATAAGCCATGAATACCGTGTTGATTTGTAAGTTGCCCATTGTAATTTTCGGTAGTATGTAAAGGCACGTGAGCATCACCAATGTAATGGCCTATTTCTGCGCTATATCGTAAAATTTGATCAATATCTCCTACTTCAAAGGCCTTTTGCAAGCGTTTTTTCATAACATCTATATGCCAAGGAACAATGCCATTGGCTTGCAAGGTATCTTCAGTAAACTTTGCAATTGCATCTTGCCACTTTTTTGGAACAGCCAAACGGAAATCTTCACCTTGTTTGTAGTAACGGTCTAAATCAATAAAATGACGCTGAGCTTCACCTTCAACAGCATATCTTCTTTTATCTGGGTTGGGAGCACTTTCAGTTATGTATTCAATGTGTTCTTTATAGAAGCCAAACATCTTTGGTGGAAGCGTAAAAACAGCCATTCGATTAATACGTTTATGGCCATAAAAACCCCATTTCATAGCTTGATTTCGATAAGAAAGTGATAGAAGCAGAGTAGTAGCAATGACTATCAAATAAGGTTTATAGCTTGACCAATTTACCATTTTTCAAGATTGGAATAACGTCAGTTTGGTTGGGTGTTAAACAGTACTTTACATCTTTGTTAAGGTTCAAGTTTTTGAGCCTTCTGCGATGAGAACTAGATTTTAAGTAGCCTAAATGATTTTTTTTCGCAGATTGGTACAAGTACTTCGCAGCAACAGATGAATCTTCATTAGAAGTGTATTTACCAGTATTGATGAGGTAGTCCGCTATGGCGCCAGCGCAAATGGTATCTTCCAAATTAAAAGCATCTTGCCAGCCAGAACATAAGCATAACACATTTTTATTTTGTTCAGCTAAAAATGAACACAATGTATTTAGGTTTAAAAGCGAACCCACCAACACCATTTCAGCGTCTTTTGCCACATCCAACGCTTTAGTTCCATTGGTTGTTGACAAAACAATGTCTTGGTTTTTAAACTCTTCTCTCATGTAGGAATAAGGAGAGTTGCCAAAGTCAAAACCTTCTACAATTTGACCTTTTCGTTCTGCTCCTACTAAATACCCTTTTTCTTTGTAGGCTCTTGCTTCGTCAACAGTTGGAACAGGTATAATGGAACGCACGCCATTATCAAAAGCGGCACAAATAGCAGATGTTGCTCGCAATACGTCTATTACTACTACAATTTCATACCCTGGTTGAAAATAAGAATATTCTCCAGGTGTAAAGCAAACTTCAACGCGTTTTTGTGTGTTGGTCATGGATGTGTAATTGTATTGATTGATACGAAAATACCAAAATGAAACGAATGTATGAAAAAAAAGGTTTAGTTTTTTTCAGAATCGAATTGTTTTCTTTTGATAAGTGTGGCCATAAAGAACCCAAAAATTGTTACGCCAAGTTGGGTTTCAAGTGTGTCTTCTGTGAAAAATGAGCTGAAAATAATGAGGAAAACGAGTACTGAAAAAAGATTTTCTTGTTTGGCAATTTTAAAAATAAGCAATAACAATACCAAAAAAGCAAGCAATCCAAAGATGCCATAACTAATGGTGTAAGTAAGAAACATGTTGTGACTTCTGTGTCGATTTTCTAACGATAAAGGACTATTTAACTCTTCATAAGCCAAATCAAAAGCTTTTTGATTGCCACCTGTTCCAACACCAATTATTCCATTTTTTTTGAGGATGTGAATAGCTGCTTTCCAATGCTCAATTCGTTGCAAAAGAGAATGCCCGTTAGGATCATGATTGTTCAGAAGTTGGTATTTTATTCCGTTGATTCTTGGCATTAAAAACTCATTTTTTTGCTCGGGGTAGGTGTACCCGTTTTCAATGTTTTCAATGTCTTCAGCTGTTAATTGCTTGAATCCTTTTGCATCCTTTGTTAGACCTTTTGCAGTCATGTATCTTGCAACTGTCATTCGCAGCATTTCACCGTTCTTGTCCTCGCCCATAAAATCAATTGAAGAGCGTTGACTCCAAACTTCATTCAGTTCTGATTCAGAATAATAGGCTAAAATTGTTTTCCCGTTGATTTCTGAAAAAGCATCGCATTCATGGTTGTATTCATGCCCTAATGCTGTAAATTTTGGCAATTTGGAGCAATCTAATTGCTCGTGATCGAGTTGAAGCAATTTGAAGAACAAAGCACCACTTATAAAAAGTGTTAGAGCGAGCAATACGTAAGATGCAATAGGTTTCCAACGGTAAAGAACCCATGCGGATAGCACAAATAACACAATAAACATGGCCACAATGGCAGACAATACTTGTGAGTAAAGATTGTACCAAAAAAACCATAGTGCTAAACCACTAAGCAGCAAATGGAACTCTTTAGCTTTCAATTGCAACCAAATAGCCCAAGTGAAACCAATAACAATCAGCAAACCATATCGAATGTGTGATGCAAAATAAGACAACCCTCGAATATCGTAGTTGGTGTGTTTTACAAAAAATTGATTGTAATATAGCACATTGAACACAGAAGTTAAGAATAAGCTAGCTATGAACAACTTTGAAAGTGTCAACCATTGTTTTGAACTCATTGCAACGCCTGTTCCAGCAATTAAAGGTAACGCCAGCAAAGGTAATCGCGATTTAATATCTTTTATTCCCTGAGCAATGTCCCAAGACCAGATTAAACCTACTATTAACAGGAGGTAAAACACGATCAAAACTTTTAATAAATTAGAGGTTGTAATTAGCTTCCATTTTTCTTTCCAATTGCCTTCAATAAGCCAGTTTGCAATAGCAATAACCAGTCCAATGGACATGAGCACCTTTGTACTAGGCATACCAATAGCAATCAAAGCAAATGCTCCGAATTGTACATAACGATGCGTTTGTTCAAAAGTTGGTTTCATTTATAAAAAAGGAAGCTTACTTTTTAAGAGTGCTATTGTATTCCTGTGTGTTTTCTAAAACTTCTAAAGCACGCTTAAGGATTTTATCGTGATTAAAAGAGTTAAGTACACGCCCTTTTTGGTAATAAAAACGCGAAACAATTTCGTTTTCTAACATCATACGAATTTGATCTTCAAACTTATCAAGGTCTCTCTCTTTTGAAGGTGTAACAGTTTTTAATAACGCTTCATAATCAGTCTTTGCTTCTTGATCGTATCCTTCATTTTCAATTGTTGCCTTTACTTTTTTAAGCATTTCTTCAGATGCAGTTGAGTAGGTAAACGTGTCAGCGATGGCATACGATTTAAACTCTTTGTAATCAGCTTCACTTAAACGAAACGTTTTGGCATCTGCAATGTTTGGATGCTTTTTGACATATTCAGTAGCGTAATTGAAAATCACGTTCCTACCATACAACATAGCAGTTAATCGCGACATTTCAGGTTGTTCAATTTTAAAATCAGGAACAATTCCGCGTCCATCAATAACATCTCGTCCATTTTTTGTTTTAAATACATGTAGCAATGAATCTGGAACATTTTTCGGTCTTGTACCTTCGATTTTATCAAAATATTCCAAGCGTTGAACACATCTTCCAGATGGTGTATAATATTTTGAAATAGTTAATTTCATTTTTGTACCATATTTTAGGTCAAAAGTACGCTGAACCAATCCTTTTCCAAAAGACGTTTCGCCAACGATTACTGCGCGGTCTAAATCTTGCAAACTGCCTGAAACTATTTCGCTAGCTGAAGCAGAAGAGCCATCAATTAGAACAACTAATGGAATTGTTAAGTCCAAAGGTTCATTCATGGTCTTGTATTCACGATTTTCTTCCACCAAACGACCTTTTGTTTCTACAATTGTTTGACCTTTTGGAACAAACATATTGACGATGTGTACCGCTTCCATCAGCAAACCTCCGCCATTTCCTCTCAAGTCAAAAACTAATTTTTTCATGCCTTGTTCTTTTAAAGCCAAGAAGTTTTTACGAACTTCAGAGCTTGCTGTTGCAGTAAAACTAGAAAGTTTGATATAACCAGTTTCTTTGTCCAACATTCCAGCGTAAGGAACATCTGGCATTTTAATTTCATCGCGTGTGATGGTTATGCTTTTTTCTTTACCGTCAGGGTGAAGCACTTTTACAGTAACGTTTGTTCCTTTAGGGCCTTTCAAGCTAGAAGAAACATCTTCTGTATTTTTATTTTCCATGCTTCGGCCATCAATTGAAAGAATTTTATCGCCTGCTAGTATTCCTGCTTTTTGAGATGGACTTCCTTCATACGGTTCTGCAAAATAAACGTAGTTGCCAATTTTACGTATCATGGCACCCACACCGCCATATTGACCAGTTGTCATCAAGCGATAATCTTCAATATCTGATTCGGGATAAAAAACTGTGTAAGGATCTAAATCTTCTAGCATGGCGTTGATTCCAGCAACAGACATACTGCCCGGCTTAGGTTGCTCAACATAGTATTTTTCCAAATGCTCGTAAATTTCGTCGATGAGTTCCAAGTTTTTAATAATCTCAAAACGATTAGACTGGGCATAAGAGGTAGTGAAAGATAAGGTTGCTAAAGCAACTATACTAAGAATGTAGTTTATTTTATTTTTCATTTTGCTGAATTGTTGTTGTCAATGTTACAAATAATTTTGATGTTTTTCGCATCAAAGTTTCAAAATCTAGTTCTTCGTGATGACGATATACAATGAATAACGCTAATTGTTTGCTTTTGTTTGATTCCAATGCTAAAAAATCTTCTAACACATGTTTGTTTTTTCGGATGCACTCTCGCATTAATCGCTTGATGTGATTACGCTTGTTAGCATGTTTGAATTGTCGCTTTGGTGCAGAGATGACCACTTGAAAAGGAGCCGCATTGGCAGGAAGATCAACAAAATCATACGTAACAGTGTATGGAAACGAATGCAATCGCTTGCCTGTTTCAAACAGTTGGTAGATGATTTTCTTACTACAAAGCTTGTATTCCTTTCCGAATTGTTCGTTCATCTCACAAAGATAATTGATTCTATTTTTGAACGGAGGATTTATAATTTTTTTAATTCAATCTCTTTTGTGTATAACAAATAAGAATCTACATTTGGATAGCCCATTTCTTCTAAGACAGAACGATATTGTCGGATTTGTGTTATGTCTTTATCTTTTGGAGCGCCTGTTTTATAGTCTATTACAACAGTTTTGTTTTCGTGCAAGATGATTTTATCAGGACGAATTAGTTCGGTTGGTGAAATAATAAAAGTTTGTTCGTTTAGAATGTTTTTTGCTCCAGAAAATAAAGCAGCATACGTTTCTGAACTAAATAATTTCACCAAATCTTGTTGGATGTTGCTTGCAAATGCTGTTTCAATTTTCCCTTCGTGTTGCAACTGCTGCACTACTTTTTGAATTTCATTTGGGTGATGAATAGATGCGATTGCTATGTGGAATTGATTGCCATAACGTCGCTCATCTGATAAGAAATCATCGGTTTTTAGCTCATCAGCATCTTGAAGCGCGATATCAGGAAACCAAAGGTTATCTACACTTGCCTCTGGTTGAAAAAAATCTTCTTTAGTGGCTGTCCTTTTTGCCTCATGTGTTAATCGTTCTCCTCGCTTTAGACTAAGAATTTCTCCTTCCATCGTTGCTCCAGGCATTTGTGACCAAATATGATGCAATTTGTCTGTCAATGCTTTTGTAGAACCAGAAGAACTATAATTTTTAATATACAAACGATTGACAGGACGCGTGTAAGCCACATAAAACAAGTTGAGATTATCCAAAAAGACATTGTTTATTTCTTCTTCACTTGCTTGCACAATTTCTGGAATGACCGAATTAGCGGATAATGAACTTCGCAATAAATAATTCGTTGTATCAACGAAAAATTCTCCTTTTAGAGTTTCACTCATCTCATTGACAACAACCACAACAGGGAACTCTAATCCCTTGCTTTTGTGGATGGTCATTACCTTTAAGGCCTCATCACTTTCTGGAATTTGAAGTGCTTTTGATTCTTTGGAAAGTTCATCGTAATTCTTCAAGAAAAGATTTAAGTCTGGCCCGTTTTTAATTTCAAATGAATGAATTAAGTCTGCAAAGTGATGTAAATATGGATTTTTTAATTCATTGAAACCAAACATACGAATAGCTTTTTGAATTAAATCGTACAAGCCTTCGTAAGATGCAAAGAACGACTGTGTATATTCAGGATTTTCTCGTAAAAATAAATCTAAATTTGCGGTTTTTATCAATTCCCCTTCCGTTGTTTTTTCAACAAAAAGAGAGTGGTAATAGCGCAAATCTTTATTGAATAATTCGATGTATAAATGAGCAAATTGTCTGATTAAGTTAGCGTTAACAGGGTTGAGACGAACTTTTAAGTAACTTAATAAGAAGCGTACAGTTAACTCAGAATCGATATTGAGTGAATCAGCTGAAACAACGCTATAACCATCGTTTGAAAGTCGATTAGCAACGTCATTACAAAAGTCATTGTTGCGACCAAGAATACAAATATCACCAGGATTAAAGCCGTCATTGATAGCTTCTACGACAGCTTTTTTAATAAAGTCATAACTGTTGTCCCTTTGTTCTGCCTTATTTAATTTTGTAGTGTCACTTTCAACAGAAACGTATCCTTTTTTTGAAGATTTTGGATGTTGTTCAACGGATTTGTAGAAAGCACGGTGTTCTTCTGAAAGTTGGTCTTTTAAAGTTAGAAACACATCATTATTAAAATCAACAATGTCTTTTGAAGAGCGCCAATTATCATCTAAATCGTAAACTTTACCGGCCTTTTCAAAATAGTTGGAATGTTCTGCTAAATCGGCGTCATTTTCAGGATTGTAAATGCCAGGGAGAGCGACAAACTGTTCAGCTACACCATCTTTGAAGCGATAGATTGCTTGTTTTGGGTCACCTACAATGAAATTCAATTGCCCGTGTCCGAGTGATTCTCTGATTAAAGGGATTAAATTTTTCCATTGAAGGCGAGAAGTGTCTTGAAATTCATCGAGCATAAAATGGCGAAAACGCGTGCCTAACTTTTCATAAACGTACAACGTGTCTTCTTTTAACAAGTCTGAAATCATGGTGTTGAATTCAGAAATACGGATTAAACGTTCCTGTTTATTGTGCAAAGCAAGTGCTGCATTTAAGTGTTTAAGCAAAGCCATATTAAAGAAATTGCCCATAAATGATGTCATGATTTTATAATCGACAACGTATTGCTCATAAAAATTTCTTAAACGCAATACTTGCTCATGTAAAGCAGCTGCACCAGCATCTTCATTTATTTTCTTTTCAATATTTCCTATACTAGCATCGGTAAAGGGAAATTCATCTTTTAATTTTGCTGTCTTTGTTTTTTGGATATATGCAACGACAGATTTTCCATAAGGAAAACTTTTGTCAACAAAATGGTATTGGTCGTTAACTCTTAGAATGCTTTTTTTAATTTCTTCATAGGATTGGTCCAAAGCTTTGATTTGCGCCTTAATGAGTTGATGATCTTCTTTTGTGAAATTTGTTTCCATTAATCGTTTAACGTACGGAAAATCGCGTTCTTTGGACAGAATCATACCAAAAGAGATGAGTGCATTTCTAAGATTCCATGATTTTTCGTTTTCAATGTTTTCGTTGGCGTATTTCAACAAAAGAGAAGTCAATTCAACATTTTTCCCAATTTCCTCCATGAGTTCATCCACCACCTGCTCGATTACTAATTTTTCATCGAGTACCACATCAAAATCAGGTGGCAAATCCAAATCGCGACTAAAAGAGCGAATTAAACGAAGGTTGAATTTATCAATTGTAAGCACATGAAAATCTTCATAATGATGAAGGATACCGCTTAAAAAATGACTGGCTTTTTCGCTAATGTATTCTTTTTTAAGGCCCGTACTTTCAACAATGGCATCGATGTAATTGGATTGGTGTAAATCTGGATAAGCCAATTCATCCAAAGCTTTGATGATACGCGTTTTCATCTCCAAAGCAGCCTTATTGGTAAAGGTCATAGCTAAAATTTCAGCGTACTTCATTTCAGCATTTTCACCATCATTCATTAACAATAAATGAATGTATTCCTTCACCAGTGAATAAGTTTTACCACTACCAGCAGACGCGTTGATTACTTTGAGATAAATGTCTTTTTCGCTCATGGATGCATTTTAGAAAGTTGTAAGACAAATATAGGGAAAAATAGGTGATATGGAAAAGATTTTATCTTCACCAAAAAAATGTTTATCTTTACTTTATAAAAAAACGGATATTCTCATGAAAGGATTTCACACTGCAATAGCTGTATTACTGATGACTGCTGGGATGTTTGCCTCATGCAAGGAAAAACCAACAGATAATCCACTGGTTGAATCTACTGTTGAAATAACTTTGGAACCTCGCTATGGAACGCAAGCCATCCAGTTTGATGAGACCGTATTTCACACGGAAGAAGGATATGCTGTGAAGTTGCGTGAAATGAAGTTGATTGTTACAAATTTGCGTAATGGCTCAAATCTTTTGAGTGATGCAGCCAGTTATGATTCAAAAAAAGGAGTGTTCTTGCTTCAACAAAAAGGTACTGCATCTAATTTTGGCCAACTGCAATTTTCAATAGGAGTTGATAGCACTCGCAATCATGCGGATCCAAGTGGTTTTCCCAATGAACATCCTTTGAACATCTTAAATGCTGGAGATATGCATTGGAGTTGGAATCCGGGATACATCTTTTTTAAGTTGGAAATGATAGCAGATACTGCTAATACTGGAAATTTTAACCATGCTATTAGCTTTCATGTAGGAATGGACGAATGCTTTAGAGAAACGAGTTTTACAGCGTTGAATTGGCAGATAGTAGCTCCTCAAACAGAACGTTTGCGCTTGCAGTTAGACCTTAAAACTTTGTTGCGCAATCAAACGAGTGTTGTTGATTTAAAAACAGAGTTTTTAACGCATTCGAGCCCAGAGCAAATACCCTTGAGTTTGAAGTTAGCGGATAATTTTAAAGTTGCTCTAAAACCTTATTAGGATGAAAAAATGGCTGGTCATAGGAAGTGTTTTGCTTATTTTTGCAGCTTGCAAAAAGGAGGTAAAAGTGCATGAACCTACTCCTTATGTGTTAGATATTCCGAGTCACTTCCCTCAAATGCTTATTCCAGCGGATAATCCTATGACGGAAGAAGGTGTTTATCTAGGACGTAAGTTATTTTATGAGACAAAATTAAGCTTAGACCATTCTATTTCTTGCGCGAGTTGTCATGCTCCATCGGCGAGTTTTTCTGATCCAGAACGTTTTTCAAAAGGGGTGAATGGAACAGTAGGAAGAAGGCAGTCCATGGCATTGATTAACTTAGGTTGGCAGCCTTTCTTCTTTTGGGACGGGAGAGTTCAAACCTTGGAACAACAAGTGTTGCATCCTGTTAAAGATCCTATCGAAATGAACGTTTCTTGGAAGGAGGTACAAAGAAGATTAGAAAACGACTTAGAATACAAGCGTTTATTTGTGAAAGCTTTTGGTGTTCAAAAGATTGATTCAGCATACGTTGCTAAAGCAATTGCTCAATTTTTGCGCACAATGATTTCAGCCAATTCGAAATACGATGTGATGTACAAGTACGCCAACCAGTTGCCTTTGTCAGGTGAAGAAACCGCAATTTATCAAAGTGTTACAACAGAAGAATGGGCTGGATATGATTTATTTCAAAGTTTGAACGGTGCGGATTGTTTCCATTGTCACAACGGTCCTTTGATGCAAGTTAATCGATTTAGCAATAACGGACTGGACAATGTGTTTACCGATGTCGGTAGGGAAGAGGTGACTGGAAAAATAAGTGATAGAGGTTTGTTTAAGGTTCCAACTTTACGAAATATTGCGCTTACGGCACCATACATGCATGATGGGCGCTTCCAAACCTTGGATGAAGTGATTAATCACTATTCCCATCAAGTTAAAACAAGTCCGACTATTGATCCAATGATGGAATTTGCCTTTCAAGGAGGCGTACAATTAACAGCTCAAGAAAAACAATTGTTGAAAGCATTTTTACTTACTTTGACTGATTATTCGTTTATTAACAATCCCAAATTTTCAAAACCTGATTAACAAAGATGCCATTTATAAAAAATACCTTATTCCGCCATCGCATTATTGATAAATGCATACGCAACCCTTACAAACCTTATCCAAGTAAGGAAGATTTAAGAGCTGCATGTGAAGCAGAATTGTTTAATAGTGAAGACGGCAACAACATTTGTGATTCAACCATTGAAAAAGATTTATTTGCAATGCGTCAAGAATACGATGCACCTATTAAGTACAGCAGGTTGCACAGAGGTTATTATTATGAAGACCCGGAGTTTACCATTAATGACGTACCTCTTAATGAAGCTGATTTAGATGCCGTTCGTTTTGCTGCTAACACCTTGTTGCAATTTCGCGATGTAGAAATGTTTAGAGAATTTGGTAACGCAATTGATAAAATTGTAGATAGAGTGGTGCTAACGTCAGATGCAAAACAACCAAAAGATTTGGATGAATTTGTACAATTTGAAACAGCAGCTTCTGTTGGTGGAGGAGAACACTTACCTCATTTATTAAAAGCCATTCAAAACAGCGTGGCAGTGTATTTTGATTATGAAAACTTCAACACTAAAACGGTTAAACCTCGCAAGGTGTCCCCTTTATTGTTAAAAGAATACCGCAATCGATGGTATTTAATTTCACATGATTTAATCAAGGATAGAATAACCACTTATGCTTTGGAACGTATGAGCAAGGTTGAATTGTCTGACGAACAAGTAGTAAAACCTTATTCGTTTAATCCGCACGATTTTTTTCGTTATTCAATGGGGATTACAACGAGTGAAAATCCACCGGAGAAAATTCAATTTTTTGCTAAGAACATTGCCGCTAAGTATTTACAAGCACAAGCCATTCATCATTCACAACGAATCATTGAGGAGCGTGAAGAAGGCGTCCTTTTTGAAGTTGAAA
The DNA here is from genome assembly GCA_964580465.1 of uncultured Fluviicola sp. Lineage (GTDB taxonomy): Bacteria > Bacteroidota > Bacteroidia > Flavobacteriales_D > Crocinitomicaceae > Taishania. The sequence continues at coordinate 17,894 of CAZOKJ010000026.1, read as the reverse complement.
TGTATCGATCAGAAGAATTTATTCGCGAGATACTTTCCTACGCAGGCGAAGTGACCATTTTATCACCAACTTCATTGGTAGATGAAATAAAAAAGCGCGTGCAAGGAATGATTAACAATTATCAACTATAATCCTAACAAGTCTTTGATTTCTGGGCTAATATAGCTATTTCCTTCAATAATTGTTTCCAATGCATGTAACATTACTGATGGAGGTTCAGAATGATAAACGCAAGCATTCACGTTTAAATCAACCGCTGTTTTAGCAACCTCAATATCTTCAACATTTACTTCGAGGATAATTCTTAATTGCGGAAAACGCTTTTTAATAATAGGAATAATTGTTCGAGCATCTAAGTTACCAAAATTAACATCCTGAATTAAGATATCGATTTCTTCCTCTTTAATCGTGCGCATCAATTGATCTAAATTGTCAACAGGAAATAAGTGATAACCATATACTTTCATCAACGAAGTATAACCTTCGATACGCTCATGATGATCTTGTGCTAATGCGATTTTCATTGTAATTATTTTTTAAGAACGAATGATGGTTACTTCTCCTTTTAACCCTATGCGTATGATTTGAGAAGCTTGAGTCATTTGTTCGTTAATACGTTCTTCAATTGTGACATCAACTCCAGCTTTTATTGCAGGATTGATTTCGCTAAAATTTTTGGGACTCGGTTCCCCACTTAAATTGGCTGATGTGCTAACAATAGGTTTATGAATAGATCGAATAAGTTGACGACAAATTGGGTCGTTGGTCACACGGATGCCCACGCTTCCGTCTGCGGCCAATACGTTTGGAGCCAACCCTTTTGAAATAGGATAGATAATGGTCAAAGGTCTTACAGCATAATCGATGAGGTCGTAACATACCTCATGAAATTCAGGAACATATCGCTCCAACATAGCAATGCTGTCCACTAAAACGATAAAGCTTTTATCACTTGGTCTATTTTTTAATTCTAGCAATTTAGCACAAGCTTTTTCATTCGTTGCATCGCACCCCAATCCCCAAATAGTATCTGTAGGGTAAAGCATTGTTGCCCCTTCTTTTAGTTGTTCTCCTATTGTTCGGTAATCAACTGCCATGTTATTTTGCTTTGATCATTAAATAAGGTTGCGTTTCGTTCATTCCATCCACTACCCCTGCAATTTCTATCATCATACTAGTGTCTGACAAATAATTGTAGCGGATTGTTCTTGGAAAAGCATGACTTAAGTTTTCAAAAGAAAGCTGTTTTTCCGAAGTAGCTAGACCTTTAAATTCTTTTACTTTAGGCATCAATAAATCATCACCTAAGCTTTCGTAAAGAATGCTATCACCAAATGATGAAATGCGTAAATATTCAGTAAAAAGCGTGTCTTCTCCTTCTACAAATAAGCTTTTGCCTATCCAAGTAGAATCGTTTTTCATTTCCCATTCTTCAATAAGTGTCCCGTCGTTTTCTTCGTTAACCCACTTTCCATTGAGCCAATGAATGGAAAATGAATGTTTGTCAGTTTGTTCTTCTCTTGAACTTTCTTCTTGATTAGAGCAAGCTACAACAGTCAACAATACAAAACTTAAAATAAGAAAATTGAATTTACGCATAATTAATTTCTTGTCTAGTTGCAAATTTACAATAAATATAGAT
>CAZOKJ010000026.1:0-16152 GCA_964580465.1 uncultured Fluviicola sp. | reverse complement strand
ATAAATATAGATTTTGCTAACACCAAAATAGCTAAATAGGTTTTTATTACCCATTAGTGTTTCTTTATCGCACCTTTTTCTGTTGGTGGAATGTCAAAAATCCATGTGTACCAACCAATAAAGTGCGAGTCGAAAAAGCCTTTGGAAGTATATTTAGCAGCTGGAATGTACAAACAGTTTTCTTTTGGTAAGCCATTCACCCTTGACTGAGGTGCAACACCGTCTTGCAAACAAGGCGCGTCTTGATGAATAACCCCTAAATTGCTCCCATATTGCCATACTTCATTCCATTCACTCAACTGAACAGTACCCGATTTAGCATTCTCAGGAGCAATGATGTAATATCCTCCAAAATGAATGCTTCCACGTAATTGATTGACAATTCCCTGAGCATAGGCAAACCCCATGCTGTGAGCAACAATGTATAAGGTGTCATTTTTTGATTGATTGGGAAGTTCATTAAGAATTTGATATAAATTCCTGCCGGCAATTCTTCCGCTATTCATGCGTGTTTTAAACCCTTTTACGTTGGCTTTTGTCGCTAGTTGACTATAAGTATTCACTTCACGCTTGCCAAAATAGGGAAAACCATTCGCTTTCATCTTGTGACAAACGTGATTGGTTGAATCTTCGCATCTTTTTGGATATGCTTTTGAAAGTGTAGAAAAGTTAATGATGTTTCGGTGATTGGATGTTGCAACAGAATGGTGACCATCTGCGTAAAATACCTCTCCAGGATTAATCTGCTGTTTGAATAAATCATCTATTTGCTTCCATGGATGCCAATAATTATAGCGATCTTCCGTAAAGATACGATTCATTGAATTGGGAAATTCTAACCCATTCTGTTGAATATCAGCAAAATTTTCTTCAAAAGTACGTCCTAAGGAGGTTGGTCGATAACCATTGACAAACAATAGAATGCGTTTTGGAGGATCTTCAATGCTGATTTTTTCAGTTAAATCAACACCTAAATGATTGAATAGTTGTTCCTTAATTAACGAATCTTTTTCTGAATAGGTTTGCAACACCATGTAATGACTTTCAGCTTTGATTGGTAGTTTTAACAATGAAAGATGCAAGTTGTTGGAACTAGAGTCTAATCGCAATTGTTTGGCTTCCCCTTGCTGATCTACTATCATTTTGAAATACATTACTTTTTTATGATGAGCCACTGAGAAAGTTTTTCCTGTTTTTGTAATGACTTCTGTACCAATCTGTTTTTCTTCTAATTTATACGGATGAACATTTGTATAGAGCAAGTTCAGTACTTCTTTTGTGCTTTTACCTTCGAAAAATTTGATTTCGCCTTTTTGTACTTCAAACCAGTGATAACCTAAGTTCACAAACCAATACAGGAAGAAAATACTTCCAACAAAAGTCGAAAAGTGAAGAATACCAGTTAAGACTCTCAAAAATAGAGAAAATCGAACTTTTTTCTTTATGTAGCGATTGGTTGATCGAAATAGAAAAAATAAGCCTATTAAGGCTGTGAGCATACTCAGAAAATGGAGAAGATTAAGTTGAATGTGCTTAATTTTTAAAAGCGGTTGAAAGAAGATAGAGTCTATTTGTAGATGATACGAATAAGTGTTTCGTTTCATTGGACGCATGACTGAAGCTAAGAAACTATTTTTATCAATGAAAATATCACCGTTTTTGTCTTGTTCAAAGAAATAATAAGCAATCAGACCATTATTGGTTGCAACATCTTCATAATCATCGATGTAGGAATAAATTGAAGGAGAGTTGTTGATTTCTTGCCATGCTACTAAATGGTTGTGATGGCTGAGGCTATCAATTAAAGAGTCGCTGAAGTGAATATAACCTCTTAGGTACTCACTTCGCAGTTGTTCAGCTAATTTTGTGTTGCTATTATTGGTTAAAAATCCAAGGGCTTTATTTTTAACCATGTAGGATTGTATAGAAGCATTGTCATATCCATAACCGACAAAAAACAGCAAGGATTCAAAGTTTTTCATGCCAGTACGCTCAAAATATTCTTCTCTGATTTGTTGCATCTGACGTGTATATCTTAAACGTGCAGGATTGGGATTGATGAATGTTTTTTCTTCTCCTACCAAAGAGGTTTCAAATAAAGGCCGAACATATACATCAAAGGAAACGTTTGCTGCTTGAAAATCGCGATTCAATTGTTGCGTTATACTGTCGGTGTTTATATCTGTTTTTAAAAGTGGAATTAAAACGATGGTTTGTTTTTGTGCTTGGAGCGCGTAAACGTGTAAGCTTGCTACTAACTGATTTTTATATTTTGCATAAACGGTGTAATTTTTTTCAGCAGCAGGCAATTTTAATATCCATGTTGAGGCTCGCTTGTGTAAAATTCTAACCTTACCATGGGTTGACTTAAATGATACCAAACTCGTATCAATATCATGAATGTTATCAAACACAAAATCAACATAATCACTTTGATTTACACCGATTGATTTAAAATAAGTGTGATTTTTAGTGTTTACTTGTTGTTCAACAAAATTCGAGTCGCGAGAAAATCCAAATAATTGGTGCTTATTTTCGTCGAAATGCCCATGTAATCTTATTGCTTTTGAAGGAATGCTGTCGTGTTCGACTTGACCAAATCCATCAAAGTTAGCAAGCAACAATGAACCTATAATCAATGCTTTTATCATTAATTGTTGCATCAATTGTATGTTTTTGTTCATCATTGTTGTGTAACTTGTTCCATTTAGAAGCATAAAATTACGCATATTCTAATAAAAATGAACTATTCTCATTAAAAGAAGAGAGGGAGGTTATTAACCTCACTTTGTCAATTCTATTTTTACAAAATCGAGTAAATACCAGTTTTATTTGTTAATTTTGAAACATGAAATTGTCTCATTTCCTAAAAAATAAGTTTTTGGTATCAACGTTAATTGTTGCTATTTACTCATTGTTTTTGGATGATGTGGACTTATTGATGATGATTCGAAACAATCAAAAATTGACGGCATTGAAGCATCAAAAAGAGCTCGTGTCAGAGCAATTGGAAGAAACGCGTGCGAGTTTACACAAATTAAAAACAACAGCTGGATTGGAGCGATATGCACGTGAGAAAAAACTCTTTAAAAAAGATGAGGAAGACATTTTTGTCATCTCTTATGAATAAAAGAGCAGGATATCCCATCATTATTTCTTATACATTCTTAAAAATTTCGTATTTTTGTTTTTTAATTTGAAGAACAGATGATATTACCGATAGTTGCATACGGAGACCCAGTTTTAAAAAAAGAAGGAGTTGAAATAGATAAAGATTATCCCAACCTTAAAGGACTTATTGACAACATGTTTGAAACCATGTATGAAGCTCAAGGTGTTGGTTTAGCTGCTCCTCAAGTTGGTTTAGCAATTCGTTTATTTATTGTTGATGGTTCGCCTTTTGCTGATGAAGAAGGAGAAGAACCAGACCCTAAAGCAGCGGGAATTGATGGATTTAAAAAGGTATTTATCAACCCGATTATTGAAGAAGAAAGTGGTGAAAAATGGGGATTCCATGAAGGTTGTCTCTCCATTCCTAAAATACGTGAAGAAGTTTTTAGAAAAGAAAAATTAATCATTACGTATTACGACGAAAATTGGGAATTCCATGAAGAAGAATACGATGGCTACAAAGCACGTATCATTCAACATGAATACGACCACATTGAAGGCATTTTGTTCACTGACCATCTGTCTCCACTAAAGAAAAAAATGCTGACTAAGAAATTGCAAAATATATCACGAGGAGAGATTTCTGTTGATTACAGAATGAAGTTCCCAGCTCAAAAAAAAGGTAGGTAATGAAGAAGATTGTTATGTCAATTGCTGTACTTGCGCTATTGGTAGCTTGTAGCAATAAAAAAGAGGAGGTATCCATTCATACACGTATTGAAATGTATGAAGATTCAGTTGTTCAATGGGGTGGAGGCCAAGGTGATGCGGCAGGAAGAAATGCTTTTGCTGATCGCTACATTGATTTGTTAAAAACTGCTGCTGAACAAGAACCGGATAATGAATTGACACCAACTTATTTAGATCGTGTTCACATGTGGTACTTGGTAAAACATGATGCTGTAAACGCGGTGAAATGGGCTGAAATGGTAGTGGAAAAATATCCTAAATATGTAAACCGTCAAATGCTATTAGAAAGCTTGGCAACTATTTATGATAGCGACATTACGCCTCGCGACTCTGCCAAAGTGAGAAAATACTACATGCAATTGTTGAACGAATATCCTAACATTGATGCTTCTGTAAAAGAGGATGTATTAGGTCGATTAAAATACAATAATTTGACTTTTGAAGAGTACATTATGAAGCAAATTAAGGAAGCGGAGGAAAATGTTCCGTTAGATTAATAAAAAAATGATGAGAGTGTCCGAAAAGTCAAGCACTCTCTTTTTATTTTAAGATGTTCAAAAGTGAATGAAATGCAAGGCGTTGAAAATGAAGTAAAAGGAGTGTACAAGTGTACATGACTTTTGCTGATATTTGACTTACGAAGTATGCACCGAAGGTATTACAACGCAGCAGTTCGCTACTTTTTGGACATCGCCTTAATGAAATAGTTAATATTTTTGTCCTAACGCTTTCACCTTCAACAAACTGCAATTGGTAGGAGTTAAAATCTGTTGCGCTATTTTCTGAATATCATCTGCATCAATTTTTTCGTAAATCTGTGATTCCTCATTGATGCCATTAGCGTCGCCAAGTAATTCATAATAGCATAAATTCATTGCTCTATTAAGCAGACTTTGGTCGTGAAATTCTTTGGCTGTACGAATTTTAATCATTAAGCGCTTTAATTCTTTATCTACAATGGGTTGCTGCTTAAATTCAGCTAATAACTCCCATAAAGCTTTGTCAAAAGTATCAAATTCAACTCCTTTTGAAAGTTGACCTGTAATTAATAACAATCCTTCATCCATGGAGCCAGTGATGTAACAAGAAATATCAGAAACTAATTCCAATTCTTTCTTTAATCGCTTGTACAACCATGAAGATTTGTCTCTACCTAATGCATCTGAAATAACATCAACAACATAAAACGCAGGATCTTTTCGCTCGGGCATTTTAAATGCATAATAAAACGCATCCACAGGAACTGAACGCTCGATTGTTTTTACGCGAAACTCATTTTGTTGCGGCTCTTTTGGTAAGATACGACCAAATTGTTTCCCTTTAGGAATAGAACTATACCATTTATCAACTAATTGTTTTACTTCATCAATTTCTACATTGCCTGCAACGCAAAGTATGGCATTAGAAGGTGTGTAAAATTTCTCAAAGAAAGCCTTCACGTCTTCCATGGTTGCTTCTTCAATGTGTTTGATTTCCTTACCAATTGTCGCCCATTTATAAGGATGCTTTGTATAAGCTAAAGGGCGCAATTCTAACCACACATCGCCATAAGGTTGATTTAAATAACGTTGTTTAAATTCCTCTATGACTACGTTTCGCTGCACTTCTAAACTTTTAGGTGTAAAGGCTAACGACAACATACGATCACTTTCTAACCACAATGCCGTTTCCAAGTTTTGAGCCGGAACTGTGTCGTAATAATTGGTATAATCGTTGGATGTAAAGGCATTGTTTTCTCCACCTGCTTGTTGTAAAGGCGTATCAAAATCAGGGATATTAATAGATCCTCCAAACATCAAATGTTCAAACAAATGTGCAAAACCTGTCTTGTCTTCCGATTCATCTCTAGCCCCGACATCATACAAAGTGTTCACAACTACCATGGGAGTTGTTTTATCTTGGTGGATCAATACTTTTAATCCGTTTTCTAAGGTATAACGTTCAAATGTAATCATGCTGATTATTACGCTGTTTAAATGTCAAAATTTCCTGTTTTCATTGCAGCCAATGCTTCACGATATTCGGCAATGATTTCTTCGACAACTGCTGCAGCTGGTTTGATTTCGTCTATTAATCCTGAAATTTGACCAATTTCCAGCTCTCCTTCAACAGTATCGCCTTCAAACATTCCTTTTTTAGCGCGACCTCTACCCAATAATTCAGTCAATTCTTCTTTTGTTGCACAGTTAGCATAGGCCTCTTCTACTTTTTCAAAAAAGGAATTTTTAAGCAAACGAACTGGAACTAATTCTTTAAGCGTCAATAAAGTATCACCTTCTTTAGCGTTGATGATGTAGTCTTTGAAGTTTTGATGCGCACTTGATTCAGGTGTAGCAACGAAACGGCTTCCTATTTGCACTGCATCGGCACCCAACGTCATGGCTGCTAACATGCCACGTCCTGTACCTATTCCTCCTGCAGCAATAACAGGAATATCAACTGCTTTTCGAATCATTGGAACCAAACACATGGTCGTTGTTTCGTCTTTTCCATTATGTCCACCTGCTTCAAATCCTTCACAAACGATTGCATCCACTCCTGCTTCTTGTGCTTTAAGAGCGAATTTAACACCAGCCACTACGTGAACAACAATAATTCCGTTGTCTTGAAGTTTTTTAGTCCATGTCTTTGGATTGCCTGCTGATGTGAAAACAATTGGAACTTGGTATTTGATGATGGTTTCAATATGTTTATCAATATCTGGATACAACATAGGTAAGTTGACAGCAAAAGGCTTATCTGTTGTCGCTTTACATTTTTGTACATGCTCTTCCAAAATGTGAGGATACATCGACCCAGAGCCGATGATACCCAGTCCGCCAGCGTTTGATACAGCCGCAGCTAATTCCCAACCTGAACACCAAATCATTCCTGCTTGAATGATAGGATATTGTATTCCAAATAAAGAAGTAATTCTATTTTGCATTCTTACGATTCTAGTATTGTTTTATAACTTTTTAAATTGCTTGTTCGTCAATTTTATCTTTTAAAATAACCGCGTGATTAATGATTTTGCTTTTTGCTGCAAACAATAAAGTCACATTTTGTGTTAGAGACAACTGTTTTATTCGTTTCAATTCATCCGTTTGTAGATCAAGTTCTTTTCTGTAGTCTTCTGCAAACTTTGAGAAATGATCTTCTTGATGGTTGAACCATTTACGTAAATCAGGGGAAGGGGTAATTAATTTGTTCCATTCATTAATGGGCAAATCTTCCTTTTTTATTCCTCTTGGCCAAAGGCGATCCACCAAAATACGATACCCATCTTCTTTTTCAGGTGCTTCGTAAACTCGTTTGATGTAAATGTGTCCCATGATTATGCTGGTTGATACGTACCTGCTTCGGTTGCAAATGCTTTAGCTATTCGGTTCCATCCATTAATGGCAACAATTGCGATGGTTAACGTAACCATTTCTTCTTCTGTGAAATGCTTGGCAACTTTTGCGTAAAGCTCGTTTTGAATATGATTATCCGCAATGAGTGTTAATGCTTCTGTCCATTCCAAAGCAGTACGTTCTCTCTCTGTATAAAAAGGTGTTTCTCTCCACGCTGAAAGTGCATACAATCTTTGCTCTGTTTCGCCCGCTTTTCGAGCGTCTTTTGTGTGCATATCGATGCAATAAGCACAACCGTTTATTTGGGAGGCACGTGTTTTAACTAATTCAATCAACAATCGTTCTAAACTAGATTGATGAACGTGTTTTTCCATTTCCAACATGCCTTTCATGGCACTAGGATTAACCCCAAAATAATCGATTCGTTTCATTTTATTTGTTTTTTGTAATGGTTGACGTGCAAGAACAAATGTAGTTAAAATCAACCAAAGACAAAAGAAAAAGCTTGATTAATTAACGTAAAAGATTGACATGACCTCTACGAACCACTTGTTCGCCGTTACCATCATTAAATTCTACAACATAGAGATAAGTACCGCTCATCATTTCTCTTCCAGATTTATCCAAACCATCCCAGCCTGAATCAGGGTCATCTGTTCGGTAAACGGCACCCCCCATTCGATTAAAAATGGTAAAATGATAGGATGAAAGGTTAAAGCTTCTAACGATTGGTTTAAATACATTGTTAAATTCGTCGCCGTTTGGTGTGAAGGAATTAGGGATGTAAATCAATGGCTCAACCAAGACACACGCATCGTTGGAAACACTTTTTTGTCGGTCGTTGAAAACATTAAGATTTTCCCAAGCAACAATTCGATAGCAAATACTTCCTTCGGTTGGCATGTCAAAAACATCTTCTTCGAAGGCTAATTGATTGGCTGGCAACACTGCTATTGGAGTAGGTTCATAAATACCATCTACTGTTCGATATACTTCATAACGATCTATCCCTCCGTTGAATTGAACGTATGGCGACCAATTAATGTATGTTTTTAAACTAGTATTGTTGATTTGCGATGTCAATAAGACAGTTCGAGCGATGTTCGAAGGCAGGCCAGCGTTTCCACAGCTGTCAAAATAGATGACACGATAAGTATATGATTCCTTTGTTACTTGAACATCTTCATCAATGAACACATGTGGAGAAACCGGATTAACAGCTTCTTGTATGGTTTCAAACACACCATCATTCAAACGTTGAAGCGCAATTTTTGTGACCAAAACTTGTTCGTCATGTGTGTAGCTTATCTCCACTTTGTTTTCACCAACAGGAACAGTCGCATATTGAATATAACTAAAACTAGGACGTGTTAAGCTATTGACAACAAATAGTTTTTTGTTAGAAACAGAAATTAATCCATCTCCTTTGTTGGCGCGAATAACAACTTGATAGTTGACCAAATCAGTTCCTACGAAAGAATAAGAAAGTCCTGTTGTTGTATGAACTAATTGCCACGGTCCGCTGTTTTCCTTGATAAAAACATCGTAACTAATAGGTGTCCACCCAATATAAGGTGACCATGTTAGTTTTACTTTCCCATCGCAAATGGAGAATTGATTTTTGAGGTAAATCGTAGTGTGAAAATTAGGATCTCTTGCAGACAAATTGAAAGGGGCACCTGTGGGTGAAGGACAGCTATCAAAAGCGGCAACTGTGTAAGTCATTGCTCCGTCGATGTAAGCTTCCAAGTAATCATATTGAGTTGTCAAACGTCCATAAACGGTGTCAACTTCAACGAGCAAACCTGTTGTTGGATCTTGTTTGTAAATAATGTATCCTTTTGTGTCTGGTTCAGGACAAGAACTCCACTCAATGAGTGTTTTATTTGTCAAAGAATCGATGGTAACTCGTTGAACTGTTGGGATACAAGGCGGTGTTTGATCGGTGAAAAAACCACTTCCTATTTGTGATTGATAATCACAAGGTGTATTTTTTAAAATGATTTGATAATTAATCGTAGATCCACAAATGTCAATAACATCCTCATAATGAGTTGTGTTGTATGGAACAGAATCTTTGAATGTCCAGGTCCCAGCAGGATATTCTTTATAAATATGATAATATCCACTCATGGTTGCTTGCTTTGGAGAGGTTGGCTTGTTCCAATCTAAAACAGCAACTCCGGGATTGACATCTGTAACTTTTAAAAAGATGTTAGAGACAGTGTCTGAATGACGATAAGCATGTCCACCGCAACCGGAAACAACGGTAATGAAGTAGTCCAAATCAGTTGTAACTCCAGTATGGGTGTATGAATTTGTGGTGATGTTGTTAATAGTAGCAATAACACCATTTTGCACTGTTCTTATTTGATAAGCAACAAATGAACCTGTTGGGTCTGCAACAGGATTCCAATGCAAGGTGAAATCACCAGCATTTGCTCCTTTGATACACGAAATAGATGGCGCTTGAATAACACCAGCGTTTACTACATTAATGGTTACTGTTTGGTAAACAACTTCCGGAACAGGACAGTAATCGTCTTGTACGCGAAAAACAAATTGGTAGGGAACAATATCTAATTCATTGCCTGTTGCATCTTTTAAATGATCACAACTAGTTTGCCAATTAAACTGAACGTTTGCTCCTTGCGTACCAACAATTGGAGGCATGGATGAAATAGTTGGGCATGGAGCGATAAGACAACCAGTATTGACAGTTGGATTTGGTCCAAACAACAATCCAGTTGGGTGAATACTGTTACTTTGAGGAGTTCCGTTAAAAAGTACTTCGGCATCTGTAGAACTTAAATTGAAATTCACAGCAGAACCAGCAGCAACAGTCGTAGTAAAAGTACCAGCAAAAGGTGGAGCAATAACTGGAGGATTATTGGTTGCATTGCAGTGAGTGACAATTAATTGCATTTCATGCACCACTTCAGAAATGCGTTGTCCATTTCTAAATGATGTTACTTTAATTTTAACATTGAAATTTCCTGCAATGAAACTTTGAAAAGTGATTTCTCCTGATTGGTTATCAATTTGAGCATTTTGATTGCCAGCCATCATGGCCGAAGTTGGCGTTGGATTATTGAATGAAAATCCACTTACAAAAGGAACGGTTGTCGGGTTGACTCCTTCTTGATATGGATTGTTATTTAAGTTGTTAAGAGGTTTGTCAAAGCTAATGTGAATAGAATCTAAATCAGGGTCAACAGGATTTAAGTTTAATTTAAACGGTTTTCCAATACAACTAACAAAATGCGGGTTTTGCAAAAACTTAGGAGAATTGTCATTACATGTATTGTTTTGGTGATTAACATTGAAAATTTTTGCTGTTAATGTAATACCGTAATTGAGAGGGTTTTGCAAGTTAGTAATGTTGCCATTACGAGAAAAATCATCAAAGGTAAAAATCCATCCGTCGGTTGGAGGTACACCTGAAATCACAGTTGGGTTACTTCGATAAACCACCCGTTGTATGGAGCCAATGCCCAAATTTCCGTTGGGAGTTGTGCAATTAAAACAAGAAGGGCTACCAGCAACATTTGTTCCTTGAGGAGAAATATCCTCTGTGCTAACATAAGGCAAAGTGATACTTGTCAATGTCGGATGATTCCAAACGCGAATGGTTTGCGAATGCGTGTTGACCTGAGCGCCGTTACAATCGCGGTAAAAGACCAATTGGAAAATATAACTACCATTTCCAGTACATTCATAAGTGATTGTTCCTCCCATGATGTGAGAAGCATTCACAGAAAAACTCATCAATACAATGAGTATTGTTCCCCAAAAATGATATAAAAATCTCTTTACCAACATTTCATATAACGCTTTTTCCAGCGTTTTAGTATTTAATAGACGTAAATGAAACATCAAAAGTAGCTTTTTTCAACAAATTTTTTGATTACAATACTATTTTGTATCTTTGTATTTTATTTTTAGATACAACAAATATCGCTATGTTAATAGAAATCAACCCATATAACATCGATCAACGATTGATTCAGCAAATCGTAAAAAGTTTAAAAGATGGAGGAATTATTATCTTTCCAACGGATACGGTTTATGCATTGGGGTGTGATTTAACGAGTAAAAAAGGGTTACAAGAATTAGCACGTCTAAAGGGGATGAAGCTAAATAAAGCTCATTTTTCCATTGTTTGTAAAGATTTCAGCGATATTTCAAACTATGTTAAGCCAATTTCTCGACCAATTTTTAAGCTGTTAAAACAAAATTTACCAGGTCCATTTACCTTTATTTTACCGGCAACGAATGAAGTTTCAAAGATTTTTGACACGAGCAAAAAAGAAATTGGTATTCGTATTCCAAACAATCAAATTATTCTTTCAGTTGTTGAAGCTTTGGGCAATCCTGTTGCGGTAACCTCTTTGATAAACGAAGAAGATGAAATTCAAGAATACTTTGCTGATCCTTATGCAATTTATGAGCGATATGAAGGCAAAGTTGATTATATTTTAGATGGCGGTTATGGTAATCTAGATGCATCAACGATTGTCAATTGTTCGGGAGATGAACCAGAAATTATTCGCCAAGGAATCGGTATTTTAAACGAGTGATATTTTTTTTCACAAAAAACATTAATTTTTTAGTACTTTTTTAGGTACAATAAATGCTAATTTTTAATTTTGCACCATGCAAGACACGATTATAATTTTGGATTTTGGTTCGCAATACACTCAGTTGATTGCTCGCCGCGTTAGAGAACTGAATGTTTACTGTGAAATCCACCCATGGAACAAGGTTCCTGAAATAACAAATAACATCAAAGGAGTCATCCTTTCTGGTAGTCCATTTTCTGTGCGTGATGAAAAATCACCTAAGCCAGATTTAAGTGCTATCAAAGGAAAATTGCCTTTATTGGGTGTTTGTTTTGGTGCGCAATACTTATCACATAATTTCGGTGGAGAAGTAGCTCCTTCGTCAACACGTGAATATGGACGTGCTAACTTGGTTAAAGTGGATACAACAAATGCTTTAACAAAAGGAATGAGCGTTGGTTCACAAGTGTGGATGTCTCATGGTGATACTATTAAATCTGTTCCTTCCAACTATAAAGTGATTGCAAGCACTGCTGATGTTGAAATCGTTGGATACGAAGTAGAAGGTGAGCAAACTTGGGGTATTCAATTTCACCCAGAAGTTTACCATTCATTGGAAGGTACATTGTTGATGAAAAATTTCATCATTGATATTTGTAAATGTGACCAAACATGGACACCCCTTTCTTTTGTGGAATCAACTGTTGCTGAGCTAAAGGAAAAAATTGGCAATGAAAAAGTAATCTTGGCTCTTTCTGGAGGTGTTGACTCTTCAGTTGCAGCTGTGTTATTGCATAAAGCGATTGGTTCTAACTTACATTGTATCTTTGTTGACCACGGATTATTACGTAAAAACGAGTTCAATGATGTATTGGAATCATACAAACACATGGGGTTGAACGTTAAAGGAGTAGATGCTTCCGCGAAATTCTTTGCAGCATTGAAAGGACTAACAGATCCAGAGCAAAAGCGTAAAGCGATTGGTAAGACATTTATTGACGTGTTTGACGAAGAGTCTAAAATGGTGGAAGGTGCTACTTGGTTAGGACAAGGAACTATTTATCCAGATGTAATCGAATCTGTTTCTGCAACTGGTGGACCATCACAAACAATAAAATCTCACCACAATGTAGGAGGTTTACCTGACTATATGAAATTAAAAGTGGTAGAGCCTTTACGTTTGTTGTTTAAAGATGAGGTACGTAGAGTTGGGAAATCTTTAGGTGTTGATGATGCTATTTTGCAACGTCATCCATTCCCAGGTCCAGGTTTAGGTATTCGTATCTTGGGTGAGGTAACTGAAGAAAAGGTGCGCATCATTCAAGAAGTAGATCATATTTTTATCTCTAGTTTAAAAGAAGACCGTTTATACAATGATGTATGGCAAGCGGGTGCTATTTTCTTGCCAGTTCAATCAGTTGGTGTAATGGGCGATGAGCGTACTTACGAAAATGCTGTAGCATTACGTGCAGTATCATCTGTTGACGGCATGACTGCTGATTGGGTACATTTACCGTATGATTTCTTGGCTAAGGTTTCCAATAAAATTATTAATGGTGTAAAAGGAGTTAACCGCGTAACATACGATATTAGCTCTAAGCCACCTGCAACAATTGAGTGGGAATAAGTTTGGCACAAAGATTGTAGGTATTCTGAAAAAGTAGTTAAAATGAAACAGTTATTGGTTTTCGCTTTGGTGTTGTTGGTTAACTTCACTCTGTTTGGACAATTGGGTGATGTAAAAGTTGAAACACGCAATGGTGAGAAGGTATATGTGCATGTAGCCCAAAAAGGGAATACTTTGTGGGGCTTGTACAAATTGTATGATGTACCTGTTGAAACAATTGTAAAGGCGAATCCTGGTATTGAAAATGGTATTCAAGAAGGACAAACAGTTTATATTCCTGTTCCTATAATTACTGAATCAAAGAAACACAAAGTGGCAGCGGGCGAAACGTTATTCAGCATCGCTCGAAAATACGATGTGTCAGTAGCTGATTTGGAGAAATGGAATGCTGGTGTTTCGCAAGGCTTAAAGGAAGGGCAAGAATTAACCATCAATTTAGCGAACTATGTTACCGGCGAAAAAGCACAAGTTGCTGCTGTAACACCAGAAAAGAAACCAGCAGATACCCCGATTAAGATAACTTTTGATGACAATGTTGTAGAGCACGTAGTGGAAAAAGGGGAAACGCTTTACTCTATTTCTCGTCGCTACATGGTTTCTCAAGAGACAATAATTTCTTTCAATCAGAAAAAAAATGGCAACATTAATCCTGGTGAGGTATTGCGTATTCCATTAAAAAAAGAACGTGTTTCAAAAGTAGACGTTCGCGAAATTCCAGCAAAAGAAACTCCAAAAACAATTGATACAGGATTGATTTACAAACAAAAAAACGAGTTTCGAGTAGCTATCTTAATGCCTTTTTTCTTAGATAAAGGCCCTGGCTCTTCTGATGCTATTTCTAATATGTCAGCAGAGTTTGTGATGGGTGCACAACTTGCCTTAGATAGTTTAGAAAAATTAGGTTTAAACGCAAAAGTGTATGTGTACGACACAGAAAACAGCAAAGAAAAAATCAATGCTATTTTGTCAAAACCAGAGTTTTCAGACATGGATTTGATTATCGGACCTCTGTTTAAAGAACATGCTTATCAAATCGCGGATTGGTGTTTGTTACACAAAGTTAGAATGGTTTGCCCAGTAAATGTGGATGCTAAGATTTTGCAAAATAACCCGTACGTTTACACAACAATTGGAAGCGATATCACATTGATGAAAGGAATGGGACGTTACCTTGCGAAAAACTTTAAAGGTGGGAAAATTGTTCTGATAAAGCCTTCAAATGCACAAGATTCTTCTTTATACCAAGCATTTAGAACAGAGTATAATCGAACTGCAGGATTGGGTGGAACAAAATTAATTGAAATCAGCCCAAATGATTTTTCAACTTATTTGTCCTATTCTTCCAAAACAGCTTTTGTATATCCAACAAATGATGCAAAGTCTGCAAGTAATTTTATGAATAGCGTTAGCAAGTTGGTTCACAAATACGGAAATTCAACTTATATTTTTGGTACAGAAGCTTGGTTAGACATGGGAAGTATCAATGCTTTTTATCGCAATAAATACCGTATCACTGTTCCTTCTTCTTTGGATTTGAACTATACGTATGAACGCACAAAACAAGTGCACAGAAAATACCGTTCAGTGTATAAATCTGATTTCACTAAGTTTGCGATCCAAGGATACGATGTTATATTCCATTATTGTGCAGAATTATTGATGGGAAGAACAGTTGGACAATTGATAATGAATAATTTTGAGCCAGTTCAAGTTGGCCCTAACCATGGATTTGAAAATAGAAGAACTGAAATTCTGACGCACGATAACTTCAACCTTAAAAACGTAAGCAATGGAATTGAATAAAGAGCAAATCAGTGCTCGATTTAAACAATTACAAACATATATCTGTGACTATTTAGAAAAAATTGATGGCGTAGCAAACTTTACGTCTGATGTTTGGCAAAGAGAAGCAGGCGGTGGTGGACAAACAAATGTCATCGTCAATGGGAAGATTATTGAAAAAGGTGGGGTAGCATTCTCTGCTGTTCACGGACCTGTTTCTGAACAAATGAAAAATAGTTTATTGGTCGATGGAAGCGAGTTTTACGCTACAGGAGTTTCTATCGTTATTCACCCTTCTAGTCCACATGTGCCTATCATTCACATGAATGTTCGTTATTTTGAGTACGACAATGGCAAAAAATACTGGTTTGGCGGAGGTATTGATTTAACACCGCATTATGTTGTGCCAAGTCAAGCGAAGGCATTTCATGTTTCATTAAAAGAAATTTGTGATAAATACGATAGTCAATTTTACCCTAAATTTAAGAATTGGGCAGATGATTACTTTTTCCAACCTCACCGCAACGAAACAAGAGGAATTGGAGGGATTTTTTACGATCATTTAGATGAAACTTCTGGGTTAAACAAGGAACAACTGCTACACTTCGCTGTTGATTTAGGGGAAGCTTTTCCAAAATTGTATGAATATCAAGTAAATAAAGGCAAAGACTTGGCTGTTTTTTCTGAACACTTAGAATGGAGAAATATCCGAAGAGGCAGATACGTTGAATTCAACTTACTCCACGATAGAGGAACCAAGTTCGGTTTGCACAGTGGAGGACGAACAGAATCTATTTTAATGAGTTTGCCAAAAGATGCTTCGTGGGAATACATGCGTACAATCAAAGCGGGAAGTTCTGAAGATCAAACACAACAATTACTTGTAAAAGGAATAGATTGGGTTAATTATTAACCTGAGTTCGAATGTAAAATTAACATTCAGATTGCCTTTGGTGCTACTTCGTGGTGATCTAAAAAACTGTTA
>CAZOKJ010000025.1:0-32470 GCA_964580465.1 uncultured Fluviicola sp. | reverse complement strand
GTATTTTTGTAACCATATAACGTTTGGATATGTCAGAATACAAAGATTTGAATCAATTAGGAGAGTTTGGATTAATAGATCATTTAAGTGAAGGTTTTCAACATGTGAATGCTTCCACTTTGTTGGGAATTGGTGATGATGCAGCTGTGATTGCTCGTTCTGAAGATGAAGTGACTTTAATTTCTACCGATATATTAATGGAAGGAGTACATTTTAATTTGATGTACACACCTTTAAAACACTTGGGATACAAAGCTGTTGTTGTTAATCTTTCTGATATCTGTGCCATGAATGCTGTGCCAGAACAAATTACAGTTTCCATTGCTTTTTCATCTAAATTTCCCTTGGAAGCAATCGATGAATTGTATAAAGGAATCAAAGCTGCTTGTGATGTTTATCAAGTGGATTTGGTGGGAGGTGATACGAGTACTTCTTATGCTGGTTTGACAATTAGCATTACTGCTATAGGAAAAGCAAAAAAAGAAAAAGTGGTGTATCGCTCTGGAGCAAAAGAATTTGATTTACTCGTTGTTTCTGGTGATTTAGGAGGTGCTTATATGGGACTTCAAGTATTGGAACGTGAGAAAGAAGTGTTTAAAGAAAATCCAAACATTCAACCTGATTTGGATGGACATGACTATATTATCAAAAAACAATTGAAACCGGAAGCTAGAAAGGACATTGTGGAATACCTACATGAATTGGACGTGGTGCCAACTTCCATGATTGATATTTCAGATGGTTTGGCTTCTGAGATTTTACACATCTGCAAAAGTAGCAAGGTCGGCTGTCATGTTTATGATGAAAAAATTCCAATTGATGCAAGTACCTCATTAGCGGCGATAGATTTTAACTTGGATCCTGCAACTTGTGCCTTGAATGGAGGAGAGGATTATGAATTATTGTTTACGATTAAACAAGCTGATTACGATAAAATCAAAGGGAATCCGAACATGACGGTAATAGGTCACATCACAAACGAAAAAGATGGTTGTTATTTTATTGACAAAAATGGAAGTGCCATTACTTTAAAAGCGCAAGGTTGGAATCATTTTAGTTAAATTGCAAATTGCAAATTACAAAATTCAACAGCGAAGCAATACCCGAGGTAATTGCAACCGTGAAGCAGTACTGGAGGTAATTGCAAGTTGAATGTTGGCTAAAATAAACTTGTTTAGTCATAGCATCATCCTGTCATAGTATCATCAAGTCATCCATAATTAACATTGGATTGTTGACCTTTTTTGTGTGCTTGTCAAAATAAATCAACCATTTTTTAGTTACTTCGTAAGATAAAGTTGCTAATATGAGATTTTTTGTTTTTATACTTTTTGTTATTGGTTTTTCTATTGGCGTTCACGCACAAGAAACTGCATTTAATCGCTTAGAGATGTATTATTCTCAAGGAAATTACAAAAAAACATACCGCCAAGCAGGTAAGCTAATGGACAAGCCAGAGAATGATTATTCTAAAGTGCCTGCTTTTTATAGAGCAATTAGTGCTTTTCAATTGGCAGGAAATAAACGTTGGTTGAAAACGCATCCTTATGCAGTGAAAGATGCAGCGGAGGTGTTTTATGCATTGCAGCGTTCTAGCGATGGTCAAGATGTGATTGAAAGTCATTTAACAGAAGTGTCTGAATTGAAAAAAGACTTATTGGTTCGAGTGGCTGACTTAAAGCGAAACGGAAAAGAAAAAGAAGCTGAACACTACCAAATCATCTTGGCAAAACTATTTGAAACAGTTCCAACTTTGAGTGAAGAAGAGGTCACTGAACCAGCAATTGCTACTAAAAAAGATGAATTTACCTTTGATGCTAGAAATAGAGATGAGCTGGTGTTGTATGCTCAAACTTTTATCGGAACTCCATACCAATCTGCAGGAAATACGCCAGCAGGATTTGATTGTTCAGGTTTTACTTCTTATGTTTTAAATGCCTACAAAATTCAACTTCCGAGAACGTCAAAAGATCAATACGAAAAAGCGAAAAAAGTCAATTTAAACAAATTACAAAAAGGGGATTTAGTATTTTTTGATAGTGGAAATGGTGTGAATCATGTTGGAATAATTGTTTCAGAAAATGGGCAAAATCCGGTGATGGTTCATGCTAGTACTTCAAAAGGAGTAATTTTAACGGATATTAATAGCTCTTCTTATTGGGCTAAACGATTAAAAGGTTTTGCTACAGTACTACCGTAGTTATTCTTCTTTTCGAAGCGATAAAACAAAATCAACACGCATGTTTTTTAATTCATCGGCTTTGGTTTTTTCAGGGAACACCACAGGCATTGAATTACGCATTCCAACTGTTGTTATTTGTGTTTTATTCACACCGTACCTAAGTAAGTACTGTCCAACCACCTTTGCTCTTTTTTCAGCTAATTGATTTTTGTTGACACAACACACATGTCCACGAATAAGCACGTGTAATCGTGGATTTTGTTGAAGTGTATCGGCTAATTTGTAGATGTAGGCATAATATTCTGGCTTTAACTCAGCTGATGCGTCTTCAAATTGGAGTGATAATTTATTGAAATCCACTTCGACAAAGTTAGATTGCGCATTCGTGTATTGATTAAAAATCAATAGCCAACTAATTAAACCTATTAGCTTTATTTTCATAAAACGAAATTTCCTGTGTTTGTCAATAATTGTTTCCCTCTTCTACGTAAATTTTTACAAAAAGTTCCACTTGTTTATTCAAATCAAAAAACATGCCAGAAGATTTCTTAGATGTTAACTTATTTTGTGCTTCTGCCTATCGGTTTATGAATAAATTTATACTAATTTTTAGAGAATTGTGATAAATAAAACAATCTTTGATGTGTTTTTTTGTTAGTGCTGTATAATAAAATAGTTATGTTTATACAAAAATTATGTGTTATGAAACGAAACTACTTTAAAGTTATTTTATTAACTGCCTGCGTTCTTTCCTATTCTTCTTACCAAATGGAAGCAAACGCGTAAATCTTAGGGAAAATTGTAAATTCTGTGGGTAAGAAAAAAAATGATGCGAATCAGAACAATCAGAATTCAACAACAAATGATTCTAAAACTGTGTCGTCATCTAAGTCTTCTTCATTAGGAAAACACCCAGTTGAACCCATTAATTTTGCAACTTATGAAAACCACAAAGGGCAAATTGTTTTCTCTAAAAAGCAAATTGTTGAAAGTACAACTGATTCTGAGTTAACAACTGAGTTTACTATGGGAGACGCAATTTATATGCAGGTTTTTCGCCCAGAATCTCCGTTGAATACGTTTGAAGTGACATCAGGAAGAACGAGTACTTTAGTGACTACAGCGTTGCGTTATTACATTGATGGACAACAAATTAATCAGTGGTTTAGAGATTGGAAAACACCAGTGTCTAAAGTTCCTTATTTTTCTAAAACATCACCAAAACCGCAGGATTTAACTACTGGGGAATGGATTTTAAGAAATTGGACAGATAATCCAATTGACTTAGGTTCTTATTATGCAGATGATTATATCTTGACAAATAGTTCCATTTATATGGCTTTAATGCTAGCATCTGATGGGGTTCATAAAATTGAAGTTAAAGAATACATTGATTTCAACGGAACTCCGATTGAATTAGCAAAAGGAGGTTTTTCAATTACTGTGAATGCTGCAGGTAGAAATGCGTTTGCGAAAAACTTTTGTTCAACTACTATTGATAAATATCGTTTGAATTTTAAAGATTTTGTTAATTGGAACAAGAAGTGTACTTCTTATCCAGATGCTCAAACAAAATTTAAAAATTATTTGGACAAAACATTGGAATTAGGTGAAGAGAAGTTAACAAAAACTAGTTATCAATTGTTAAAAGATGCTGAAATCGTTGGCGTTTATGAGGATGAGCAGATGCCTTGGACTTATGAAAGAGATCAATACAATTTACCAGTTGCAAATGCTTTATATCTTCGCGTATTGTTTAAACATAAACCAACTGGATTGTATTTCTTTAGAAGAGCATCTTTAAAAACAGATCAAGTTTACAATTCAAAACATGAAGGAGCAGTAGCTAAATTTGAAAATAATTTGGCACTTGATGGTTCTTATAATATCGATGCAATACTCTTACCAAAAGAATGTTTACCTAAGAGTTTAGGTATTAAATAAACAACATTTAAATAGTAAATGAAGAAAGGCTATCCAAATAAAGTGTAGCCTTTTTGCATTGCATTAAAACTGATTCTAAATATAATGCTGTGGCTATATTCCAAACGCAAAAAAGCTGCTCATTGAGCAGCTTTTAAAAACAGTGATTATGAAAAGGTGTTAATGGTTGATAATCAAATTCATGCAGCATTAAAACATTGAGCCAGAAAGTTTAATGAAATGGCCTTAAAATTTGTTGAATAAACTATATTATTTGTTGAAAGGGTAGGTTTTTTGTTTTATTTTGAGATTCAATCACAAAATAAGGCAATAGTTTTTAACTTTCAAATCATTTCTTTTATGCTTTGAAAGTCATCCAAAAAAGCCTCAAGTATCAACAAAAAAGATATTATTGTATTGCTTTTTCTAGGAAATATCCAAACCAATAACAATCTTCAAACGAGTTGTAGAGTGGAGCAGGGGCAATTCGTATGACGTTGGGCTCTCTCCAATCAGCTACAACTCCTTCTGCTGAAAGAGCGTCAAATAATGCTTTTTCTTGACCGTGAACAAGTATAGAAAGCTGAGCTCCTCTTTGTTTTTTATCTTTTGGTGTGATGATTTCAAAATTTACTTTGTCTTTGTTTCGTTCTGAAATGTCGTTGATTACAAATTCTAAAAACGCAGTTAGTTCATCTCTTTTTTTGCCAATAGCATCCATTCCCGCTTCTTCAAAAATAGCTAAAGATGCCAAGTGTGCGGCCATACCTAAAACTGGTGCGTTACTTAGTTGCCAGCCTTCAGCTCCCTTGATAGGGTTGAATCCTGGTTCCATTAAAAAACGTGTTTCTTTGTCGTATCCCCACCAACCTGCGAAACGTGGAAGCTCTGGCTTGTATTCATGGCGTTGATGTACAAACATTCCAGAAACACCTCCTGGAGATGAATTTAAGTATTTGTAACTACACCAAGCAGCAAAATCAACATCCCAGTTGTGCAACTGAAGGTTAATGTTCCCAGCTGCATGCGCTAAGTCCCAACCTACCATTGCGCCTACTTGATGACCAGCAGCGGTGATTTTTTCAATGTTGAATAATTGACCTGTGTAATAATTGACACCTCCGATCATTACTAATGCTAATTCGTCACCTAATTCTTCTATTTTGGCTAGTATATCTTCTTCACGAATAAGATGCTCACCAGCTCTTGGCGCCACTTCTATTAAGTTTTCACTAAGGTCTAAATCATGAAATTTAACTTGGGATTCTAAGGCGTATTGATCACTTGGAAAAGCTTTTGCTTCACAAAGAATTTTAGTTCTTTTACCTTTAGGTTGGTAAAATGAAACCATTAATAAGTGCAAATTAGTTGTGAGCGAATGTGTAACAACAACCTCTGAAGGGAGTGCACCAACCACTTTAGCTGCTTTATCAGTCAACAATTCGTGATAAGAAAACCAAGGGTTTTTACCCATAAAGTGACCTTCTACACCATATTTAGCCCACGCATCTAATTCTGTTTGGATGTATGAAGCTGTGCTTTTAGGCTGTAATCCCAAAGAATTTCCAGTGAAATAACGCACTGTTTTTTCATGAAAATTAGGAATGTAAAAGCGTTCTCTAAAAGGAGCTAATACATCTTGTTGATCTTTTGATTGCGCAAAAGCTAAAGTGTTTTCCATGTTGTTCAAAATTTGTTAGTTACAAAAATACACTTTTTTTTGATATTTGAAACGTGAATTTATGAGTAAAAAAAAAGCTGTTACCTATTAGATAACAGCTTTTAAAAATAATTATTTTATAATTTACTTCTTAACGAATTGCATTGTTTTTGTAGAACTCCCTGATTGTAATTGAATCAAGTACATACCATTTGCCAATTCAGAATTATCCATGATTACTTCATTTTCACCTAAAGTTGCATTTAATATAGTAGATTTTACAACTTTACCAGTAATATCTGTAATTGCTAATGTTACTACTTGTGCATTTTCCATAGTGAAGTTCAACGTTACTTGGCCTTCAGTTGGGTTTGGATATAAACTAACACCAGAAACAGTTTCAATGCTCTCAATTCCTAAAACAGGTTGGTCAGATGGCGTTCCTCTGTAAAGATTAATGTTGTCAATAAACAAGTTGTTACCACCATTTGAAGTGAATTCAAACTTAAATCTAAAACTATTTGTTAAGAATTGATTGTAAGCTGATGTGTTAAAAGGAATATGAACTGTTTTCCAATCACTTTCGTTTGTAGGTGTCCAGTTCAAAGGCTTTACTTCAGAGTTGCTTAAGTTAGCTGTTGTAGGATTTCTAATGCTCCAAGTTTCGCCACAGTCTTTAGAGAAATATACTCTCAAGAATTCACTATTTGCTGCGGCCTTCTTTTTGTGAGCGAAACGATAAGAGAATGTGAAGTTGTTAACGCTCTCATTAGTTAAGTCGTATGTTCCAGAAATGAAGTTGTCAACATTACCAGTGCTTGCTGAGTAGTTTTGTAATTTCAATGATTTAGCCCCCCCAAAACTTGCTGCATTAGTTACTTCAAATTTATATTGATCGCCACTTTCTACGAACCATTTGTCACCAGCATCTGCGATTGTGTTGTAATTTTCAAATCCTTCAAACAATGGAAGTTCAGTAATTGTTTCCAATACTTTAATATAAGCCGTTTTTGTTACAGGAATTTCCGTAGAACCTTGTTTGGCAGTTAATGAAACTGAGTAAATACCAGGAGCGCTGTATGAAATAGTAGGGTTTTGATCTGTTGAAGTAGCAGGTGTTCCACCTTCAAAAACCCAATTCCATTCAGTTGGTGCACTTGAACTTTCATCAATAAACTTAATAGATTGTCCAGGACAAACAATTTGTAAATCACTTCTGAAGTCAGCTCTACACAAAGGAGGGGTGTCAACAGCACCAACAGCAGCTAAGTTTGCTGAACTGATAATGTTGTTTCTTCCACCTACAGTTGAGTTTAATGCTGCACGCATTCTATTCTTTTGACCTGGTGTAAACATTTTAGAACAATAAGAATAATCCATATAGTTTTCAACGTTGGCTAATGGACCACAGCTATTTTCGTTTAATTTACAAGAAGTAACACCTATTGTGTTAGGAGTATCAGCAACACCATCGTCAGTGTTACAATTACTCATAACCCCAGGATCATTAGTATTTCCCCAAACGTGAGGTAAGTTTAACCAGTGACCGATTTCGTGTGTTAATGCTCTTGAAGAATACTCAGATGAAGTACCAATTCTTCCTAAATAATTATGCAAGATAAAAATGACGTTAGATCCAACACCACCTCCGTTAGGGTATTGAGTGTATCCCGCAGCACCTCCGATGTTGTTTGCAATAACTACGTTTAAGTATTTGTTATGTGGCCATGTTCCTTGATAAACGTCATTTCCTTGGAAAATAGCGTTTAATTGTTGATATCCACTGCCGCTTGATGTAACATTAGTTAATGAAGATTGTGTTCTGGTAATACCTCCAAAACAAGTTCCATCGGGTGCGATTGTTGCCATTCGGAACTCGACTTCAATGTCAGCAGGAATTCCTTGGAAAGCAGCAACAACATTGTTCGCATCAGCATTTAAACGTCTGTAATCTCTGTTTAACACCTCAAGTGCATCGTAAATTTGTTCTTTACTAATGTTTTCGCTACCACCATTGTGTAAAACGTGAAATACGATTGGAATAATGTAAACTTCATTCGCTTTTGTAGGATTGAAATTTTTTGTTTCGTACTCCAACTGTTTTTGCCCTTGCATAATCAAACTGTATAAGTTTGGATTGCTTGTGCGCATTTCATTTAGTTGTGTGTGTTGGTGACAGTATTCAACTGTTTCACCTTCACGAGCATTTTGAGGATTAAAAGCTGTCTGCGCAGAAACAACGGATGTTGTTAAAAATAAGGCAGATAATCCTGTAATTATTTTATTCATAAGGCTTTAAGTTTTAGTTTGATTTATTTTTGATCTAAAAGCATGACAATTTACAAATCTTTTCTCAAAGTACAATAACAATTTCGACAAAATATGTTAGAATTCGACAGGTTTAATAGAGAATGATAACCGTTAAAATAAGTAAATAAACACTTTAAATATCAATATCTCTTAAAGAATAAATAACTTGACCAGAGTAGGGTAGTTGCAATAAATGATCTAATTTTCGACAAATTAGTGCGGTATTTGTCAGTTCGTTATTGTTTTTTAATTGCACAAAATTGTCTAAAGAAGAAAAATCAGCGGCATTTGCTTGTCGAATTTTTTCTTGCATGGATGTATCTACAACACCAGGGGCAACACTGTAGATTTTTACTAATCGATTGCGCTCTTTTTCTTCTAAATATACCGTTTCGGAGAATAAATCAATGGCTGCTTTTGAAGCGCAGTAACTTGCCCAACTTGGAATAGGACGCTTTCCTGCTCCAGAACTGATGTTTACAATGCTTAAAGGCAAATCAATTGAGCGCGCTTGTAATACATATTGCATTAACAGCAAAGGAGCAATAGTATTTACTTGCAAAGTATGAGCTATATCGGATTGTTTTTGTTCGCTAATTCGTTCGATGTTTCCGATGACTCCAGCATTGTTAATTAGAACTAATTCTTCTGTTTGGTGAATATGGGAATTTAAAAAGATAAAATCTGTTGTGGTGGAAAGATCGGTTTGAATAAACGTAAACTGTGGATGTGTCAAATCATTTCTACGGCTTAAACCAATGACACGGTTCCCCTTTTCAAGGTAAAAAAGAGCAAGTGCTCTGCCGATTCCTGACGATGTTCCGGTAATGATGAATGTTTTCATTTATTTCTGATGACCTTAAAACTAAAAGAGGGATCCTTTTTGGATGCCCTCTTCGTTTCATTTTTATTATCCTAAAGCTTGTTTTAAATCTTCAATAATATCTTCTGCATCTTCAACGCCAACGCTCAAACGGATTAAGGTGTCAACTACGCCAGTTTTTTCGCGTTCTTCTTTTGGAATAGAAGCGTGAGTCATGGTAGCAGGGTGACCAATCAATGATTCCACACCACCTAAAGATTCTGCTAATGAGAAGATTTTCACATTCCCAACAATGTTTAAAGCATCTTCTAATACATTTCCTTTTAAAGTAAAAGAAACCATTCCACCAAAATCTCTCATTTGCTCTTTAGCAATATGGTGATTAGGATGCGTTTCAAAACCTGGCCAATATACTTTATCCACTTTTGGATGGCTAGCCAAGAAATGTGCCACTTGTGCGCCATTTTCACAATGTGCTTTCATGCGTAAGTGCAATGTTTTAATACCTCTCAATACTAAGAATGAATCCATAGGAGCAGTCACTGCACCAGATGAATTTTGAATACGGTACATCTCTTTTGCGATGTTGTCGTCGTTGCAAATTAATGCTCCCATTACAACGTCAGAGTGTCCTCCTAGGTATTTTGTTACTGAATGCATCACAATATCAGCACCTAAGTCTAATGGATTTTGCAAATAAGGGCTTGCAAATGTGTTATCTACACCTAGCATTGCGCCTGCTTTTTTAGCTACAGCAGCCACGGCTTTGATGTCTATAATGTTCAACATTGGATTTGTTGGCGTTTCTACCCAAATTAATTTGGTATTAGCATTGACTTTTTCTTCAATTGCTTGAATGTTTGTCATGTCAACAAAATGGAAAACAATGCCGTATTTTTCAAAAATAGTTTTAAAAATTCGATAAGAACCACCGTACAAGTCATTTGTTGAAACAACTTCATCACCAGGATTTAGCATTTTAATAACGCAATCAATAGCAGCCAAACCGGAACCAAAACATGCACCATATTTACCGTTTTCGATTGCTGCAATGTTTTTTTCTAATGCATGACGTGTAGGATTCTGAGTGCGAGAATACTCATATCCTTTGTGATTCCCAACTCCATCTTGAACATAAGTCGAAGTTTGGTAAATAGGAGTCATAATTGCTCCAGTTGCTTCGTCTGGTTTAACACCAGCGTGAATGGCTTTCGTTCCGAATTTCATAATGTGAAAACTTTTATTGACACAAAATTAATAAAATTAATGAAATAAAGAACTTGTATTTTTTATTAGATTTTTTTGTTGAAGCGACTTATGTATTTTAATACTTTTCTTAAATAATATACTGTTGCTTGATGATTTCTAATTGTTAAAAATATATTCTTTTTTCATGAATAGGTTATTTAATTTATTTTAAAAGCATTGAAATGCTTTTATTTGAGTTTTATGGTTATTTTTGCTATAAATATCTTATGAAAAATATCGCCTTAATAGCTATTGTTTGGTTTGCTTTATCTACAAGTTATGGCCAAGATACGCTTTATTCTACTATTTTGCCAGAAGCACAGTTTACTTATATTGTGCACAATGATCAAACAAATCAATATGTGATTACACCTGCTTCCTCTGTTGCTCAAACTTGGGATTTTTCGTTTTTGCAAAACAATTATGAGAAAGTACCAACGTATGATTCAACAGTTCGTACTCCTCATCAATCGTTATTTCCACAATCCAACTTATATACCTATGGTCCATCTGTATTGTATAGTGGTTTGTTTGGTGGAGCACCTGTTGATGCTATGTCCTCAAAGGGATATATGTTTTGGAAAGGCGATGCTACTGGTTTTTGGATTGAAGGATTTATGACGGAAGAAGGAAACCTTGCCTATCAGCCTATTTATTATGAACAAAAAGAATTGGTTATTCCACTTAGAGGAGTTTTAGACACGACTTTTTCAAATTATTCTAAATATACCATTCCATTGAATTTTGATCCTTCTAATATTGATACTTTTTATGTGTCAACTACTCAAAAGCAGTTTAAATATGATGCTTTTGGTGCTATTCAAACACCCTATTACAATGTTCCTAATGTTCTTAGATTGCATGAATATACTGTGAAAGTAGATAGTGTTTATGGTAAAATTGGCAATAATACAGTCTATTCAATGGAATTCAAAAGGGACACCACAAATACTTATTATTATTTCAGTAAGGATTATAGTTACCCGATTTTAACAAGTTATGCAGATAAGAATAATCACATTAAATTTACAGAGTTTTTTCATTCCAAAGTGGTTAATACAACCATGGGTGTAAATGAGTTGGTGTCAGAAAAAACGGAAGTTTACCCAAATCCTTTTTCTGAAAAGGTGACAATTCATACACATCATGAGCAAGTGGCCCACGTGTATTCGTCGAGTGGTGTTTTGGTAGCATCATATATTTTAGAATCTGGGATAAATGAAATTAATCTTTCTGAGTTGAATTTTGGTATTTATTTCTTAAGTTTGCAGAACGAAGGTTGGTCTGAAATGATTAAAATAATAAAGAATTAAAAATTGTTCGGTTGTTTGTTGTAAAAGGGCTTCTTGTATTTTATAGAAATATAACTACGAGAAGCTTTTTTTTTGTGGAAAATCTTAAATTGCTTTCTATCAGTAGCAAAAATATATATTTATTGCTTTTTATATTTAACATTTTTGGTTATTTGATTTTATGTATTAAATGATGGGATACAGAAATACAACATTCATTCTACTTGCATCAAAACAAATTTTAACTTAAATTATTGTCTTTTCTAACAAGAAAACTGTAATTTTGTTCTATGAAATGTATCATCAATGTTTATATGCTCAATGAGCATTTTTCGCAAGAGCATGCAGATGCAAATTTTGGAGGACAACCTTCTGAAAATAATCGACTTTATGATTGGGAAGATGAGATGCGCATCAAAGGAGAAGTGACCAAAGTTGTGGAGCACAGAAAGATAATTTACCCTTTGCAGGGGGTTATGCAAGATGAAACTCCTTTTTCTCATGATATTCCCAACATGTTCTTATTTGAAATTCAATCAGAAGATACACCTACAACTTATATAGGATGTTCTGAAAGTATTTTAGATTCATTTGAACAAAAAACAGAAGGGGATACGATTTACCTTAAAATTTTCATTCGCGACTACGAAGCTTACGCCAATCCAATACCTGGTATTTATATTGCTTCACAAGAATTTCCAGAAGCACTAATAGAATTCTAATATGTTGACGTTGAATTCCATAAGTCTCTCGTATGATAAAAAGGTACTTGATGCATTGTCGTTTACGTTAAAACAAGGCGAAGTTATTGGTATTGTTGGACATAGTGGGGTAGGGAAAACGAGTTTATTAAAAATTATTTCTGGATTGCAAGACGCTAGTTCTGGTGAGGTATATTTGGAAGGAAAACGTGTGGTAGGACCTTCCATGCGATTGATCCCAGGACATAATGAAATTCAGCTGGTTAATCAAGATTTTGCACTCGATAGTTATCAAACAGTAGAAGAAAATGTGCGGGGTAAAATTTTACACCTTCCCACTAAAACTCAAAACCAATTCATTGATGAGTTGTTAGATTTAGTAGAAATGACTCATTTACGCACTCATTTTGCACATACACTTTCTGGTGGTGAGCAGCAGCGTTTGGCCATTATCCGAGCATTGGCCATGGAGCCTAAAGTATTGTTGTTAGACGAACCATTCGTGCACCTAGATGTGCAATTGCGTTACCGTTTAATTAGCTATTTATTAGAATTAAAAGAGGTGCGTAACATGGGGGTAATCATTGTTTCTCACAATAATGAAGAGTTGTTAAGTCTTTCTGACAGAATTGTTTACATTAAAGATGGGAAAGTAAAACGCATAGCCTCACCTTTAGATTTTTATTATCGCTATAAAACCTTGGAAGAAGGTCGAATGTTTGGTATTGTCAACCGAATAAATAATGAAGGGAAAATGCTTTCATTTCGACCGGATGAATACGAAATTGTAACCAATGATAAAAGCGGAATCGAAGTGGTGTTTAGTAGAGCCATTTTTATGGGAAGTTTTTTTCTCAATGAATTCAAATATAATCAAACAACTATCGTTTTATACAACAAAAGCGAATTAACGAATGTCGGAAGAATTAACATCAAAAAGTAAAAAAAAAGTTAGAGAAAGCATTACATGGGGAGAAGTGTGGAACTTAACAAAAATCACATTTCAAGAATATTTTTCAGAGTCTTCTTTTCGCCACGCTGCAGCACTGTCTTATTATGCTATTTTTTCTTTGGTTCCACTTATTTATCTAGGATTGTATTTTTTTGGTCGTATTTTCGGCAATGAAACAGTGCATATACTTGTCGATAATTTCATGAAAAACCAAATCGGAATTGCTGATACAAGTTCTATTATGGAAGCTATGCAATCTTATGATGTGACTAAGAGAAACATGTTCATGGAAGTGTTTGGAATCATCATTTTGTTGTTTTTAAGCTCAGCTTTTGTAATGTCCCTCCATAAAAGTATCAATGAGTTTTTGGGGATCAAAAAAGTCAAAGCAGCAGTTCATTTTATGATTTTAAGAACGCTACTTAGTCGTTTGATAGCAATTGCTTTTATAGGAGCTTTCGGCACAGTTGTAATCATTATTTATTTAGCGCAAACGGTCGCCATTACTTTTAGTAAGGAATGGATTTCTAACGAATGGATTCAATTTATTTTAAGTTGGGGATTGGCGCATATTGTAAGTATTGTAACAAACTTTTTAGTTTTTGTCATTTTATTCAAATACATTCACGATGCGAAAGTTAGGTGGAAACCAGCCATTGTTGCAGCATCTGTCACAGCATTGTTAGTGTATTTGGGACAAGTTTTGATAAAATATTATTTGACACATTATTTCATGGCAGCAAGTGCAGGAGTAGTAGGTTCAATTCTTGTTGTCATGGCATGGATTTTTTACACTGGACAAATCATTTTCTTAGGCGCCAAGTTAGTGAAAGTATATTCTGAAATGTTGGGGACTCCAGTTAAACCAAAGTATAGAGAGAAAAGAATATTAATAGATTTGTAAGTTATTTAGTTTGAAAGAACAATGTGAGTAACTATTTTTTGAGATGCGCCTGTGTTTTGTTCTAAAAATTGAATACTTCTCTTTTTTGCTTTAGTTAAGTCAATGTTTTCAATCACTGCGAGTAACTCTTCTATAGATGAAACGGAAAAACCAAATTCATTGTCAATAAAAGCTTGAGCTTCTGGAAAACGATTGTATATTGGTCCAAAAATAACTGGTAAACCAAAAACAGCAGGCTCTAAGATATTGTGCAAACTTTTAGAAAATCCTCCTCCAACATAAGCTAAATGCGCATAAGAATAAGCTGATGCAAGTTGGCCAATACTGTCAATAATAAGTATTGAAGAATTATTTTGAATATCTTGTGAGTAACGTTCGACAGGTTTAGCAATGCTTTTAATGAGTCTTTCAACCGAAACTTCATCAACGTTGTGAGGCGCGATGATGTATTTGTCAAACAAATTAGTAATGACCAATTTACTAATTAGTTCTTCGTCCTTTGGCCACGTGCTTCCAGCAATAAAAACAGATTGACTCCCTGCAACAAATTGTTCTATTAAGATATTAGGTTGAAGGTTGTTTTTGTTTTCTATGACACGGTCAAAACGTGTATCTCCAGTGAGCATTACTTTTTGAATGCCAATGCTGTTTAAAAGCTGAACAGTTGTTTGATTTTGTGCAAAGAAATAATCAAATTGTCGCAAAGTTTTTCTAAAAAAACTGCCATACCATTTGAAATAATGCTGTTTAGGTCTTAAAGAGGTGCTAATGGAATAGAGTTTTGTCCCATTTTTCTTTAATGCTTCAATGTGAAAAGACCAAAATTCATATTTAACAAAAACAGCTACTTTTGGGTTGAAATGACGAACAAATCGGTTTGCATTTTTAGCAGTGTCTATAGGGATATAGCAAGCAAAATCCACAGAATGCTTACGTTTTGTGAAATGTAAGTAACCTGATGGAGAAAAAAAGGTAACGACAATAAAAATAGATGGGTTTTCAGCTTTTAAACGATTCATCACAGGGAGTCCTTGATCAAACTCACCCAAAGAAGCGCAATGAAACCAATAAACTTCTTGGTCGCTAACAGTTGGAAAAGACGTGTTTTTTCTACCATTCACCCATTCTTTTGCTTTTGGGAGAAAAAATGCTGCAATGCGTATAGCAAAGGCATACAAACGAATTGCTATTGCGTATAAGTAGCGCATTAGTTGTAGTAGTAATTTTTTGGAGCACGTTTGTAGACAGGAATCAACCAACCAAATTTAAACCCATACATTAAGTCGAATCTTGTTTTGGTAGAAACAGGTGTTTCAGGTTGGTCCCAAAAAAGTGGCCTTCTGTTTTTGGTTAATCCTTCTGAGATGTAGAAACCAGCATAAAAATTTAACCAGTTATTATCAGCCATAAATAAATAACCAACAAATTGAGAAAGATTAACTCCTGTCGTTAAACGATCATAGCCTTTTCTATAATCTTTTTCAATTAATGGAACGACGTGGTCATTAGATTCAATTCGGATGCGATGATTTAAGTAGCCAACG
Source organism: uncultured Fluviicola sp. (assembly GCA_964580465.1). Lineage (GTDB taxonomy): Bacteria > Bacteroidota > Bacteroidia > Flavobacteriales_D > Crocinitomicaceae > Taishania. The sequence goes on along the minus strand of CAZOKJ010000025.1, from coordinate 16,931 downwards.
CCCAATTTTAAAAACAAACCAGAATTTTTATTGTGTCCTAGTTGATGGATTACTTTTCCTCCTTCAGCTTCTACATGCACACCACGAGCGAATGTTAAAACAGTACCGATGTCTCCATTTTGATCGGTAAAATTACCGTAGCTATCAACTAAATGATGAAATAAATCTTCACGTTTAATTTTGTTACTAGCACCAAACATAAAATCACCTGAAATACCAGCGTACCAGTTTTGTTTGAATTTGTAACCAACGGCAACTCCTATGTGATTAAAATAGCCAAAACGTTCTTTTAAATCACCTCCACTCCAAGTGCCAGAATATTGTACTCCAAGTAAAGGAGTTGGTACAATGGAATCAATCATATTTCTTTGACCCATAGCGAACAAAGGAAGGAGGAAGATAAGAATTAAATTAAAATTTTTTTTCATCATAGAAACTAATACGTCCAAAATTACAATCTATTGTCGAATAAAGCTACTCTTATGCTATTTTTTTCTATAAAACATGGTTGGAAAAGCTTCTTGAGGTTGCATTTTTAACACATGTAAACGGTAAAAAGTTTTAATAAAACCACTGCCATATCCTGCAAATTGTATGGCTACGGCAAGCACAGAATAAATGCCAGTTTTTATGCTTTTATTTCTTATAGAACTATCTAAGAAACAAGCGGTAAAATACAGAATGTAAGCAAAAAGTAAGTAATTAAATCCTGCTAAAAAGAAAGCAAATGCGAGTATAAAACCAACTAAAAACACAGCAGGAAAGTAAAATGTAATTTTGGCGTATGCTGGGTGCCAACGATTTAAAATAGGTCTACCACTACCGAATTGGTTAACTTGCTTAAAAAAACGATTCCAATCAATCCTACGTTTGTGAAACACTTTTGCATTTTGAAACAGTTGCGTAGTAAAACCAGCATTTAAGATACGAATAGATAGATCTATGTCCTCCCCAATGTAGATGTCTTTGTATCCATTAGTTGCTTCAAAAACTTCTTTGGAAATACCCATATTGAAACTTCTAGGATGAAATTTACCCAATTTTTCCGAATTTCCACGAATACCTCCAGTAGTTAAAAAAGAAGTCATGGAATAATTAATTGCCTTTTGAATAGAAGTAAAAGACTCAGAAGCGGTGTCAACTCCACCAAAACAATCGGTGTATTCTCTATTCAATCTATCTTTGACTTGTTGAAAATAATCAGCAGGTAGGATACAGTCTGAATCAAGTATCAAAAAATAATTACCATTAGCATGTTTCATCCCGTAGTTGCGTGAATCACCGGGACCAGAATTTTCTTTGAAAAGGTAAAGAATGGTAAGCTGATTTTTAAATTGTTCAACAACAGCAGCACTCGTTTCTGTTGATCCATCTTCTATGATGATGACTTCAAAGTCGCGTTCAGTTTGTTTTGTCAAACTTTCAAGTAATTCATACGTTTCTTGTGGTCTATTGAAGACTGGAACAATAAAAGAGAATTGCAGTTGTTTGTTTGACATAATTATTTTTAGATTCAAAACTACTGTAAATTTGGCAACTAGCTTTAAAAAAAATGTGAAAATACATAAAAATTAAAATTTACCTAAAAAATGTTTGTAGATATAAAAAGTATTGTTAATTTTGCACCCGCTATAACGATAGTGAATAGAAAAATTTGGCGAGGTAGCTCAGTTGGTTAGAGCGCGGGATTCATAACCCCGAGGTCACGAGTTCAACTCTCGTCCTCGCTACTTTAAGCTCGATAAAAATATCGGGCTTTTTTTGTGCTTAATTATGTCGTTTTTAAACTATTCATTTTTGTTTTAACTTGAATCAAATCACCATGTAAATTTGTATATTTGTTGTTCATCAATAACTACTTGAATGAACACATTCTTTTTGAGAAAATGGAAAGGGTTAAATAACCAAGAATTGGGCACTTTTTCAGGGATTCACTTTTATTATAGCAAAATTACTGTAAGCTTATCACTTGCGTTTACTCTTTTGGGAGTATTTCTCTTTAGCTATCTTTTAATGAATAAATTCATTTCTTTGATGGAAATAATCATTGTTGGATTCGTACTTGTTTTTTCATTCAGTCAAGCAGCCTATTTATTTTTTCTACTTTTTCTCAAAAAACCAATTTTCATTTTAGATCACTCTCGTATTTATTATTTAAAAACTGATAAATGGTATGATTTAAAATCGCACCGTTTCGATAATGTTATAGCAGGAAGGATGAATTATTATTTGACCTTTAGAATAAAAGATGAAACTGGTAAGGTACTAATAAGTGAGAATAATTGGTTGATAAAAGATGATACAAAATTACACAGTTTAATTAAATATTATAAACTGCATTTGACTGAATAACAAATAGATTGATGGAGTTTTAACTGTTTTATGACATTGGTTTTCTATATATGGTACGAATCTAATTTTTTTAACTAATCTTTTTTTGTAATCATCTAATTATTATGTGCATTTGTCGAAATAAAAAACAAACGACTCACTTATGTTTTATATTTGCAGTAAGAATTAATGATTACCGAAAATCAAATTCTTAAAGTCTTTTTCAGTGAATAGTGGTTAGATTAGGTTAGGTTTAAAACGGTTCGAATTTCGAACCGTTTTTTTTATAAATTAATTGATTAACACTTGGAATTTCATCAAAAAATTATTAAATTAGAATGGTAAGGATAAAGGAATCTGAACCATTATTGTTTATTTAATAAGTTTTTCATAATCAGAGCAAAAGTCACACAATCAATCACAAAAATGGTACTTGCATTATTAAGCGTATCTATTTTAAGTATGCCGAGTTTTTCGCAAGAAAAGTATTCTAAAAAGCTACAAAAAGCGATTAATACTCAATTGAAATTAAGGAGTAAACCTTCAATTGCTAAACGCGACAAATTAGAGTTGACGTACATTGATATTTCTACTAAAAAAGTTTCAGAAGCAGGTTTTGCTTATATGTATTGCGCTGAAATGTTTTCTTTTCACAGTCCAGAAATTTTAAGAAACTATGAAAAGTCATTTAAGATGTATTCGTATGCCAACAAATTATTAACCGCATCTACACCTTTTGAGAAATCAGCTTCTCTGTATAACATAGGTTTGTACTATTATAAAAGTTTGTATGTTAATAGGGATTTAGATTCAGCTTTTAAGTATTTTGAAGAAGCTGCTGTATTAGATAAAAAGAAAGGGGTTGGGCTAGGTGAAATATATAAGTTTGGAATAGGAACAGAGCCGAATTTTTATCTGTCACTTGCTTATTATGACGCAGCTGTAAAATCAGGTAATGATGTTGCTTGGGCATCGTTTTATGATATTGAATACATTGTCAATAAAATATATGAACAAAAATTCGACACAATTGCTTATGACTCTTATAGAAAAGGAATATTGTCTCAATCAATGGATAATGATATTTTAGCAGGAAAACCATTTTTATTATCTTCAGCTGAAAGAGGCTTTGTACCAGCTCAATTTGAATTAGGAACGCATTACTTATTGGGGCATTACTCAAAAGATTATATGTTAAATCGAAAAGAAGCTGAAAAGTGGTTAGGAGAAGCATCGAAAAAAAATTACGCACCAGCATTGAGTAACTTAGGATATTTCTATGAACAAATGGGGAACATTACTTATGCTAGTAATAACAAGTTAGGAATAGAATATATTAAAAAAGCGTATAATTCCTATTTAAAAGCAGCAGAGTTGGGCTTTCCAATGGCGCAATTAAACGTTGGTATATACAATCAATATGGCAATAGCATTTTACCAATTAATTATGAGGTTGCGTATCAGTGGTATGCTGCAGCTGAAAAACAGGGTTTAAAACAAGCCACTGATAGAATTAATCAATTGAATCAGATAATCAAGCATGAACGAAGAATGGAGATAATGAATGCTGTGCTCTCGTTTATTGGAGCAACTATGAATGTAGCTAATACAATTGCCACAACAATTAATAAAAACCAATCAAATATTAATAATGGATATACAGCTCCAAGGCAAAATGTATCTTCTGGTAAAGCTCCTGCGTCAACTAATACAGTTGCTAAACCCAAAAATGAATGTGCAGATTTAAATGTTGCTCATAACAAAAAAGTAGAAACTTATGTGTATGATCAATATGTAAGTGAATTGATGAATATGAAGTATGGTTTAGGAAACTACTCAAAGGGTTATGATCCTAAAAAAGCAGCTGAATTTCAACAAAAAATGAGAGAAATTAGATTGAAATGGGAGTCGAAAGGTTGTTATTTTTATAAATCCGCTTGGGAGAGTTGGAATGGAAAATAAATTGTTTAAAAGACTAAGAACTGGAACTCGTTTTAGTTCTTAGCCATATTATGTCTCATAAAAAAAATTAATTTTTTATCTATTACCTTAAATTATTGTATCTTTACTCTACCATTGATAAGATCATGAACATTTTTCGATACATATTTACGTTATTAATACCGTTTTCACTGTTTTCACAACAAATAAAACCTGAAAACAAGTTGCTATGGGAAGTTACTAAAAAAGGAAGCAAAAAGAAGAGTTATTTGTATGGTAGCTATCATACGAACGATAAGCGTGTGTTTCAATTTAGTGATTCTGTTTATACTGCTTTAAATAATGTTGAAATCATTGCTGTAGAAACAGATCTATATGCCTTGTTTAAAGAATTAGATACCCGAAGAGAAGAGGTAAAACTCAATTTTGATAATGCAGGAGGAGCTTATACAAGTTCAAAAAAATCTACAGTCACAGCATATGGAAATGAAGATGGAATGCCTCAGTTCTTGGATATGTTCTTTATTCAATATGCATTGCTAGCTCAAAAAGACTATACTGGCTTAGAACCACTAGAAGATCAATTAAAACTAACGGAAGGACCAATGGATTTTTCAGGAATAGGCTATGCAGACCGCTTTTTGAATTTAACCGAAAAAACCTTGAAAGTTTATTTGGATGGCGATATTGATGCCGTAGAACGATTGTTGCGTTTAAGCTTAAAATGGGATCCTAATTTTTATACAAACTTAATTGTAAAACGAAATCAAACAATGGCTAATTCGTTGGATTCCCTATTGAAAACAAAAAGTGTATTTGCGGTAGTCGGTGCAGGACATTTATCTGGAACAACAGGAATTATCTCCTTATTACGTGAAAAAGGCTACAACTTGCGACCTGTTCTCGCTTCTTATTCGGAAAAGGCTACAACGGATAAAAAAGCGGTGCTTTCTAAAAGAGATTACCTATTTTTTGACTCAATAACACAACTTCGAGCAACTTTCCCAGGTCGCCCTTTTGAAATTGATAAGGACGATGTGACACTCAATCTAATTTATCGAGAATTAGGGCAAGGGAATACCTATATGATAGAAGTTTTTGAACAACAAGAAGGCCAAACATTGGAGTCCGTTGCATTTGATTACATTCAAAGCCCAGGAGATAGTAAAATGGTTGAAGGAACATTGGATTTTGGTACACCTTATATAGAAGGAATTTCTGATTCCTATCCTGAAGGACTTTCTTGGGTGAGAGTGTTGGAAACAGACGGTTATTTTGCTGTACTTAAAGCGTATGGTGGAAACAAGTTTATGAACTCCAAGCGCGCTCAGAATTTCTTTAATAAAGTTTGGTTCGAATTAGATTAATTCATTTTTTTTTATTTTTTTTTGTAGATTTAAAAAATTGTTTTACCTTTGTTAGTGAATACTAACTAATGTATTTAAAAATAAACATAAATGGACTTCACAAAACGACAGATAGAAATAATGAATGCAGCTACAAAACGCATTGATGAATTTGGTATTCAAAACTTGACAATCAAGAATTTAGCTGCTGATTTGAATTTGTCTGAACCTGCGTTGTATCGTCATTTTAAAAGTAAAAATGACATTTTACTTGGAATGCTAACGTATTTCATTGGTCAAATGAAAGGTCGATTAGATGATTTGTTAGAAACAGATTTTGACCATGCTCAAGATGAGTTGCGTGCAATTTTTAAATCTCAATTAGAAACCATTGTTAACCGACCTTCGATCATTAGTATTTTATTTTCAGAGGGTATTTTTAGCTTTGACCAACAATTAAATGAAAAGGTAAAACAAGTAATGGATTTAATGCAATTCTATATATTGGAAAATTTGCAAAAAGGTCAATCTTCAGGACATTATACCAAAACTTTGGGGGCTTCTGTCATGACGACAATTATTGTTGGCAGTATGCGATTAACTGTTTTGAAATGGAAAATGTCACGTTATTCCTCTAATTTAATTAAAGATGGAATGGGAGTTTTAGATACAGTTTTAAAAATGATTTCAAAATGAAAGCAATTAGAATAATACACACTGTTTTGCTAGCTGCAATAGGAGCTATTTCTGTTTTTATGACAAGTTCTGTGCTCCTAGACTTGTTTGACATTCGTGCGAAGGAAGGAAACTACGTAGAGTTTGTTGTTGTTGCAAATTTAATTTGTGGTGTGTTGTATCTTTTTGCAGCGACTATGAATTGGATTAACACTCGTCTTTCAGTAGTAGCATTGACCTTGTCAGTTATTGTCTTATTATTGGCATTTTGGGGATTGAAAAACCACATAACAGCAGGAGGATTGCATGAAGCTAAAACTGTTGTTGCAATGAAGTTTAGAATAATATATAGTGTAGCTATGTTGTTAATAGCTATTTATTTAATGAATAAAGTTGAACTTAAAAGTAAAATAAAATGAAAAGAAGTAACTTGTTTTTTGCAGCTTTAGTTAGCTTAGCGATGGTGAGTTGTGGAGGACATTCACATGATGAATCACACGATCATGACGCAACACATGAACAGCATGACCATGACCATGACCATGACCATTCAAATGCGATTGAATTGAACAATGGACAAAAATGGAAAGTAAACGAAGAAATGAAACCACACATTGTGAATGGAATTGAAATGGTTGCTGAATATGTATCAAGTAAAGGGACTAATTACAAATTATTGGCACAAGACTTGCAAGCAGAAAACCAAAACTTGATTAATAGCTGTACAATGGATGGAAAAAGCCATGATGAATTGCACAAATGGTTACATCCTCATTTAGAATTGGTGGACAAATTAGCTAAAACAGAAGATGCTACTAAAGCTGCTGAATTGGTTAAAGAAATTCACGAATCTTATCATACTTATTCTCAATATTTTGAATAAATAATGAACAAGGGCTACTGGAAGTCTTTTAGTAGCCCTTTTATTGACACAACCATGAAAGCAATTAAATTTACCCCTTTACATCGCATTCTGCATTGGACAATGGCAGGAGGGATGGCTTTATTATTCCTTACAGGTTTTCTCAGAATGGTTTGGATGAGTAAAAAAGCAGTTGTGGGAGCAGTTCAACAACACTTACCTGAAGTTGAAAAAGAACAAGCTGTGTTGATTTATAAATCGTTACGTGAGTCCATGTGGGAATGGCATCATGTTGCAGCTAAAGTAGTTATCTTTTCATTTTTAATTCGTATCGTTTACATGCTACTAAAAGGAATTCGTTTTCCAAATCCATTTGCTAAGGATGTTACTATTAAAGATCGCTTGCAAGGATTAACTTATGTTTACTTTTACTTGTACGTTTTTATTGCCATTTTTACTGGCGTATCTATGGAAAAAGGATTTTTTGAATCTTATCAAGAAACCTTTGAATCTGTTCACAAATTAGGATTGTACCTTTTCCCTGTTTTTGTTGTATTGCATTTTGTAGGCATCGTTTTAGGAGAGTTGTCTTCTAAAAAAGGCATTGTGTCTAAAATGATAAGTGGAGATAATTAAAAAAAATTTTGAATAATATGTTAGTGAACGCTCACAAACTTGTGTTGTTTTTTTTGTCACTCGGTGCAGCATCGGGCTATGGACAAAATACCTGGTCTTTGCAAAAGTGCATCGATACTGCTTTGGTGCACAATAAGCAGTTGAAAATTCAAGAGAATACTTTGATTTCAAGTGACTACCGTGCTCAGGAAGCAAAATTGAATTATGTGCCGAAGTTATTTTTAAATGCGGATTATAAGTATTTTATTGACTTACCACATCAATTAATGCCTTTAAATGCATTGAATCCTGCTATGCCTGAAGGACAATTTAGAGAGGTGCAATTTGGAGTTCCTCACAATCTTTCAGCGAATGTGCAATTTGCTATGCCTTTGTACAATCCTCAATTAGTTGGAGGAATTGAAATGACTGACCAAGCTAAAGAACTTGCTGCGTTGAATTACCAAAAATCACAAGAGGAACAAGTGTATGAAATTAGTATGTTGTACCATTCTATCCAGCTTATTTCAAGTCAGTTGCAATTTGTTGAAGGAAATAAGAAAAACGCACAATCTTTATTGAAAAATATGCAATTGCTGCACGAGCAATTAATGGTTACAGCTACAGATGTTAATAAGGTAAAGTTACAAGTCGATCAGTTGGAGACACAGCAAACTTTGTTAAGTAGTCGAAAAACGCAATTAATGGATCTTTTAAAAGTGATTGTTGGTGTTCCATCGACATCATTTGAGTTGGAACCTATTTCAGTTAGTGTGAAAGAATACCAACGCTCTTCTGTAACTCCCTTGGATTTACAATTGTTAGGGGCGCAAAATAAATTGTTAAAAACAGAATTGAGAAGTTTGAATTACACACGATACACGCCCTCTTTGAACTTAGTTGCTTCGTATGGATTGAATGGATTCGGTTATGACAAAAAACCAAATGATTTTTTCAAAACGTACCAAGTTGGTTTTGCAGGATTACAATTTACTTATCCTTTATTTGGCGGAATGACTGTGCATCAAAAGATGAAGCAGAAAAAATTAGAATTACTTTCCAATGAATTGAAAAGTGAATTAGTATCGGAGCAATTAACAGTGCAAATAAACAATGCGGAACGTCAACAAAGAATAGCAGTTTCGACAATGGAAAATACGCAAAATCAATTAAGTCAAGCGCAACAAATTTATGACCAAGTAGTGCTACATCAACAACAAGGTTTAGCAAATTTAACAACTGTATTGCTGGCAGATAACGCTTTAAGAGAAGCGCAACAAAACCATTTGAATGCTTTAGTGGATTATTTAAAAGCAGATCTAGATTTAAGAAGATTAGAACGAGTTGGTTTGACAAAATAATAGAAAAAAAGTAAGATGAAAACGATAAAGAAATTAGGATGGGTTATTGCGTTAGTAGCAGTGATAATTATTGTAGCTGTTCGTTTAATGAGCAATAAAGAAAAAACACAAGCAAAAGTTTATCAATACGATAAAGAGTCTGTGATTACTGTTTCTGTTGACACGGTTCACATGCAAGGAATGGGAGTGAATAACTCCTTGACTGGTACCTTTGAACCAAACAAAGAAAGCAAATTAAGCGCTGATATTCAAGGGAAAATAGCAGCCGTTTTAGTAGATTTAGGTTCCCAAGTAACGAGGGGACAATCACTTATGCAATTAGATCAATCGCTTTTGCGCTTGCAGTTAGAAAGTGTTGATATTCAAATTGAAGGTTTGCAAAATGATGTCAATCGTTTGACAGTTTTGGCTCAAGCTGATGCTGTGCAAGGCGTGCAATTAGAAAAAGCTCAATTAGGATTGAGAACTGCAAAAGTGCAACGCGCTACTTTGTTGGAGCAATTGAATAAGACTACGATTAAAGCGCCTTTTGATGGTGTTGTCACTGCAAAGTTAAATGAGGTAGGCGGATTTGCTGGACCAGGTGTTCCTTTGTTGCAATTAACTGAAATTGGTACATTGCGATTTACCGTTAATGTTCCAGAGAAAGATTTGGCTTTGTTTTCAGTTAATCAATCGCTTCCTATTGTCATTGATGCTTTACCTACTGAAAATGTGAGTGGAAAAGTAATCATGATTGGAAGTAGAGCTAATATGGGAAATAGTTTTCCTGTTCAAATAGAAGTTAAAAACACTCCAAAACATACGATTAAAGCAGGAATGTTTGGGCGCTTACAATTGAGAGCTTCTGAAACAGTAACTCAATTAGCCGTTCCTTCATTTGTTATTCAAAATAAGGAAGGTAAAAAAATGGTATATCTATTAAAAAACGGTAAAGCTGTTCTTACAGAAGTTGTTGTTGGCAACACAGTTGGGGATTATACAGCAATAGAAAAAGGTGTAGTGGAAGGAGATATTGTGATAACAAAAGGATTCATCAAATTGTTTGATGGAGCCAATGTTGTAGTCAAGTAATCCAAGGTTAACAAGTAATAAGTGAAGTATGAATATCACCGAAATAGCAATTAAACGACCTTCACTGATTGTGGTGTTGTTTAGTGTGTTTGCCTTATTGGGCTACATAGGATTTAAAAACTTAAGTTACGAGCTAATGCCTGATTTTAATCAACCTGTAGTGGTGATTAAAACGGTTTATCCAGGAGCTGAACCAAGTGAGGTGGAAACTTCTGTTTCTCGAAAAATTGAGGATGCATTGGCTAACTTGGAAGGAATAGACTTTTTAATGACAAAGTCATTACCAAACGCTTCTGTGGTAATCGTTAACTTGAAGTACGGTACTGATTTGGACAAAACTATGCAAGATGCTCAACGTTACATTGATAATATCCGCAAGGATTTACCGAAGGATATTTTAAGCCCTGTGATGAGTAAGGTTTCTCCAAATGACTTGCCAATTATGTCGGTAAGTGCAACGAGCAATATACCTGGAACAGTGTTTTACCAACAAATGAAAGATGAATTTTTGCCGCAAATTCAACAAATAAAAGGTGTAGCAGAAATTACAATACTCGGAGGAGAGGAACGCGAGGTTCAAGTGAAGGTGGACAAGCAAAAGTTAAGTTATTACAAATTGTCATTGTTACAAGTCGTAGAAGCAATTAATCGTTCTGGAATCGATTTGCCAGCAGGGAAAGTACAATCAAATGAAAGCAATAGTTCAGTTCGATTAGTTGGTAAATTTACATCTTTGGAAGCAATTGAAAATGTTCAAGTAGCCATGCCTGCTCCTGGTAGCCCAGTTTATGTAAAAGACGTTGCTACAGTGGTTGATGGTGTAAAAGAAGTGAGTTCAGTTAGCCGTTTTAATGGAAAAAATGGAATCGGTTTATTGATTAAAAAACAAGGGGATGCCAATGCTGTTGATGTTTCACGAGCTATTCGATCAAAATTTGAAGAAATTGAGACTCAAAGAAAAGATGCAAATGTTGCCTTTACAGTAACAGATGACAGTACAGATAACACGATTGCAGCCGTGAATTCTGTTGTAGTGGATTTAATTTTGGCTGTTATTTTAGTTTCTGCGGTGATGCTATTGTTTTTGAGAAGCTTTAGAAACTCGCTTATAGTGGCAGTTGCTATTCCAACTTCGTTAATTACTGCCTTTGGGGCTATGTGGTTGCTGGGGTACACCTTAAACTTGATGACTTTGTTGGCGATGTCTTTGGTGATTGGTGTATTGGTGGATGATGCTACGGTGGTACTTGAAAACATTCAACGCCACTTAGATATGGGCAAAGAAAAGCGACAAGCAGCAATGGATGGACGTATGGAAATTGGATATTCAGCTTTGTCAATTACCTTGGTTGACGTCGTCGTGTTTGTTCCAATTTTATTCTTACAAGTGTTTGTTGCTGATATGTTGAAGCAATTCTCCATTGTGGTTATGGTAACGGTTTTGACCAGTTTATTAGTTGGGTTTACGTTGACTCCTTGGATGGCATCTCGAATTGGAGCGAAAGAAGATTTACAACCTACTACTATTTTTAATCGCTTCTTACTGTGGTTCGAGCATCAATTAGACAACTTTACTAAATGGTATGGAAAGAAATTAGATTGGGTATTAAACCACAAAATTGCTTTCTCTGCTATTGTCGTTGCACTTTTTGTAGGAACACTACTTATGATGCAGCAAGGAATTATTGGTAAGGAGTTGATTGCAACTGGTGATCAAGGTAAGTTCAGATTAGGAATTGAATTGGACAAACACGCATCCATTCATCAAAACGACCTTATCTCACAGCAAATTGAAGCAAAAGTTTTAAAACACCCAGAGGTTAAATCGTTGTTTAGTAACGTTGGAGGTCCAAGTTCTGGAATTGGTAGTTTGGGTGTAGGCGTTGGTAATAAATCTGAATTCACCATTCAATTAAAAACAACAAAAGAAGAACTGAAAGAAGCAGGATTAAAACGTGTATCAACAGAGCAATTCATGCGAGATCTCCGTGCTGAGTTGGAACAAGATTTTCCAGGAGTTAACTTTTCCATTATGGCATTAGGATTAGTCCCTCGTTCTGCACCAATTGAAATCACACTTAGCGGAAGTTCGTTGGATGAGGTAATGAAAGCTGCCGAGGATTTAAAATCGGTAGTAGAATTAACCCCAGGAGCAGATAACGTGCGCCTTTCTGTTGAAGCTGGAAGTCCTGAAATGAAAATTATCCCTAACCAAGATAAAATGCAACGTTTGGGAATGAATACAGCTTTTTTAGGTATGAACTTGCGTACAGCATTTTCTGGTAATGATGATGCGACTTTTACAGAAGAAGGTACAGAATATCCAGTAAGAATTTGGTTGGATGAATTTTCTCGTGAAAGTTATGATGATGTAAGCCAATTGACAGTTGTTAACCCGATGGGAATATCATTAGAAATGGCACAAGTTGCTACCATTGAAAGTAGTGTTGCGCCTGCTTTGTTGGAACGCAAAGACCGACAGCCAGCGGTAACTTTAACTGCCGATGCTTTAGGAAGACCATCTGGAACTGTTGCTGATGAGGTAGTAAGTTATGTAAAAAACAATCCATTACCTGAAGGAATTCAGATGACGTGGGGAAGTGATATTAAGCGTCAGAATGATAGCTTTGGATCATTGGGTTCTGTGTTGCTTATTTCTTTTGTGCTTATTTACCTAATCATGGTGGCGCTATACGACAGTTATGTTTATCCTTTTGTTGCTTTGTTTGCCATTCCAGTAGCTATTATTGGAGCATTCTTAGCACTGAATTTGAGCATGAATAATTTGAGTTTATTCGCATTGTTAGGCTTGATTATGCTCATGGGATTGGTGACAAAAAACTCTATTTTAATTGTGGATTTTACCAATCAACTTAAAGCAGAAGGAAAACATTACAGAGAAGCTATCATTGAAGCGAGTAAAGGAAGGATGCGTCCAATTTTGATGACAACTATTTCCATGGCAATTGGTATGTTACCTATTGCTTTAGCGAAAGGAACTTCTGCTGAATGGAAAAATGGGTTAGCATGGGTAATTATTGGAGGCTTGCTTTCATCACTGATTTTAACCATTTTCTTAGTGCCGATGATGTACTACATTGTGGACCGAATCAAAGAAAAATGGAGTAAATAAATAAAATGATGTATGAAATGGTTGAATTTTATTGATTCATTCAAAGTTTTTATATCTTTGTTTACTAAATGAAAATGCAAAAAACGACCATTTTATACATTTCTTACGATGGAATGACTGATTCACTGGGGCAATCACAGGTATTGCCGTATCTTACTGGTTTATCAGGAGAGTATGCTATTCATTTAATCAGTTTTGAGAAAAAAGAACGGTTTGAAACATTTAAGTCAACTATTCAAACGATTTGTGACACAAATGGCATTACATGGCACCCGTTGAATTATACCAAAACACCACCAGTTTTGTCAACTATTTATGACGTGCGACAAATGTTCCGAAAAGCCAAGCAATTGGATAAAGAACATGCTTTTACAATTGTACATTGTAGAAGTTACATCAGCGCTTTGGTTGGTCTTTCATTTAAACTAAAAAAAGGGAAAAAGTTCATATTCGATATGCGTGGTTTTTACGCAGACGAACGAGTAGATGGGGGATTGTGGAACTTGAACAATCCACTATTTAAACAAGTTTATAACTATTTTAAGCGAAAAGAACGTGCTTTTCTGATTCATTCAGATGCTATTGTTTCATTGACAGAAAATGGAAAAAAAGAGTTGTTGTCTTGGAATTTACCTTCAGTAACTTCTGAAAAAATAACAGTGATTCCTTGTTGTGTCAACACAGAATTATTTCAAAGTGAAACCATTCAAGAAGAAGCTAAAAATAAGTTGCGTTTAAAGCTCAATTTAAAACAAGATGATTTTGTTCTTGGGTATGTAGGTTCAATAGGAACATGGTACATGTTGCCTGAAATGTTAGATTATTTCAAGGTTTTATTGACTGAAAAACCAACAGCAAAATTTTTATTTGTTACGGCAGAATCGCCAGAACAAATAGTGGATTTAGCAGAACAAAAAGGAATTGATAAGCAATCAATACGCATTGAACGCTGTTTACATCAAGAAGTACCTTTGTATGTATCACTTTTTGACCAGTCTATTTTCTTCATCGTTCCAACTTATTCTAAAAAAGCTTCATCGCCAACTAAACAAGGAGAATTGATGGCCATGGGAATTCCAACTATTTGCAATGTTGGAGTAGGAGATAGTGATATGATTGCTCAAAAGTACAATGCTGGCTATTTGGTAGAATCTTTTACTGAGGAAGCGTATCTTAAAACTGTAAGATTATCTTTAAAAACACCGTTTGATTCTAGTTTAACACGAAATGGAGCGTGTAACTTTTACGGATTAGAACAAGGAATTGGAAAATATCGTTCTATTTATAAACAATTAGCAGATGCCTAAGATATTGTTCATAACACCTTATCCGCATCAAGCGGCTCCTTCTCAACGTTTTCGTTTTGAGCAATATGAGCAATGGCTGAAAGAAAATGGTTATGAAATAGAATATGCTCCTTTTTTCGATGCATCAACTTGGAAATTTTTATACAGTAAAGGTAACTTTGCGAAGAAGGGATTGTACATGTTGCGTTTATTTTATCGCCGTTATTTGTTGCTGTTTCGTTTAAAGAATTACGAAAACATCTTTATTCACCGTGAAATGGCTCCAATGGGACCGCCTATTTACGAGTGGATTGTTGCAAATGTTTTAAAACGACAATACATATATGATTTTGACGATGCCATTTGGTTACCCAATTATAGTGAGGCTAATTCAAAATTTCAGCGTTTAAAAATGTATTGGAAAGTAAATTACTGCATGAAATGGGCATCTAAAATCACAGTGGGTAATGAGTTTTTAGCTAACTATGCTCGAAAACACAATTCAAATGTACAGGTTATTCCAACGACCATAGATACCGAATTTCACCACAATAAACTCACGAATCACGATGAAGAAAAACTTATAATTGGGTGGACAGGGTCACATTCTACTATGCGTTATTTAGATTTTATCGTACCAATTATTGAAAAATTAGAACAAAAACACGACTTTATTTTAAAAATAATTTCTGATAAGAATCCAAGTTTTAAGTTAAAAAGTTTAGAATTTGTCAAATGGGATAAAAACTTTGAAATTCAAGACTTATCTACATTACATATTGGTTTAATGCCTTTAGAAGCAGATATTTGGTCAGAAGGTAAATGTGGCTTCAAAGGATTACAATACATGTCCTTAGGAATTGTGCCTATTTTGTCGCCAATAGGTGTCAATAACCAAATAATTAAACATGGTATCAATGGTTATTTAGCTTCTGAACCAGAAGAATGGGAACGATTATTAACTCAACTTATTGAAAATAAAGAATTGCGAAAGCAAATAGGAAAGGAGGCTAGAAAGACAGTTATAGATCGTTATTCTGTATTGTCCCAAAAACAAGCTTATTTGAATTTATTTTCACTATATAAAAAATAGGAATCCAATAATTGTTTATTTTTTACTTAAAATTAATTTGTAGAACTCCAAAATCTTCTTATCTTTGCACCAAGAGTTAGTTTTCATAAGTAGTAGTTTAGGTTATACAAAAGAGAGAATCCATTTCGGTTCTCTCTTTTGTATTTTAAGAGGTTTTGTTTTTTATCAATACCTTTTTTAAGTTTAGATTAAAGATTATCCTAAGTTATTTTTAAGTTGACCACAATCAGTTTAGCTTATCTGAATGTTCATTTTACAAATAATCACTGTTATTATTGATTCAACTATTTAAGGTGGTATTTTGCTCCAGCATCTTTGCTAATTTCAAATTTTTATTTCCGTTTAACGACAATATTTTTTTCTTTTAAAAAAGTTGGTACTTTCAAAAACTTTAATTACATTTGTTAGTAAATACTAACTAACCTTTTTGATTTTAAAGTTTACAATATGGAAAAAGTAGTTGTTCTAACTATTGCGGAATTAGCATTAGGAGAGCAGTTTGTGGTCAAGCAAATGGCAGCAAAGGCGGGAGAGGTTATGCCTAAGCATCAAGCAAATCTAGAATCGATGTTGTTTATTTATGAAGGTGAATGTGTGCTTAGAATAAACGACAACGAAGTATTTTTAAAAGCAGGCGAAGCAGTGAGTATTCCTGCTTTGGTAAAACATCAAATTAAAGCAATAACTGACTATAAAGGCATTCATTTTATGCCTAAAGAAGTAGAATTTCAATTTTTTAAACAATAAAATTAAACAGTATGGCAACTTTTGAAACAAAAAACATTTTTTCGCTTGAAACAGCGATTGATTATGCTGATGGTGGCGTTGTTAGCAAACAAGTAACAAAAAGTAAAGGAGGAAACATTACTTTGTTTTCTTTCGACAAAGACCAGGGACTTTCTGAACATACCACTGCTTTTGATGCGGTTGTTCAAATTTTAGACGGAGAGGCGGAAATTATCATTGGTGGAGAGATTTTTAACCTAGTAAAGGGGAATTCAATCATTATGCCTGCTCATGTTCCGCATTCTTTAAAAGCAACAGAGCGCTTTAAGATGTTGCTGACAATGATTAAGAACGAATAAATACTAATTAATAACCTGATACAGTAAACTTTCTCATGAAGTTAGAATTAAATTCAAACTTTTTATTTTAAAAATATTTGAATCGTCGCTTTCATACCACAAAATTTGTAAACCGTAAATAGATTACGT
>CAZOKJ010000024.1:0-33619 GCA_964580465.1 uncultured Fluviicola sp. | reverse complement strand
AATCTTGGAAGAGGAATTAATGTAAATATACGACTTTCGGAAGGTAAAAGCAGTTCTATTTTACTTTTAGAATAAGTTATCAATATAAACTCTTGTGTTTGCTTATTCAATCGAAAACGTATTGCTTTGTTTTGGTGTGTAACTTCAAACTCCCCCAATGTTGGTTTAGCGCTTCCTATTTCTTTTAATTTAATTTCTTGATAAGTACGATCTTCATAAAAAATGAGAGCTTTCTTTTCATACAAATCCTCCTCTGTATATTCTTGGTTATTGATTTGTTCACTATCTACAATCCAAACTTTACTAGAATCGTCGTGTAATAAACTATAAATCAACACCTGATTAGGGTCTTCATTCGTACAGGCACTCAACAATAAAAAAACAATCGCTATGTAGGAAACAATTTTCACTAGAAAATCATTTTATTGTCTAACAAAATTTGATGAATTTCCTTTGAAACAGAGTCTTTTACGCTTTCTTTTACACGACCAACAAAATTCCCTGCTGGTTCAGAAATCACTTCCACTGTTTTAAATTCATACTTATTGTTCTCCCATTTGAAAATGCAATTGTAAAACACATCAGACCCTTCAATTTTATCAATAAAGCGAAGCATCAAATCGTCATTTCCTTCTTTGTTTTTACGCATTGCAATCAAATTGGCGATAAAACCATTCACCTTCACTAAAGTTCCATTTTCACGTTCAAAAACTAAAACACGTCGCAGGGCAATTCCACCTGTTTCGGCTTTCACTAACAAAACAAAACCATCCTCTAAAGGTTTATCTTTGTGCAACTTAAACAATTTGAACAATTCTGGAGAACAAGGAGTGATGATATTTCCGTGCTCATCTGTCTGTGTATCACTACAGATATTAATTTCTTTTAAAAGGTCAGCAGCTTTTGGATCATCGAAATTCTTTTCATCAAAAAGTACTTCAAAAGATTCAAATTCTTCAACCGATTCCTTAGGCGTTTCGTTGTTAACTGCTGTTCCTTCTTCATTTTTACATGAAAAAAGAGTAAACACTAAGACAAATAATGCAATAATTGATTTATTAATGCTCATAAAATACGTTATTGGATACATTCATTGCTTCTATAAACGCTTTTTTATCAATTGGTAACACTACGCCATTTCTTTCCATCCAATCAAGCATAATTTCAGTTGGCATGTTTCCAGTCAAATCATCTTTAGCCATTGGACATCCGCCGTAACCTTTAATTGCACCATCAAAGCGTCTACAACCAGCATTATATGCAGCAGCAACCATTTTCTCTGCATTTTCTCTGCGCGCGTGTAAATGTGCTCCAAACTCTACTTGTGGCAAACCTTTAATGAGTGATTGAAACAAATAATCCACTGATTCTGTTGTCGCACAACCAATGGTATCGCTCAAAGCTTGAGTTTTAATTCCGAAATCTGTATATAAACGCTCTGCCCATTTCAACACCAAGTCAGTATCCCAATGTTCACCATAAGGATTTCCAAATCCCATTGAAAGGTACACCACCAATTCTTTATTATGCTTTTGGGCTAAGTTTTGAATATAATCAACTCGATGCAAAGAACCTTCTATTGTGCTGTTGGTGTTGCGCAATTGAAACTCTTCTGAAATAGAAAAAGGATAGCCTAAATAGCGAATTTCTTCAAATTGAACCGCATCCTCTGCACCTCGTTCATTGGCAATAATTGATAGCAACTTAGAATTCGTGTTCAAGTCTAATTTACTCAATAAATCGGCAGTATCCCTCATTTGAGGAATTGCTTTAGGCGAAACGAAACTACCAAAATCTACTGTATCAAAACCACATTTAAGAATTGCGTTAATATAAGCAGCTTTTGTTTCTGTTGGAATAAATTCCTTAATTCCTTGCATAGCGTCACGTGGACACTCAACTAACTTAACATCCATACCCCTCAAAGATACAAAAAATTATTTTTTTCGACTCAAAATAGCCTTATTTATTCTTTTTACTAAACCTGGACCTTCATAAATAAATCCAGAATACACTTGTACTAAAGAAGCCCCAGCATCTAATTTTTCCAACGCATCTTTTTCAGAATGAATTCCTCCAACTCCTATTATTGGGAAAGATTTATTGGATTTTTCAGATAAATAACGAATCACTTCAGTAGAACGTTTTGTCAATGGTTTACCAGATAAGCCTCCTGCTCCGATGCTTTCAACAAGTTCATTAGACGCTTTTAATCCAGTTCGTTCAATCGTTGTGTTAGTAGCAATCACTCCATCAATTTTGGTTTCTTGCACAATTTCAACAATATCATCCAATTGATCATTGGTTAAATCTGGAGCTATTTTCAATAAAATAGGTTTTTGTTTGTCTTTTTTATTGTTTTCTTCCTTCAAACTGGAAAGTAATTTCATCAAAGGCTCTTTTTCTTGCAAAGCTCTTAAATTTGGTGTATTTGGCGAAGATACATTGACAACAAAATAATCCACATACGAATGAAGCGCATTGAATGCAATTAAATAATCATTATCAGCCTCTTCATTAGGAGTTACTTTATTTTTACCAATGTTTCCACCGATTAGTACCTTTGTTTTGCGTTGTTTTAATTGCTCTACAGCAACTTCTACTCCATCATTATTGAATCCCATGCGATTAACGATTGCCTCATCTTCTTTCAAGCGGAATAAACGCGGCTTGTCATTTCCCAGTTGTCCTTTTGGTGTAATAGTTCCAATTTCAATAAAACCAAAACCACAATAAGCCAAATCATTGTACATAGTAGCATTCTTGTCAAATCCTGCCGCTAAACCAACTGGGTTATCGAATGTCAATCCAAAAACAGTTGTTTTCAACTTAGGGTCATCTATGCAAAAAAGTTGTTTAAAAAGAAATTTACCTCCAGGACATTTTAGCACAAAACGCAACATTCCGGTAGTAAAATAATGCACTTTTTCGGCATCAAAAAAGAATAAACAAGATCTTAATAATTTGTACATATCTTTGAAACTAATGATTGGATACAAATGTACAAAAGCAAAATGAGGCAACCATTAGATTGCCTCATTATTTTTAAAAAATCTTTTATATTAGAACTTGTATCGACCACCTCTCCAAGTATGCTGTCTTCTTGCTCCAGCATAATCTTTGTAAGTGATGTTTCTATAAGCTGTGATATTCAAGTAAAAATAAGTATCTTTTTGTTTGTCACCTCTTTGTTGTCCTGGAGCAAACCAAGTTGAGTTTTTGTAGCTTGGATTAGACAAATAAGCTGACGCCTCTCCTACTTCTTGCGCTAAGATAGCTGGATCATAATAAGTTGTTCCAACATCGTCAATATAATCTGTAAATGTCTTAACATAAGTTGCTTCGATTCCCATACGCCACATACGGCTAATTCCAAATCGAACACCAATACCAGCAGGAATTGTTAATGTAACAGGTGCATAAACTTTAGCTCCACCTTCCATTCCTTGGCCTTCTGTTTTCAAAGGTCTCAAATAAGTCCATTTCCCTTGGTATTTAGCTTGTGGGTTATAGTAAGCAACGCCTAAACCACCATACAAATAAATTTGAGTATTTTCATCTTTAAAGTGCTTCAATCCTTTGATACGTTGACGAGCACCAAACTTCTCACTTGAATAAACGATTGCTTCAATACGTTGAGCTAACTCAACAATCATTGAGCGGAAATGCAAGTTACGAGAATTACGAATGATTTCATTTGTCAAAGCGTCATCTCCTCTTAACATCCCAACATTTAAGGTCGTAGTTGTTGCCCAAAAAGGGTGAAAACGGTAACGGAATCCAACCATACCTCCTAAGTTACTGGACTTTAAGTCCATATCCGCTGGAGAGTAATCTTGACCAATACGGTTACGACCTCCTAGGTCCCCCAAAAATTGAGTAGCACCAACTCCAAAGATTATTTCTTTCTTATTCAACGACCAATTTCGCTGAGTATTAAAGTTTGTGTGTTGCGCAGAAACTACAGTGGTTATAAGTAGTACAACATTTAAAAGTAAATATTTCCTCATTGTCTTTAAGGTGTTTTACAACGTGAATTTTGATATCAATATCGCACAAAGTTAGAATAAAAAAACAATCTTACAAATAAAATCTTAAAAAAAAAGAGAACTTAAGTCCCTGATTACTTAAATTTAAGGTTTAGTTCCATCGAAACAAAACGCATACTTTCCTTTGCATCCGTTAGGCCAATCACATTTGTAATAAAGATTGTTTGATTCATTCCTAATTTTTCCAAATCTTGTTTTACTTCCTCAGGAATGCTGTTTCCATTTACAGAAATAGTTTTATCTCCCATACGAGTCGTATATTGGATACTGTACTTCGTAATTTGAACATCCTCACCAACTGACAATACACCATCTTTAAATTTTTCCCAGCTAATCTCTCCTTTGTACACACCCGCAATAGAAGGTAAAACTACTTTTGGGGACTTAGGTAATGGAGCATCAATAACAGCAATTAATTCACTGCTTATTTTTTTGTCAATTTCTGCTTGTTTTAAAGCTATTTCTGTCATTTTAGTCTCAGTAGTAGTCTTAACCACTTTTTGAGTAGGAGTAATTTCTTTTAGTTTGAGCTCTGTTTGAGCTAACAACGCTTCTGAATTATCTTCATTTACAAGTACAACTTCTTGCTTTTGTTCATTTTCATGTTCTTGTAGTAGTTCTTCTTGTTGATTTATTGAAGTAATATTTGTTTCATTCGTCTGTTGGTTAAATTGATAAAAATAAATTCCAGCTATTGTTGCCACGCTTGCCAAGCCGACAACTCCGTAGAACCAAACTCCCTTCAATGGCATCGCTTGCATGGATTTCGCTCCTTTTAAAACATGATCAAAGTTTTGTTTTGATGCGATGTACTCAGAAGAGAGTTTTTTGCGTCCTACATTAATCTTTAGTTTACTCATTATTATTTAGTTAAAAACATTTTCTTTAATTTTTCTAAAGCTCTGAAAGATTTAACTTTTGCATTGTTTTCAGTTATTTCCAAAATTTCACCAATTTCTTTGAAAGAACGTTTTTCAAAAAAACGCAACTCCAACAACTGCATATCTTCTTCTTTCATGCGAGACAAGCAATTAAGCAATCTCACTTTATTTGCTTCATTTTCTTCATGGTCAAAGTCTTCAATCATGTCAGTTAACTGCACTTCGTCAATATTGACCATCCTGTCAGCTTTATTATCTCTAAAAGCTTGATACAACTCACTTTTAGCAATTCTATAAAGCCATGACACAAACGGAACCCCTCTAAACTCGTATTTATGAAGGTTTTTAATTGCCTTCATGAAAACTTGAGAGGTAACATCAAATGCCATCTCCTCGTCATCCATGCGCTGATACACATACCTGAATATCTGCTCATGGTATTTCTTATACAACGGCGCAAAATGTTCCGGATTGGATTTTGCTCGTTGTATCCATTCTAACTCCTCTTGCAAAGCAGAGTCAGTCTGGTGATACAATGGGTTCACACTCATGGTTTTCGGTTTTATTTTCTAGTTTGCAGGGTAATTGACCTTTCAATCAACTACCTATATAATTCAAAAACAGTTCTTTCGTTACACTAATATAACGCTATTTTTTTATTTTAGTATGTTTTTAAGGATATTTTGTGGTTTTCAGTGAATATTTCTTTAAAAAAAAGAAAAAACCCATACGTCCTGTTTTCTGAAGCTCCAGAAAACACGGTTAGGATCAACTGGTACGTTCTGTAATCCGCTGGTTGTAAAAACAACTCCGAAGATGCGGCCCGCCATAGTTTACCAAAGAATCTCCTCATGGTAAAATTTTAAGCTTCAAGATGTCAACGTATGGGCTCCCTAAAAAGGGATACAGTCTCTGCTCTATCTCTATAGATGTACTGACAGTGCTAAATTAAATAAAAAAAGTCCATTTACCAAATAATAAACGGACTTTTTTGTGAAATAGTAATAGGGGTACTTAGGATTTATTGCTTTACTAATTCAAATTCAGCATTTAATCGCACGTCTTCAGAAACCATCACTCCTCCAGTTTCTAAAGCTGCATTCCATGTTAAACCGTATTCAGCTCTATTAATCTTACCACTAATAGTTAAACCTGCTTTTGTGTTTCCCCATGGATCTTTCACAACTCCACCAAATTCAACGTTTAATTTTGCTTCTTTTGTAACATCCTTAATCGTGAAATCTCCGTAAACTGCAAAATTATCATCGTCCACTTTTTCTACACGTGTGCTTTTAAAAGTCAATGTAGGGAATTTTTCTGCATCAAAGAAATCTGTACTTTTTAAATGCTCGTCTCTTTGCGTGTTGTTTGTTGAAATACTTGCAATCTCTGCCGAAAAATCAAACTCAGCTGTTGTGAAATCATTCCCCTCTGTTTGTGCGTTGATTGAGAAATTTTCAAAGCTTCCTGTTACGTTCGTAATCATTAAGTGTTTTACTTTGAATTGTACTTCGCTGTGTGTTGGGTCAAAAGACCATTTAATTGTTTCCATTTTATTCTTTTTAAAAAATTTATACTGTTTATATATTCATTGGTACTTCCATCAACAATACTTCACTGTCCGAAACAGCTGTTATATCAACTGATGAAACATCCCAAATTCCAAATCCATCTCTGTTTTCAAGTTCTTGACCTGCAACAGTTATTTTCCCTTTAAGAACAAAGACATAAAGTCCATTTTCTTTTGATTTAAAATCATAATTCAGAGCTACGCCTTTATCCAATTCCCCCAAGTGGAACCAAGCATTTTGATGAATCCAAACGCCTTCATCATCTTGATTCGGAGAAACGATTTGTTGTAATTTATTCTTTCGATCGGCTACATTTAACGTAATTTGATCATAACGTGGCTGTACATTTCGCTTATTAGGAAACACCCATATTTGCAAAAATTTCACAGCTTCATTCGTATTTTTATTGTATTCACTGTGACGAATTCCCGTTCCTGCACTCATTACTTGCACATCACCACTTTTAATCACAGCAGTATTTCCCATCGAATCTTTGTGTTCCAAATCGCCTTCCAAGGGAATACTAATGATTTCCATGTTGTCGTGTGGGTGCATACCAAAGCCCATTCCTCCTGCTACCACATCGTCATTTAACACTCTTAAAACTCCGAAATGCATGCGTTCAGGATTGTAATAATTAGCGAAACTAAACGTATGTTTACTGTGTAGCCAACCGTGATTAGCGTCTCCTCTAGTTGCTGCTTTATGTAAAATTGTATTTTCCATATTTTTTGATTTTGTAGTTGGCAAATGATTAAAGCCAACCGGTTGATTCAAATCCATTGGAGCTAATGCTTCCAACTCATCAATATCATTTGCAAGCACAGATAAAGCAGATGTTCCTAAGGCAAAAATTCCTGTACCTAGCAAACCCTTTTTTAAAAACTCTTTTCTGTCCATATCCTGTTTCATTTTTTGTTGATGCAAAGATCGGAACATCAAATCGACTACACATTGACCTATGTTAAGAAATGATTTTTTGATGAGATGACTGAATGATTAAATGACAAATTAATACTTTGACAAATAGATGCAATTACCTCCGGTGTTGCTTCGCGGTTGCAATTTGTAATTTGTAATTTGTAATTTGCAATTTGTAATTTGTAATTTATTCGTAACTTTGTAATATGCATCTAAAATCTCTTCAGTTAATCAATTTTAAGAACTATGAGGAAGCGGAAATCCTACTTTCTGAGGGCATCAACTGTTTTGTTGGTACCAATGGCTCTGGAAAAACAAATATCTTAGATGCTGTGCATTATTTGAGTATCTGCAAGTCGTATTTAAACAGTGTAGATAGGCAAAACGTTCGCTTCGATCAAAATTTCTTTTCTATTATTGGAGTTTTTGACAAAGATGACAAAGATTACAATATCCATTGTGCTTTAAAGTTAGGCGGCAAAAAAGTTTTTAAGCAAAACAAAAAAGAATACGAAAAGCTAGCCGATCATATTGGTCTTTTCCCTTCTGTCATTATTTCTCCTTATGATAAAGACCTCATTTCAGAAGGTAGCGAACTAAGAAGAAAGTGGATGGATAGTATCATTTCACAATCGGATCGTGATTATTTAAACGACATTCAACGTTATGCAAAAATTTTATTGCAACGCAATGCTTTGTTAAAACACATGTATGAAAATGGTTTTTTCGAGCGCGAATCAATAGAAGTTTGGAATGATCAACTAATGATTGTTGGGAACAGAATTCATGCAAAAAGAAAGGCCTTTCTAACTGATTTCATCCCGGTTTTTCAGCATCATTACAATCAAGTTGGTGTAGAAGAAGACCAAGTGTCATTAGAATACCGTTCTCAATTGAATGAAGCTTCTTTTGAAACACTCATTCAGCAAAATGAGCGCAAGGATGCCTTCACACAAACGACAAATGCAGGAACACACAAAGATGACTTAACTTTTTTGATAAAAGGACTTCCCGTTAAGAAATTTGGGTCACAGGGACAGCAAAAATCATACATTATTGCGTTAAGATTAGCTCAATATGATTGGCTAAAACGCAACTTGAACATCAAACCTATTCTTTTATTAGACGATATTTTTGACAAATTAGATCGTTACCGTGTGAAGCGTTTACTCGATTTGGTTTCTTCTGATTTTTTTGGTCAAGTCTTAGTAACTGATACTGACGAAGAGCGAATTCGAGAAGTATTTCAGCAAAACACAATTATAGGAAATGTATACAAAATAAACAACGGTTCTGTGACAGTTCTTCCTCCATTATTAACTCTTGAAAATCAACACTATGAATGACTTTAAACGCTATTCAAAAGAAACTTCTTTAAAGGACTTAATCGACCGTTTTCTAAAAGCCAATCGTTTGGATGGCAAAATGAAAGAAATGGACGTCATTAATAATTGGAGTGAAATGATGGGAGTTGCTATTGCAAATAGAACGGAAAGTTTACGTATTCACAATCGCATTTTATACATTAAAATGAATTCCTCAGTTATGCGCGATGAATTAGCACATGGAAAACAAATTATCATTCATCGAGTAAATGAATCTGCTGGAGAAACTATTATTGATGATATTTGGTTTGAGTAATCATCGCTTACAGCTTCTCCAACAATTCTATTAAAATTAATTATTTTTTAACGATTTTAGAAGTTATTTTTTTTCCTCCAACTGTCATTTCTAAGAAGTACAATCCTTCATTCCATGAAGTTGTTGTTAATTGAGTTGTTGTTCCTTCAAACTCAGTCACGTCAACGATACTTCCCTTGGTATCCACCACTTTAACAAACGTTTTTTCCATTGGATCTTGCATCAATTGAATGGTTACCATATCTACTATTGGATTAGGAAATACTGAAAATTGAACTATTTCTTGATTTTCTATTCCTAATTGATTTTGGCACACTTGTACGAAAGTACCAGCCTCAGCCGTTGCGCCACCATTTACTGATACATTAGGAGTTACTTGATTAGAAGAACAAGTAGCAATAAAAATTTTAATTCTACCACCGCTTGCGTCGCCACCTTTTCCACCATTTTCACCTGCGTTTGTAGTTACAGAGCTTGCGCTACAAAATAAATTTCCTCCGTATGTACACGAAGTTCCAGCGCCACCAACGCCACCGTTGCCACCATTACCTCCCATGGAAGATAAATTTCCAGAAATAGCTGCTGTTGTCGAACGGATTAAAATTCCACCTCCAGATCCAGCGCCAGCGCCTGCACCCCCTCCTGCTCCTGCAGAATAAGTAGCCTCTCCACAGTCATCACAGCCATCCGAACAACATTTTGGAGTTGCATCACCGCGACCTCCATTTCCTCCTGCTGCTCCATTTTGCCCATTTACAGTAATTGTACCTGTAATTTCAATATCATTCGTTGCTTCTAAGATAACAAGTCCACCACCGTTACCTCCTTTACTAGCATTTTGCCCACTAGCGTATGAACGACCGCCACCTCCTGCGCCAGCTCCACCAGAACCTAAATCAATATCTGGACCACTTTCTGTACCAACAATAGCACCATTTGCTCCGCCGTTACCTCCATTTCCTGCAACTATTGGATGTTGGTTTGAAACATTATTATTTGAAGCCGAATGAGAACTACTTCCTTTTCCACCTATTGAACCAGGTTTACCTAGTCCTCCATAGCTAGCACCACCTCCGCCGCCAGCTCCACCGCCACCAGCAATCATTCCATAAGTATCATCCGTGTTTCCACACACTTGCTTAGGACCTGAACCATTCGTAGCATTTGCCCCTGCAAGTCCAGCTCCTTGACCTTGTCCATTTAAGCCGGCCATTCCTCCTTGCACTGTTACAACACCACCATTCTCCTTGTCTTCGCAGGAAGTTAAGGAGAAAGAGTGTCCAGTAGCACTTGTTACAGTGGTTCCACCATTCCCGCCACTTCCACCAAGGTAACCAGCATAATCACCGTTTATCATGCCCTTTACAACGATGTTGGTTGCATGAATTTCAAGTTTACCACATCCTCCGCTCGAAAAAGGCTTCACCGTTACAGTTACTCCCTCGTCAATAATATAATTTCCAGAGACAAAATACACTCCAGATAGCGTTGTATTTTCATCGATTAATTGATTACCACTTAAATAAGTAGTGTCGCACTGAGCCATCGTCACCATTGACATTAAGGTAAATACAGCAGTAGAGATTGATTTTTTCATAACAATTAGTTTTACAATAGAAATAGAACAAATATAGGATTATTTATGACTTAAAGTAATTTTTGAGAAAAAAATAAATACACAAAAAAAGGTCACCCTTTTGGATGACCTTCTCTTAGTTGCGGGGACACGACTCGAACGTGCGACCTTCGGGTTATGAGCCCGACGAGCTACCAACTGCTCCACCCCGCGATGTATCTTTTGTAATAAACTTCAATTTCTGGAAACCTCGATTGGTTTGCGAGTGCAAATATAAGCACTTATATTAGATTTACCAAATTTATTTTGAAAATAATTATTTTTTGATTGCTTTACAACAAAAAAGGAGGGTATTACTACCCTCCTTTTCAACTTATTAGAATAAAAATTATGCTAATTTTAATTTTGCCATTTTTGAGTTATTAAACTTCGATTCGGCATAAGACAAGGTTACTTTGAACTTTTTCTCATCTCCTGAAGGCAACTCATACATTGCATCGTTTAAAATTGCTTCGCAAATAGAACGCAAACCTCTTGCTCCTAACTTAAACTCTATTGCTTTATCAACTATAAAATCCAATACTTTTGCATCAAAACTTAAATCGATGCCATCCAAGGCAAATAATTTGGTGTATTGTTTAACCAAAGCATTTTTAGGTTCTGTCAAAATGCGTTTTAATGCTGCTGCATCCAACGGTTCCAAGTAAGTTAATACTGGAAAACGACCAATTAATTCTGGAATTAAACCAAATGTTTTGATGTCCGTTGGATTAATGTAGCGCAATAAACTTTCGCCATCAACTCGCTCCTCTTCTGATGAAGAAAAACCAATTGTTTGACGGTTCACGCGGTTGGCAATCATTTTTTCAATACCATCAAAAGCACCTCCGCAGATAAACAACACATTCTTAGTATCAACTTGTATCATTTTTTGTTCCGGATGTTTACGTCCTCCTTGTGGTGGTACATTAACAATGGATCCTTCTAACAATTTTAACAATGCTTGCTGCACTCCTTCGCCCGAAACATCACGTGTGATGGATGGATTATCGCTTTTGCGAGCAATTTTATCAATCTCATCAATAAACACAATACCTCGTTCCGAAGAAGGCACATCGTAATCAGCAGCTTGGAGCAAGCGAGATAAGATAGATTCCACATCTTCCCCCACGTACCCCGCTTCTGTTAAAATCGTTGCGTCGGCGATACAGAATGGCACATTCAACATTTTAGCAATTGTTTTTGCCAATAAGGTTTTACCTGTACCAGTTCTTCCTACCAAAATAACATTTGACTTTTCAATTTCTACCTCATCCTTCGTATCAGGCTGAGACAAGCGCTTGTAATGATTGTAAACAGCTACGGATAATACTTTTTTAGCATCATCTTGACCAATTACGTACTCATCCAAGCGTTTTTTTATTTCAGCTGGTTTCAAGATATTCAAATCAGCTAAATTCGCTTTTGAGCTTTTATGACCAAATTCAGTCATTACAATTTGGTGAGCTTGTCCAACGCAATCAGCACATATTTTCGCTGAATAGCCTTGTAACAATTCACCCGTTTCTTTAGCTGAGCGCCCGCAAAACGAGCATGTTCCATCATTTTTCGCCATGTTTATTTTGTCGCAGGATTACGGAATAAAATTTCGTCCACCATTCCATATTCTTTTGCTTCTTCAGCTGTCATCCAATAATCTCTATCAGAATCTTCCCACACTTTTTCGTATGGTTGTTTTGAATGGTGAGCGATGATATCATACAATTCTTTTTTCAATTTTTGAATTTCACGCGCAGTAATTTCAATATCAGAAGCTTGCCCTTGCGCTCCTCCTAATGGTTGGTGAATCATTACACGAGCATGTTTCAATGCAGAACGTTTTCCTTCTGCCCCTGCACACATCAATACCGCTCCCATAGAAGCCGCCATGCCTGTACAAATTGTTGCTACATCAGGACGAATATATTGCATTGTATCATAAATTCCCAAACCTGCATAAACAGAACCACCTGGAGAGTTCAAATAAATTTGAATATCTTTTTTAGGATCTACTGACTCTAAGAACAATAACTGTGCGTTGATGATATTGGCAACTTGGTCATTAATTCCCGTTCCTAAGAAAATAATTCTATCCATCATTAAACGAGAGAACACGTCCATTTGTGTCATATTCAAAGGACGCTCTTCAATGATATAAGGAGTCAAAGAAGATTCAATGTAATTTGCAACATGCATAGAGTTTAACCCCATGTGTTTTGTTGCGTATTTTTTAAATTCGTTTCCGTCAAACATATTTGTAATTTTAAGCAAGCAATCTTGCGGTTATTATTGATTCAAAATTTATTAATGCTCCCAAGCCGATAAATAGCGCTCTGCATCCAATGCTGCCATACAACCTGTACCTGCAGCGGTAATCGCTTGTCGGTAGTTTTTGTCTGCTGCATCACCAGCAACAAATACTCCTGGAACATTAGTGTAAGATGTACCCGGTTTTTCGTAAACAATGTAACCTTGTTCATCTAAGTTAATGTAATCTTTGAAAATTTCTGTGTTTGGTTGGTGACCAATTGCTACGAAGAAACCTGTACAAGGAATTTCTTTTTTCTCTCCCGTTACATTGTTTACTACTCGAACACCAGAAACCACATTTCCATCACCCAATACTTCTTCTGTTTCTGTGTTGAATAAAATTTCGATGTTTGGTGTGTTTTTCACACGGTCAGCCATGATTTTAGACGCTCTAAACTCATCGCGACGCACCAACATTGTTACTTTTGAACACAATTTAGATAAATAATGAGCTTCCTCACAAGCAGAGTCTCCTGCACCTACGATAACCGTTTCTTGTCCACGATAGAAGAATCCATCACAAACTGCGCATGCAGAAACACCTCCACCTAATTGCAAGTATTTTTGTTCACTTTCCAAACCTAAATATTTTGCAGAAGCTCC
Organism: uncultured Fluviicola sp.; assembly: GCA_964580465.1. Lineage (GTDB taxonomy): Bacteria > Bacteroidota > Bacteroidia > Flavobacteriales_D > Crocinitomicaceae > Taishania. The sequence continues at coordinate 20,028 of CAZOKJ010000024.1, read as the reverse complement.
TGTAGAAATAATCACTGTTTTTGCATGGATTTCTTTACCATCTTCTGTCCAAACTTTATGAATTGGTCCTGTAAAATCTACTTTTGTAATGAATCCAAAGCGAATATCAGCTTCAAATCGTTTTGCTTGTTGCTCCAACTGCACCATCATTTCCGGCCCTGTAATCCCTTCTGGATAGCCTGGAAAATTTTCCACTTCATTTGTTGTCGTTAATTGACCTCCTGGTTGCATTCCTTGATATAAAACAGGTTTCATATCAGCTCTCGCAGCATAAATAGCCGCTGTATAGCCCGCAGGTCCTGACCCAATAATCAGACAATCGATTTGTTCTATTTCTTGACTCATAGTAAATTGAAATTTGTTGTTTGTTATAAGATTACAAATCTAATGAATTTTGTTCAGGAATAAAAGCGAAAAAAACAAAATTATTCACTCGAATAATCTTAATTAATTTTAAATGATTAGAAGAATTAAATTTACTGAATTAAAAAAGCAAATTATCCATATTAGATTTCATATAGAAAAGAATTTCAATTTTGACAGCGAATCTCAGATTAATGATGTTTTTTATCAGTAATTGCAATGATTATTCATTATTTCTTATCACTAAAGCATTGGGTAGCATAAGTAAAAAAGGGAAAGCTTCTGCATAATTTAACTGCTCATAAAACATACCTAATTTATTAAGGTTCTTATGATAGTCATTTCCATTTTGATAATAGTGTGATTCACTTTGAGTGTACCACGCTTTTTTTCCAATTTTTTGAGCTAAAAACCATTTTTCCAATAATCTTGCTGCCCTACCATTTCCATCTTCAAAAGGATGGATATTCACAAAAATAAGATGAATAAACGAAGCAAAAAAGAAGACTTCTTCAATCGTTAATTTTTCATTTTTCAGGCATTCAACATCTCCCCAAAGCATTGTTAATAAAGGCTTTACTTTGATCCAAGCAACTGCTTCGTATTGAATACGGTGCGTTTTGCGCTCCATAACAACCATATTGCCTATTCTACAAACACCTCTGCGATTAGATTCTAACAAATGTTAAGATAATATCTTATGAGTTTCTAAAAAATTTTGCTCGCTCAATTCATTCTTTTGCGCAAACAGATAGGCATTGTATAAGTCATTTGGCTTTTCCACCAAATCTTGTAAGTAATCAATATTCAACATCTTATGCTTTACATAACTATCAATTCTCAGTAATTATCCTTCTATTTTAATAGAAGCCATCACCGAAACTGAGGTATAAAAACTAAATGTATCTGTTGAAATTTCTGCTTCTTTCAAAGCATCAAAAGTTAATTTCAAATCTTTTGGGACATACTCTAAATGGGTAGAAAGTAAATCAATCGATATTAGTTGAGGTCTATTTTTCATATATCTTAAAGCTCAAAAGATGAATGCAAACTTAAGTAAAGCTAATAAAACATTTTTATATTTCCTGAAACATTCTTTACAAAAAAAGTTATGTTCAAACCTTCTTTTTCTTATTCAACTCTTTTTTTTATCTTTGCGCATCTTAATTTAATTGTGTAGCATGAACAAACAGCAAATAATTGAACAAATAAAATCTAAAAAATCCTTCCTTTGTGTTGGTTTAGATACCGATCTTTCTAAGATTCCAGCTCATTTGTTGGAGACAGAAGATCCTATTTTTGAATTCAATAAAGCAATTATTGATGCTACTAAAGATTTCTGTGTGGCCTACAAACCAAATAACGCATTTTATGAATGTTATGGTGTAAAAGGTTGGGAATCACTTCAAAAAACAATTGATTATATTCCTGAAAATTGCTTCATCATTGCGGATGCTAAACGTGGCGATATTGGAAATACATCCAGCTATTATGCCAAAACATTTTTTGAAACACTAAATTGCGATGCAGTTACTGTTGCTCCTTACATGGGCGAAGACAGCGTTAATCCTTTTCTAGGTTATGAAAATAAATGGGTAATTTTATTGGCATTGACTTCTAATATTGGTGCGTTGGATTTTCAATTCACAACCGACATTAAAGGAGAAGAATTGTACAAAAAAGTACTCAAAAAAGCAAGTGAATGGGGAACTTCTGAAAATATGATGTTTGTTGTTGGTGCAACCCGTGCTGAAGGAATTGGAGAAGTGCGTAAAATTGTTCCTGATCATTTCTTTTTAGTACCTGGTGTTGGTGCACAAGGAGGATCATTGGAAGATGTAGCTAATTACGGATGGAACGAAGACTGTGGATTATTGGTTAACTCTTCTCGTGGAATTATCTATGCTTCAAATAGCACCGACTTTGCTGAAAAAGCAGGTGAAGAAGCTAAGAAAATCCAACAAGAAATGGAAAAAATCTTAATTAACAAACAGTTTATTTAAAGTTGATCGTTTGACTAGACGACTAGTTGAATTTCTTCGGATGAATATTGTTCATCATCAACTGCATCACTTCTTGCATTTTTTCAGGGAGATTTTCTTGTATCCATGGTTCTACAGCTCCAAAGGTATGCTCAGTGTCTGCTATTAAAAAGAAAAAACCGCGACACATTAATGCTACTTCTTGACCTTCAAAAGGTTTGACAGACGTATCATTTTCTCCGTGATATACAAAAACTGGTTTGTTTAATTGCTTGCAACTTTCTTCTATCGACAATTCGTCTTTATGTTGCAAAAATTCTTCATACTGGCTATAGTAATGAGGCATATCTTGCTTGGTTCTGCCATTTGTTCTAAAATAAACCCCATCATTTTTCCATTGCTGTAAAGCATCGTCTTTTGGGAAGCGATTGTCTATGGATGAAATAGGTGCTAAACAATGAACTTGTTTCGCACGTGTATCTTTTCCTGCTAGTAACACCAATCCTCCACCTCGCGAATGACCAACTAAAATAAACGAAGTATACCCATGTGTTTGCTCTAAATGGTCTAAAAAAAGTTGAATATCTTGCAATTCTGACCAATAACTCGATTTTCCGAAGGCATCCAAATCAGAAAACTCTGTCGGGCAAATAATTTTAGTACCGTTGCGAGATAAATTTAATTTAGCTGAACTATAGCCTGCATCCAACCAATATTGGCACATAGCATTCCAAGCTCCCCAATCTTTGTAGCCCATGTAGCCGTGTACAAAAACTAGCAACGGTTTATCGTTTGCTTCGTCAGTTGTAAACAAATCATATAAAGCTTCTTTACCTTGGTATCCTTTGTAAATTAAATTTCGTTGATTCATAGCATTATTAAAAAGTGAAAGTCACACACCTCAGGCACGTGACTTTCAAACAATCGTTAAAAACTATTCAAATTATTTAATCACGTTCAATTTTTTACCAACTTTAATGAACGCATTAATTGCCTTGTCTAAATCTTCTTTCGTATGTGCCGCAGAAATCTGTGTACGAATTCTTGCTTGTCCTTTAGCTACAACTGGGTAGAAGAATCCAATAGCATACACACCTTCTTTCAATAACTCATCAGCAAATTGTTGAGAAAGCGCTGCATCATACAACATAATAGGTACGATTGGAGAATCACCAGGTTTGATATCGAATCCTGCTTCAATAATTGCTTTTTTGAAGTACTTTGTATTCTCTTCTAAACGGTCTCTCAATTCAGTTGTAGAACTCAATAAGTCAAACACTTTATTTGCAGCACCAACAATTGAAGGAGCTAATGAATTAGAGAACAAGTAAGGGCGTGAACGTTGACGCAACATGTCAATGATTTCTTTTTTACCTGTAGTATAACCACCCATTGCACCACCTAATGCTTTTCCTAATGTACCAGTGATAATATCTACACGATCCATGCAGTTGTGATATTCAGGAACTCCACGACCAGTTTTACCAATAAATCCAGCAGAGTGACATTCGTCCGTCATCACCAAAGCATCGTATTTATCAGCTAAATCACAAATTTCGTTCATTTTAGCGATATCGCCATCCATAGAGAAAACGCCATCTGTAACAATAATTCTGAAACGTTGTGCTTGTGCTTTTTTCAATTGCTCTTCCAAATCAGCCATGTCAGAGTGCTTATAACGGTAGCGGTGTGCTTTTGACAAACGAACACCATCGATAATTGAAGCATGGTTTAATTCATCTGAAATAATTGCATCTTCTTCGCCAAACAAAGGTTCAAAAACACCACCATTTGCATCAAAAGCAGCTGCGTACAAAATAGTATCTTCAGTTCCGTAGAATTTTGCAATTTTTGCTTCTAGTTCTTTATGAATATCTTGCGTTCCACAAATAAAACGAACAGATGACATACCAAAACCATGTGTATCCAATGTATCTTTAGCAGCCTGGATTACTTCTGGATGAGAAGATAATCCCAAGTAATTGTTAGCACACATGATCACTACATTATCGCCCGTGTTAACCGTTACATTTGCGCCTTGTGGACTTGTGATAATACGTTCTCTTTTGTAAATCCCTCCTTCTTCGATCGCTTTTAGCTCAGTTGCTAAATGCTCTTTCATTTTTCCGTACATATTGTTTTTATTTTGTGTCAAACACGATTAATAATATTCTTTTGTTGCTAAATAATTTTTCACGTAATCCTCTACACCTTCTTCTAAAGTATGAAAAGGAGTTGTATAACCTTGTTCAATCAATTTAGACATATCAGCTTCCGTAAAATATTGGTACTTATCGCGAATGTCTGCCGGCGTATCAATAAAAGAAATAGCTTCTTCTTTTCCCATTGCTTTAAATGTGTTTTTAGCCAAATCTAAGAAAGTACGAGCTTTTCCAGAACCTAAGTTGTAAATACCACTTTCAGGTCGCTCTTCTAACAAGAACAAGCAAACATTCACCACATCTTTTACATAGACGAAGTCACGCAACTGACCTCCATCTGTATAATTCGGATTATGTGAACGGAATAATTTCATTCCGCCAGTTTCAGAAATTTGGTTAAAAGCATGGAAAATCACACTTGCCATACGTCCTTTGTGGTATTCATTAGGTCCGTAAACATTGAAAAACTTTAATCCTGCCCAAAAAGGAGGAAATTCCGTTTGTTTCAACACCCATTTATCAAAATTATTCTTTGAATCACCATAAGGGTTCAATGGTTTTAATTGAGGAATAATAGCATGATCATCTTTATAACCAAATTCACCCAATCCATACGTAGCTGCAGAACTAGCATACACCAAAGGGATTTGATGTTCTACACATGTATTCCAAACCTCTTGAGAAAAACGTTCATTCAGTTCATCAAAAATAGTTTTATTAAACTCAGTTGTATCTGTTCTTGCTCCAATGTGAAAAACAAATTCCACCTCATCAGCAAAATCTTTAAACCAAGTATTAAAACCATCACGAGCTACTTTTGCTAAAATAGTTTTGCCTTCTAAGTTATTTTCTTTTTCTTTTTTTGAAAAATCATCAACAACAACGATATCTGTGTATCCAGCTTGGTTTAGTTTACTTACTAAGCAACTTCCGATGAATCCTGCAGCTCCTGTTACAATAATCATTTTGTAAGTTTTAAAATATAAAAATGAAGGATTATTCGTTAGAACAAACCATGAATTTCAGCATCAATAGCGTTAATAATATCGCCTAAATGTTCTTGATTTTCAGGAAAATTATTATTATCAATATCAATAATCAACAATTTACCTTTGTCATAAGTTGAAATCCAAGCTTCATAGCGTTCATTCAAACGTTTTAGGTAATCTAAACGAATGCTTTCTTCGTAATCACGGCCTCTTTGCTGAATATGTGCCACCAAAGTAGGGACACTTGCTCGCAAATAAATCAACAAATCTGGTGCAGAAACAAATGAATCCATCAATGAAAACAAAGAAAAATAATTTTCAAAATCGCGTGTCGTCATTAGTCCCATTGAATGCAAATTGGGAGCAAAAATATAAGCATCCTCATAGATTGTACGATCTTGAATAACATCTCTATTATTCTCTTTAATATCTTGAATTTGTGTAAATCGAGAATTCAAATAATAAATCTGCAAATTGAACGACCAACGCTGCATGTCTTCATAAAAATCATTCAAATACGGATTTTGTTCCACATCCTCAAAATGAGTATCCCAGCCATAATGCTTGGCTAATAACTTTGTTAATGTTGTTTTTCCAGACCCAATATTTCCTGCGATAGCAATGTGCATAATGTCTATTTTAGAGTGGTTAAATTTACAAAAAAATACGATACAAACAACAAATTTTGCATCATTCTGTTTTTTTCTCTTTTCTGAAAAACAAAACAGGCAACATTATAAGCGCTAATAAATAGCTATATCCTTTTATGTAAGTATAAAAATTTTCATCCGTTTTCAACTGTATTTCAGCTTGCAACAACCCCGTGTCTTCAAAGCTTTTTTGCGCTAAAACACGACCTTTCTGGTCTAAAACAACAGAAATTCCATTGTTAGAACTCTTTACCAATGGAGAAGCATTTTGCACAGCCATAGATTTCACAATGTTGTAATAAATCACTGAACCTCTTTTGCTTTTATTCCAATATTCATTTCCCAAAACAGCTGTAAAACCATTTTCCTTGGCTACTTCAGAGGTGTACATTGGATAACATATTTCATAACATAACAAAGGAGTATAAACAGCACCTCCAATTGTTTTATGAGCATCTAAATCTTTTTCATAACTTGTGTAATAGCTCGGATTTCCAACTACCGTAACTAAATTTTTGAGAAAAGGAAAAGTTTGAACAAAAGGAATTTGCTCTTGAAAAGGAACAAAAATATCCTTGCTTCGCATCACCAAGGCCCTATCGCTAGAAAGCGTAAAGGCAATGTTATACTCATAAAAATAAAAATTTTGTTCTTTACTATAATTCAAACGTTTATCTTCTCCAGACTTGCTATATTCAAACAAATTAGAACCAAAAGTTAAATTTAACTTTGGAAATGATTTTAGTCTATTTTGCAAACTATCCACCGTCGTATTTTGATGCAACTCTTCTATCCACCCCATGTTAGCAACAACAGTTTCAGGCCAAAGTAAAACTTCAGCATCCTTATCAACCCCTTTGGATAAATTCCAAAGAGAATCAATGATCACGTTGGGATTTAAGCTATAGCGAATATCAGAGATATTAAAAAAAGTATGCAAAGCTGCTACTTTCATTTTTTTGTCTGAATGTATTGGTGAAAACCATACTATTGCTGAAAATATAAGTGGAACAATCGCTACAATTGAAACTACAATAATTTGTTTTCTAATGGCTTTTCGGTTTCTCTTCATTGTTTGAATCAACAAAAAGAGACTTAAATTAAAAAATAAAATCCATAAAGAACCACCTTCTATCCCAAACCATTGATAATTTTGAATTAAAAACGTGTACTCGCTTAATGTAGTACCCAAAATAATGAAGGGACTCAGCAAACCAAAATTTTGACAGGCATACTCATAAATAATCCACGAAAACACGAACAAATAATAAGCTGAATTGTTTGTTTTTTTATAAAAGGAATAAATCGATGGAATTTGTAAAACAGTAAACAAAATAGTGTGTGAAATAATCGCTGCTAGATAGGTATCAAACGTCACCTCTCTCAACCAAGCTATTTGACCTAACAACCACACGACTTTGAATCCAGCAATAAATCCAACCAATTTTAATATGCGTTTTTTAGTTGAATTACGTAAAATTTCTAAGCCAAAAAATAAAGGAATAAGTGATATAAACAGAACAACAGAGCCCAATTCAACATTCCAAATAATCCATGAAATCATTAAATAAAAAAGCAGAATAAGCAGCGGCATCCATGTTTTACTGATAGAACGTTTCATTCAAAAGGTGTTTTTTTAGAGTAATTGATTTCATATTTCTTTTACAAAACAAATATACATTTTTTTTTGTAATTTATTTTTTTTTATTATTTTTGAGCAATTTTTTAAGGCAAATGCAACTTTTGTTACACAGCATGCGTCTTGTAAAAGAATTTTTTTATAAACATTACTTACGAAAACATGAAATTACTAGGAAAACTACTACCAATTCTCTTTATTTTAATTGGAAGCGTTTCATTTTCTCAGGTAAATTTACCTATTCAAGGAAAATTTAAAGCACCTGTAGGAGCAGATTTTGATTACCTCGAAATAAAAGAAAATCGGGTAAATTCTTACAAAGGAGATCAAATTTTAGGCACTTTTTTTGCAATTGAAAACATCAATAATTTGTATGTTTTAGAAGTTGCAAAACCAGGGACGATTTCTTTAAATCCGAATATTCAAACAGAGCGTCACTTAATGAAAGTTCGCATTTTATCTTCCACAAAAAAAGAAAGCAATCTTTCAATTACTTGGCCAAATGGAAGAAAACAAGAGCTCACACTTACAAAAGAATAATAAATACAAACTACTAAAATTATAAAAATGAAAACTTTTTTTTCCAGCTTACTCTTGTTAGTTAGCTTCATCCTTACGTTTTCGTCGTTTGCTGGCGGTGGAGGAAGTTTCGTCAACCCTCCATCTGGTATGCCACCATGTGCAGTGAATCCTGCTCCAGGTAATACAGCATGTCAAGCAACACCAATTTGTAACCCACATGGGTTTTGTGGAACAACATCTTCTTCTTACACAGCAAACTATTGGTCACAATTAAACTCACAATTCTGTGGGTCAATTGAAAACAATGCATTCTTATCTTTTACAGCTGAGTCAAGCACTATTTCATTCGATTGCTATGTGTATAACTGTAACGATGACGAAGCAATTCAAATCATGATTTTTAGTGCTGCCAATTGTGGTAGCGGCGCCGTTACAAGCCATGTATGTGTCAATGAGATGTATGCTCGCAATACACCTTATAACGTAACTGCAAATGGTTTGACACCTGGTCAACAATATTACATTATGATTGACGGATTTGGTGGCGACGTTTGTGACTACACTTTCGTAGCAACAGATGGAGTTGCATTACCAGTAGGTATTGACATTGGGTCAAGCATTACAGTTTGTAATGGAGAAACGGTCACAGCAACAGCTTATGGAGGAAATGGCGTTTACACGTGGGACTCTTCACCTTACTTAAATACTACAAGTGGAGAAGTAGTTACAATAACACCTCCTGGAATTGGTTCGTATCAATTTACAGCAAATTCAAGTGGCGGTGTACCAAATTGTCCTGTCAACAATTCATTCACAACAACGGTTAATGTGGTTGCTTGTTGTACCATCAACACCAATGTCACCAATGTCAGTTGTAACACAAATGGAACCTATTCAGCCAATGTTGAAATCACCTTCTCATCACCTCCTACAACAGGAAATTTAATTGTGAATGGTCCAAATGGTCCTCACGCAACAGTTGCCGCTCCTTATGGTGGTTCCCCGTACACAACTACCATCAACAACATTCCGCTTGGTGGAACAAGTAATTTTACTTCATATTTTACTAATAACGTAAATTGTACGCATGTTTTGACTTATACAGCTCCACAAATGCCAACATTTGATCCAATTACAGCTTGTCAAAACACTACTGCACCAGCGTTGCCAACAACGTCTAACAATGGCATCACAGGAACTTGGTCTCCAGCCACTATCAATACTTCAACAGCTGGTACAGGTGTCTATACCTTTATCCCAACGGGAGGACAAAACTGTCAAGCAACACAATCTATTACGATTAATCCTCTTCCTAACATTTCAACAATTAACTCTGTTCTTTTGGATTGTGCGACTGAAAACGGTGTAAATTTAACAGCTAGCTCAACCACTCCAGGAGTGACCTACAATTGGACAGATGACGTAGGAGGATCCGGAGGCATTGTCTCTGGAAGCACGACCAATTCAACAATTGTAAATGCTCCTGGTGACTATATCCTAACCGTTACTGATCCAACAACAGGTTGCACCAAAACAGAAAACGTAACCGTTATGGGAACCAATAATACTCCTCAAATAACAGTAATTCACCCACCTGTAGGATTAACTTGTGCACATCCGCAAGACACCATTCAAGTGAGTGCAGTCTTAACTAGTGGTTCAGGAAACCCACTTAATTATCAATGGACAACAACCGGTGGAACGATTGTTTCTGGAAGCACAACTCAAACTGTCATCTTGAATCAACCAGGTATTTATACATTTACTGTTACAGACGCTATTAACGGATGTACAGCTTTCGAATCATTCAACGTAACAGGTGACCTTGCTCTTCCAGTTGTTACTCCAATTACACCAGAAGGAATTCGTTGTGATCACATTTGGGATACTATTTCAGGGAACTCTAACGTAACAAATCCTTCGTATTCTTGGACAACTACCAATGGTGCAATTGTAGGACAACAAGATCAACACGTTGTGGTTAGTACTGCTGGAACATACACTTTTAATGTTACCAATTTAGACAATGGTTGTTCTACTTCTGTAAATGTTGTTGTTACAGGCGACACGGTATTGCCAAATGTTGAAGCTGGACCAAGCATGAATATATGCCCTAGCTCATCAGTAACACTACAAGGATCTTCATCAACACCAGGAGTCAATTATTCATGGAGCGCTAATGCAAACGGAGTAACAGTTGACAATTTCAGTACTTCACCTACTCCAACTGTACCTAATGCTGCATGGTACTACTTGACAGTAACAAATCCAAGCAACAATTGTTCAGCTACAGACAGCGTGCAAATTATTCAAATCACACCTCCAACCATTTTTGGAGACTCAATGGTTTGTTCATCAAGCTTCACGGCGCCTGCTGGTAGCGTTTCAAATCCTGTTGCAGGCACTTGGTCAGTAACACCAGCAAATAGTGGTACATTCACACCTTCTACAAGTGTTACTAATCCAACATTTACACCAAACACAGGTATTACTAATGTTACGCTTAACTATACAAACGAATGTGGAACTGTCAATTCACAATTACTTTTCCCTCCAAATCCAGTTATTGCTCAAGTTCCTGCTTACACATGTAACGACATGTCTCAGGAAATAAAAGTAACAACCTTAGGAGGAGGATATTGGTCGGTAATTGACAATCCAGCCACTACATGGCATGAAGACACAGCGATAGTTATCACTCCAAGCGCTAATATTGGTCCAAATGAGACAAACGCACCTATTTATGTTTCCTCACATCCAACACCTGGAACATATACATTGGTGTTTACAGACACCTTATGTAACTACACAGCTTCAGCTACTGTGAACATGATAGGTTATCCTTGGACTGATATCAAAGATACCACATTGTGTTACGGAACAGAGCATCAATTTAATGCAATTGAAGGACCGCATACAGATAGTTATTCATGGAATACAGGTGCAAACGGCAAAACATTAACTGTAAATGAGGCAGGTACTTATACAGTAACAGCAGAAAACCAATGTTATAGTTATTCAGCTTCAGCAGTTGTTGCCTATATGGTTTGTGACATTGAAGCGCCAAACATTATTTCTTTATCTTCACAAGCAGGAAACAACATTTGGTATGTAAATGCAAATGGCATCAACAAATTCAACTGTGTAATTGTTAACAGATGGGGGAATGTCATTTACCAATTTGATGAAGCAACTGGACATTGGGACGGCAAAGACAAAGCAGGAAACATCGTTCCTGAGGGAGTTTATTTCTATAAAATCGAAACAGAAGTATTAGGTGGACAAGAATTGAAAAAACACGGATTCATTCACGTAGTACATTAAGAAATACCCCAATTAAAATTGTGAAAAAAAGAGAGGAATTAACTATTCTTCTCTTTTTTTTTAACCTCAAAGCAACTTTTTCAGTATTTTTGTGGTCTTATTAGAAATTAATCAACAAGAATTAAAAAAATTATGAAGTTCAATAAGATTTTTACGATCCTTGCTTTGGGACAATTGTTAGCTTTTTCAACGATGGCACAAACTGAAATTGTTGTGGACTCGCCGGAATACTTTCAAGCTAAAGCAAATGGTACATTGGATCAATATGTCCTTGTACAAAACTTAGCACTTCAAGTTCAAAACGGAACTGCTACACCATTAAAAAAACCTTCTACAAACACTGGAAATCCAAAATCTTCTGATTGTGATTGCTACCAAGCTCCTGACGGATCTTATACGTTAGCTTTACAGCCTAATGATGACGGCTCTAGTGGTGTAATTAACTTGCCATTTACATTCAGTTTTTACGGTCAAAACTATACTTCTTTGTATATTAACAACAATGGTAACGTTACGTTTGAAAGCGGCATGTCAACTTATTCATCAACCGCATTCCCTTCTGCAGGTAGAAAAATCATTGCTCCTTTCTGGGGTGACGTTGACACACGTGGGGGTAACGGACAAGTACTCTATAAAGTAACTCCTCATGCTATTTTTGTTAACTGGGTAAATGTTGGTTATTACAACACACAAGGAGACAAACGCAACACCTTCCAATTGATTTTATCTGACGGAACAGATCCATCTATCCCTGATGGAAACAATATCGCTTTCTGTTACCAAGATATGCAATGGACTACAGGTTCTGCTTCTAGTGGGGTTAACGGTTTTGGTGGTACACCAGCAACAGCCGGAGCTAACAAAGGTGACAACGTGGGTTATTTCTTGATCGGTCGTTTTGATCATGCTGGCAATGATTTCGACGGACCTTTAGGGGCAAATGATGGTATTTCTTACCTTGACTATAGAAGTTTCTTCTTTAATATTACAAATATTAACAACATTCCTCCTATTGCACAAGGAATCACTCCATGTGACACTTTCAAAGTGTGTACATTTGGAGACACTGCTGACTTTACTGTAACGTTCTTGTCACCAGAGTTAAATCAAACAACAAGCGTTACCTACTCAAGCCCATTAGCAAGCTTACAAGAACTTTCCAATACTTCGGGTAATACAGCAACTTTAAAACTGCGTATTGTTGGTAACCCAGCAGACGCTGGTTTCTATCCTGTTGTTGTAACAGCTACAGATAGCTACACTCCAGCGGGTGTTACAACACTTACTTTCTATATTAAAATTGAAAACTCTGCTGCGGCAATGAACCCTGATTTATCATTTACTGCAGCTTGTAATCAATTTCCTGTATCTGTATTGAACGGACCTTATGAAGGTTATTTGTGGGACAATGGAGCAACTACTCCGACTAGTGTAATCACACAATCTGGTAACTATGGTGTAACTGTAAGAATTGGTAACTGTTACAAACGTGTATCTGAGTACATTGAAGTACCAAAACCGCAACCATTTATGTTTGACGGAAACCTATTCTTATGTCCTGGTGAAGATTCAACTTTGGTATCAGTAAACAACCCTAATATCGGTGTTATGAACTGGAACACAGGCAATCCTCAAGTAGACCATGGCAGCTCAATGTGGTTAACTCCTGGAACTTACACTATTTACAATACAGACGTAAACGGTTTCTGTTCAAAAGACACGACATTCATTATCAAACAAGCTGTTCCATCACAAATTTTCCCTGATAAAATTGTATGTGGTGGGTTATCATTTAACTCAGTTGGATCAGTTGTTGGTACACAAGCTACTTGGAGTTCGCCTAACCCTGAGATTTCTTTCTCAAATGTTCATGCAAACACGCCAACAATTACGGCTACACAACCAGGTATTTATAGTGTTACTTTGACAAATCCTTGTGCAAATGATTTGCATGCGCAAGTAATTTTCTCTTACCAACCAACCATTTTCCCTAATGATACCGTTTGTGGGGGAGAATATCATGTGGACCCTGCAAGTGTCAACTCGTTGGATGGAGGAACTTGGTCAACAGTAGCACCAACAATTATTAGCTTTTCTGATAATTCAATACCTGCTCCTGTTATTTCTTCTAACTATACTCCATATAGCTCTCAAGTGGTTTTCACAGACAAATACTGTCCAAACTTGAAAGCTTCTGCAATGATTGTATTTGTTCAAGATGGCACACCTACAATCCCTGCTTTAGCTTGTGATTTAGAATCAAATGCATTAACTGTAGATAGCTATCAAGGTGGTGAATGGTTTGTTATCAATCATCCAAATGGAGCAACTTACAGCTTCGAAAATGGATCTACTGCAACAAATCCATACATTAAAGTATCAGAACCTGGAACGTATACAATCGAATACCGCGATAACTTCTGTGGAACTAAGCAAAGTGATATTTATTTCCCTCCTTATTTATATACAGAAGTTAACGACACTATTTTGTGTGCTGGAACAGAGTATTTATTACACTGTCAAACTTCTCCTCATAACGTAACATATACTTGGAGTACAGGTGAAACAGGAACAACATCTATTTGGGTAAAAGAACCAGGAACTTATTCTGTTACTATCCAAAACGAATGTTACTCGTTCACTGACGCTGGTACAGTAGAATACTACGTGTGTGACATTGAAGCTCCAAACATCATTTCTTTATCTTCTCAAGCTGGAAATAACAAATGGTTTGTTGAAGCTGATGGTGTTGCAGATTTCAATTGTGTTATCGTTAACAGATGGGGAAATGTTGTTTACGAATTCAGCAGTGTTACTGACAGCTGGGATGGTAAAGACAAATCTGGAAAATTAGTTGAAGACGGTGTATATTTCTACACTATCAAAGCTAAAGTTGTCGGAGGAAATGATTTAGTAAAACATGGATTTATTCATGTCGTTCACTAATCATTCTTAACTATGATTTTGAAAGGCTATCCTATTCGGATAGCCTTTTTCATTAGCGCAAAGTGAGATTTTTCTATATTATAAAAGTAATCGAGTTATTTTTGTTTATTTTTGTAAAAAAAGCACACAAATGAAAATAGTTGGCGTTAATGGATTCGGAAGAATCGGTAGATACTTTACAAGAATGGCTTTGCAACAAGACGACTTTACGGTTGCTGTTGTGAATGACCTTGCGGACATTAAAACGCTAGCTCATTTATTCAAATACGACAGTATTCATGGTCGCAATCCTTTGAAATTTTCAATTGAAAATCAAAGTTTGGTTTTTGAAAATGGAAAAAAAATAATATTTACACAAGAAAGAAACCCAAATGACATTCCTTGGGGGAAACATGGTGTAGAAATCGTTATTGAATCAACAGGTCACTTTAGGACAAAGCAATTGGCTGAGCAACATTTAACCGGTGGGGTTAAAAAAGTAATCATCTCTGCTCCACCTACGGACAATGAAGTAAAAACAGTTTGCGTAGGCATCAACACTGCCATTTTAGATGGTAGTGAGCAAGTGATTTCAAATGCTTCGTGTACTACCAACAATATCGCTCCTTTGTTTTATGTCATGAAATCCATTTGTGCAATCGAAAGTGCATTTATTACAACCGTTCACAGTTATACAACTGATCAGCACTTACACGATTTTCCTCACCATGATTTAAGACGTGCTAGAGCCGCTGCAGAATCAATTGTTCCAACAACTACTGGCGCTGCCAAAGCAATCACAAAAATTTTTCCCGAATATGAAGGAATTATTGGCGGCGGAGCAGTTCGTGTGCCCGTTCCCAATGGATCATTGTCTGACATTACAATGATTGTAAAACATCCTATTACAATAAAGGAAATTAATTCTGCTATGAAAAAAGCTTCTGAGAATGAACTCAAAGGTATTTTAGAATATACGGAAGACCCTATCGTTTCTATTGATATTATAGGTAATCCAACCAGTTGTCTTTATGATGCAGGCTTGACAAGCATTGTAGGAAATATGGTTAAAATAGTAGGTTGGTACGATAACGAAGCAGGATATTCCAACCGTTTAGTAGATTTAATTAAACTCTTAAATAGTTAAACAATGAAAAGAGGTTTGTTCCCAGGATCTTTTGATCCATTTACCAAAGGACACGAAGTCGTTATTACAAAGGCACTTAGTTTGTTCGACGAGATTGTAATCGGAGTGGGTATCAACAATACAAAAAATTACTTATTCGACACCGAAAAACGTTTAAATCATATTCGTGCGTTGTTTAAAGACGAGCCAAAAGTTCGTGTAGAAGCATACAATAAGCTTACAGTTGATTTCTGTAAAGATATAGATGCACAATTTATCATTCGAGGGCTTAGAGATTCCAAAGATTATGAATACGAACGCTCGATTGCACACATGAATAAGTCAATTTCAAACATTGAAACAGTTATCTTTTTAACAGACCCGGAATTTTCAGCGATCAGTTCTACCATTATTCGAGAAATACATCGAAATGGTGCTCCTATTGAAAAATTTGTAACCTTACCTAATTTACTCGTTTAATTAATGGCACGATTTCTGTAAGAAAAACCATTAAATAATTGCGTCATGAGGTATTTGTTTCTATTTATTTTTAGTATTTGTGTGCATTTACTTCCTTTTGCACAGGAAAAATCCGTAACAATTGAAGGGTACGCTCCTGGCTATTTGGGTAAAGAAGCACAAGTATTTGAGGTGGAAGACTACATCACAATGAAAGAGTTAAAAATTGCATCTGCTGATGTTAAAGCTGACTCTTCTTTTACTGTTGTTTTTTCCATTGACGAAACCAAGCGTATCAACATTAAAATAGGCAACAATTCTTCTTTCATGTATGTTCAACCCGGTGGAAATTACACCATTTATTTTCCTTTGAAGGACAAATACTCTCCTTATCGACCGGCTGGAAATACAGTTGAAATCACTTTTTTAGACCTCGACACTAGCGATGTAAATTTCAAAATTCTTGCATTCAATCGTTGGATGGATAATTACATGGCTTTAAACTACAAAGATCATATAAAGAATCCTATCGTTTTTAACCAAAACATGGATAGTTTCAGAATGGCAGCTCAACGTTTCTATGAAAAAGACACTGGGACTTACATTTTTGATTACGTGCGATTCACAATTGCAAATAACAACAACATTCAACAAGTGGGAAATCGCAACCGCTTTGAGAAACATGATTTCTTTTTGAAATATCAACCTGTTTTGTACCAAAATGATGCTTACATGGGGTATTTTAAGAACTTTTACAAAGGCATCATGACAACCATTCCGATGGAAGTAAACAACCGTGTGTACTTGGGGCTATTGAAAGGAAGTCCTACACTAATCATGAATGCCCTTGGAAAAGAATACACCTTAATCAATGCGCGCGTTCGAGAGTTGGTAATGATTCAAATGCTCTCTGAATTGTATTATCAACCTGATTATCCTCAAACAAACATTATTGAAGTTTTAGATAGTGTGCAGCACCATGCTCTTTTTAAAATTCACGGTACGATTGCAAAAAATACAATTGCTCGTTTAACAGAAGCGGCAACTGGTGGGAAAGCACCGGACTTTACAGTGAAAACAGCTACAGGATTAAAGAACTTAAGTGATTACAAAGGACGTTATTTATACATTCATTTTTTCAATCCTAGTTCTGAAAAGAGTAAAATGGAATTACCTGTATTGCAAAATCTTTACAAAAAATATGGCAAAGAAATTATCTTTTTAACCATCAGTAAGGAATCTCATGTAAACGAAGGCAACAAAAATAGTTTAAAAGAATTACCATGGGAACACGCCATCGTTCCTGATAATTACACCACCCTTTGGGAGAATTATCACGTTGGGACTTTCCCTATGTACGTTTTAATAGATCCTTATGCTTACATCGTTCAATCACCTGCATTAGGACCTCTTCCAAACAATTTATACGAAACAATTGACAAAGTGTTTTTTGAAATACAGAAAAGTCTTAAACAACTTAAAGAGCAGAAATAACTCACACGTTAATCGTAATAATTTCATCAATATGCGTTGTGTAGCGAGGTGACAAACGTTCTTGTTTCATCTTCCAAACCATTCCCGTTCCTTGCGAAGCTAAACGCAATTTTTGTTGACCATAAGTATTATTCAAGGTATCCATTACTTTCATTATGGTGTTATGGCGCTCATCTTTCACATCGAACAACGTTGTTTGAATAATGTTTGTTGGCAATAGATCTTGGGCGATGACACCTGCTTTTTTATACGTGTATCCTTCTTTGAAAATTTCTGTTAGTGCTATTCTGGCAATTTTCATTAAATCAATCGTGGAATTAGAAGCAAAAGGCAGCTGTACTACAACGCTTTTTCCATACTGAGGCTGATCCAGTCGCAGGCGATTGGTATAAGCAAACACTAGCAAAGCTTGGCAGGCACTGTTTTGTTTTCTCAATTTCTCTGCGCATAGCGCCACAAACATCATTATGCGTTCGTGAAGGTCTTCAAAAGTAACGTATCCACGTTCAAATGTTCGTGTTATTGCAATGCTTTTTTTAGAAACCAACTCCTCCAAGCGCAAGGTTGAGATTCCTTTCAAGTCACGTTGTAAACGCCAGCCAACAACGGACAATTGTTTTTTTACCCAACTTTCAGGTGTATTCACAAAGTCGAGAGCTGTTTTTATTCCTTGTAAATTTAAACGTTGTGCATGTTTTCTTCCTATTCCCCATACATCTTCCACTTTAAGCCATTTCAACGCTTTTAATCGCTTTTCTTCTGTATCTATTACATATACTCCACCTGTTTCATTTTGAAATTTCTTCGCTATTCGATTAGCTACTTTTGCCAAAGTTTTCGTCGGAGCAATTCCTACACAAATTGGAATCCCCGTCCATTTTCCAATTTTAGTACGCATTCGAGTTCCTACTTTGTTTAAATCAAGATAGCGCACGTTTGAAAAATATAAAAACGCTTCATCAATACTATACACCTCAACTTCAGGGGAAAATTCATCCAAAAGAGACATAACACGGCTTGACATATCGCCATACAAGGAGAAATTAGCCGAAAAAACATGAATGGAGTGCTGTTTAAATAATTTTTCACACTCAAAAGCTGGAATCCCCATTGGTACCCCCACTTCCTTTGCTTCGTTACTCCTTGCTATCACGCAACCGTCATTGTTTGACAATACGACAATAGGTTTTCCGTTCAAATCAGGGCGAAAAACACGCTCACAAGAAGCATAGAAATTATTGCAATCAATTAAAGCGTACATTTTATAAACATTTAATGACATGTGTAACTATCCCCCAAATAACAAAATCATTATCCTCCGTTACTTGAATGGCAGTATAAGCCTCATTTTCTGGAATCAACCACAGCTCGTTCTTTGTCAATCGAATACGTTTAGCTGTGAATTCACCATCAATAACACACACCGCTATATCGTTGTTTTTCGGGTACAGACTTTTATCAATAATCAACAAATCACCATCATCAATTCCCGCATTTTTCATAGAACTTCCCTTCACCCTGCCATAAAACGTAGCAGATGGATGTTTGATTAAATACTTATTTAAGTCTATTTTCAAATCCATAAAATCCAAAGCCGGTGATGGAAAACCCGCACTAATTCCTCCATCCACATAAGGGAGCAGCAAGGACGTAGTCAAATCTACAGCAATCAATTCTATTTGGTGAGCATGTTTCATTGATGCAAATTTAATCAAAATAAGATTAATTTTTAATCAAAATAAATTATTTTTACTAATTTTTACAATAGATTCCTGATTTAGAAGACGATCTCACCGAGTTTTCATCAATTTTAAATTTTGTATTAAAAAAAATAGTACATTTGCTATCAAATTGAGCGATTGATCGCTTTGAAAAGTGTTAAAACAGTAAAATATATACTAAAATGAATGTACCAGCAAATTTAAGATACACGGAAGACCACGAATGGGTTCGTGTTGAAGGAGACACTGCAGTAGTAGGAATTACAGATTTCGCTCAAAGTGAATTAGGCGATATCGTTTATGTAGAAGTTGAAACAGAAGGAGAAACATTGGAGCAACACGAAATTTTTGGTTCTGTTGAAGCGGTAAAAACAGTTTCTGATTTATTCTTACCTGTTTCTGGTGAAATCGTTGAATTCAACACTAACTTAGAAGGAAATCCTGACTTAGTAAACTCTGATCCTTATGGTGAAGGTTGGATTGTTAAAGTAAAATTATCTGACGCTTCTCAAGTTGACGGTTTATTAGATGCTGAAGGATACAAAGCTGCTATCGGTTAGTCTTTTAAAGGAAACAATATTAAAAACGGATTGTCAATGCAATCCGTTTTTTTATATCCTATTATGAAACTATTTTCACCCAAATTCAGCATTAAGGATTTTGCATTAATTA
>CAZOKJ010000023.1:0-34933 GCA_964580465.1 uncultured Fluviicola sp. | reverse complement strand
CGTGTTCTCAGCCTAACTGTGAGTTGAAGAAAGAAGGATTTGTGACTGTTTGGAGGTAGATTAAATTGCAACCGCGAAGCAGCACCGGAGGTAATTACAGATTGCAAATTGCAACCTAGAAGCAGCAACAAAGGTAATTTTAGATTGAACTTTGTAGGAGTAAGGAGCATTATTTTTTCATGGGGCTTAAAAAGATTCCTCACGGTGTTCGGAATGACACTAAGACCCCATTTCAAGTCAGAGTTGTCATTCCGAGCAAAACAAGGAATCCTGCTCATTCTATCAGTGCATTTTTGAAACTCAGCGAGGAATCTTTTCCAACCTATTAACATCTTTCAGAGGTTATGTTTGCAACCTCTTTGCAACCTTTAGAGGTTGTTTTTTCAACTTTGTAGGGGTTGAACTAGCAATCTCCTAAACAAAAAAAGGTTACCATTTTAGGCAACCTCTTTCACTATACTTTATCTTGAACTAACTGTACAATACAGTTCAGATATTATCTATTATACATGCAATGGTTTTCCACTAAACGCATCCAAAGCAGCTTCTTTCACAGCTTCTGCATACGTTGGGTGTGGATGGCAAATACGAGCGATATCTTCAGCAGACGCACGGTATTCCATTGCTACAACAGCTTCCATAATTAAGTCTGCTGCACGTGGCGCAATCATGTGTACTCCTAAGATTTCATCTGTTTCCTTATCCGCAATGATTTTAACCAATCCTTGAATGTCCATTGAAGCTCTTGCTCTTCCCAAAGCTTTGATTGGGAAAGAACCTACTTTGTAGTTTGCTCCTTCTGCTTTTAATTGCTCTTCTGTTTTACCAACAGCAGCAACTTCTGGCCATGTATATACTACGCCTGGAATTAAATCATAGTTGATATGTGGTTTTTGTCCTGCTAATAGTTCTGCTACAAACACACCTTCTTCTTCTGCTTTGTGTGCCAACATCGCTCCACGAACAACGTCACCAATAGCATAGATGTTAGGAACAGCAGTTTGTAAATTATTATTCACTTCAATTTGCCCTCTATCAGAAGCTTTTAAACCAGCATTTTCAAGTCCTAAACCTTCTGTGTAAGGCTTTCTTCCCACTGCTACTAAACAGTAATCCGCTTCTAAAGTAACCTCCTCACCTTTTTTATTCAAAGCTGTTAAAACAACAGATTTACCTTTATTCTCAACCTTTTGAACACGGTGCTCCATGTGGAATTTGAATCCTTCTTTTTTCAATACACGTGTCAATTCTTTTGACATGGTACCGTCCATTGTAGGGATGATGTTAGGAGCAAATTCAACTACTTCAATTTGTGTTCCCAATCTTCCATATACAGAACCTAATTCCAAGCCAATAACCCCACCACCAATAACAAGCATCTTCTTAGGAACTTCTGTTAAACTCAATGCTTCTGTAGAAGTAATGATGCGTTTTTTATCAGGCTCCATTCCTGGGAAGAAATTTGGTTTTGAACCTGTTGCAATAATCGTATTTTTAGAAGTCAATTGCGTTTCTTTTCCTTCGCTATCAACAACTTTGATTGTTGTAGCATTCACGAAAGATCCAACTCCATGATACACGTCAATTTTATTTTTGTCCATCAAAAATTGAATTCCAGAACAAGTTTGTTCCACTACCCCATTTTTGCGAGCAATCATTTGCTTAATATCTGCTTTTGGAGCATTAATTTGAATGCCATGCTCAGCAAATGTGTGTTGTGCATTGTAAAAATGTTCCGAAGAATCCAACAAAGCTTTTGAAGGGATACATCCAACATTTAAACATGTTCCACCAAGCGTATTGTACTTTTCAATAATCGCTGTTTTTAAACCTAATTGTGCACAGCGAATTGCTGCTACATATCCGCCAGGACCTGAACCAATAATTGTTACGTCGTAATTACTCATAAAATGTGTTTTTTGTCGTAATGCAAAGTTAGTTACTTTATCTTAGTAACAGCAAAAAAATTAGTTTATTTATGCACAAAATACAATGAAAAAGATAAGTTGCGAAAAAAGAAGCAAAAATTGTCGCTATATTAGGTATTGGTTAATTAATTAATTTATGCTATTTTTGTACAAATTAAAAATGTTAGAATATGTATCCACAAGAAATGGTTCAACCGATGATTGAAGAATTAACTTCGGTTGGTTTTAAAGAGCTGAAAACAGCTGGTGAAGTAGATCAGATGATTAATGATACGAAGGGAAGTTTGTTGCTTGTTGTAAATTCTGTATGTGGATGTGCAGCTGGAAATATGCGTCCTGGAGTTAAAATGTCTTTGGATGGTGATGTTTTACCAACACAAATGGCGACTGTTTTTGCAGGTGTTGATAGTGAAGCTACACAACAAGCAAGAAAATATTTCTTACCTTATCCTCCTTCTTCTCCATCAATTGCATTGTTTAAAGACGGAAAATTAGTTCACTTCTTAGAGCGTCACAACATTGAAGGTGCTTCTGCAGTATTAATTGCTGAAAACTTAAACGAGGCTTACAAAGAATTTTGTTAATTTAATTGGAACAAATTTCACAATAACTAAAAATCTCCAATTGTAGTTGGAGATATAAAGAAAAAAATGAGGCAATCCTTTTGAATTGCCTCATTTTTTTATATCTATTTCCGAGCTTACAACTCTCCGTTTTGTTCCATTTCCTTTAGTTCATCTTCATCATTTACTTGACGTAAACGATCTGCATAGTCCTTCGGTAGATATTCAAAAAAGGTATCCCCTCTTAAGCCTAAGCGTAAACATTCCAAAGGAATCACATCATTTGGTGCAATATTTCCTAAATTAACGTCTGCTCCAAACAATTTAATAAACCAAACTTGTTGATTTTTCAAAGGTGCTTCCCATAAAATAGCATTGGGATCAACTTTTGAAATGATTTTATTAATAAGCATAGAATGTGCTGAGCCATTAGGGCGAAAAACACCGACATTTCCAGCCTCTCTCCCTTCTGCAATAACCTTCCAAGAACCTGCTTGTAGTTCTTTAGTCATCATCTTAATCCAACGGTTAGGAGCAATCAAAATTCCTGAATCTTTTGACCCTACCTCTGATAACACTGTTCTTTCTTTGGACAAGCGATGAATGAGTTCACATTTTTCATCATGCGGGATATTGATTGATCCATCTGAAACTTCCACTAAATCTAATTGGTATTTGTCCAAAACTCTTAAATAATCTTCAAAGCATCCTCTTGCATAGAACACTTCAAAAAGAGTGCCTCCAAAATAAGGACGAATAGAAGCCTCTTTGTACAAAGCTAATTTTTTCTCTAAATCATTGGTTACAAAAGCTGTTCCGAATCCAAATTTCACAACATCTGTCAAATGAGCATTCGCTTGAATAAACGATTCTGTTTCATTCAAACTTAACCCCTTATCCATCATCATTGTCAATCCTTGAGTTCTTGGTTTTTGCGTGCGTTCTGGGATAAATGGTAATTCAAAATTCATATTATAAATCTAATAGTTGTATAAACTCTTTTTCGCTTTTAAAAGAAGGTTCAATATCGAAAATTTCTTTTGCATGTTCTTTGTCTATTTCTATGCACGAAACAAATTGACTAATTGCTTCTTGTTTTCTGCCTAATTTCCATAAAACAACGACTTTAAGCAATCGAATAGAATCATTTTTTCCAATTTCTTCTTCAAATTCATCTAGAAACGCCAAAGTATCTTGTAAGGGATCAATTTTCATTAACAAAGAAACATATCCTCTCAAACACTCCTCATCACTGCTTTCAATTCCTAAAGAAGTTTCATAATTGTCTAAAGCATTTTCAATATCTTCAATTTTCTCATAGGCTGTTGCTAAGACTTGATGAATTCCTGCATTCATTGGGTCTAACTCTAACGCTTTAAGAATCAATCTAATTCCCTCACGTGTTTGGCCTTTTAAGTCTAAAACTATTCCAAGTCCCAACCAAGCGTCTGGAAGCAAAGGAGCAATATCTACACTTTCTCTATAATAACGCTCTGCCATGTCAATGTTACCCATTTGTTCGTAACATTCTCCAATGTAACACAAAGTCAACGGATCATTTTCATCTAATCGTAAACTTGATTGAAAACTTTCCAAGGCTTGAATGTACATTTCTTTATTCATATAAGCGTTCCCAAGGTTAAAAAAAACAGGGGCAAATTCATCAGTTATCGCAATAGAATAACTATAAGCATCAATTGCTTCATCATGCTTTTCTAATTTAGAATAAATATTTCCTAAATTATACCATGCGGTAAAAGAATAAGGATTTTCATCTATATAATCTTTGTAGCAATTAATCGAATTTTCAAAATCTCCTAATTGATCATAGCAAAAAGCCATTTCGTAGATGGCACTTTCATTTTTAGGATTGATTTTTTGAGCTTCTTTCAAGGCTTTTATTGCATTTTTATAATCTCCTAAAGCTTGATATTCACTCGATAAATCAACATAAACTTCATCTTGTTCAAAAGAAGCATCCATCAATTTGATAGCTTCATTGAAACATTTAATGGACGTTTTATGATCTCTTAACTGACTAAAAATAGATGCTTTAGTTAAAAACAACTCAGGTGTCACATCAATTTTTTCAATGGTAGCTAAAAGGTTCAAAGCTTCTTTTAAATAACCCAAAGCTGACATTGATTGAGCTTTTCGAATAACGAAAGAGGAATTATAGGGGAATTGATGCAATGCAAAATCACATGCTTCATTAGCCTTATGGTAATGGCCAATCATTAAGTAGTGGTCTATTAACAGCTCTAAACGATCACTGTCAACAAAGCCCATCGATCCGCCTTTCAAATAATTCTCAAAGCGGACGATGTCTTCGTTTAATTCTGATTCATTTAATTCATCATCTTCGTTATCAAACATACTTCAAGATTTATGAACATAAATGTACAAATAAAAATACTTATTTGCAAAAAAAATGTAAGAATGTTAATAACTTATCTTCCTTCGCGTTTGCGATCTGTTTCTTTCAATAAAATTTTACGCATACGCAACGATTTTGGCGTCACCTCTACGTATTCATCTCCTTGAATGTATTCCAATGCTTCTTCTAATGAAAACACTCTTGCTGGTGCAATTTTAACTTTATCATCAGAACCTGAAGCTCGCATATTCGTCAACTTTTTGGTCTTAGTAACATTCACTACCAAGTCGTTTGAACGCGTGTGTTCTCCAATAACTTGTCCTTCGTAAACGTCATCATTTGGATTCACAAAGAAAGTTCCTCGTTCTTGTAAGTTAGACAAAGAGAATGGAATAGCACTTCCTTGTTCCATAGAAATTAACGAACCATTCATACGTCCAGGAATTTCTCCTTTGTATGGTTGGTACTCCAAGAAACGGTGCGTCATGATTGTTTCACCTGCTGTCGCTGTCAACAAAAAGTTTCTCAAACCAATGATACCACGAGAAGGAATTTCAAATTGAATAATCATTCGTTCCCCCTTCGGCTCCATGTTTTTCATTTCACCTTTGCGTTTTGAAACGGCTTCTACAGCTGTACCAGAGTGAGCTTCTGGAATATCTATTGTCAATTCTTCAACTGGTTCACACTTCACTCCGTCAATTTCTTTGATGATTACTTGTGGTTGCCCAACTTGTAACTCATATCCTTCACGTCGCATTGTTTCAATCAATACAGACAAGTGCATTACACCACGTCCAAACACCATCCATTTGTCTGCTTTATCTGTTGGAGCAACACGCATGGCTAAATTTTTCTCTAATTCTTTATCTAAACGTTCAGAAATGTGACGAGAAGTAACAAACTTTCCTTCTTTACCGAAGAATGGCGAATCGTTAATTGAAAACAACATGCTCATTGTTGGCTCATCAATAGAAATCGTTGGTAGTGGTTCTGGATTCTCAGCGTCGCAAATACAGTCTCCAATTTCAAATCCTTCAATACCAGTGATTGCACAAATATCTCCAGCCTGAACACTTTCTACTTTTACACGGTTCAATCCTTCAAACACAAATAATTCTTTGATTTTATGTTTTTCAATTGTACCATCTCTTTTTACCAAAGCAATGTTCATGTTAGCCTTTAATTGACCTCTGTTCAAACGGCCAATAGCAATACGACCAACAAAAGTAGAATAATCCAAAGAAGTAATCAATAATTGCGTATTTCCTTCTTCAATTTCTTTTGGTTTGAAGTATTCTAAAATTTTGTCTAACAATGGCTCGATTGAATCTGTTGGTTTTTTCCAATCATCAGACATCCATCCATTTTTAGCAGAACCGTACACAGCAGGAAATTCTAATTGTTCCTCGTTTGCATCCAATTCAAACATCAAGTCGAACACTTTTTCATGCACTTCTTCAGGTGTACAGTTATCCTTATCTACTTTATTGATTACAACCAACGGTCGAATTCCCATAGACAATGCTTTACCAAGTACGAATCGAGTTTGAGGCATTGGTCCTTCAAAAGCGTCAACCAACAAACAAACACCATCAGCCATGTTTAAAACACGTTCTACTTCACCACCAAAATCGGCGTGACCTGGAGTGTCAATGATATTAATTTTCGTTCCTTTATAAGAAACTGAAACGTTTTTTGAAACAATTGTAATCCCACGTTCACGTTCCAAATCATTGTTATCCATAATTCTTTCACCTGAAGTGTGTCCACGTTCAGCTGCCGCTCCAGCTTCAATCATTTTGTCAACTAATGTTGTTTTTCCGTGGTCAACGTGTGCAATAATTGCTATGTTTCTTACTTCCATATATTTTTATTCCTGTGTATGAATTACTAATTAAAAAGATCCTCTACCTCCGCGGTTTGAACTTCTTCCTCCACGATCAGTACCTCTGCTTCCTCTATCGAAACTTCTTGGTCCTTTATCAAAGCTTTTAGGTCCTCTATCAGAACTTCTTCCTCTTCCTGAATCGCCTTTTCCTTGGAAACGACCACCGCCTCCGAATGATTTTCCGCCCTCAGAGCGACCGCCACGACGCGATCCACCGTCGCCACCTTTGTTTTTCGTCACCTCAACAGAAACTTTGTGTCCTTCGTATTCTGTACCATTAACCTTATCAACAATTTGGCTAGCTAACTCATTATCAGCTTCAAAGAAAGAAAAAGAGGCTAAAATATCAATTCTACCGATGTTATCAGAGCGCAAACCTGTTGAATCACAAATTACTCGTAACAATCCACCAGGATTTAATCCATCACGCTTCCCTAAATTGACAAAGAAACGTGTCTTCCCAGAATCTCCTCTATCTCTGTTTCGGCTTCTTGATCCACCTTCGCGGTCACCTCCTCTTTCTTCTCTATCTTTTGTATTCGCGTTCAAATCTCCTGAACGCTCATAGTAATCAATAAAACGGTTAAATTCAGCTGAAATAAATTTCTTGACAACTTCTTCTTTAGACAATCCATCAAACTCACGCATAATGATTGGCAAGAAATCTTCAATATCTTCTTCTCTTACTTCAGTTGAAATAACTTTATCTGTTAGATTCATCAATTGAATTTCACAAATTTCTTTTGCATTTGGAACAGACCCTACTGTAAAAGTTGTGCGAATTTGACGTTCAATTTGGCGAATTTTACCCATTTCACGTGTATTGATCAACACCAATGACTCACCTTTCTTACCAGCGCGAGCTGTTCTACCTGAACGGTGTGTATAATTCTCAATATCGTCTGGTAAATTGTAGTTAATCACGTGCGTAATATCTGTCACATCAATACCACGAGCTGCTACATCTGTTGCAACCAATAATTGTACTGAACGTTCACGGAAACGTTTCATCACAGAATCACGTTGAGCTTGTGACAAATCGCCATGTAATGGAGACGCATTGTAGCCATCTTTTTCAAGCATTTCTGCTACCATTGCAGTTTCTCTACGTGTTCTACAGAAAATTAACCCATAAATATTTGGATTAAAGTCAATCAAACGTTTTGTTGCTGCATATCTATCTTTTTCTTTCACCATGAAATAGATGTGCTCAATGTTTTCGTTTGTTTGATTCTTATGACCTATGCTAACCTCTAATGGACTTTCCATATAGTTTTTAGCAATGTTTGCTACTTCTTGAGGCATTGTTGCTGAGAACAACCACACATTTTTAAAACTTGGAGTTTTCTCTAAAATAGTATCAATATCCTCTTTGAAACCCATGTTTAGCATTTCATCAGCCTCATCAAGCACAACCCATTCGATTTCTTCCAATCGAAGTGCTTTTCTGTTAGCTAAATCCACTAAACGACCTGGTGTTGCAACAACAATTGTTGCACCGTTTTTAATATCTGTCATTTGGCGACGAATATCCGTCCCTCCATATACAGCTACTACACTAACGTTTAAATGTTTAGAAAAATTTTGTAAATCTTTCGTAATTTGCAGACACAACTCACGAGTTGGACAAATTACTAATCCTTGAGGGATTTTTCTCCCTTCTTCTACTTTACTTACTAATGGAAGACCAAACGCTGCTGTCTTTCCTGTCCCTGTTTGAGCTAAACCTACGAAGTCACTTTCTTCTTTCATTAAGTGAGGAATCGCTTCGGTTTGTATCGGAGTGGGTGTTTCAAACCCCATTTCTGTCAACGACTTCAACACCCCACTCTTTAGCCCGAGTTCTTCAAATGTCATCTAAAAAAAATATAAAATTAGGGTGCAAAGATAGGGAGAATTTCTTGTATAACAATACATTATTTTTGTTAACAAAATAAAAAAGTTAAAAAAGTGCATTTACAGTACAAAAAAAAGGTTGCCTTCAACAGACAACCTTTTAAGTATTTTAAACCGAATTGATTAAGCTAAAACTTCTTTTACTTTATCAGCAGCTTCTTGTAACAATACAGCAGAATGTACATTTAAGCCAGACTCATCGATTAATTTTTTTGCTTCTTCAGCATTTGTTCCTTGTAAACGTACAATGATTGGAACTGGAATATTCCCCATGTTTTTGTAAGCATCAACAACACCTTGAGCAACACGGTCACAACGAACGATACCACCGAAGATATTAATTAAAATTGCTTTTACATTAGGATCTTTCAAAATGATATGGAATGCTTTTTCTACACGTTCAGCGTTAGCTGTACCACCAACGTCCAAGAAGTTAGCAGGGTTACCACCAGACAATTTAATAATGTCCATAGTAGCCATTGCTAAACCTGCACCGTTAACCATACAACCTACGTTTCCATCCAATTTAACGAAGTTCAAACCAGCTTCACCAGCTTCAACTTCTGTTGGATCTTCTTCTGTTACGTCGCGCATTGCTGCATAGTCAGGGTGACGGAACAAACCGTTTCCATCTAACGTTACTTTAGCGTCAACAGCGATGATTTTGTTGTCAGAAGTTTTTAATACAGGGTTAATTTCAAACATTGAAGCATCGATACCAACGTAAGCATTGTACAAAGAAGTAACAAATTTCGTCATTTCTTTAAATGCTTGTCCGCTCAATCCTAAGT
Organism: uncultured Fluviicola sp.; assembly: GCA_964580465.1. Lineage (GTDB taxonomy): Bacteria > Bacteroidota > Bacteroidia > Flavobacteriales_D > Crocinitomicaceae > Taishania. The sequence continues at coordinate 25,487 of CAZOKJ010000023.1, read as the reverse complement.
TAAAAGCGATGTTTCTAGCTTGGAATCCTTGAATACCAACGCGAGGATCAATTTCTTCTTTATAAATTTTTTCTGGTGTATGTTCAGCTACAGCTTCGATATCCATACCACCTTCAGTAGAATAAATAATTGTATTTCTTCCTTTTTCTCTGTCTAACAATACAGACATGTAGAATTCAGCAGTTTCAGATTCACCTGGATAGTAAACATCTTGTGCAATCAACACTTTATTTACTTTCTTAGCTTTTCCGTTTGTTTGAGCCGTCATCAAGTGGCCACCCAAAATACCTTTTACTTTACCTTCAACCTCATCAATACCTTTAGCTAATACCACACCGTTTGAATCCGTTTCTTGGATTTTTCCTTTACCGCGACCACCTGCGTGAATCTGAGCCTTAACTACGTACCAACTTGTACCAGTTTGTTCTGTCAATTTTTTAGCTGCTTCTACAGCATCTTCAACCTTGTCAATAACAATACCTTCTTGCACTGCCACACCGTAGCTCTTAAGTATTGATTTCCCTTGATATTCGTGTAAATTCATTTTTGAACATTATTTAAAGTGCGGTAAAAGTAGTACAAAATATAATTAGTTCAAAGTTTATTGTCATTCTTTTTTATAAATAGTTGTTTTTTCATCGTTTCTACTCCTATTTTTTGGAAAAATCACATTCAGTAACTATTGTAACAAACCGATTTTCTAATTCAATATATTTTTGTATTTTTGTAATGATTTGTAAATCTTAATGATGAATATGAAAAATAAACATTCTTTTTTTAGCTCAAAAGATAAAAGAGCGACCACAATTGGAACTTTTTCTTTCTTGGCTATCGCTTCTTTATTAGCAATTAACACAGGTTGTTCTGGCTCTGACAAAGAAGTAAAAGAGGCAACTGCACTTGATACCTTCGACGATGCAACACTACGCACAAAGTCTGCTGGTTTATTCGGGTCAATTTCTTCACTTCCTGCGCAAGAAATCAATGCTGACATGGCAGATTTAGGTATGAAATTGTATTATGACACACGTTTGTCAAAAGACGGAAATATAAGCTGTAATTCTTGTCACAACTTGAATACTTATGGGGTTGATAATTTATCATTCTCTCCAGGTGACACAAAAGAATTGGGTGGCAGAAACTCTCCGACGGTGTTGCATGCTGCAATTCATGCTATTCAATTCTGGGATGGTAGAGCGAAAGACGTGGAAGAACAAGCTGGTGGTCCAATTTTAAATCCTGTTGAACACAACATTCCTTCTCAGGCATTTTTAGAGAAACGTTTGCGCGAAGTGGAAGATTATCGCAATTTATTCAAAAAAGCATTTCCAAATGATGCGCAGCCTATCACCTTTGCAAATGTCCAAAAAGCAATCGGAGCATTTGAACGTCAATTATTACCAGAATCTCGTTACGATAAATGGCAAGATGGTGATAATAAGGCGTTGACAACTGAAGAAAAAGAAGGTTTGCAAACGTTTATTGACAAGGGATGTATCGCTTGCCACACTGGGCCTGCATTTGGTGGTAAAATGTTGCAAAAATTCGGTTTATTTAGCGATTATTGGGAACACACAAAAAGCAAAAAAGTGGACAATGGTTTGTATGATATCACTAAAAACGAAGGCGATAAATATATTTTTAAAGTGCCTGGCTTAAGAAATATTGAAAAAACATACCCTTATTTCCACGATGGTTCGGTTGAAAAACTAGAAGATGCCGTTCGTATTATGGGTAAAACTCAAATTGCAAACGAATTGGATGAAGAAGAAGTTAAAAGTATTGTTACTTTCTTAAAATCTTTGACAGCTGATGTGGATGCGAAGTATAAGAAGTGAGACGTTAGATGTTAGATGTTAGATGTATTGCTAACAAAAAAACCTCGGGAATCCGAGGTTTTTTTATGTCGTAACTTTCGCCCAAATCAACTCATTGATTTCACCCAGCTACTTTCGATGTTTCTAGATTTGAATTCTCTTGCTTTTACTTCTTTAATTCCATCCCAGATTTGGTTGATGCCGTGCACCAAAGCATCTTTCTCTGCTTCCATAGCAGTGACAACTATAGCTGGATCAGAAAAATAATGTTTCACAAAGTTGGTATCGAAATCCCCGCTGACAAACGCTTCGTGTTTTAAAACGTATTTACCAAAGTCTAACGTTGTTTTAACACCTGAAATTTGGTATTCATCAATCGCTTTAATGGCGCGAGAAATAGCAGATTTTCTATCCTTACCCCAAACAACTAATTTAGCAATCATTGGATCGTAGAAAATTGGAATATCCATCCCTTCTACAAACGCATCATCCACACGAACAGCTCTTCCAGACGGAACTCTGTATCGTTGTAAATTTCCTATGTCTGGTGTAAATCCATTTAAGGTATCTTCTGCGTACACTCGAATTTCAATAGCATGACCATTGATTTTCAAATCCTCTTGCTTTAAAGGTAACTCCTCACCTCTTGCCACACGAATTTGCCATTCAACCAAGTCTAAACCAGTAATTTCTTCCGTTACAGGGTGTTCCACTTGCAAACGTGTATTCATTTCCAAGAAGAAGAAGTCCATGTTTCCATCCACTAAGAACTCAACTGTTCCGGCTCCTTCATAATTACATGAGCGGCAAACAGCCACAGCAGCTTCTCCCATTTTTTTGCGTAATTCTGGAGTCAAAATAGCACTAGGCGCTTCTTCTACCACTTTTTGGTGGCGACGTTGAACAGAACATTCGCGTTCGAATAAATAAACTGCATTTCCATGACGATCGGCAAATACCTGAATTTCAATATGTCGTGGTTTAGTGACGAATTTTTCAATAAAAACAGCATCATTTCCAAAAGAAGAGCGAGCTTCGTTTTGAGCCAAACGCATTTGTTCTCTAAAATCTTCACTTTTTTCAACCAAGCGCATTCCTTTTCCACCACCTCCGGCAGAAGCTTTAATCAAAATAGGATAACCAACTTGTTCCGCTACTTTAATCGCTTCTTCCACATCTGTAATCGCCTCGTCAACACCTGGCACCAATGGAACGCCGAAATCTTTTACTGCTTGCTTAGCGCTCAACTTATCCCCCATTACTTCCATTGATTCAGGAGAAGGACCAATTAATGTGATACCGGCAGCCTTAACTTTTCTAGCAAAATCAGCATTTTCAGATAAAAAACCATATCCCGGATGAATACCATCAACCCCTAATTGTTTACAATAATCTAAAATCAGATCCATTTTCAAATAACTTTCAGCAGCAGGACTACCTCCTAAATACACTGCTTCATCTGCTTCTAAAACATGGGGCGCATTGCGGTCTGCATCTGAATAAACAGCCACACTTTTAATATCCATTGCTTTAAGAGTTCTAATTACTCTTCGTGCAATCTCTCCTCTATTGGCGATAAGTACTTTTTTCATCTAAGTTATATAATTTTGATGCGATTGCGAAGATACTATTTTTTAGTAAACGTGCAATCTAGAAAAGAACAAAAGTTATCAGTTAATAAAAAAGGCACCAAAAAAACAGTAAGTTTCGTTAAAAAAACAACCTTTTTTCATTCTTTTAAAAATAAATTTCTAATTTTACACTATGGAATATTCAACTAAAAAAGCACCGATAGAAAAATTGGTTACCCCTATCCAGAAATTTATTCAACAAGAAAAATCTGGAGGTCTAGTATTAGGTTTAAGCGTCATTATAGCATTATTTTTAGCAAATTCACCATGGTCTGAAAGCTATTTTCGTTTTTTTGAACACAAATTAGGATTTTTATTTGATGGCGAAACTTATTTGGAATACAGTTTACACCATTGGATAAATGATGGCTTAATGGCTATTTTCTTCTTCGTTGTAGGTTTAGAACTAAAACGGGAATTTATTGCTGGTGAACTTGCCAATCCAAGAAAAGCAATGCTTCCTATCATCGCAGCCATTGGCGGAATGATCGTTCCTGCACTTATTTACCTGTCACTCAATCCTTCTGGAGAAGTGCACAGCGGCTGGGGAATCCCCATGGCTACGGATATTGCTTTTGCTTTAGGAGTGTTGTATTTACTCGGAGATCGCATTCCATTATCATTAAAAGTTTTCCTTGCTGCCCTTGCCATTGTTGACGATTTGGGTGCCGTACTAGTCATTGCTCTTTTCTATTCTTCCGACATTTCATTGCTTAGTCTAGGTATAGGCTTAGGCTTTTTAGCATTGATGTATTTAGGTAATAAAATAGGTATTAGAAACGTATTATTTTATGCTGTTTTAGGCATAGGTGGTGCGTGGACAGCCTTTCTACTTTCTGGAATTCACGCTACAATTGCAGCAGTTGCAGCTGCTTTTATGATTCCTGCTGACGTGAAAATTAAAGAAAGTTTGTTTATCAATAACATTCAACAATACTTAACTAAATTCAAAGCAATTGACCCCAATGACAGCATTCCAACATTGACCAATGAGCAATTGCAGGTTATGGACGAAATAAAAATTGACACTAATAAAGCCATTCCACCATTGCAACAATTGGAACATGCACTACATCCATTTGTTAACTTTATTATTATTCCAATCTTTGCCCTAGCCAATGCAGGCGTGTATATGTTGGATATTCGAGTGGATCAGTTATTTGAAACAAATGTTGCTTTAGGAGTGGGATTAGGATTACTAGTAGGAAAAGTGGTGGGCGTAGTTGGCTTAACTTGGCTAAGCATTCGCTTAAAAGTAGCCCCTTGGCCAGAAGGCATGAACCTTAAAAATCTTTTTGGTTTAGGTTTGTTAGCTGCTATTGGATTCACTATGTCAATTTTTGTTACACAACTAGCTTTTTCTCATGAAGAATACATTACTCAAGCTAAAATAGGCATCTTCGCAGCATCTATAATAGGAGGTGTGCTAGGTTATAATTTATTAAAAAGAGCGAATAGGAGTTAGGAGTTGAGAGTTGAGAGCTGGGAGTTGTACGTTCCTGACCCTGATGCATAGGTTACGGGATTAGGGGTAAATGTACATGGAGTCTACCCCCAAGCATTGCTTACAAATAAGGCAGTTATCAACTAAAGGAAAAATTGAATCGTTTTATAGTATAATTATTTAAGTAATAAACAAGGTCTTTTTAGAGAATGGAGTGGAAGAGTAGTTGCAGTTTATCTGGTGTTAAAATTACAACTTTTATTTAATTTTAGCTAAGACATAAAATAAAATTAAAATTATTTGACATAAGTCAACAAAATTAGACGAGGGGGAAATTCTTGTCGATGAGGGTGGTTTTGGTGTGGTTGAGATTAGTTAAGGATGTTTCTTTACCGTAAATTTGCCGCAAAGAAGCGCCAAGGTTTTTGTAGGATGGTGTGGTATTGGTGATTAGTCAATTTTGGTAAAATCTTTAGCGAACTTAGCAACCACATACATTGGTATTTGAGCTTTATAATAAACCTTTGGCTTTACATAAGGGACATAGGGGGAGTTTTTTTTAACCACATAGGGACATAGGTTTACATAGTTGTTTTTCAATGTTTACAGGAGGTAAACGCTATGTGCTCTTTGAAGCCTTTGCGAACCTTGCGTTTCCTTAGTGTCTTTGCGGTTAAAAAACTACATTTTTTTTAATCAAAAAAGACCACAGAGATGATTCTCCATGGTCTTTGCAGTATGTATGAAGTTGATTTATGCTACTATTTCTTCTTCTTGGTTGATTGGTTTTCTGAAAACAATCTTGTCGTCGAATAAATCCATGACTACTACCTGTGAGCGATCTATTTGTCCACCGAGGAGTGCTTTAGATAATTCGTTGAGAACCGAGCGTTGAATCACACGTTTCACTGGTCGTGCTCCAAAGAATGGATCGTAACCTGTGTCGGCAATCCAATCGAAGGCTTGTGGCGTGATGTGTAATTGAATACCTTGCTCACTCAATAAGCTCTTCAATCCATTGAGTTGGATGCGAACGATTTGTCGTACATTGCCTTTGGACAACGGGTGGAACAAAATAGTTTCGTCGATGCGGTTTAAGAACTCTGGTCGAATGGTTGCTTTTAGCATTTCTAACACTTGTTTCTTTACTTTTTCCGCTGCTTCGGCATAGTGCAACTCTGAAACTCCTTCAAATCCTTCGTGGATAATGTTGGATCCTAAGTTGGATGTCATAATAATGATGGTATTTTTGAAGTTGACCAATCGTCCTTTGTTGTCGGTTAAGCGTCCGTCGTCCAATACTTGCAACAATACGTTGAAAACATCTGGGTGTGCTTTTTCGATTTCGTCGAGTAGAACGATGGAGTAAGGTTTTCTTCTTACAGCTTCAGTCAATTGCCCGCCTTCATCGTAACCAACATATCCCGGAGGTGCTCCAACCAAGCGAGAAACAGTGTGTTTTTCTTGGTATTCACTCATGTCAATACGTGTCATCGCGTTTTCATCGTTGAACAGGTATTCAGCTAATGCTTTCGCTAACTCCGTTTTACCAACTCCCGTTGTTCCAAGGAAAATGAAGGAACCAATAGGTTTACGTTTGTCTTGCAAGCCAGCACGTGAGCGACGTACAGCGTCAGAAAGTGCTTCGATGGCTTCTTCTTGTCCCACAACACGTTTGCCTAATTCATCTTCTAAGCGCAGTAATTTTACCACTTCACTTTCCAACATTTTGGAAACTGGAATCCCCGTCCATTTAGCAACAACTTCTGCAACTTCATCGGCATCTACTTCTTCTTTGATGAGGTTGGAATTAGCTTGAATTTCAGCTAATTTAGCTTTGTTTTCTTCCAAGCGTTTTTCAGCTTCTTTTATTTTTCCATAGCGCAATTCAGCAACTTTACCGTAGTCACCAGCGCGTTCAGCTTGTTGTGCTTGAATTTCTAAGTTGTCAATTTCTTCTTTTTCATGTTGTACTGCATCAATGACTTCACGTTCAGATTGCCATTTAGCGTTAAAACTATCACGTTGCGCATTGAGTTCTGCCAATTCTTTTTCTAGCAATTCAATTTTTTGAGCATCATTTTCGCGCTTAATCGCTTCACGCTCAATTTCTAACTGCATAATTTTACGGTCCAATTCATCCAATTCTTCTGGTTTTGAATTGATTTCCATGCGTAATTTAGAGGCTGCTTCGTCAATTAAGTCAATGGCTTTGTCGGGTAAATGTCTATCCGTAATATAGCGCTGAGACAATTCCACAGCAGCCACAATCGCAGCGTCTTTGATCAATACTTTGTGGTGATTTTCGTATTTTTCCTTGATACCACGCAAGATAGAAATTGCGTCCTCTGTAGTTGGTTCATCTACCAATACTGTTTGGAAACGACGCACCAATGCTTTATCTTTTTCAAAGTATTTTTGGTATTCGTTCAACGTTGTAGCACCCACAGCTCTTAGTTCACCACGAGCCAATGCAGGTTTTAAGATATTAGCAGCGTCCATTGCTCCCTCGCCACCACCAGCCCCAACAAGTGTGTGAATTTCGTCGATGAACAAAATAATTTCTCCATCAGAACCGATGACTTCTTTCACTACAGCTTTTAAACGCTCTTCGAATTCTCCTTTGTATTTTGCACCGGCAACTAACGCGCCCATGTCGAGTGAGTATACTGTTTTACTTTTTAAGTTTTCAGGTACGTCGCCATCTACAATTCGGTGTGCAATTCCTTCAGCGATTGCTGTTTTACCAACCCCAGGTTCACCGATTAAAATAGGATTGTTTTTTGTTCTACGTGTTAATATTTGCAACACGCGGCGAATTTCCTCATCACGACCGATAACAGGGTCAAGTTTGCCTTGTTTTGCAAGATCGTTTAAGTTTTTAGCGTACTTTTCCAAAGATTGGTAAGTCCCATCTTGAGAATGAGAGTTTACTTTTTCACCTTTTCTTAAGTCCATAATTTGTTGTTTAAGGTTTGATTTTGTAATGTTATTATCTTTTAATAATTGTGCTACGCTATCTGTTCCGTCCAAAAAAGCGTAGAATAATGTTTCCACAGCGATGTATTCGTCTCCGAATTCATTCATAACTGTAAAAGCATTGTTGAGTGTTTTTTGAGCATTGTTAGAAAGATACAATTGTCCGCCACTTACTTTAGCGTGACTTTCGAGCATTTTATCTAGAGCCTGCTCAAAAATGCTAAGGTTTACGTTTAATTTTGAAAGTAGGTAAGGAACCACATCCTTATCAGCATTCAAAATACCCTTTAATAGATGCGTGTTTTCAATGGCTTGATGCCCCTTGTTAGTAGCAAGCTGTTCTGCCTGTTGAATCGCTTCTTGAGATTTAATTGTGAATTTTTGGATGTCCATATTATTTTATTTTCTTATCGTGCTTCAAATTTTAATCCAAAGTTGTTTTTCATTATTTATTCGGAAATTTTGACATAAAAAAAGCGTTTTAGGGTTGTTTTATTGATTTTTTCTGACAAAATGACTTGGTTTTTGATAAATTACGAATAATGAATGTAGAGTTATGAGTTATGAGTGAAGAGTTGGGAGTTGGGAGTTGCAATTACCTCCGGCGCTGCTTCGCGGTTACAATTTGTAATTTGAAATTTGTAATTTGAAATTTGCAATTTTTTATTATATTTGTGGAGCGTTAACATTACATTATGACGAAAGAAACAGTAAACAATGTAGCTAAAGAAATTGATTTTGACACATTCAAATCAGAAGTATTAGCAGATTATAGATTAGCTTGCGTATCTCGTGAGGCTTCACTATTAGGTAGAAAAGAAGTATTAACTGGCAAAGCGAAATTTGGTATTTTCGGTGACGGAAAAGAATTGGCTCAATTAGCTTTGGCTAAACAATTTAGAGATGGTGACTTCCGTTCGGGATACTACCGTGATCAAACCTTGATGATGGCAATTGACCAATTAAATGTTCAACAATACTTTGCGGGCTTATATGGTCATACAGACGAAGTAGTAGAACCTATGTCTGCCGGTCGTCAAATGGGAGGACACTTTGCTACGCGCAACTTAGATGAAAACGGAGAGTGGAAAAATTTAATGGAACAAAAAAACAGTTCTTCTGACATTTCTCCAACAGCTGGTCAAATGCCTCGCTTATTAGGATTGGCTCAAGCTTCAAAAATTTATAGAAATCATCCCACATTAAAAGATATTGAAGCCTTCAAAAAATTCACAAATGGTGGAAATGAAGTTGCTTTTGGTACAATTGGTGATGCTTCTACATCGGAAGGTCCATTTTGGGAAACAATCAACGCTGCTGGGGTACTACAAGTACCAATGGTGATGTCTGTTTGGGATGATGGTTATGGTATTTCCGTTTCTCGTGATAATCAAACGACAAAAGACAGTATTTCCGAAGCTTTGGCTGGAATGCAACGTACCGCTGACAAACCAGGATATGAAATTTTTGTAACAAAAGGTTGGGATTATGCACATTTGTGTGAAACCTACGAAAAAGCTGTTGCCATTGCTCGTGAAGAGCATGTACCTGTTTTGGTTCATGTGAAAGAAGTAAATCAGCCACAAGGTCACTCTACTTCTGGTTCTCACGAACGCTATAAATCAGCTGAGCGTTTACAATGGGAGGTTGATTTTGATTGCATCAACAAATTCAAAGAATGGATTTTGAACTTCAATGCTGATGGCGCAATCATTGCAACTGAAGAAGAATTAAAAGCAATTGCTGAAGATGCAAAAAAACATGTTCGCGACAGCAAAAATGCTGCATGGCAAGCTTTCACCGAGCAAATAAAAACTGACTTCAATGAGGCTTTGCCTTTAATGAAAGCCGTAGCTGCTGAAAGTTCTAAAAAAGTTTTTATTGAGAAAGATATCGAAGCATTGGAAAAAGAAATGAACCCAATTCGCAAAGATATTTTGTCAACTGCAAGAAGAATTTTAAGAACAACAGCTAAAGAAACGTTAAACAGTCGCAAGGCACTTGCTAATTGGATTACAAAAGCAATTGAAGCGAATTACGAACGCTACAGTTCACACTTGCATTCAGAATCAAAATACGGTGTTCGCAACATTGCTGGAATTGAACCAACGTATGACGACAATGCGCCAATGGAAGACGGTCGTGTTATCCTTAGAGATAATTACGATCACATATTAAGCACTCGTCCAGAAGTTGTTATTTTCGGAGAAGATGCTGGTAAAATCGGTGGTGTCAACCAAAGTTTGGAAGGAATGCAAGAAAAACATGGTGTACTACGTGTTTCAGACACAGGAATTCGCGAGATTACTATCATGGGTCAAGGTATTGGAATGGCTATGAGAGGTTTACGTCCAATTGCTGAGATTCAATACTTGGATTATTTGTTATACGCTATTCAAGTGGTGTCAGACGATCTTGCAACGGTACAATATAGAACAAAAGGTGGACAAAAAGCTCCTTTAATTATCAGTACAAGAGGTCACCGTTTAGAAGGTATTTGGCACTCGGGCTCTCCAATGGGGATGATTATTAATGCTGCTAGAGGAGTTAACGTTTGTGTGCCAAGAAACATGACTAAAGCAGCAGGTTTTTACAATTTATTGTTAGAATCTGATGAACCTGCATTGGTAGTTGAACCTTTGAACGGTTACAGAACAAAAGAACGTCGTCCTAATAATATCGGTCAATTTAAAATTCCATTGGGAGTTCCAGAAATTGTAAAAGAAGGAACAGATATAACATTGGTTTCTTATGGCTCTACTTTTAATCTTTGTGAAGTTGCTGTAAAACAATTGGCTGAATTAGGAATTAATGTTGAATTAATTGACGTACAAACATTGTTACCTTTTGACGTTAACCACATGATTAGTGCTTCTTTGAAGAAAACAAATCGTTTATTAATCGTTGATGAAGATGTAAGCAGTGGAGCAACAGGTTTCATGTTGGATAAAATTTTAGTTGAACAAAAAGGATACTATCATTTAGATTCAGCTCCTATCACAGTGAGCGCGAAAGACCATCGTCCTGCTTACAGTACAGACGGAGATTATTTCTCTAAACCAAGTATTGACGATATCGTAGAAGCAGCTTATGGAATTATGCACGAGGCAGATCCAGCAACGTATCCTTCTATTTACTAAGAAATATATTTAAAACAACCTGAAGGTGTTCGAAAGAAGCAATGATAAAATGCAACTTGAGAGCACCTTTTTTTAGCTCACAAATGAAAGCACTACTATTAGTTGGTCTAGGTGGAGGAATCGGAAGTATGCTTCGATATGTCGTATCTTTGCTTACATTTAAAAACGACAACGCAACGTTTCCATGGTCAACTTTTATAGTCAATGTGATTGGTTGTTTAATCATTGGACTACTCTTTAGTTATTTTGAAAAACAAGAACTGCTTCAATCCAATTTAAAACTACTATTTATCACCGGTTTTTGTGGAGGCTTTACAACTTTTTCTACTTTCGCACTAGAAAACGTGCAGTTAATTCAATCTGGAAACCTAACAAACGCAATCATTTATAGTTTATCTAGCGTTATTGTTGGAATTAGCGCAACAATCGCTGGTTTATATTTAATCAAATAAAAAATCATGTCAGGAGTACTTCTACTTAACACTGCAATTTTAGCACTCACATTGGTTTCGCCTTTTATTGCCCTTTATGCTGTAAAATTTATCAAAAAGGGAGCACTAGCAAAACACCAACTGTGGCAAAGAAGTTTATTTATTGTTTGCATGATTGCATTGATTGTTTTAGAAATGCAAATTCGTTATTCTGGAGGATCAGGTAGCATTGTAAAACACAGTTCATACTACGGGACAACACTTTTCAAAACAATCCTCTTTGCCCACATCATCGGTGCTGTTTTAACCTACATTATTTGGGGATATTTAGTTATCATATCGACGATAAAAGCAAGAAAAAAAGAGTGTTTACCTGGAAACTTCTCTAAAACACACCGATTATTAGGTAAACTTACCATCTTTGGATTATTTTACACAGCAGCAACAGCATTATATGTCTATTTGACAACTTTTATTCTTTAAAAAATATTTACGACAATTTTGTCTTAAATGAAAAATTTTGTTTATCTTTGCTAAGAAAGATTGAAATAGTATTAATCAAAACAGTAGCGATATGCAAATTACAAAGGACAGTAACATAGGCGAATTAGTAGCACAAGACTACAGAGTAGCTTCAGTATTTAAGAATCATGGCATTGATTTTTGTTGCCAAGGAAATAGAAGCATTGAAGACGCTTGCTCAAAGAAAAACATCGACAGTGAAACAGTTGTTTCTCAATTAGTGAATGCTACACAATCATCTGGAGGTGAAAGCATTGATTATAAATCATGGCCATTAGATTTGTTAGCAGATTACATTGAAAAGAAACACCACAGATATGTGGAAACTAGAATCACAGAAATCAAACCATTTTTAAATAAAATCGTAAAAGTTCACGGGCACAATCACCCTGAATTGCATGAAATTGAGGAAAAATTCTTAGCTTCTGCTGGAGAGTTGACCATGCACATGAAAAAAGAAGAATTGGTTTTATTCCCATTTATTCGTAAAATGGTACAAGCGCAACAAAGCGGACAAAAAATTGAACCTGCACATTTTGGTACAGTAGAAAATCCAATTGCAAACATGCACCACGAACACGATACAGAAGGAGAACGTTTTAGACAAATTTCAGCATTATCGAATAATTACACACCGCCAGAAGATGCTTGTAATACATACCGAGTAACTTTTTCAATGTTGCAAGAATTTGAAAATGATTTGCATTTACACATCCATTTAGAAAACAACATATTATTTCCAAAGGCAATTGAATTAGAAAAAACGCTTGCTAATTAATTAATAAAAAAGAAAAGAGAAAGTTAAACACGCATGAATCGTGTTGTTAGAGAGATTGTGGGAAGGTACTCATACGTGTTTAACACTCTTTGAAGAACAAAAAAATGAATACTCTAGCTCCGATAAAAAGAGAAAATGCACTTCGTTCATTTAGTAGAGAACATCACCACGGACTTCTATTGAGTTGGAAGATTCGAAAAGGCATGAAAAACAATATCGACACAGAACGAATCTGGCGCTATGTTGATTGGTTTTGGAATAATTTACTTTCTAAACATTTTGAATTAGAAAACGAATTATTGTTTAGCAAATTACCTTCTGAAGACAAAACAACAGAGAAATTACACACACAAAGAAGGAGAATCCAACGATTATTTGAAAAAAAACCTAAAAACGTTCAAACACTGAGTGCAATTGATGAAGAATTAGAGCGATTAATACGATTTGAAGAGCGAGTTATTTTAAATCAATTACAGGAAATTCTATCCCCTACTGAACTGGAGCAATTAGAAACATTGACACTACCACAATTTCAAGAAAATTGGGAAGATGAGTTTTGGTTGGTTGATTAAAAACAAATTTATACTCATTCTATACTATTGAAATATTCACAACAAATAAGCTCAAAAAACAAAATATATACAAGCAATTTATTATATTCGCAAAAATTTATTTAGAAAGAATATGAAGTATATTACACTCAATGATAAACACATTGAATTAGGTGCTAAAATGGTTCCTTTCGCAGGCTTCAACATGCCTGTACAGTATGAAGGAGTGAATGCAGAACATGACACAGTTCGTAATGGCGTTGGTGTTTTTGACGTTTCTCACATGGGTGAATTTTTTGTTTCTGGTCCTAATGCAACAGACTTAATCCAAAAAGTTGTTTCAAATGACATTTCAACTTTGGTAAATGGTAAAGCACAGTATGCATACTTACCTAATGAAACAGGTGGAATTATTGACGACCTTATCATCTATAAATTCAATGATGAAAAATACATGTTGGTAGTAAATGCTTCTAACATTGACAAAGATTGGGCTTGGATCAGCAAATTCAATGAAGAAATTAGAGCTACTTTGGAAAACCATTCAGATGATTATTCGCTATTGGCAATTCAAGGGCCAAAAGCTGTTGAAGCAATGCAAAGTTTGACAGCTATCAACTTGTCAGATATACCTTATTACAATTTTGTTGAAGGAACATTTGCAGGAATAGACAATGTTATTATTTCCGCAACTGGATATACAGGAAGTGGAGGTTTTGAGGTTTATTGTAAAAATGAAGACATTGCAGCAATGTGGGACAAAGTTTTTGAAGCTGGTGCCGCATTTGACATCAAACCAATTGGCTTGGCTGCTCGTGATACTTTGCGTTTAGAAATGGGCTTTTGCTTATACGGAAATGACATCGACGACACTACTTCGCCATTTTCAGCTGGATTAGGATGGGTAACAAAATTTACAAAAGACTTCGTAAACTCTGACAATCTTAAAAAACAAAAAGAAGAAGGCGTTAGCTCTAAATTAATTGGTTTTGAATTAATTGACAGAGGAATTCCTCGTCATGATTATGAAATTACAGACGGAAAAGGCACTGTTATCGGTAAAGTTACTTCTGGAACAATGTCTCCAAGCATGAAAGTAGGCATTGGATTAGGATACGTTCCTACTGCTTTTTCTGCTGTGGATAGTGAAATTTTCATCAAAGTAAGAGACAAAGAATTGAAAGCTAAAGTTGTAAAAACTCCTTTCTATAAAAAGTAATACTATTCAGGCTTTGTCATCGAGCAAATCCTGAACAAATAAAATATAACAAATCTACTTTTGATTGTGAATTTTTTAAATGTTTTTCAGTTAATAAATCCAATTAATGAGTACATTTGCATAAGTACACAAACGTTAAAAGAAGTAAGCTTTTGATTTTCTTTGCGTTACAATTTTAGTTATGAAACATAAATAGTTACATTATGCGTAAACAGTTTATTTTTATTTCAACATTAGCCTTAATTTTTACTGCTTGGCTGACCTATAGTGTTAGTCTATATTGGGGAATTGGGCTGTTAATCGTGTTGGTTTTGACATTCATGGGTTACCAAGACATGGTTCAAACAAAACATGCAATTAGAAGGATTTTCCCTTTAGTTGGAAGATTGCGTTATGTAATGGAAGAATTACGCCCTAAAATTTACCAATACTTTGTAGAATCAGATACAGATGGAAAGCCAATCAGTCGTATCGATCGTGCAACGATATATCAACGTGCTAAAAAAGAATTGGAAACAGTTCCATTTGGTACACAATTAGATGTTTACGCAGAAGGATACGAATGGATGTGTCACTCCATTGCACCTAAAGATTTTGAAACGTTGAATCAAAATCCTCGAGTACGTTTTGGTAACAAAGACTGTAAACAGCCTTATGATTGTAGTATTTTGAACGTATCAGCAATGAGTTACGGTTCATTGAGTAAACAAGCGATTGAAGCATTGAATGGTGGTGCAAAAATTGGTGGCTTTGCTCACAACACTGGTGAAGGTGGTTTAAGCCCTTACCACTTAAAACAAGGTGGTGATTTAATTTGGCAAATTGGTACAGGATATTTCGGATGTAGAGATGAGGAAGGAAAATTCTCTCCTGAGTTATTTGCTGAGAAAGCGAAATTGCCAAATGTGAAAATGATTGAGTTAAAAATATCTCAAGGAGCCAAACCAGGACACGGAGGTATTTTACCAGCATCTAAAAACACGGAAGAGATTGCTAAGATTCGTAATGTGAAACCACACACAAAAGTAGCGTCTCCTCCTTACCACTCTGCATTCGACACACCATTAGAAATGGTTCAATTCATCAAGCAATTGAGAGATCTTTCTGGTGGAAAACCTGTTGGATTTAAGTTATGTATTGGTCATAAAAGTGAGTTTATTGCTATTTGTAAGGCAATGGTGCATTTAGATATATATCCTGACTTTATCACTGTTGATGGTGGTGAAGGTGGTACAGGTGCTGCTCCTCAAGAATTTACTAACTACATTGGAGCTCCATTAATCGATGGTTTGGATTTCGTTCACAATATCTTAAACGGATTGAACATTCGCCAACACATTAAAATCATTGCTTCAGGTAAGATTACATCTGCTTTCCACATTGCTCGAGCAATGGCTTTAGGTGCTGACACTTGTAACTCTGCTCGCGCAATGATGATGGCCTTAGGTTGTATCCAAGCATTATTGTGTAACACCAACCGTTGTCCTACTGGTATTGCAACACAAGATCCAAAATTAACTGTTGGTTTAGATGTTGACGATAAGAAGGTACGTGTTGCCAATTACCATGAAGGTACCGTTCACAATTTTGTTGAAATGATGGGAGCATCTGGATTAGATGACATGAAGAACATTACACGTTCTCACATCTACCGTAGAATTTCATTAAACGAAATGATTACTTACGAAGAAATCTTTCCATCTGTAAAAGTTGGATCTTTCAACGAAGGAAACATTCCAGAAAAATACAAACTGGATTTTGCAATGGCAAATATGAATCATTGGGGAATTACTCCAATGGAACAGTTTTAATCATTACAGCCAAACATAATTTTAAGCCTGAGGAACCTCAGGCTTTTTTGTTTTTAAAATGGTTATCCAACATCAAAATCATTCATAACATAAGCTATAAAATGTAATTGACTAATTGAAGAGATGATTGTAAATATCACTTAAGTAAATCAACAAGTCCTAATAGAATAAATTTGATCAACCTTAAATAAAATGAATGTTCAAACCCGATGGAAATGAAAACAAAAAAAGGGGAAAGCATTACTACTCTCCCCTACTTTAAGCAGTCTATTTATTGTTATTTCCTTTTAAAAGTTTCTTTAAACATACTTTGGCATTCCATTCCAACCATTGAAGCTGCAGGATACAAAATAATCGTTTCTCCTTTTAGTTCGAACGTTTCTATATCCATGAAATTCATCGTTCCGTCATTCGTTTCATTAGAAGCTTCTGAATTAGACTTAAAATAAGCTGTACCACGGTAATTTAAACCATTGCAGTCATTATTACTTTTATAAACGAGTTCATACGTAAAACCTGTTTTTGAAACGCTCGATATCGTCAACAATCCTCCATAACCATTTGAAAACCTTCCTTCCCATTTAATCTGAGCAGATACTTCATTCAAAATTTGATCTAATTCATCTAAATCAACATCAAAGTCAAACTCAAATTCCTCTTCTGCTCCATCAACAGCTTCAACATGCGGAGAATAAGACGTTTGATTTAAAACATATTTAGCTTTTGAACAACCTGTTTGATTTAAAATCAATGTCTTTCCTTAGGAACATCAAGGTCATAGTTACAATCTTTAGTGGTAAACTCATACCACATCGATCTTTCAGCGATTTTTAATTCTCCTTTTCCTGATCTAAAAAATGTTCCATCATTTTTATTTAAAGTAGCGCTGCTAATCTGCCAACCATCATCAGTTAAAGCTAAAGTTAATTCAAAGTCTTTATTTTGAAAAACGTAAGTACCAGCAGGCATTTGTGAATAAACTACTGAAATCGCGGAAAAAAGACTAAAAATAGTGTGTTAAATATCCTTTTCATTTTTTAATTAAGTTAGTTAATTCCTATTATTATAATCAGAACGACTAAATTAAAAAAAATATTGAAAGCAACTTAGAATAACAAAAAAATAACAAGGAACACTTAGGAATTCGAAAATTAACAATTGAATATTAACAAGAAAGAGAGTGTCCAAAAAGTCTGACACTCTCCTTTCATTTTAAGATGTTCAAAAATGAATGAAATGCAAGACGTTGAAAATGAAGTAAAAGGAGTATACTAGTGTACATGACTTTTGCTGACATTTGACTTACGAAGTATGCACCGAAGGTATTACAACGCAGCAGTTCGTCACTTTTTGGACATCGCCTCTCAATAGTTGTCAATAGCAAATTAATACTCTTTCACTTCTTTATGCTCGTATGGTTCGGCAACCAATGCATCAACGTCTAAACGGGCTTTATTCATTCCTAGTTTATCAAGGATGTTTTCAAACAATTGATAAACCACAGGAACAACAATCAATGTTAGGAACAATGAAGAAAGCAAACCTCCAATAATTACCCATGCCAATCCATTTTTCCACTCCGCACCGGCTCCTGATGCCATCGCAATCGGAAGCATACCAATCACCATGGCTATTGTTGTCATCAAAATTGGACGTAAACGAACATGGTTGGCAATGATTAATGCTTCATGCACAGTTTTGCCTTCAGCACGCAATTGGTTGGTAAAGTCAACTAAGATAATGGCATTCTTAGCCACCAATCCAATCAACATAATCATACCCAAAATCGTAAAAATACTTAACAAGTTGTTCGTTAAAGCCAATGCTAAGAATGCTCCGATAATTGCTAATGGAATTGAGAACATCACTACTAATGGATGCACGAAGCTGTCATATAACATTACCATAATGAAGTAAACTAACAAAACAGAAACCAATAATGCGATAGCCAAAGATCCAAAACCATCTTGTTGACGTTCCATGTCTCCACCCCATAAATAATCAACTCCAGTTGGTTTGTCAATAGATTTGATTTTTTCTTCTAAGACTTTCACAACAGAGCTTACTGGTACACCTACTGTTTGAGATTGTACTTTTACTGCAGCAGTTTTGTCTCTTCGTTCTAGTTTATTCGGGCCAGCCTTTACTTGAATATCGGCAAATTGAGATAAGTGAACCACTTGTCCCATTTGATTAATAAACGCCACATTAGCCAAATCCTCCACGCTTTTTCTGTCAAAAGCATCTAAACGGATATTGATATCGTATTCGTACTCCCCTTTTCGGAATTTTCCATCAATGTTTCCATTAAATGAAGTTTGAAGTGTACCACCGACAATTTGCATATTTAATCCTAAAGCAGCCATTTTATCTCTATCCAATTCAATTGCCACCTCAGGGGTTCCTTCCTCAGAAGATAATTTAACCTCAGCTGTACCAGGAATAGTTGCTAAAACATCTTTAACCTTGTGCGCATAATCGTAAACTTCTTTAATATCTGGTCCAATAACAACCATTTCCAAAGGCGCTTGTTCTGCCATCCCCATGATACTAATCGGAGCTGTTTTAACTTTTGCACCAACTAAAATTTGTTGCAACTCATTTTTTAATTTCGCTGCATACACGTTAGAAGGATCCTTTCGCTGCGTTTTGTCCACCAATTTCACGCTGATTTCCCCTTTGTAAAGCGTTTTACTAATACCTGACATACCATCTGAAGATTGTCCCACCGTTGTTACTTGTGAAATTACTTCAGGTTTTTTCGTCAGATATTCTTCTGCTTTCATCAACATTTGATTGGTTTGTTCCAATGAAGCATCCTTAGGAAGTTCTACTTGCACTAAGAACTCCGCTCTATCTCCTTGAGCAAAGAATTCAGCTCCAATAAACCCTCCAATAACCAATCCAAAAGAAGAAAATAACAATACTACTACTATGGCTAGCGTTGTTAACTTGTGACGAAATGACCATTGCAAAATACCGCTAATCCATTTTGTAAAACGATCAACTAATTTTTCAAAGCCTAAAATAATTTTTCCACCTAACTTTTCATTCGACAAATGCTCTAATTTACCAAAACGAGAAGTTAACCAAGGAACGATTGTAAAAGATGTAAACAAACTGATTAAAACGGCGATTACTACGGTCATCGTAAACTCACGAAGGATATTCGCTACCATCCCAACACTTAATCCGATAGGCAAGAACACCACAACGATTACCAAGGTAATAGAAATAACGGTAAAACCGATTTCTTTTGTTCCATCAATAGACGCTCTTACTCTATTTTTACCCATTTCCATGTGACGATAAATGTTTTCAATAACCACAATCGCGTCATCGACCAAGATACCAACCACCAATGAAAGTGCTAATAAAGACATCAAGTTTAATGAGAAACCTAAGAAGAACATTCCAATAAAAGTTGAAATCAAAGAAATTGGAATAGCAACCATTACAATTAAAGCGTTGCGTAAACTGTGCAAGAACAGCAACATAATAACAGCAACTAACAAAATGGCCAATATCAAGTCGTGAACAACCGCATTAGCTGAATCTAAGGTATATAAAGAAGTATCATTCGCAATTGCTAATTTTACACCTTTTTCTTTGTACTCATTTTCAATTCTTTCAATAATTTTTCTTGTTGCCTTACTTACTTCAACAGCATTGGCATCAGATTGCTTCAAGACTTGCAAAGCAATGGAATTATTTCGATTATATCGAGCGATACGTTCTGCATCTTTTTGAGCATCTTGTACATCAGCTACGTCCTTCAAGCGAATCTGTCCTCCTGTTTGAGATGTTCCAATCACCAAGTTTCTAAGCTCCTCAATGTCCTTGTATTTTCCTGCCAAGCGAATCAACATACTTTGTTCCGTTGACTTCACACTTCCAGTTGGGAAATCCATGTTAGAACTCAAAACCGCTTGTTGAACTTGTAAAATAGACATGTTCAAAGCTTCTAATTTTCTTCCATCAATGTTGACTTGGAACTCACGTTGGCGTCCACCGATAATATTTACTTTAGCCACACCATCAACACGAGAAATCAAAGGTTGAATTCGCTTGTCAATTAAGTCAAAAAACTCGACATCAGACATTTTATCAGCTGTTGCTGCTAAAGTAACAATTGGTAAATCGTCAAAAGAGAATTTATTTAGCGAAGGTGTTTTAATCGTCTCTGGCAAATCAGCCATAATGGAATTGATTTTCCGCTGAGCATCTGTCATGGCATAGTCAACGTCAGCATTATCATTCAACTCGATAACAATCAAAGACAAACTTTCAAAAGAAGTAGATTCAATCTTTTTCACCTTTTCCATGGAAGCAATTGCCTCCTCAATTTTCTTCGTTACCGTGTTTTCTACCTCAGAAGGCGATGCTCCTGGGTAAATCGTTGCAACGGAAACAACACTTGGTGAGAATTTTGGTAGCAACTCGTAGTTCAACATTGAAAACGAAATCAACCCAAAAATGGTAAGTGCTGTAAAAACGACAATCACTAAGGATGGTCTTTTAATCGAAATATCTGCTATTTTCATCTTGTTTAATGTTTTATATGTTCATTTCGATTATTTCAATACTTCGATTTTAGAACCGTCAACCAAGTTGATTTGTCCGGTAGTAATCACAACATCACCATCTTTCAAACCATCAAGTATTTCAACCATTTCACCAAAAACAGCTCCTGGAGCAACCTTTCTTTTTGTAGCAACCCCCTCATTTTCAATTACAAAAATTTCACCTGACTGCACACTTGTAACAAACGCAGCGCGTGGAATAGCAATAATTGGTTTTTGTTCGCCAAATTCAAACTTAGCAGCAGCATACATTCCTGCTTTTAACATGTTTTTAGTCTTGTTGTTTTCTAATTTTATTTCCAAAGGATAATTCATACTATTATCTGCTTTTGGTGCAATAAAAGAAATAGTTCCTGAGAATGTTTCATTTTGAAACACTGGAACTGATACATTGACTTTAGAACCGACTGCCAATTGAACTACTTGGCGTTCGTTTGCCGATACTTTTAATTTTAAACTCGACACGTCAACAATGTTGAACACTTGCGAACCGGCACCAACAAATGACCCGACTTCAACATAACGAGCGTTCACAATTCCAGAAATAGGTGCTTTAATCGATGCATCTGAAACACGTTTTCTAGCTTGAGCCACGTGAATTTCAGCATTTTTAACTCCTAAATTAATCTCATCAACCTGAGCTTGCGTTACTCCTCCCGTCTTCAATGCTTTATTTAAACGCTCTTGATCGACTTTTAATTTTTGTAATGCCTCAGTTGCATTTTGCAAATCCAAACTGCTGTATGTGCTCTCAACTACAGCGAGTACTTGACCTTGAGTCACACGGTCTCCTTCTTTCACTTTTAAAGAAACAACACGACCATTAACTTCAGAAATCAAGGTTAGGTCTTGATTTGCTGCTAATTTACCGTTCACTAAAAAGTCGATATTAACCGTTTCTTTCTTTACAGTTATCGCTTTTACTGGAATGCGCGTTTCTCCTTGACTAACAACAGCTACTTTTGAAGCATTTTCTTCTTTATTTTTGTTCAATTTGTATGCAATACCAACCCCAGTTAGAGCAACAACAACGATTGAAATAATAATTTTTTTCATATTTATAATTTTTCTACTTGTAGAACCAAGTAACTTCCCTTTTATTTATTTAACAACGAACTAATTTCTCCTTTTGACTTAATCATTTCCAACTCGGCAACTTTGTATTGTAATAAAGCCTCATTGTAGCTATTTTCAGCTGTTCTCAACTCTGTTTCAGCATTGATTAAATCAGACATTGTAGCCAATCCCAATTGATAATTGGCATTCGTTAAATCATATACTTCTTTTGCCAATTCTTTGTTTTCTTTTTGAAAATCAATTGTTCTCAAACTATTTGCCATTTGTAACTTAGCATTTTCAAAGGTCATTGTCAGCGCGTTGGACGTTTTTGTCATTTCTTCTCTCAATTGTTTTAATTGAATTTCAGAAGACTTAATCTTAGCATGACGAGATAACCCATCAAAAATAGGTATACTTAAGTTTAATGAAATAGATGACATGTCATAGCTCAATGCTTTTTTTGAATAAACATCCAAACGATTGCTTTGAGACATGTATGAATAATGACCCGACAAGTACAAAAACGGCAAATAACTTGCTTTGTGAACCTTTGTTTGCAAACCAATTAATTCCGCTTGTTTGTTCATCAACTTCATTGAAATCATGTTGTCGAGTTGTAGTTTTTCTTGAGAAACCACTCCTTGTGCATAATTTTCTAGATCAGAAATAGCCGACTCTGGAATAGCAATTTGTTCTTCTATTGGCATTCCCATGTAGTATTTCAACAAATTTTCCATTTGTAAAATACCATTATTCAATTCCAAGCGTTGAGCTTCTAAGTTACTCTTATTTACTTTTAAACGATTCAAATCCACCTTTTTAGCCAAGCCTAAATCGACTTGTGAACTTACAATCGTTTCCAACTCACTGATGCGATCAATATTGGCATCTAAAACACCACGTTTTTGTCGCGTAACCACTAGTTGATAATAGTTTGTAGCAACTTGTTGCAATACATTTTCTTCGCTTAATTGAGCAGCTAAATCGTTGTATTGAACACTTCCCTTTGCTGCTTTTAAACCTGCAAACACTTGTTGGTTATAAATTTGCTGACTCAAAGTTACTTGTGTCATAGCCGACCAATTTTGTCCCGCTTTAATAGCAATAAAATCATCAGGGCTACCTCCCATAAATGCAGCAGGCAAAACAAATTGTTGAACAATAGGGTTTCCTGTTAGCTGGCTATTCAAATTAATCTGTGGCATCGCATTTGCCATTGATTCCGTCACCGTTTGCTTCCCTTTTTCAATATCTAATCGTGCTTGTTTCATTACAGCACTGTTTTCAAGGGCGTAGTTCAATGCCTCTTGAAGTGTAATTGTTCGTTGCGAATAGGAATGATTCGTCAAACCAATCATTGCTACTCCCAAACCAATCACAAGGTTTTTCATGTTTCTTTTCATTTTTCTAAAAATCGATGCAAAATTGCCATTTTTTAAAGGTAAATAAAAGTTAAAAAACGTGAAACGGACAAAATCAATGACAAAGTAATACTATCAGCTGATAAATGTTTCATGGTTCAAAACATCCTACACTATAAATCAATGAAATAACAACTTTAAAAAGAATCAATTTAAAAATTACTCAACGATTTTTTTCATAGATGTTATCATCATTCATCCTATTTTTCGTTTAAGAATTTCAACTAATTAATCACATGAAAAGTTCAAGTTCAAAAAAATCATTATTTTTACCTAAAAAAGAAACAATATGTTAGCAATCAGATGGGATGTTACTCCTGAAATTATAGATGGATGGAGCACGCCAAATTTATATGGTTTATTATTCGTAACAGGACTAATTCTTGGGTATTTTGTCATTCGAAAAATGTTCCGAAAGGATGGAATTCCAGATGATCAGCTAGATAAATTGGTTCTTTATGTCGTTTTAGCAACGATTATTGGTGCAAGACTTGGTCACGTCTTTTTCTATGATTGGGATATTTACAAGCAAAATCCTATTGATATTATTAAAATTTGGGAAGGAGGATTGGCTAGCCACGGTGGAGCAATAGCCTTGGTTATTGCATTATCGATTTACGCTAAAAAGGTAGTGCACAAGCCTTATTTATGGATTTTTGACCGCATCTCAGCTCCTATTGCAATCGCAGGAACTTTCATCCGCTTAGGAAACTTAGTGAATAGCGAAATTGTCGGCCGTCCAACTGATGTTCCTTGGGCTTTTGAATTTGTTCATTATTTCAATGAGGCAACACGCCAATTTGACCCAACACCAAGACACCCAACTCAATTATATGAAGCATTGATGTATTTAACTATCTTCGGAATTTTGCTTTACATGTATTGGAAAAGAAGTGCTTGGAAACAACCAGGATTGGTATTTGGAACATTCTTAATATTGCTTTTTGGAGGTCGCTTCCTTGTGGAATTCTTAAAAGTAGGTCAAACACTTTACGATGATAGTTTAACCATCAACACAGGACAATGGTTATCCGTTCCGTTTGTAATTGCTGGTATAATTATTCTTGTTTGGTCATTTAAAAATAAACCTTCTGAAGTCAAAGAATAAGAAAAATGGCAAAAACAATAGATCGACTAAAACTGGCTCATTTTGGCAATCTTGAATTACTCGCTCAGCAAGTGGTTGAGGGATTCATTACAGGTTTGCACAAAAGTCCTTTTCATGGTTTTTCTGTTGAATTTGCAGAACATAGATTGTACAATAAAGGTGAATCTACCCGTCATATTGACTGGAAATTATATGGCAAAACAGAAAAATTATTCACAAAAAAACACGAAGAAGAAACCAATTTGCGCTGTCAAATTGTGATCGACTCTTCGGGATCCATGTTCTATCCAAAAGATGCAACGTTAACAAAGTTTGAATACGCCACTTATGCAGCAGCTTCTTTGATTGAATTGTTAAAACGACAAAGAGATGCTGTTGGTTTGAGTTTGTATTCCAATCAACTAGACTTGCACACAGAAGCCAAGTCGAGCGCAGCTCACCACCGTTATTTGTACAGCGAATTGGAAAAAAGATTGGTACACTACGATGAGCACTTAAAAAAAACAAACGACACTATTGCTTCGCTTCATGCAATTGCTGAATTGTGTAAACGAAGAAGTTTAGTTATTCTTTTTACCGACTTTTTAGACAATCCTTCTCAATTGGATGAACTTTTTCATGCTTTACAACACTTAAAACACAACAAACACGAAGTTATTGTTTTTCATGTTGTTCAGAAAAAAACAGAAATCAATTTTGAATTAGAAAATCGTCCGTATAACATTATCGACATGGAAACTGGCGAAAAATTGAGGATACAACCTGCTGATTTTAAACAAACATACCAGCAAACCATTCAAGCTTACTTTGAGGAGTTAAAAATGCGCATGATGAACAATAAAATCGACTTTGTAGAAGCGGATATTGATCTAGGATATGAACAGGTTCTCCTCAATTATTTATTAAAACGTCAGAAATTGTTCTAATAGAATTAGTTTAATCTTGGAAGAGGAATTAATGTAAATATACGACTTTCGGAAGGTAAAAGCAGTT
>CAZOKJ010000022.1:0-34974 GCA_964580465.1 uncultured Fluviicola sp. | reverse complement strand
AGACTGATAATTGCTGTAATTGATAATTAGTGGTATAATTGCGACGATTCAATTTTCTTTATTAACTTTTTGTCGAAAGCATTTAGTATGTAAACTTGCTCATACGTTGCGATATACGCATAGTTGTCAATTAGCTTTAAATTAATAATGACTTCTTCTTCTATTGAGCTATCGATATTTTCTAAAGGATATAATTCTAGTCCATCGGAATAAAAAACTTGATTTGAAAAATTGCGACACCAAAGAGTATTGTTTTTGTTAAATGAAATATCCGTAACACTATTACTAACTGCTTTATTCAGTTTTAAAGATTGAAATTTTATACCTGAGAAGCGATATAATCCTCTCTCTGTGCCTATGTATATTTGCTCATAATTGTCTTTTGCTAAATCGTAGATGCGGTCAGTTGGTATACCATTGGCAGTGTTTAATTTTTGATAAAACAAACTTTGACTATGCACGTTTAGTGAAAGCACAAAAAAGAGAAATAATATGAGAAGTTTGCTTAATGACACGCTCAAAAATAACTTGAAATAAGCAAAATTGCTGTTTTTTTTTGTGAAACCAAGGTTTTTTCTTGTGAAAAGTGCTTTAAAGTAGATGAATCTTTTTAGATTATACGAAATGGAAAGGCCTTAAGGATTTTTTTTTAATTTTTATTTGTTTTTTACAATAAGATAATTGTTTGTTCGTTACTATTAATACAAACAAATGTTATCGCGCCTATGTTAAAAAGTTTACCCTGTTTAACTCCTGTAAAAAAGGAAAAAATGATTAGTCCAAAGCAAACAACAATTCAAGCATTGTTGAATTATAGCAAGTCGCTTGATGTAAAGACAATCAAAAATGAAAAAGTGATTATTCACTTAAATTAATCAAAATTATTCAATGGCTATCTAAAAATAAAGGTAGCCATTTGTTTTTTATTTTAGTTATTTAATCGTTAAAGTTTTCTAATCCCAATCTTTTGCATTAAATTTGAAACATAATTTACTTAAAAGACAAATAAGTAGCTCATGGCTTTAAAACAACATCTTGCTCAAAAGTTAGAACAACGTTTATCTCCTCAACAAATTCAATTAATGAAACTGTTGCAGGTTCCTACAATGGAACTCGATCAACGAATTAAACAGGAAATAGAAGAAAATCCTGCATTGGAAGAAGGTGTAGAAGATTTGGACTCAGATTTTGATAGTGAGAATGATTTGAATGCTGATGATGAAGGAAATGAGTCTTCTGATTTTGATATTTCTGAGTATTTTGATGAAGACGCTCCTGATTACAAAACTCAGGTAAACAATCGTTCTTCAGACGATGAAGATTATGCAGTACCTTTGTCTGGTGAGCAAAGTTTTCAAGAAAAAATGATGGGACAATTGTCCCTAGTAGATTTTGACGATACTCAATACTTAATTGCCGATGTCATTATTGGTAATTTAGATGATTCTGGTTATTTGAATAGGGAAGTGGAAGCAATTGTTGATGATTTAGCCTTTTCGATGAATGTTTCAGTTACGGAAGAAGATGTCGAAGAGGTATTAAAAGTTATTCAAGAATTGGATCCTGCTGGGGTTGCCGCAAGAGATTTACAGGAATGCTTATTGCTTCAAATTAACCGAAAACAAGATGGTGATATAACAAAGTTTACAGCGAAAAAGATACTAGAAGATTTCTTTGAAGAGTTTACAAAAAAGCATTATACACAAATTCAAAAGAAATTAGAAATCAGTGAAGAGGATTTAAAAGAGGCAATTGATGAAATTATTAAATTGAATCCTAAACCAGGTGGCGCTTCAAAAGATGCCGAGAAGTCCGTCCAACAAGTGGTTCCAGATTTTATAATTACTGATTTTGAAGATAAACTAGAGTTGACCATTAACGGTAGAAATGTACCAGATTTACGTGTAAATAAAGAGTATGAATCCATGTTGCGCAGTTTTTCAGAAGGTGCAAAAATGAGCAAAAGTGATAAAGACGCTGTTCAATTTGTTCGTCAAAAATTGGAGGGAGCAAAATGGTTCATAGATGCGATTAAACAACGTCAAAACACATTGCTTCTTACTATGAATGCCATCATGGCTTATCAAAAAGAATATTTCTTAACAGGTGATGAGTCAAACTTGCGACCTATGATTTTAAAGGATATTGCAGATAGCGTAGGTTTGGATATTTCGACTATTTCTCGCGTTGCAAATAGTAAGTACGTGCAGACAAATTTTGGAGTTTTTCCATTAAAATACTTTTTCTCTGAAGCAGTTGCTACGGATTCCGGCGAGGAAGTTTCAACGCGTGAAGTGAAAAAAATCTTATCTGATGCTGTAGAAGGAGAAAATAAACGCAAACCTTTAACGGATGAAAAGTTAGCAGATATTTTGAATGAACATGGTTATAACATCGCTCGTAGAACAGTTGCAAAGTACCGTGAACAATTGAACATACCTGTTGCTCGATTGAGAAAAGAATTGTGATGAAAACACTGCAACAAATTATCTCTTGGATTTTTACGCCATTGGCTATGCCCGTCTTAGCGATGTTGATTGTTTTTTACACTCCTTCAGCAATCGATTTCTCGACACACATGAATGCATTGTATTTCATCAATGATCAAGCGAAATCTTACTTGCTTTCGTTGTTCTTCATGTTTAGCTGGCTATTTCCTGTTGTTTCATTGTTAATCTTGCGCTATACCAAACAAGTCGATTCGATTGAATTAAATGTTCAATCACAACGTTTTGTGCCTATCATTTTGTCTGGCATTTATGCCGCTATGTTGGCTGCTTTGTTGTTTAAACTAAATACGTATTTTTATATTTCAAGGCATCTATTTGCAATGGCTACTTCAGGTGTTTTGGTCGCGATTGCTTGCATCTTAATCAACCGATTTTTCAAAATTAGTATGCATGCAGCAGGCGCTGGTATGCTCATTGGTTTTTTGGCTAGTTACTACAGTTCACAAGCATTATTGATTGCTTGGCCATTTTATTTTGCTATCATTTTAGGAGGAATTGTTATTTCCTCCCGCATTTATTTGAAAAAACACACTAACTTTGAGTTGGTTTCTGGCTTTTTATTGGGACTATCTATAACTTATTTATCAGATGTAGTTTGGATTAATGTTATAAAATTGTAAAAAAAATGAAAAAAAGTTTAGTTATCCTAAGTGTAGGAATGATTACCTTGTTAGCAGGGTGTGGAATGTTTGGTGGCAATAAAACAGGGAAAGGAATTAATCTATTTACCATTGAACAAGACAAAGAATTTGGTAAAAAAGTAGCTGAAGAAATTGCTTCAGATCCACAACAATTTCCAGTGTTGAATGAAACGCAATACAAAGATGTGTACCAGTATATTTATAAAGTACGCGATAAAATTTTAAATGGTGGAGGCGTATCTTTGAAAGATCAATTTGATTGGGATATTAAAGTTATTCACAACGACTCTGTTTTAAATGCTTTTTGTACTCCAGGTGGACATATTTACGTTTACACAGGTATTTTGAAATTTTTAGATTCTGAAGATCAATTCGCTGGAGTATTGGCTCATGAAATTGCACATGCAGACATGCGACACTCAACACGTCAAATGACTACGATGTATGGAATTGATGCTTTATTAGGTGTTTTAGCTGGAAATAAAGAACAGTTGAAACAAATTACTACTGGATTAATAGGTTTAAAATTCTCTCGCAACCATGAGACTGAGGCAGATGAGCGTTCTGTACATTACTTGTGCGGTACTGATTACAATGCTGACGGTGGCGCAGGTTTCTTTGAAAAAATCAATGCACAAGGAGGAGCTAAAACACCTGAGTTTTTAAGCACGCATCCAAGCCCTGAAAACAGAATTGAAAATTTCCATAATCATAAAGTTACTAAAGGTTGTCAAGGGTCTAAAACATACGCTTCTGAGTACAAACAAATGGTAAGTAAATTACCAACAAAATTGACTTTAGGATTTAAATAATGAAAACCAAACGCATTTCTTTAAAAGATGTAGCTCTAGCAGCTGGTGTTTCTAAAGCAACGGTTTCTCTCGTTTTGAACGGGAAAGGAGATGAATTAAACATTAGTAAAGAATGTCAAGAACGAATTAAAATGAAGGCACATGAGTTAAATTATGTGCCTAATTTATTTGCTAAAAATCTAAGAGACGGCGGAACGAAAACAATAGGAGTGATTATTCCTGATGTTTCTAATTCATTTTATGCTTGTTTGACAAAAGAAATCCAAAAATCACTTAATGAAGCTGGATACAGTGCCTTTATTGTCAACACAAACGAAGAAGAAGGACAAGAGCAAGAAATTGTGAATGAGTTACTGCATCACTCTGTAGAAGGTTTGATAATTTGCCCTACAAATGATACATCTGTCTTGCTTCAATTAACAAAAGATAGTAATATCCCAATTGTTTTTGCTGATCGCTATGGAGATGAAACAGCTGATTTTGTTGGAATTGATAATTTTACAGAAGCAAGTAATCTAGTTAGTTGTTTTACTCAAAAACCTCAAGCTATCGCTGTTTTGTTACGTAAAAATAGCTATGTAAATACTCTTGGGAGACGTATTCATGGCGTAACACATGCTTGCAAGCAACAAGGGATTTCGTCTAAAATTATTGAGTTGTCACCAATGTCTAATGATGAAAATTTTATTCAAATAAAAGAAGCAATTGATTCAGGAGTTGATGCTTTTATCGCCTTGAATAATCTGGTTGTTTTCGATTTTTTAAGTGTTTTGAAACAGCTCAATAAAAAAATTGGAATAGATATTCGATTAATATGTTTTGATGATCACTCGGCATTTCCTTACATTGAGCCTCCGATATCATCTTTGCGTCAACCGATTAGTGAAATAGGACGACATGTGGTTGACAGAATGATTAAACGAATAAAACAGGATGAAACTCCTGGAGAACACAACTTTAGAAAGTGTGAATTTATTCCAAGAGCTTCACATTAATTATTGAAATGGGTGATTTTGTGGGAATAAAAATGCGTTTAATCCTGCTTTATTTGCCCCATCTACGTGTTGTTGACTATCGTCTATAAATAACACATCTTTTGGTTGCACATTCATCAACTCGCACACATGCAAAAACGTTTCAGGATGAGGTTTTCTCATGTGTATTGTGTGAGAAAAATAAGTGTAATGAAAATGATCTTCTAATTTTTCAGAGCTTACTTTTGCCAACTTTCTTCTTGCATATTCTTCATGCAATTCATTCGCATTGCTTAATAAACCTACTGTATGCGTTTGTTTTAGTTCTTTTAAGAATTGCAGTTTTTCAGGTTTAAATTCTATAATCATGGCGTTCCAAGCTGCAACAATTTCATTGGGAGAAATATTACTTGGCAACAAATCCTTCATTTTATTAATGAAGTGCATGCTAGAAATTTTACCTGTTTCGTATAAGTCAAATAAATTTGTTTGAGCCGCTTGTGAATATATTTCGTCAAAATTTCCAGCTCCTAATTGTTGAAAAGCTTCGATGGTTGTTTCGTATCTTAAATCAACAATCACTCCACCCATGTCGAACAAAACAACAGGGTAATTTTTTACTAATTCTGATAATTTCATGCTGCAAAGCTATAAAAAAATGGAGCTATTGTATTAATAACTCCATTTTTTGTAAACTAACTATTGTATATTACGTACTATGAAAACTTACTTTTTTAATTCTAAGTGCAATTTGAAAGTTAAATCAGATAACACTCTTTCTTCATCAGCTGGATCAAATGCTGGAGAGTTAATTCCATCAACGTTGAATTTAAAATCACCGTGAACGTGCATTACATCGCCTTCTACAGAAGTTGTAACTGGAACATCTTGTGTAAAATCAGCTCCTAATACAGTAATTGTTGTAGCAATTTTCCCGTCTTTTAATTCACCAACTTTTACTTTTATAGATGGGTTGTTGGCAACATCAAAGAAATCAGCAGATTTCAAATGCGCTTCTAATTTACCAGCTTGTTCACCTTCAACACTTGTAGCTTTTAATGAATTCATGTCGATTGTGAATGTACCAGAAGTAATAACATCATTAGTTGTTTCAACACTACCATCTGTAAAGCTCAATGTTCCAGATTGACTATGTGCATTAGGACCTGTTTTTTCACCAGTCCAAGCCAAGCTTGATGCAGCTACATCTAAAGTATAATTTGCAACAACAGCTTCTGATGCTGTTTCCTCTGTTTTGTTTCCACATGCTGTGAACAATGCTGCCCCAGCTAAAAATAAAAATACTTTTTTCATATTAATTTTTTTTTGTGACAAAGATAGAATAAAAATTAATACCATGGTAACTATTTTTGAAGAATTATCAAATTTTAACAAATTCATCCATCTTCAAAACACAAGATTTGCCACTAAAATGAGGTTTAAATTAAAATTAAAAGTAGCTTTGTGCCGTATTTTGGTTTTACTTCGGTGAATTAAAAGGGAACCCTGTGAAAATCAGGGACTGTTCCCGCAACTGTAAAAGTTCATATTTAATCAAATATACCACTGTCTGTCACCCGATAGATGGGAAGGTTGATTAAAGAACTAAGTCAGGAGACCTGCCAATGTACATGTTTATTTACTTTCGGAGAAAAGGTAAAAGAACCATTCTTAGCGTTAGCTATGCCCGTTTTTTTACGTTTTTTCTTTTTTTATTAATTTATTAAATTCATTTAAAATGAGAAAAAAAATTAATGTCTTATTCTTTTTGCTTCTAGCTTCGTTTAGCTTTTCTCAAAATTTTTACAGAGTAGAAGTGGTGGCAGAAGGAAATTTTGGTACTCCAAATGGAGATGTATTTCACACTACCTTCATCAATGGACAATTGACAACGTCACCAGGGTTGTATCAAACGGCAAATAATACATCAGACTTTGATGTGCTTCAAGATTTTGCTGTTTTTGGAAACAAAGCGATTATTGGTGAAAAACCTCTGGTCAAGGTAGATTAGTCATTGTTAATTATCCTGAACTAACACATGTTCATACTTTCAATGTTTCTGGAGTACAAACGATAACAATGGCAAGCGAAACAAAAGCTTACGCATTCGTTGGTGCTTCACACGGTTATGTGTTTATTGATCTTACAACCAATACAATTTCTCCCATCATTGATCCAGCTAATGATTTAGGAACAACTTATACGAATCACATGTTAAGCGCAAATGGATCGGTGTATATTGCAAGAGGTTCCAAAATCGTTATAGTAGATACGACAACTCAAGCGGTATCAGGTACAATTTCCACTACAATTGGAACTATTGGTGGTTTGGCTTATGATGAAAATAATCAATTATTATGGGCAATGAATAGCAGTGGGAAATTAGTTAGTATAGATGTGGCGAATAATCATTTTGTAAACAATGAAGTTGTAACTGGTGTCAGCAGTATCAGCTTGTTAAGAGAATATAATGGTAAATTGTATTTCTGGAAATTAGGTGCTCAACAACTTTATGTTTACGATCCTGAGAATTCTACACTGCCACTATCACCCGTTTATACGAGCAGCATTACTGGAGGATTTTCACTAGGTTATGGAAGGTCATTTGACATAGAAAAAAGTACAGGAAACTTTGTTTTATGTTCTGCTGCTTCATTTGTTGCTCCTTCTAAATTTGAAGTAGTGAATGGAAACACGTTTACTTTAATTAGTTCTGGTGATATGGAAGGTGTTGCTATCTCCAATAAATGTAGATTAACAACTGCAATTATTCACGACAATCCACACTTGGATGATTTAACTGCCGAATGTGAAGTGACGCTCACGCAACCTACAGCCAATAACGGGACATTTAAGGCTACAACTAATGCTCTTTCTATTAATACTCAAGGAACTCATACCGTAACTTGGACATACGAAGACGGAAGTACGCAAACACAAGTAGTTGTTATTTCTGATGTTACAAGTCCTGTTCCTAATAGTTCAGATTTAACTACTTTGCAAATAGCTTGTGGTGAAACATTAACAAACTTCCCAACAGCTACAGATAATTGTAGTGGTCAACTTATTGCCACAACAACTGACCCATTGCAATATGAAACAGAAGGTAGCTACACAATTACTTGGGATTACACGGATGAAAGCGAAAATAGTACGCAACAAACACAGAAAATTAACGTGGTGTGTTCAAATGCAAGCATATCAGCTAATGAAAAACAATCATTAAAAATCTATCCAAACCCTGTAAATACAGTTTTGACAGTTGAATCAAGTAATGCTATTAATGAGCTGAAACTATATAACACACAAGGAAAATCTGTTTATCATGCTTTTCCTTCAGGAGTTTCTTCTACAATAAATGTTGAAAACTTACCTACTGGTGTATATTTCCTACAAGTTAAAAATATCGATTTTGAATTAATTGAAAAAATAATTATCCATTAATATCAATTAAATACTTCAAACAAAGGACTGACCAGCTAAGTTGGCTCAGTCCTTTGTTTATAAATGATAATTACATCTATTTACAAAAATCATTTTAAAAAAAAACTTAAATAGTAATACTTTCACTATTTTTACATAGTTTTGTAGTAACATAACACGAGTTTTCATGAGGCACATTGCTTTACTTTTATCTATCCTAATCGGGAACATCACTTTCGGACAAATTAAGTCTCAAGATTTAATTCCAAAAGACGCTGTTACTGTATTGAGTATTAATAATTTAACTGTTTTACAAAAGGTTTCTTTAGATGAACTTATACAGTATGAGTTCATGATTGATATTCAACAAGAATTGTTTGATGGATCAGCTGTCGGCAAAACAATTAAAGACATGGGGATTGACTTTGATCAAAAACTCAATGTTTTTTATGGTAAAACCTTTGAATATGAAATTTCTGGATTTACATTCGGAATTTTAAATAAACAACAACTGTTTAGTGTTTTTAACGATTTTACAAAAGAAACTTCCAATCATCCAGGAGTAGAGCGCTATAGTTCTTATTTTAATCAATTAATCATTCAAGATAACATTGGTTTATTGATTCGAATTGAGCCTCTTCATGAAAAAATTACGGAGCTTACAGACTCTGTTTGGTATGAAAGAGGAAATGATTATTACTACGGAGCGTATGAGGATGATTACATGATTGATAATGTGGAAGAGTCCATTTTAGATGTAGAAACTGAAGAAATCAAAGAAGAACAAAAAACATTTGGTGATAAAGATACCTTGACAGAAGAAGTTGTTTTTGATGAGGTTCGCGACATTGTTTCTGGTAAAACGTATTGGGAATTAAGAGATTCTATTTCTTTCTCCATGCAAAAAGAATATGCTACCGAGGTACTCAATAGCTTGTTTTCTCGCAAAGAATCATTGATGAAAGCCGATGCTCGTTTTAATAACCAGCTAAATACGAGTATTGCCGATGGCGTATTTTACTTAGATAATTCCAGAAACATGGAAAAGAATCAAAGTTTCTGGTATTTAAGAACAATGTTACCTGGCTTATACCATGAATTAGCAGAATTGTACCAAGGAAATGTTATTCTAGGTGATATCTTTTTAAATGAAACAAATGTGGAATTTAAGTTTGTGTCGAACTATGGAGAGCAATTAGGATCTATTTATGAGCAATTAAACAATGCTAAATTTGATAAAAACACATTGAAATATATTCACAAAGATAGTCCTGCATTTTTCTCTTACAACATCAACCTAAGAAAAGCATACGAAAAAGCTTATGATGTTGTTGTTTCTATTTTGGAAAAAGAGAAGGATGTGAACGTTGCCATGAACCTATTAGCGCTTGAATTGTTGGATGAATTCATCGACAAGGATGCTTTGTTCAACAGTTATAAAGGTAGCATGTTCGGCTCTTACAATGGAGTTAAGAAAATTAAAACAAGAAAAATCATTTTTGAATACGACGAAGAAACATGGGAATATTCTGAACAAGAAGTAGAAGCCGAAGAAGATATGCCAATGTTCACTTTAGGATTTACTACAGATAACCCTAAAATTATAGCAAAAGTATTCAAACGTTTGGGAAGAGTAACCAGTCAAATGGAGGCAACTGAAAACTACTGGGTATTGCACGATGCGATTTTAGAATCTGCTCCTTTGTATTTTATTAGTAAAAACGGATTGTTTATTGTTACGAATGATGAAGATTTAGCAATTAATCATTCAAATGGATATGCGAAAGAGGCTTTGTCAGGAAAACGTGCGAAAGAAGTAATGAAAAATGGTTTCATGTATGCTGAAGTAGATTGGAGTAAAACAATTGATCAATTGCCAAGAGATATGTTTACAGGCGAACAAAATGAAATAATCGATGCAATGCGAGGAAAGGGAGGACATATTAAATTGACTTCTTCAAAAACAACAAAGCAAAACACGAAATTTCATGCAGTATATTCATTTACTGGGGAATATGAAAACTCAAGTAAGTATATCTTAGACTTTGTGAATAGTATTTACATGATTTCAAAATAGTAGGCGAAAATGTTTCGTAAGCTTTCCTTTATCTTCCTCTTGGCGGTGCTTTTTGGTGCTTTTTTGGTTATTCGGCCGTACTTAATGAAAAAGGAAGATCCTCCTAAATTAGAAGATCGATTGCCAGAAGCTGAATTTATTGCCGTCGCTGATTGTATCAAGTTCGCTAAGGAAATTAGTGGAATGCTATACTATTACAAAGTGTCCTATCGCGACTTTTTGTCTCCTGAATTCATCGTTTCTCAAGCGAAAAATTATGGCTTGCAATTGCAAAAAAATGTTTATGTATTTGCTAATAGCGATGGTGAATATGGTATCTTGTCAGAATTATCAGACAGTACTCTGTTGCAACAAGGAATTGAAAAGTTAAACTATTTTTTCAGTGTCAAAGAATTAAAAATCAACAAACAAAAGGTGTTGAAGATTCACAATCAAAATAGTTACTTGTTTTATGGGGATGATTACATTTGTTTTTACAAAGGAAATAATCTTACCGAACAACTAAAACGCATCACTTCAGCAAAAGCTAAACAAGTAAGTTCAGCTTGGATGACCTTGATTAACGAGCAAAAAAACTTAGGAAAAAGCATTTTGGTTTATGCGCAATTGAAAGATTTTAAAGACTTAAATGTTAACCAAGTTACCGCATATCCGCATGTTGATTCAACACATGTCTATTTTTATTCACACTTGAATAGCAACGATACCATTCCATTTCAATTGAAATCAGGAGGGAAAGATTTTAAGCTGGGTGAGTTTACTCGAACTGCTATTAATTTACACTTGGATGTAACCCATTTACAAAAACATCCAGAACATGTATTGTATGCGTATTTGGCTAAACAAAGTAACCGTATTCGTTTTCCTTTCAAAGAATTTTTAGCTAATTGGAATGGTGATATCTCATTTCAACAAGGAGGATGGATAAATATCGAAGAAAGCTACATCGAATCTGAATTAGATGAGGATTTTAACGTGACTGAAGTGATTAAAAACCGATTGACCAAAGTGCCTGGTTTTACACTTGCTTATTCTGTTGTTCAACCCAATAGAAGTCTTTTAAATACCATGCTAAAAAAAGGATTTATGACAGAGCAAGAAGGTAAATTTCACTTATTGTTTTCTCCACCTTTGCAATTTAGTCAAACACAAGATAATATGCATGTTTTCTATGCTACAAAAGCAATACCTAAGATGGAAAAAGCTTCTGAATCCTATGTGCAATGGTCTAACAAAGGAACTAAATACTTGATTACCATTGACAGTGTTTCCACTTTTGATATCTATGGAAACATGAAGTTTAGTTTGGAACAAATTTTGACTTCTCAAAAACTAAAAGACAAGTAAAATTACATAGAAAATAGGTTTGTCGTAGCACATTTGAGCATTTACATAACAAAAGCAACATTTCTACGTTGATAACTTACAGATCTTGTTTTAAAGCAAGCAACTGATTTTTTTAATTTTGTTAGCAATGACTAAGAAACATGTTTTACAAGTGTTGAAATGGGTGAGCGTAAGCTTACTTGCCTTGTCATTGTTGTTCACTTCAGCTCTTTACTTTTTTAAAGATGATATTATTGCTGTTGTTTTGGACGAGGTAAATGACCACTTGAAAGCAAAAGTGAAAGTAGAAAAAATTGATCTTGCCTTTTGGAGTAGCTTCCCAAATTTATCTGTTGATTTTAATAAAATTTTCATTCAAGATACCTACGAAAATGCAACAGAAAAAGATACGCTACTTTATACAGAAAAAATCAGACTTCGATTCAATCCATTGGATTTGTGGAAAGAAAATTATACCCTGAAACGCATTGATGTTTATCCTGGTACTTTACAATTGAAAACAAATGAAAAAGGAGAAAACAACTTCGATATTTTAAAAGAGTCAGAAGATACAACATCTACTAATTTTTCGTTTGATTTACAAAAAGTGAAAATTGAAAATCTAAGATTTTCTTATGCCAATGCTAAAATTCATCACAAATATGCTACTGATTTAATCAAAACAGAGTTAAAAGGAAAATTTGCAGATAAAGTTTTTACAATTTCGGCTTCAAGTCAAAACTTAATCCGTGAAACTAAAAGCGGCGAATTGAATTTCGTGAAGAATAAAAAATCTAAGTTCGATATTGCGGTTGAAATAGACCAAAACAAAGGAACATTGACTATACCTTCTTCTACTATTTATATTGCTAATTTGCCCTTCCAGTTTTCTGGATTTTTAGGACCTGACAATATGAAGTTCACAATCAATGCTAAAAAATTAGCGTTGACAGACGTAACAAATAATTTCTTAATTCAAGGTGTAGATCAAGTGAAGGATTACCAAGGTGCTGGTGAAGTAGATTTTAACTTAGTCATTAGCGACGTTTATGCCAACAATAGTGATGTGAGTATTGCTTGTGATTTTGGCGTGAAAAACGGTAAATTAGTAGAGCCTTCACAACAATTGCAAGTCAATAATCTGAACTTGATTGGGAATTATTCTAACAATGATGGTAAAGGTGGTGATGTTTTAACTCTGAAAAATATATCATTGACTACCAAAACAGGACCTTTTACAGGAGCTATTAAAGTTAGTGAGTTTGATGCACCACGTATTCAAGGCAATTTAAAGGGGAATTTGAATTTAGCAATCGTTCATACGCTATTTCCAATTCCTTATATTGACAAAATAGGAGGAACCATGAATGCTGATGCTGATTTTAATGTTAAAATTCACAACGAAAAAAACATTGAAATTAACAAAAGTGAAGGTGTGTTAGAGTTTTTAGGTGATT
The DNA here is from genome assembly GCA_964580465.1 of uncultured Fluviicola sp. Classification (GTDB taxonomy): domain Bacteria; phylum Bacteroidota; class Bacteroidia; order Flavobacteriales_D; family Crocinitomicaceae; genus Taishania. The sequence goes on along the minus strand of CAZOKJ010000022.1, from coordinate 21,754 downwards.
TTGTACAATTGAAAGATGATCGTCGCTATTTTCATTCCATTGTTGGAAAAGTATTCCTTAAAAACAATGATGTTGGCGTTTCTGGTTTAGAGGTGAAACTTGGTGATTCGGATTTAAAAATGGATGGCTATTTTAACAATGTGATTGGTTTTTTTGGTGAGCAATCGAAGCTAAGTGCCGAAATGAACATATCAAGTACAAACATTAAAATTGAGGACCTTGGTACAACAAGCAAGGAGGAGCAAATTCAGACGCAAGCATCACGATCTTTCATTTTGCCAGATATTATTGATGGAAGCTTGAACCTGTCATTGAACAAGATGAGCTATGAAGGTCATGTGTTTGAACAAATTAGTGGACACGTGAGCTTGCAAGCACGTGAGGTGAATTTTTCAGATGTGCATTTTAAAACTTCTGGAGCTTTTGTAGATGGTTCTGTCTCCATAAAAGAAACATCAGAAGAATACTTTGTTACTACGAGTAAATTGTCCTCGAGCAATATCTCGCTCAAACAGTTAATGAAAGATTGGAACAACTTCAAACAATCAGTCATAACAGAAGAGAATTTATACGGCCAAGCTGCCATCCAACTTAACTTAGAAGCTCCTTTTGATTGGAGAAAGGGTATCAATATGAAACAAGTGAAATCGGATATTTATTTGAGAATAGACGAAGGAAGGTTGAAAAATGTAACTGCTTTTAACGATATTATTGAAAGCATGAAAACACCCGCAGCCAAATTAGTTCTTGGTGCCAATGCGATTCAAAATTTTGGAAATAAACTTGCTGATCTTCGTTTTGAAACTTTGGAAAACACATTTATAATTAGAAATGGCGTCATTACAATACCAGCTATGAAAATTAATTCCTCTGCTATTAACGTTGATTTAAGTGGTACACATTCTATAGAGCAAGTTATCGACTACCGTTTTGCTTTTAAATTGAGGGATATTAAAGGTAAAAAAGAATATGAGTTCGGTGAAATTATTGATGACAACACTGGAATGGTTGTTTATCTCAAAATGTATGGAACAATTGATAAACCACAATTTGCATGGGATAAAGAATCGAGAGCTGCTGATAGAAAAAACTACAATGAACAAGAAAAACAAACTTTAAAAAGTATGTTGAAAAGTGAGTTCGGTATGTATAAAAAGGATTCAACCGTTCAACGTTATGAAGAGAAAAAACGTTCAAAAGAAGTGATTGAAGTGCAAGTTGGCAAAGAGGAGGAGGATGTAATTCAGGAAAAGAAAAAGAAAGAAGGAAAGACCAATAGTTTTTTTAAGAAGATGGAGCAAGAAGACAAAAACCGCAAAAAAGTAGAAGTCGAGTTTGAATAAATTGCTGCCCAACTAAAAAGATATTTTCTTTCTAAAAGCTCCTTTTTGTAATGAATAATAAGCATTTTCAGCTAGTTGATGTGAAAAACTAATGAGTTTAGTTCCTGATTCAAACGCTTCATTTGAATGGTTGATTCGAGTAGATAAATAGTAATTTTCTTGCCCCTCTGCTATAAATATATCTCTGCGATCAATGGTTATTTTCATTATTTCTTTCTGCTTTGATTTGAAGTGATAGGAACCATTTTGCATAGGTATAAACCTAACATTACTTGGATGAATTTTAGCATAATCTTGTGATAAACGCAAAGCTTGTTTGTAGCCTTTTTCTGAATCGGTGTGCATGCAAATTAGTTGTTCACCATCATTTATGAGTAAGGTAGGAAAGCGACTGTTAAAAACAACCCATTCACGTGTTTGATGATTGTTGTAACGATCATATTGCAACCATGCATAAAGAGGAATAAACACCAATAAAAGAAATTTCCACCACCTTTTTTCAATGCCATACAACAAGAAAAATACAAAAATATAACACACTATCACCCAATACCAAGTAGGAGTGAATCCTAAGGCTAAAGCACCTGGAATTTGTTCAATGTAAGCAATAAACGAAATGAAAATAGCAGAACATAAGGCCAAAGCCCAACCCAACGGTAGTGCTAAAATTGTTTTTCCAATGACAATTATACCAATAGAAAATCCCAATAAAATACCGGAGAAGAGCATGACGCCTAAGTTGGTAATCATAAAGTAATTTGGAAATTGGTTGAAATAATACAATGAGATAGGAACGGTAAATACTTGAGCAGCAAGACCAACAGCAGTCCCTTGCCAAATAGTGTTTATTAACTTGTATTTTGAATCAACCACTGATTCTAGCGCGAGGTAAATAGTGAATATTCCCAACATGGCTAAAAAAGATAGTTGAAAACCAATGTCTAAAATAGCAAGTGGATTGAGCAACAAGATGAAAAAAGCAGCAATGCTAAGTGAGTTAATAGCAATGTATTCTCGTTTCAATAATCCAGCTATAATTAAAACAGAAAACATGAGAACAGCTCTGGTAACAGAAGGCGAAAACCCTGTTAAAAAGGCATAAAACCATAGAATAAAAACAACTAATACCAACGAATATTGCTTTGCTCGGTAGTTAAAAGCGTATTTAAAAAATAAAAGCAACAACATAACAATGACGCCAACATGCAAGCCAGATACGGCCAACATGTGCATGGATCCTGTATTGGTGAAAATACGTTTGGTTTCAACTGTTAAATCGCTTTTGTCACCCAATAACATTGCTTTCATTAAAGGTGCATATTCTTTGCCTATCCATTTGTCCAATAATTGCTCTGAGTAATTTCTTGTAGCGTCGAGTACTTGTTCAAATAGACTGGGTTGGACGCAATCAATCAGGGTGATTTGCTCAAGACCCGAAAAACCTTGATAATTTATCTGTTTAGACAACCAATAAAGTGTCGTGTTAAATTCCCCAGGATTATTGTTTTGGGTGATTGGTTGAAACGTTGTGTTGAATAATATTACTGAACCAGTAGTTACTTTATGATCGCCTTTTTCTGTGATTAACAGTACTTTGTGATTGGTTAAATCCCATTTGTTATTATTGTTTTTTGCAAAACGAACACGAACAATGGAGCTGTTCCAAACATTTTCTTTGGTAATTTGCTGTTCTATCACTCCAATATAATAGTTCTCATTCTTTGGGAAAGTAGGATTTTCATTTGGCAGATGAAGTTGCAGGGTGAAATGCCCCAATAAACCAAAAATAGTTGAAAAAATAAAGTATAAATAGGTTCTTTTGTTTTGGAATTTTAAAGCAATTCCAATGGAAAAAAGAAGAAAAACAACAATGAATAATACGATATGGAGTTCAATCAATGACAGGACAATGCCGCCAATGTAGCAAAGCAACCAAAAAAATAAAGTTGATTGTCGTAGTGCTTTCATAAGTTGTCATTCTAATGATTAAAACTACAATAAAATTTAATACACCCATATGTTCTGCTAAATTTTAACAATTTAAGTCGTGAAAAATGTGTTACTTTGTTGTTTTACTTCATGCTTTTGGAATGACAAAAAATGCCTTCATATTTGTAGTTTGCGGTGGAAGTGAGCATATTGAAACGCTTCATTTTTCATTGAGGTTTCTTCTAAAATATACCAAAAATGATGTTTGGGTGTTGACGGATAGCTCTCGAAATGAAATCCCTGTTGAACATGACAAAGTTGTTGATGTCAAAACACCGGTGGAATTTAATCACCACCAAGCAAGTATTTATTTAAAAACGGGTATTCATCAATTTTTCCCAAAAGGGAACCGCTATTGCTATTTAGATACAGATATTATTGCTTTTTCAGAGGAAGTAGATGCTATTTTTGACGAATATAAATCACCCATTACTTTTGCTCCAGACCATTGCACGATGGAACAATTTTCTGCTTATGCTGTCAATTGCGATTGTTTGGATGTGTATCAATCTTATTCTGATAAGCTAGAACAGTTGCTCACTGAAGTTGATCCTTTGAGAAATTCCACTAAAGATTCTATTCTCCAAAACAGAAGAAAGTTAGTCGCTCATTATCAAAGTAACCAAACATTGTTTCAAAAACTAAAATTAGGACTTCATTTTGTGCTTACAAGAACCAAATTTAAAGCAATTGATGGAATTTATTTTGACAAGCAATCGAAAACGTGGAGAGACTGTCAGACAGATGAGATTTTTATGAATTATTTCCGATGGCCTAAGGTTAGCAAAAAAGTTGGATTAAAATGGAATTACTTCAAAGCTTGTCCTCAACTTCCAGATGGTCGATTATTATGGGGGCTTTCATGTAATCACTTGCAGGAAAAAATTCAGGATAAATTTAATACAACTATTTCTCATGCAAATTTCCAACATTGGAATGGCGGTGTTTTTTTGTTTGATGATCAATCTCATGAGTTTTTAGATACGTGGTTTAATAAAACCATGGAAATTTTTAAAGATGCTCAATGGAAAACTCGTGATCAAGGAACGTTAATAGCCACTGTTTGGGAATTGGGTTTACAAAATCATCCGACACTCAGTAAAAAATGGAATTTAATCGCTGATTACAATAACCCATTTTTAAAGTGGGTAGAAGATGAAATTCAACTAGGGGCAACAGAAAAATACAAGCCAGCTTTGGTGCATGTTTACCATCATTTTGGAGATGAAACTTGGAGTTTTTGGAATGAATTACTAGAAAAGGTGAATAAATAATTTTATATTTACCAAATGAAAACAGCAATTTGTACCATTTCAACTCAAAGTCATTTGTATAAATGTCGTGTACTTTTTGATTCTATTAAAAAAGTATGTGATACCGATTTGCATTGCTTGGTTACCGATGGAACAATTGTTAATAATGAACAAGATATTGTTTTTTCACGCTTAACGGATATTGACTCACATTTAGCGAAAAAATTACAACATAAATACAAAGAAGATGAATTGCGTTGGTCTTTCAAACCTGTATATGTGAAACACCTACTTGAACAAGGTTATGAAAAGGTTATTTACGTGGATAATGATATTTATTTCTTTTCATCTCCAGCATTTATTTTTGAACTTTTAGAAGAAAATAACTTCATTTTAACGCCTCATTTTTATCCTTTTAATCCACGTGAAAATCAAACTTGGTTGGAAGCTAATTATCGTGTTGGTCTATACAACGCAGGGTTTTTTGCAGCCAATAAGCAAGCGATTAACATATTGGATTGGTGGACAGAATGTTGTTTGTACGCAATGAAAAAAGCCTATTGGCGTGGTTTATACGATGATCAAAAATATCTGGATTTGATACCAGTTCGATTTGAAAACGTAAAGGTGTTGAAGCACGAAGGTTGCAATTTGGCAGGATGGAATGATGAAAATAGGCTTTTTTCTTCCTTGAATCAGCAACCAACGGTAAATGGTAAAGACATTGTTTTTGTTCATTTTGCAGAATTATCGATGGAACGATTTTCGTCTTCTATCCACCCCTTAAACGGTTTGTACAATGCTTATATTCAACATTTGAAAAAATACAATCCTGTATTCCAATGGAAGAAAAAACGTTGGTCAAAGCTTTATTGGCACAATGTTTGGTATTATATTCGTTGGAAATTCACACATTAAACTCCATATTCTTATTAAAAACATGAAATTAATTATCTCTTTTTTTGTATCGTTTTGTTTTACTGCGCTGTACGCTCAAAAGTCGTATGAATTTAAAGAAGCACTTCCTATTTCTGGTTCTCCGATAGTAGCGGTTGATGCTCGCTATTTTGGGACATACGAAGGTGAAACAACTCAATTGATGTACATAGTTAGCGACAGTGGAATTGTCATCAATACCATTAACATTCAAGCGATTTCTAAAGAAACAGTTCGAGAAACAGGACAATATTTTGTACGCAACGAGCATATTTTTGGCGTTACAAAAGATTCAATTCCATGTGTTTTGCAGGATGATAATTATTATTTTGGTGTAAGAAATAGTGTGCAATTGATAGGGAAAGGCAGTGAAAATATATTAATGAACGATAGCCCAGGTACTTATTTTTTGAATTTTAAAACGGAACATGGTTATACACCGGCATTACTACGTTTTGAAAACCAGCAACTGAAAATTTCTTATTTCGATTATGATGAAGAAAGCAAGATTTTTAAGAAAATAAAAGAAAAACAGGAGCTAAGCAATCAAGATAATTCATTGACAACGATTGTTTTAGAACCAACGATAAAAGAATGGCAAAAATTGGCTAAAAAAGAATTGTTTGGAGTGCCAACAGTCTTTAAACTTGGTTTAAAAGAATAAAAAAATAGCTGTTTCAAATTGAAACAGCTATTTTTTTATATTATATCAATGCATTACCGGTCATCTCCTTTGGAGCATCCACGCCCATTCGTTGAAGGATTGTTGGAGCAACATCTGCTAAGATACCATCTTTTAATTGTAACTTTTCATCATCTGTCACCAGAATTACAGGAACAGGATTCAATGAGTGAGCAGTATTTGGAGTTCCATCTTGATTGATTGCATAATCAGCATTTCCATGGTCAGCAATAATTATGAACTCATAACCATGTTTTAAACCTGTTTCTACCACATCTTTCAAACAAGCATCCACTGTTTCAACCGCTTTTACAATGGCACTATAAACGCCAGTATGCCCTACCATGTCAGGGTTAGCAAAGTTTAGACAAATGAAATTTGGTTGGTTGTTGTCAATTGCTTCACAAATACGATCACGAACTTCAAATGCACTCATTTCAGGTTGTAAATCGTATGTTGCTACTTTAGGAGAATTAACTAAAATGCGACTTTCACCAGTAAATTCTTCCTCTCTACCGCCATTAAAGAAAAAAGTTACGTGAGGATATTTTTCTGTTTCAGCAATACGAACTTGCGTTTTGTTTGCCTTAGCAAGAACTTCGCCTAAGGTGTTTTGTAAATTATCCTTTTCAAAAACGACATGAACATTCTCAAATGTTGCATCGTAATTAGTCATGGTAACATAATACAATGACAATTTTTTCATTTCCAATTCTGGAAAATCACTTTGAGTTAAAACGATGGAAATTTCACGAGGCCTGTCTGTTCTAAAATTAAAGTTAATCACCACATCTCCTTCCTCAATAACAGCTATTGGTTGATTATTTTCAACAATAACAGAAGGTTCAATGAACTCATCTGTGCAGTTTGAAGCATAACTTTGCTCCAATGCTTGTGTGGCACTTTTGAACGCAGTTCCTTCGCCTTTTACTAATAAATCGTATGCTTTTTTAACGCGTTCCCAACGCTTATCTCTGTCCATCGCATAATAACGTCCAATGACAGAAACAATTTTTGCAGAAGTAGAAGCGATGGCGTTTTCCAATTCTTTAATAAAACCTAAGCCACTTTTTGGATCACAATCTCTACCGTCTGTAAAGGCGTGAATAAATACATTTTTCAATTGATAGCTTTCAGCCATTTGACATAAAGCATATAAATGTTCCTGAGAACTATGGACGCCACCTTTAGAAACCAATCCAATAAAATGAACTTTTTTCCCAGATTTTTGAGCATATTCAAACGCTTCTTTCAATGTTGTATTCTCAAAAAAATCACCTTCTCTGATGGATTTGTTGATACGGGTTAATTCTTGATACACAATTCTTCCAGCACCAATGTTTAAGTGACCAACTTCAGAGTTACCCATTTGACCATCAGGTAAACCAACATTTTCACCGCTTGTTAACAAAGTTGCATTTGGGTATTTTTGAACCAAGCTATCCATAAAAGGAGTAGATGCGTGATATACAGCATCAGACTGAGACTTGTCCCCAATGCCCCAACCATCTAAAATAATTAAACCAACGTGATTTTTCATGGTGCAAATTTACGGATTTTCAAATTACAAATTACAAATTACAAATTGCAAATTTTATTTAGTCCATTTGAATTCGAACACCATTCCTTTGGGTTCATTATCGTACAAAGAAATTTGTCCTTTGTGCAGTGTTGCTAATTCTTTAACGATGAACAGACCTAATCCAGAACCTTTTTGAGAGCGTGTGTCTTCGTTTCCTACTCGATAGAATTTTTTGAAAACATTTTTTCTGTTTTTGGGACTAATTCCTGGACCATTATCCTTCACGCGAATGACTAAATCAGTATCTCGAGTTAATTCTAGAGCAATTACGGCTCCTTCACCAGTATATTTAATGGCGTTTTCGATGAGGTTATTGATAATTGTTTCAATAATAAAAGGGTCTATTTTTGCTATCACATTCGGTTGTATGTGGTTCTTAAACTGAATAGACGGGTGCTGTTTGGAATAATGTTCAAAAATACTTGTTAGAAAAAGCGAGAGGTTCGTTTCTTCTTTGTGTAATTCCAAACGCTTGCTTTCTAAACGCGAAGCATTTAATATGTTGTTAATTAAGCGCTCCAATTGTTCGTTTTGTTGCAGTGTTTTTTGTAGGATTTCTTCTCGTTTTGTTTCATCTAAATTGCGTTTTTGCAATGTTTGTAAATATAACTTTGTGCTTGCAATTGGCGTTTTTAGTTCATGTGTTACAGACAGTAAAAAATTGTTCTGATTGCGTGAAACTTCTAATTCTCGTTGAATTCCTTTTCGAATTCGGATGATTCCAATAACTAAAATAGCAAAGAAAACAATGCCCTCGCCAACAATCATAATCATTTTTCGAGAGCCTTTTGGAGTATTTCCTTCAATTTGATTGGTTAAATCTAAAATGTGATACCCCCACCATAAAAATTGAACGATGACGTAAGCACTTAGCAACTGAAATAATGAGGTTGTTTTTTTCATAGATGACATCTTATTTCATTCAAAAGTAAGAATTTTGTTTTACAACGAGTGCATATTTGTAGTTTTTACTACCATCACTTTTCTTTTGAATCGATATTCAATGTTAAAAAATGTCTACAATTCCTTTTTTGAGGTTAAATAACACTAATAAAAACACAAAAGTTTCTTTTTTTTAACACGATGTAACCTTCTTTAATAAAAATTCATCTTCTAAGAAAGATAGTTTGTATTTTTACTTGCTTTAAAATTAATTCTATAATGAAAACGAAAACAATTTGTACTCTTATTAACCTTACTAGCCTTGTCTGCTTTCACTTCTATGGCACAAATGTCAGCCACGTTTACAAAAACACTTAATTACCAATGTGGAGGAGTGGATTGTAACTGGACGGGGCCAAGCATTTTGATTAATGAAATTATGGCTTCGCCTTCTGTTGGTGACGGATGTTTATCTGGAACTGGAGGTACAGGATGCGGTGGTGAATGGATTGAGTTATATAACCCAAACTTGTGTCAACCTGTTGATATTTCTTGTTATTACTTAGGTGCAACAACGCCCAATTCTGAGAAGGAAGCATTTTTAATACCAAGTGGAACCATTGTTCCTCCTGGAGGGTTTTGTGTTATTCGTGGTTATAGTACGGATCCTATTGCTCCTTCTAAATTGGTTCAAAATGGCGGTAATGTAGTAGAAATTGTGATGCCTCAAGCAATTAACGGTGATGGGATGTGCGTAGCTGCGGGTGGAATTATCCCTCTTCCTCCACAACGTTTTTGGTTCCCGAATGCCGCTGGTGGTTGGTTTGCTTTTTATGATAGAAATGGTGTACCTCAAGATGCTGTTTACTGGGGACCTGAAAGTGGGGTGTTAGCTGGTCAACCTTGTGTTCCTACTAGAACAAACTGTAATAACTCGGTTACGTCACTTGCTGCTTTTGCAAGTATTCCTGCAGATAGAAAGAATCAAATTCATGCAGGTACTTTACCTGATGGATGGGGTAGAAGTTTTAGACGTTTTCCTGATGCTGGAGCTTGGGAAATTGTTACTAATACAGGGACATACTCTGTTACTCCATCTCCTGGTGATTGTAACGGAACTTGTGCACAACCCGTTGCTTCGTCAACATGTGACGGTACAGCAACGATTAACGTTACTGGTGGTACTGCTCCTTATTCTTACTCATGGAATGATTCAGAAGGGCAGTTAACACAAACAGCAACTGGTTTGTGTCCGGGTACTTATGTTGTTACTGTGACAGATGCAGCTCATAACACACAAACATTCTCTGTTACAATTGATGAATATGTGCCAACTGTCACTTTTAATATGAATCAAAACGTTTGTGAGGGTGGACAACCTGTGAATTTTACTGGTTTCTCTCCAACTCCTTCAACTGGCCAAACGGGAACATTTACTGGAACTGGTGTGACTGGAAGTTCTTTTAATCCTGCAACAGCTGGTGTAGGTTCCTTCCCGATTACCTATACTTTTAAAGATGAAAATGGTTGTGAAAATACTGCTACAGGTAATATCACTGTAAATCCTAACCCTACTCCAACTATTTCTGGAGTTGATCCTGAATATTGTTTGTCAAATGTTACGGTAACTCCAACTTTAACACCTGCAGGAGGAACGCTTTCTGGTCCTGGTGTGAGCAATAATCAATTTAATGTATTGACTGCTGGCGTAGGGACACACACTTTAACATATAGTGTTACTCAAAATGGATGTACAGGAACTGCAACTGTTACTGTGAATGTTACTGGTACAACTCCACCAGTTTTCACTATTCAAGATGAAATTTGTTTGAATGCAGCTCCTATTCCGTTAACAGGAACACCTGCTGGTGGTGCTTTTGCAGTGGGAACTCAAACAATTACAGAATTTAATCCGCAAGTACATGGCGTGGGAACACATACTGTAACTTACACAATTACAGATCCAAACAACCCACAATGTTTAGCTCAAGCTTCGGATAATATTACAGTAATAGATGGAGCACAGTTTACAGCTTCTATTCCTACATTGTTCTGTTACGGTTCTCCTAATTATTTTGTGAATATTCAACCTACTGGAGGAACATTGACTGGTACTTTAGTAACAGGTGACTCGTTAATGATTAAAACAGCTGCTCCAGGTGATTATTCATTGACGTACAATTATACAAGTCCTCAAGGATGCTCAGGTACTTATGCACATAATTTTAAAGTAGATGTTCCATTATCTGTTGATTTTACAGTGGTTGAGGGTTGTTTCCAAGAATTGACTTTCACAGCGAGCAAAGGCGCAGGTTCTGGTGACTTTACAAGCTATGAATGGTCAGAAGCAGGACAACCTGTTGGAATTGGTAACCCATTCGTAATGACAGAAGATGAAGTAGGAATGCACACGTACACATTAATTGCAAAAAATGCTAATGGATGTGCTGCGACAGCTCAACATTCTATTGAAGTCCACCCAGGTGTTGATGCAGAAAGCTTGGTGATTCCAAACGTTATCACAGCAAACAAAGATGGAGTAAACGATTTTATTACTTTCCCACTGATGGATGATGATTGTATTGTTTATGATGTGGTTATTGTAAACCGTTGGGGACAAACAGTTTTCATCGCAGATAAAGATCATCCAACATTTGATGGAAAAACGAAAGCAGGAAATGAATTGAGTGAAGGTGTTTATTTCTACAAAATTGTAACAGAAAGCTTTAACTGTAAAGAAGAACCTTTCAAATCAAAATGTCATGGTTTTATTACGATTACAAAGTAACTAATTAGTTCGTTTTTTAATGAGTAGAGAGGAGTTGTTTTTGACAGCTCCTCTTTATTTTTTATACAACATACCATTCCAATCAGAGATAATTCTTAATTTCGCATAATCAATCTAATCAGTAGAATGAAAACAGCCTTTTTTTGGCACTTTTTTTGATGATAGCAAATTTATATGGACAAAATTAAAATGGCATTTATACAACGAGTCTTTAAGATTTTGACTGCTTTTTTCTGCGGAGGAATAGCAACTGCTAATGCTCAAGAAGTAATCAATCCTATGAATGTGCTATTTATTGGTAATAGCTTTACGCACATGAACAGTATGCCTGTTATGTTCGAAAAGTTGGCTGTATCAAAAAAGCAAAAAATAAACGTTGTGATGAGTGCCAAAAGTAATCACACTTTTAAGATGCACTCTGAACGTGCTGATTTATACGAAGATATTAAAAAAGCTAAGTGGGATTATGTTGTTTTACAAGGGTTTAGTAGAGAACTTGGTTATGGCACAGAGCATATCGATACTGCTGTAGTTCCTTATTTTCAAAAAATAGTGGACACCTTGTACCAAAACAATCCATGTGTGAAGCTTTTGTTGTATATGACTTGGGGATATGAAAACGGATATGCCTACATGAATGAAATTGGTACTTATGAAGAAATGAGTGCTTCTATTGAAAGTGGATATCGCTATTTGGCTGGTTTGTATGATCTACCAATTGTTCCAGTTGGAAATGTCTGGATGCAAGTAAGAAAAGAACATCCAGATTATGGCTTGTACCAAAAAGATGAACATCACCCAACTAAAATCGGTTCGTATATTGTAGCTTCCTCTTTTTATTCTGCTATTTTTAGATCTTCCCCAGAAGGTGGATATGCTGCCGATATCGATGCGACAATAGCTTTAAACATTCAGCGAATCGCTTTTAGTTATATCAAAGGGCATTTAGCAGAATACCATTTAGACCGAAATACGATTGATGTTAATTATCAATTTACTAAAAATGGTAAGTACGAAGTGGTTTGTGTTGCCAATTTTCCAAAAGCACATTCCATCACTTGGGACTTTGGAGATGATTCTGAAATAGTAACAACTCAGTCGGCCAAACATTATTATAAAACGTTTGGAACTTATCGGGTTAAATTAACGATTGAAGATGAATGTGGCGAACGCATCATTTATCGAAATGTTCATTTCAAAGAACCTTACCAACCCAAAGCACCGCAAAAAAGTGTTCCCAAAAAAGTAGATAAATCTGTTAAGAAGAAAATTTAATTCAACTTAATTAGTAGTAGTTTTAAAACATTAACTCATCGATTTAGCTGTGATTAACTCTAATAAATTAATTCAAGACGACTAATGCTCAACGTTCGATTAATCTAGTATCTTGTCTGTGCTAAAAAAAACGTTTTTTCCGTTTCTTTATTAAGTGTTAAAAATTGAACACATTTTTTGTTTTTACTAAATTGTTTACTAAACAATTTAGTTTGAAATAGTACATTTTTACACCAGTCAGAACCTAAGTTTTTTGAGGTTCATTACTATTTTATTTTATACGTTTGTTCGTCGTTATGACTAAGAAACTATAAAATAATACTTTATGAAAAGAACGTTACTTTTTAGCTTTATAATGGTGCTTTTTACCCCATTTGCTTTTTCTCAATATAAAATAAACACGTACAATGGGCAAACTGCAACCACTTGTTCAGGCACATTTTTTGACAGCGGTGGAAGTTCAGGTAATTATGGAGCAAATGAAAATTACACCGTTACTTTTTTCAGTGGCTCAAGCTGCAAGCAATTGATTTTAACCTTTACATCTTTAGACATCGAATCTGGCTATGATATTTTGAAAATTTACGATGGGAGTTCAACTTCGGCACCCCTTATAAAAGAAACTTCGGGATCTACAGTTCCTGCTCCTATTGTTTCATCATCTGGTTATTTGACTATTAATTTTACATCAGACAATTCAGTTCAAAACGACGGATGGCAAGCTACTATCGCTTGTTTAACAAGTTTAAGTTACAACACAGGTTGTACTTCTGCTTCTTTGGTTTACCCAGTTTCGGGTGCTAATTTTTCTTTTTCTACTCCTCCGGGTGATGGAGCTACTATTGATGCGAGTACAGGGAAAATTAGCAATGCAACAATGGGAGCTACTTATCATATTTATGACGCTTGCTCGAACCGAAGTGGTTCAATAACGATGAAAACAGAGCCTTGTTTTAATTTGTTTGGTGTTGCTCAACCAATTTCTGTAGGTGGAAATACTTGCATACAATTAACACCAAAATTAAATGATAAAATAGGTTGTGCATGGAGTGAAAGCACTGTTGAATTCAATTCAAGTTTTTCATTGTCGTTGGATTATTTTTTTGGCGACAATCCAAATGGTGCTGATGGAACGACTTGCACTTTTCAGCCAAATTCCCTCGCACCATGTGGAGAAAATGGTAGCCAATTAGGAGTAGGAGGGATGCCAAAAGCTTTAGTAGTTGAATTTGATACCTATGATAATGATGATACGTATAACCATAATGATCCATCTTGTGACCATATTGCTAAAGAAATTGATGGTGAGTTAGTTCGTGATGATTGGAATACTTCTCCACCTCTTTGTGGTCCTGTTTGTGCAAAATCGGATTGGTCTTCAATTGAAAATAACAGCACTCACCACGTAGAAATTAAATAGGATTTTACAACTAAGACGTTGAAAGTTTATTTTGATAATGCATTGCGTTTGAGCTGTACACACGACTTCGTAGCAACTGTTTTCGCTGGTCAAAATAAAATGTACTGGGGTGCTACAGCAGCAACAGGAGGACTAAACAATCAACAGTATTTTTGTCCACAAACAGTGGTTATTTTAGGTGCAAGTTTGCAACAGTTTGATGTTACCTGTCATTCTACAACGATAGTGCAAAATTTAACGGACGGAAAACATTGAACAAAATTTTGTAACTTTGCAATCGAATTTAACGATGAAACAAATGGCGAACAAATATGTAAACTTTATCACGGACGAACATTTACTTAACTGCATTGAAAATTTGTATAAGGCATATTTACGAGCCAAAAATAACATTTCAAAAAAGAGTTTCTACACCAACAAAGTTGATACTATCAAACTGACTTTTGACGCTAAATTCAACGACATCAACGAAGACGATTTAATTCAATCTGAAATTCTTCGACAAATAGACAAATCCATAAATAATTCAATCGGAACTTTTCACGAACAAATTTTAGGTGGTATAAAAGGTTTTGAAGTTGGAAATTTAAGCGGTTTTGACATCAAAGCAACGGACAATACACTTTTTGCTGACATCAAAAACAAGCACAATACAATGAACAGCAGTTCTGCTGAAGCCTTGTTTCAAAAACTAGCTCGTTACGCAGATGACTACAAAAAAGCAAAATGTTATTGGGTTCAAATTTTAGCTAAAGGAAGTTTTAATGAACATTGGCAAGGCGAAATTAACGGAAAAGAATACAGTCATTCCAGAGTTTTTAAAATTTCTGGCGACCAGTTTTATGCTTTACTTTCGGGACAAGACAATGCACTTTTTCAACTTTACAAAGCATTGCCAAAAGCAATCAATGACTATCTGAAATCGGTAGAGAAAGACGACAGTATTGAAGAAAGTTCGGCTTTGGAAGAAATCACTTCTGAAACCAAAAAATCAAATCGTACAATTCTCGACCAAATTACGTTTGAGAATTACAGTTATTATTTAGGTTTTGATAAGCTGTAATATTTATTTAAAAACTTAACAATCGAATAACCGACTTCACGCCCCAAATTAACAGGAACGGCATTACCGATTTGTTTGTATTGTTGTGCCAACGAACCTGCAAATTCCCAATCATCAGGAAAAGTCTGAATACGTGCATATTCACGAACCGTAAACGGACGGGTTTCGTCAGGGTGGCAACGCTCGGTTTGTTTTTGTGCTGGACTACAGGTCAAAGTAAGACAAGGTTCGTCCCAACCAATTCTACGAGCAATACCAGTTTTTCCACCGCCTAAATGGAAACTTCCACCCATAAATTCCTTTTGAATTTCCAAAGGCAAATCACGCCAATAGCCTTTTGGTGGCACTAAATCCAAAACCTCTTTTTTGCTTTGTGGGTATTTTGCTCCGTTAGATTTCGGAACATTGCAATCAAACAATTCGCCTTTTTTCAAAGCGTCTTTTAAATTGTATATTTTCTTGTAAGCTTTCGGGTATTCGTATTCTACATTAATATCTTTTCGCACTCCCACCAAAATTAAACGCTCTCTTTTTTGTGGAACTTTATAATGTATCGCTTTCAAAACTTGGACAGGAACAACATTATAACCAATTTCATCTAAAATTGAAATCATTCCTTGTAAGGTTTTTCCGTTTTCGTGGCTCAATAATCCACGAACATTTTCTCCTATACAAATCGGTGGATTTACTTCTTTCACAACTCTTGCAAATTCATAAAAAAGCGTTCCTCTTGCATCTGCCAAACCTAATTTTTTTCCTGCATAACTAAATGCCTGACAAGGAAATCCACCGGTTACGACATCAACTTTACCGTTGTATTCCGAAAAATCAAAATCTTTAATATCTCCTTCCAAAACTTTCCAATTTGGGCGATTTTTTCGCAAAGTTGCACAAGCAAATTTATCAATTTCATTAAGAGCTTCGCATTTTAACCCAGCCTTTTCCATTCCGACTGCCAAACCGCCTGCACCAGCAAAAAGTTCCAAAACTTTATATTCAAAATTTGGCTCAACATAGTTAGAAACAGGCTCTTCTACATCATCTTGCATAAAATCCGCAAACAATTCCAAAACATCAGATTTTCGATAAACTCTATAATTACTCATCGGTTCACGAACAGCTGAAAGTTTACCTTCTTCATCCCACCTACGCAAGGTTTTTGTACTTTTTTTCAGCAATTTTGCTGCTTCTGAAATCGTTAAATATTCACTCATAACCCAATTATACAACATTAGACATTGGTTACAAATTTAGAACAAACTTTTGAACTGACAAAAAAACGGGTGAAAAAAAGAAAGACAGGTAACAGCTCGTTTGGCAAAAGCGGCAGAAAACGTCTTCGTTTGAAAATTTTTTGAAAATTTGAGGTTTCGTCTTCGGTAGAAGTTCCGTGCTAAAAGTACCTCCTTCGCCAAGCGAGTCAAACGTTAGATGCATTGGTACAAGTTTATTAGCAAGTTGGCAAACAGAAAAAGAACGTGGTGTTGATCATTATGAATTACAATACACGTATGATGGTTATGTTTACCACGCGTATGCTTCTGTTCAGCCAAAAGGAAATGGAGTGACTGGCAAGCAGGAATATGTGTACGAAGTTGTTGGTTTAGATCCTCAAAAAGTAGCATTTAGATTACAAACTGTTGATACTGATGGAAAAGCATCCTCTTCAGAGTCTGTTATTGGCCAACAATGTAAAATAATAGAAGAGCTTAATTCCTTTTACAGCCATGAGTATTTAAAAATTACTTCAAAAACAATGCAAGATTTTTCTTATGAATTGTTTGATTTGAATGGAAAACAATTGGTCTCAGGCACATCTGTTGATGGCAGCGTTTCTCAACCAATTTCTCTTAATAGTGGCATATATGTGTTGCGAGTAAGTTATCAAGATGGAACAACTACGAACCAAAAATTGATGGCTTATTAGAAAAAAATAGCAGGCTTATTAAAAAAAAACACTGATTTTGTTTTTTGGTACTGAATTTGATAGTATTTTCGTGAAATCGTAATTGTTTCTCATTAAGTTACTAGAAAAGAATGAAAAAAATATGCTTGTTATACCTTTTTATTGTGTTGGTTTCGTTTACATCTTGTTCGCAAGAAGAAACTAATGCTTCTATTACCAAGCAAATGGATAGTTTGGGAATTCCGACGTTGAGTGATTCTTTGTCTCCATTTAAAAATGATTCTTATCTACGATATAGTGATAAATGGGTAGAATTAACAAAAGGAATTTCATACATTGAAAAAACAGCACCAACTCCTTCTGTTGTTAATGATTCAAAAATTAGTATCTTAAAAATAGATCCATCAGTAGCTGAATTTGAGATTAAATCAGCTACTCAAAATAACAATGAAGCTTTGTGTGTGGTTGATTATGCCGAGAAATTCAATTACAACATTGTCATCAATGCAAGCATGTATGATTTACGCAATCAACTAAAAAGCAAAGGGCTGTTGATTAACGATAAAAGTTACGCCAATAATCCCGAATTGTATCCTCAATACAACATGATGATTTGTGCCAATCCTACTAAGGATGGCTTGCCTAATTTTTGTGTCAACGACTTAACATTAAAACCTTGGAACACCATCCGAACAAAATACGAAAGTTTCGCCCAAGGTTTGCGCATGATTGATGGGAATGGAAATCCAATGAGTTGGAATAAACGCAAACAATCATGTAGCCAATTAATTGTTGCTGAAGATAAACAAGGAATGATTTATTTCATTTTTACACGTTCCCCTTACTCACAAAATTACATGATCGAATTCATGGTGAACATGGGCTTGCTCAATGCAATTTATATGGAAGGTGGTCCACAAACTAGCTTATTTGTACACATCGGCGATCACCGCATTGAAAAATTGGGAAGCTATGTCTCCAATACCTATCCAACTGATGCAAATGGGGAGTTTTGGCCTTTGCCAAATGTGATTGGCGTTCGTGTTAAACCTTAATTGAATGTGAATAAACACCGTTTTAATGGAGCGACTAAAATGACTTAAACTTGTTGTACCAAACTTCCTTTTTGGTCATCTTTTACAATGTTTAAGGACAAAGGTATGCGTTCTTTAAGTTCGTCAACGTGGGAAATGATACCAACAATTTTACTTTCTTTGTTGAGATTGACTAGAGTTTCAAAAACCGTGTTGACAGAATCGGCGTCTTGCGTTCCAAAACCTTCGTCGATGAAAAAGAAATTTTGTTTCGATTTCGCATTACTTTGCACACTTTCAGCTAAGGCAAGCGCCAAAGCAAGAGAGGCTTGAAAAGCTTGACCTCCAGACAAGGTCTTAGCACTTCTCGTTCTGCCTTCATTGAGGTTGTCGATGACTTCAAAGCTTAATTTATCACTGATGCTTAGTGAAAGTTGATTGCGTGTCATGCGTTGAAAGCGCACGTTAGCCATATCACATAATTGACGCAAGTAGATACTAGAAACATATTCCATGAATCCATTGCCTATGAATAGTTTTTTCAGGATATTACAGTTGCTCTTTCGCTTTTGCGCTGCTTCTAATTGAACAAAAAGTTCATTTTTTTCTTTAAATTTCTTGCTTAGCAGCTGATGTTCTGTTTTTTCCTTTGTCAATTTTTCTTGAATGAGAGCCAGCTCTTCTTTACTCGCGTTTCTTTGCTCACTGATTAATTCAAAGTTTTCTTGTTGGAATTTTTTTCCTTCAAGTTCTTGCTCAATTGCTTGTTTTTGTTGTTGCAAGGTGTTTAGTTGAACAAAGAAGTTATCTACTTTCTTACCTTCAGCTGTTGCATCGATATTGGATTGTAACACCTGCTCAATCTCGTTGAAATCCTGAATGTTTAATTTTTTCATTCCTTCAATAATGGCCGATTGATTGTTCTCCTTTTCAGCTAAACTTACTGTTAGTAGTTGCTGTTGATTGACTTTATCAGCGTTTAATTGTGTGTGTTGGGTCGTTAATTTTTCAATTGCTTCGCGCGAGTTTTTATAAGTTGTTTCAATGCTATCTATTTGTGCATCGATGGATGAAATCTCTGTGATTATATCTTTTTCTTGTATGGATTCAAAATCTTTTAAAGACACCAGCTTTAGCTGTTCTTCTAAGGTTTGAATAGTTGATAATTTTACTTTTAAATCGGTTTGAATGATGCTTAAAGCTTCTTCGTATTTTTTTAAATTATTTTGTTCTGTTTCTTTGTCTTTTCTGACTTGTTCTAAAGTTGCTCTATGTTGTTGAATAGCCGTTGTGTTTGACAATTGTTCTGACTTAAAAGCTTCAAATGCTTGTTCATCATCTTTAGTAATGATGGTCCACTTAAATAATGCATCATGCGCTTTTAGTTCCTTTTCTTTGTTTGCTATTTGCTCTTTAAAATTGTCGATTTTTAGTTGAGTAGCGTTGATTTTTTCCTTAAATTGAATAAAAGTTACACGACGATTTTCCCATGATTTTTCGTCGTTTTTTATTGAATTTAACGATTTTTCCAATTGTTCAATGTCCAAGCTAACATCGTCTATTTCAACAATTGAAGGATGTTCTTTTGAGCCACACAACGGACAGTCTTCACCTTCATGTAACGCATGAGCAAAAGCAGCAATTTGTTTCTTGAGCAATAGCTCACTGATGTTTTGTTCTAGACTCGTTTTTTGCTGTTGAAGTTTACCTACAGCTTGTTTTAAATCTTCTTCAAAAGTTGCTAATTGTATGGCGTGTTTTGCAAGTTCTTCATGAGCTTCAGTGAGTTCTTTTTCGCTAGACAAAGCAGCTATTTTTAACTCAGTCAATTGTTTAGCAATAAAGTTTTTAGACTGAAACCAAGCTTGCATGGTCGATAATTCTGTTGCAGAAAGTGTCTGTTGTTCCAATGTAAGAATGGAATGAGAGGTAGCAGCTTCTTTTTTTGTTAGTTCATTTAATTTTTCTGCTTGTCCTTGCAATGCTTTTTCACCATTTGTAATGCGCTCAGAAAGTTGGTTGATGGATTGTTGGTGCGATTTTATTTTAGAAATAGTATCTAAATCTTGTTTCTTTATTTTAAGTTGATCCAACGATTGATATGCTTTTTCACTTTCTTTGAATGCTTCTTTTTTTATGTTCAATTTTTCAGTAATTTGACTGAGTTGTGAACTGTATAACGCCAGGTTTTCTTCTGTTAACTTTATTTTTTTTACGAGACTATTTTGCTCAATAATAAGGTGTTTGAAGGTTAATTGATAGTTTTCGAATCGCTCTATATTAGCTCTGGTTTGTTTCATCTGTGCCTCTTGACTCGAAACTACTTCCAATTCTTTGCTAATTTGTTGGAATTTCTCAAAACGATTTTTAAGTTGATTGATTGCTTGAAAAGTAGCATCAATTTTCTCAAAAGCTGTTGTTTTTTCAATCTTTTCTAATTCAATTAATTGAATTCTTTCACCCATGCTGGTGATTTCTTCTTGCGTTATAGCATCAAATCCCATGAGTTGACCTTCAAGTGAAACCACGCGTTCATGTGCTTCATAATACAATTTGTTAGCATTGTCCTGTAAGTCAAAGCGGTGAAGATTGAAAATTTCTTTCAGCATTTTTGAACGTTCAGAAGCACCTAGTTCTAAAAATTCTTTGAATTGACCTTGTGGAATGATGATGGTACGCTTGAAGTTTTTGTAACTTAATCCAATTAATTCTTCAACCGAACTGCTTTCTAACGGTATCCAATTGTTATTAATCCATTCATAAAGGATGACATCTTTGTTTTTTACGTCACTGAAATTCTTACTATTTCGTTGTGCAGTTCGAACACTTTTAAACCTTCTGTTTTCGTAGTTTTCAAATTCGAATTCAATACGCATGGTCGTTGATTTCAAATTCATCATGTTGTATGCCCGATCTTCCCTTGAATTTAGACGTTCATTTTCACCATAAAGAGCATAGGAAATAGCTTCCAAGATAGTTGATTTTCCAGAGCCTGTTGCCCCAAAAATTCCAAATAATCCAGCGGAAGTTAATTGTTCAAAATCTATTTCTTGACGTTCTTGATAGGAGTAAATTCCTTCTAAAACAAGTTTTTTAGGTAGCATACAATGGGGTTAAAAAGGTAATTTTAAATCTCGAAGTGAAATTTCTCGTTTTTCATCAATTTTTTTTCGTTTGCTGACAATAGAAACGGCAGCTCTGACAGTTCCAACGACTCTAATTTCAGCAGTACTTTTAAAAGAGGCAGCAATAAGTTGAGGCAAAGCACCATTTTCCAATTCCACAGAAACAGGAACAGCAATGGTCGATTCACTTTTTTTGATGATTTTTACACGTTCATCTAAGTGCGCCACTCCAAGTTGCTTACCATTTACATACACGTCAAAATTAGAAGGTTTTACTTTGATTGTGAAATTGTTAGGGTTATTAATGATAGCATCAAAGGTAAGGTGCAGTTTTTTTCCTTCCACGCGCACTAAGCGTAGATGCTCCGCATTAATAAATTGAATGTTTTCAAACGTACAAGCGTTTAAAATAAAAAGGAGTACCAAAAGGTACCCCCATTTTATGATGTGTTTCATTACTTATTTAATTCTGTGAA
>CAZOKJ010000021.1:0-37025 GCA_964580465.1 uncultured Fluviicola sp. | reverse complement strand
GGTGGTGCTTATTCAGCTACTATTCCTACAGATTTATTTGCAGGACCTCATACAGTACAAGTAAAAGATGCTAACGGTGATTTAAGTGCTGTTTACAATATCGTAATCGGTGGTGCTGCAGGACCAGCTAACGTGACTGTTACTTCTTACTCTTCTGATTTTGCAACAATTACATGGACAGCGACAGGTGCTGAAACTTCATGGAATGTTGAATGGGGTGCTCCAGGATTTACACCTGGTACAGGTACTGCTGCTGGTTCAGCTGTAGCTAATGCAATGACTTATACAATTGCTGGTTTAACTCCAGAAACAGAATATGACATCTATGTTTCTTCTAACTGTGGTGGTCCAGTAGCTGATTGGGCTGCAGCAACTGTAGAAACAGATTGTGCTCCATTATTAGCTCAAGGATACTGTGAAGATTTCGAAGATATCGATGCATTAGGTTGTTGGAAAGTGTTAGACGTAAATGCTGACGGTGACCGTTGGTCGTTATACTCAGGTCAAGCAAACTCTGGTAACCAATCATTAGGTATTAACACAGATGGTAACAATGGAAGTAACAATGATTATATCGTTTTACCACGTGTTACATTGACAGGTAATGAAATCATGACATTCCACTACAAAGTTAGATCTGCTTCTGAGCCTAATAACTTTGAAGTTGTTATGTCTAACACAGGATTTAGACCAGTTGATTTTACAACTGTTATCATGGCGGATACTACCGTAAGTAATATCGCTTACGAATCTAAATCAATTAACTTAAGCCAATATGTAGGAAACTACTACATCGCGTTCCACGTTCCTAACGGAGGTTTAGATGGATGGATTTTATATGTTGATGACGTATGTATTGACATTTGTATTCCAACTCCAGGAATTAATGGTACTCAAGATGTGTGTCGTTTAGATGGTTCAGTTCAATTGAACGATGTGATTACTTCACCTTACACAACAGGTCAATGGTCATTCCCTGGTAACCAAAGCTTAGTTTCTGGTGATACATTAAATGTGTCAACATTAGCTAATGGAACACATAATATCTATTACTATGTAACAACAGCTTGTACAGTTGATACAACGATTGCAATCATCAATGTATTCAATCCTTCTTCAGCTGGTGTTAATGGTGTGATTTCAGCTTGTAAAAACCAAATGATCGACTTATACGGTGGATTGAGCGGAAACGTTGATTTTGGTGGTACTTGGTACGCTCCAAATGGAACTGCAATGACTGGATCTTACTTTAAAACAGGTAACTTAATCGGTCAACAAGTTTACAAATATGTTGTTTCAAATGGTGTTTGTGATGCAGATACTTCTGAAGTAACTGTAAACATTACTAACTGTGACTTCATGGGTGTAGATGCTGTTTCTTTATTAGAAAATGTAACAGTTGCTCCAAACCCTAACACAGGTAAGTTCCAAATCATGAATATCCCTGGTGCTGATTATGTTTACGAAGTAGTAGATGTTAACGGACGTGTTGTTCGTTCAGCTGCTAAAATTACTTCAACTACAACAGATGTAAATATCACAGACGTTGAAAATGGAGTTTACATGATCCGTATCTACGGAAATGATGCAGAAAGAATGATCCGCGTGATCAAGCATTAATAAGCATTCAATAATGCAAATGAGGCTGTCTCGAAAGAGACAGCCTTTTTTTTGTTTATGACTCGTTGACTTGTTGACGTTATGACTGTGTGGAAAGTTGACAGGATAACTAGTAGATGGAGGGTTTTGATTGGATGATTTTATAACTCCGTAGTGAGTTAAACTTGTATTAACCTCGAACGAAGTTCGAGGTAAGAAAGTAGCGTGTTCTCTCAACTCCGTAGGGGGTGCACAAACAAATCAGATTGTTTTGGTTTAACTTAACTTAACTTAACTTAACTTAACTTAACTAACATGCCTGTTAATCATCCTATTCTAAAAGTCAAAAAAAAACCGATGAAGATTTTCTTCATCGGTTTTTAATTTTATTAACTTGTGCTTATCGAAAGCTTATAACCTGAGTTCGATTTATAACAAGATTACAAGTGAATTACTTCACCGTAAGCTGCTGCTGCGGCTTCCATAACAGCCTCAGACATTGTAGGGTGAGGATGAACTGTTTTAATCAATTCGTGTCCTGTCGTTTCTAACTTTCTGATAGCAACTAATTCTGCTACCATTTCAGTAACGTTTGCACCAATCATGTGACCACCTAACAATTCGCCGTACTTAGCGTCAAAGATTAATTTAACGAAACCATCTTTCGCTCCAGCAGCACTTGCCTTACCAGAAGCAGAGAATGGGAACTTACCAACCTTGATTTCATAACCTGCTTCTTTAGCCGCTTTTTCAGTCATACCAACAGAAGCAATTTCTGGAGTTGCGTATGTACATCCTGGAATGTTTCCATAGTCTAAAGGCTCAGGATTGTGTCCAGCGATTTTTTCAACACAAATGATTCCCTCTGCAGAAGCAACGTGTGCCAACGCAGCAGTAGGAATGACGTCTCCAATAGCAAAGAAACCTGGGATGTTTGTTTCGTAAAAATCGTTCACTAAAATACGACCTCTATCTGTAGCAACACCAACTTCCTCTAAACCGATATTTTGAATATTTGCTTCGATACCAACAGCAGATAATACAACGTCAGCTTCAATTGTTTCTTCTCCTTTTGCTGTTTTAATATGAACAACACAACCTTTTCCTGATGTATCTACTTTTTCAACAGAAGAACCTGTCATTACCTTAATACCAGCTTTTTTGAACGATTTTTCTAATTGTTTTGATACTTCTTCATCTTCAATAGGAACAATGTTTGGTAAGTATTCAACAATTGTAACGTCTGTACCGATAGCATTGTAAAAGTAGGCGAATTCTACACCAATAGCCCCAGAACCAACAACAACCATTTTCTTAGGTTGTGATTTTAAGGTCATTGCTTCTCTGTAACCAATGATTTTTTCACCATCTTGTGGTAAGTTTGGTAATTGACGAGAACGAGCACCTGTAGCGATAATCACACCTTTGTTTGCTGTATATTCAGTTTCTTTACCATCTTCACCTGTTACAACAACTGTTTTACCAGCTTTGATTTTACCAGTTCCTTTGATAACATCAATTTTATTCTTTTTCATTAAGAATTGAATCCCTTGACTCATTCCATTTGCAACACCACGGCTTCTTTCAACCATTGCACCAAAGTTTGCTGTAGCACCTTTAACTTCAATACCATAGTCAGCAGCGTGCGTTAAGTATTCAAATACATTGGCACTTTTCAACAATGCTTTTGTTGGAATACATCCCCAATTTAAGCAAATACCACCTAAATTATCGCGCTCAATTACAGCAGTTTTCATTCCTAATTGAGAAGCTCTAATTGCTGTAACATACCCACCTGGTCCAGAACCAATTACTATAATATCGTAACTCATATATTAATGTATTTAATTTATACTATATTTATTGCTTTGCGAATGTACGGAAAAAAAATCGAATACAATGTTTTATGAATGAAAATGATTGTTTTTACACCAAAAAGTTGAGAAAAAAACAAGAAATATTTTGTGTTTAACATTATTTATTTTTTTAAGTTTGTAAGATCTAGTCACTTATTATACCTTTGTCAAACGATGGATTTTAGAGAAACAATTATTCAATTAATTCGAGGTTTGTATAAACATACAACTCGCAGTGGTCGTGTGGTGTTTGACGCTGATACGTATCATTTTCATGCACCATTTTGGGCTATAGGAATGCTCATCGCATTTTTATTGTTAAGTTTTGTTATATGGCACATTGCTCGCTTTTTACTGGTGCGTGTGACTTTTATGTTTTTTGATCGAACAACAACGAAATGGGATGATTATTTGTTGAAAAATAAGTTTTTTAGAGCGGTCGCCTTGCTTATTCCTATGATGTTTATGAAGTATTTTTTCTCCATTGCATTTTATGAATATCACTATCTCCACGAAATCGCTTACAAGCTAATTGACTCTATTATCATTGTTACTTTAATTCTGATAGTCAATCGTTTTTTATCATCATTAAGAGATGTGTTGGAAGAAAAGCCATCTTTTAAAGACAAACCGCTTCAATCTTATATTCAAGTTGGGAAAATTGTAGTCATTATCATCTTTGGCGTTTCTATGATTGGTATGCTAACTGGCATTCGTCCTTCGACTATTTTCACTTCTTTAGGAGCGGCTTCAGCCATTGTGTTGTTGATTTTCAAAGATACAATCTTAGGGTTTGTTGGAAGTTTACAGCTTGGAGCTAATGACATGGTTCGTATTGGCGATTGGATTACAATGGACAAATATGGCGCTGATGGTACGGTGGAAGAAATTAACCTGACAACAGTGAAGGTGCGAAACTTTGATAAAACGATTACTACTATTCCAACGTATGCAATGGTTTCAGATTCATTTAGAAACTGGAGAGGAATGGAAGAATCGGATGGAAGAAGGATTAAACGCTCTGTTCGAATCAATATCGATACGATTAAATTTGCGGATGATCAATTGCTCAATAGAATTAAAAACGTACATGTTTTAAAGGATTTTATAGTTCAACGTCAAGAAGAAATTAAAAAATACAATGAAGAACATGGCTTTATTGGTGAGAATGCAATTAGTGGAAGACGTTTGACCAATATCGGTATATTCAGAAAATACATTGAGTACTATTTAAAACACCATCAAGGTATTAATCAAGAAATGACAATAATGGTACGTCAATTAGAGCCAACTGATACAGGTGTACCGATTGAAGTTTATTGTTTCACGAAGTCAAAAGTTTCCATCGAATATGAAGGTATTCAATCGGATATTTTTGACCACATTCTATCCATGGTGCCTGTTTTTGATTTAAGAGTGTTTGAACGTTTGTCAAATTCTAATTACAGACATTTTAATGATGTAAACGTTTGATGATTTCCGAATTGAAGTAAGTAGAGTTAGTACTAACATCTTCAGTTACCCAGTCTGGTTTTTCAAATGATTGATGGATTGTTTCCAATTCAATTTCTGCTAAAATTAATCCTTCTAATTTACCGTGAAACTCATCTATTTCCCAGGTCATTCCTTGAAAATTAACTTCGTAACGCGTTTTTTCTAAATAAGGTTGGCAGTAAGTATTGAGCATGAAAAGTGCATCTTCATAAGGTATTTCGTATTCGAATTCATCCCGAGCAATTCCTTCTCGGGCACCTTTTATTGTTAAAAAACCTTTGGAACCTTTGGTTCTAACTCGCACGCTAAATTGTTCATTGGAAGTGAAATATCCTTGTTTTATTTCTTTTCCTGTAGCTGGTTTTACAGACTTCCACAATGATTCGTTAACTAAAAATTTGCATTCAATCTCCATGTTTCAAAAATAACGGTAATTTTATACCAAAGTTAAGAAAATAAACAGACATGAAACACCAATTTCAACTTATAGAACGCGCCGACTTAAACGAAGAAAAATGGAATCGTTTGGTACTTGCTTCTTCTGCGTCTGTTTATCATCAACTTTATTATTTAGACACTCTTTCTGAGCAGTGGTGTGCATTGGTTTACGATGATTACAAAGGAGCCATTGCTTTGCCTTACACCGTTCGTTTGGGCGTTAAAGGATTGTTTACTCCTAATTTTATTCGCTCTTTATCATGGATGGGAGAGAGGCCTACTGCGTTTTTAGAGATGGAAAAAATAATTAAAAAACAATTTAAACGAGCAAGTTTTCATACAGATATTCCTCTTTTTGAAGGTAGCTCTGAACGCGTATATCAGCTAATTGATCAAAAAGAACATTTTGTAATTGGTTCTCAAACTAAAAGAGCTTTAAAAAAGTTCGTAAATGTAGGCTTCTTTATTCAAAATGAAGAGTTGACAGTAGGGATAGAATTAATTGTACAAGAATTGCGCAATAAAGTGAAAGATTTACGTGAAGTAGATTTTGAGCGTTTTAAAAGGCTGCTATTGAATTACACTACTTCTCCTATTAATTGTTGGACAGCTGAAAAAAATGGAACGATTCATGCTTCTTTAGTTGTAATTGAATGGAACAATGAAGTTCTTTACATAAAAGGTGGTGTTGATGAATTTGGGAAGAAAAATGGCGCAATGCATGGTTTGATGCACTATGTTATTCAAACCTCTTTAGAAAAAAACAAAGTTTTTAGTTTTGAAGGGTCAGCTATTGATTCTGTTCGTCAGTTTAATTGTGGTTTCGGCGCATTTGACACTGTTTATTACGCCAAAAAATGGGATAATTCTCCTTGGTGGTTTAAACTACTAATGAAGTTAAAAAAATAAACATCATATTTTCCAGTAAATCATGCCTTTTTCAACTGTTAAATTTGAATCATGATTTTTCACGTATAAACTTCCAGTCCCTAAGCCTTGAGGTGAGGGATTATCATATTCAGCGGTCAATTCACAAATGGCTTTTAATCCAATGTTTGATTCCAAAGCGCTTGTCATCCACCATTTTATGTTCATTGATTCAGCCAATGCTATCCATTCTTGTGTGCCATGAATGCCACCATGCAAGCTTGGTTTTAAAATGATGTATTGTGGCTGTATGTGTTTTAATAATTGTTCCTTTTTTTCTTTTGTATAGATACCAATAAGTTCTTCGTCTAATGCAATTGGAGTAGGTGTAGTTTGACACAATTCACGCATTTCATTCCAATTTCCTGCTTTAATTGGCTGTTCGATAGAATGAATGTCCAATAAGGCCAAACGTTCAAGAATTTCTTTTGCTTTCTTTGAAGAAAATGCTCCATTTGCATCTACTCGAAGTGTGATCGTTGATGCGTCAAATTGGTCTCGAATGTGTTGTAAAAGCTGGTACTCTGTTTCAAAATCAATAGCACCAATTTTCATTTTTATGGTTGTAAAACCTTGTGCCAATTTCTCTTCGATTTGTTCTTTCATGAAACTTTTGTCGCCCATCCAAATCAATCCATTTATAGGGATTTGCTTATTTCCTCTGCTAAAATTATTATTGAAATAGATTTGTTTCCCACCATTTTTTAAGTCTAAAAATGCACATTCAACACCAAAAAGTAAAGAAGGTTTATCGTGTAAAAATTGCTGACAATTGTTAAACGTTAAGTGTCCGTTGTTGATTAATTCAATGATTTTACTTAATTCATTTTCGTACTGTTCGTTATCGATGTAATCAGGTGTTAAATTAGGAATGACACTACATTCTCCAATTCCTTTTAGCCCATTTTGTTCGATGGTAATTATCCATGAATTTTTTATGAGCAAAACACCTCGACTTGTCCCTGCAGGACGTTTGAATTCTAGCGGAGCATAACGAAATGAGGCTTTCATGAACTACAACCAAATAACGATAAAATAAAGGACAGCAATTGCAAATGTTGAGAGTGCGACCTTTTTCAGTTCAGGATCAAACTCAGTTGTTGTTCTAGCTTTTGCAATTTTCATTAAGTGTGCTAGTAAGGAGATTGCAGGAAGTACAGCAATAAAATAAATTGCTTTGTTAAAGGATAAAAAATAGATAATGAGAAGTACGATAGCACTAATTATAAGCAAAACATGGTAAAGTTTTGCATATTCTAATCCCATTTTTACGACCAATGTATTTTTACCAGCTTTTTTGTCGGAGGCATAGTCGCGCATGTTGTTAAGGTTAAGTACAGCTGTACTTAAAAAACCGATGGCCAAAGCGGGTAGGATGTTAGACCAGTCAAAAGTTTTTGTATAAAGACTATACACTCCAAGTACGCTCACTAATCCGAAGAAAATAAGCACCATTAAATCTCCCAAACCATGGTAGCCATAAGCTTTTTTACCCACTGTATAAGAAATAGCAGCCAAAATGCTCAAGATAGCCAAGGTAAAATAAGTCCAAATGACGCTTGTAGGCATGTTTTGAGCACTGAAATAAATGAGCAAAGCGGCAGAAACAAAGCTTAAAAGTGCAGTAATAATCATAGCCGTTTTCATTTCTTTTTGTGAAATAACACCAGATTGTACAGCTCTTGTTGGCCCGACGCGATCTTCGTTGTCTGTTCCTTTTACTCCATCACCATAATCGTTTGCTAAGTTGGAAAGAATTTGAAACAACAAAGTTGTCAAAATAGCAAAGCTAAATATTGTCCAATTGGATGCTTCTTGCTGAAAAGCAATAGCGGAACCAAATAAAATACCAGCTAAACTTAAAGGGAGTGTTCGAGGACGTGTAGCCTCAATCCATGCTTGTTTTCGGGTCATTTTATTGACGTTTTAATTTACCTTCTTTCCAATCTTTCACCAACTTAGACCAAGCATAAGGGTTAAGAATGTTGTTTGCAGGCGTTTGTCCTTTCGTGTAAATTTGAGTATATCGTTGATTTTGAACGTATTTGTTAGCCAATGATGCGTCAGCTTGAACACGTGCTGCTGCAAAAGCCAAACTTTCACCTGACAATTCTCTTTGAGCGCGCTTAATAGCATCATCTGTAGGGTTCATTTCAATGAAAGCACGTGCGAAATCTTCCTTAGAAGGCCAAGGATAAACGGTTATTTCTGGCAAATTAATGGTGTCTTTTTGCATCATATGAATAATCGAATAGCGATTGTCTGTCAAGGTGTCAGGAACAATAAAGCTAGATGTTTTGTGTCCATAAAATGAAAAATAAAGTGTATCATTTGGATGTGTAACCAATGAAAAATACCCATAGTAATCAGCCATAACACCTCTTCCAGCTGTTTTGTCATAGATGGTAGTATATGGTAATGCATTCAAATCAGCATCAGAAACGACAACGCCCGATAATTGAATTAATCGAGTTGAGTCTTTTACAACATCTGTCGATTGTGCCCAAACTGTTGCCAAACTTACCCACAAAGTAAGTAAAAAGACAAGGCTATTTACTTTATTATTTTTCATAATGCAATTCTACGCTAATTATTAAATAATTCGAATATTTTGTATAAAGTTAACAAAATTAATTGACACAATTACAAGGTGGACTTAGGATTAATTGAATGTTTTTGAATGTTTCTCTTAATTTATCTTGTTTTGCACGATTGATTTGTACACCTGTTAAATCAATTTTCTTTAAATTCGGTATGGTTGCTAATTCAGCAGGTAAGACATCAATCGCTGTGTACCATAGGTCTAAATAGCTTAATTTTTTACAGTATTGCATGCAAGAAGGAATTGTTTCAATGCTCGTGTTTCTATTGATAATAATGCTGTCTAATTCTGTTAGTTGACAAAAATCAAGCGGGAAGTATTCAAGCTTGTTTCTACTTACATCTATTTTTTTTAATTGTGAAAAAGCAGTTAAACCAGCAACATCGGTTAATTTGTTGTTTGATAAATCAAGGTATTGAAGGTTCTTAAAGCGAAAAATTTCGTTGGGAATTTTTGTCAGTTTTTTTCCTTTTATTTGAATGGATAAAACGGAATCAATAGGTGCTTTATCGAGTTCGTGCCATTGATAAGTGCGAATGGTTTTAGGTTGCCCAAAAGACCAGTTAAAGAGCAGTGCTAAGATAATTACGAGCGTATATTTCATCTTCTTTCATGTGTTGTATCAGTTCGTCAATAGAGTTGAACTTTAATGACGGACGGATAAAATGTATGAATTTTACCTCTAAAATCGTGCCATAAATATCATTATTGAAATCCATGATGTAAACTTCTGTTGTTCGTTCGTTGTTTTCAGAAATCGTAGGATTGGTTCCAATGCTTAAAAGTCCTTGCTTTTTCTCTTGATTGGCAAGAACGACCTCTACTATGTAAACCCCATCTGGTGGCAATAACTTGATCGAACTTTTTAAATCTACATTGGCTGTAGGAAAACCAAATGTTCTTCCGAGCTGCTTGCCTTTTACAACTTCACCAGTAATTGAAAAAGGTTCACCTAAAAATGCATTGGCTGTTTCTATGTCTCCAGTAAGAATGGCGTTTCTGATTTTTGTTGAACTCACATTTACTTCATCAATTTCTTTCGCTGTGATTTCCGTAACTTGGAAACCAAAAGTTGGAGCCACTTCATTTAAAAAATCAATTCCTCCCTCTCTGTTTTTACCGAACTGATGATCGTAGCCAATAACAAGGTGCTTGACATTTAGTTTTTTTACCAGTATGTCTCGAACAAATTCAAGAGCTGTTAATTGAGAAAACTCTCTTGTAAAAGGATGAACAATGATGTTTTGCAATCCCATTCGTTCGAGTTTTTTTAGCTTTTCTTCCTGTGTTTGAATGAGTTTTATTCCATGATTATCAGGGTTTAAAACCATTTTAGGATGCGGATAAAATGTAAACAATGCTGATTGTCCATTTACTTTTTTAGCTTCCTCGTTTAAGTATGAAATAATTTTTTGATGACCCAGATGAACACCATCAAATGTACCTATTGTTAACACTAAATTAGGTATGGAATGGATTGAATCTAATTCGTTGTAAATGTTCATCTTTGTTTAGTATAACACAAGAAGGTGCTTTAACTTGCGTCAAAACACCTTCTTTCATGTAGTTGATTAATCAGCGACTACTTCTTCACTCGTTTCGTCTGCTTGTAAGTTTTGTTCATTTTGCTCTACTTTGCTATCAGTAGGAGTGTCATTTGAAGAATCATTGCTTACTTCTGCTTGTTTTTCTTCAACCACTTCTTCAGCAATAGTTACATGTTGTAAGTCCTCTTGAATGTGTTCTTTATCCCAAGGACGTTTGCCAAAGATTTGTTCAAGATCTTCTTTAAAAATAACTTCTTCTGTCAACAATTTTTCAGCCAATTGGCCTAATTGTTCTTTGTGTTCTGTCAACAATTGAATAGCACGCTGGTATTGTGATTCAATTATTTTGCTCACTTCTTCGTCGATAATACGTGCTGTATCTTCTGAGTAAGGTTTTTGGAAACTTTCTCTACCTTGAGAATCATAGAAGGAAATGTTACCAATTTTATCATTCAAACCATAAACAGAAACCATTGCATAAGCTTGTTTTGTAACTTTTTCCAAGTCGCTTAAAGCACCAGTTGAAATTTTTCCAAATGTGATTTGCTCAGCAGCTCTACCTCCTAAAGCAGAGCACATATCGTCTAGCAATTGTTCGGTTGTTGTAATGCTTCTTTCTTCAGGCAAATACCAAGCAGCACCTAATGATTGTCCTCGAGGTACAATGGTAACTTTCACTAATGGGTGGGCATGTTCTAACAACCAAGAGATTGTTGCGTGACCAGCTTCATGGAAGGCTATAGCGCGTTTTTCTTCTTTTGTAATTATTTTTGTTTTCTTTTCTAAACCACCAATAATTCTATCTACTGCATCTAAGAAATCTTGTTTTTCAACTTCTTTTTTGTCTTTTCTTGCAGCAATTAATGCAGCTTCGTTACACAAATTAGCAATATCAGCACCAGAGAAACCAGGTGTTTGTTTCGACAAGAAATCAATATCAATATCGTTTGCCAATTTCAACGGTTTTAAATGCACTTGGAAAATTTCTTTTCGCTCGTTGATGTCAGGCATGTCCACATAAATTTGACGGTCAAAACGTCCTGCGCGTACCAATGCTTTATCGAGAATGTCAGCGCGGTTTGTTGCAGCTAAGATGATAACACCGGAGTTGGTTCCAAAACCATCCATTTCTGTCAATAATTGATTGAGTGTGTTTTCTCGTTCATCGTTTGAACTAAATCCTCCGTTTTTACCACGGGCACGTCCAATGGCATCAATCTCATCAATGAAAATAATTGCAGGAGATTTTTCTTTTGCTTGCTTAAATAAATCACGGACACGAGAAGCTCCAACTCCCACAAACATCTCTACAAAATCTGAACCAGATAACGAGAAGAAAGGAACTTTTGCTTCACCTGCAACAGCTTTTGCTAACAATGTTTTACCAGTTCCCGGAGGGCCAACTAACAAGGCTCCTTTAGGAATTTTTGCTCCTAAATCAGTGTATCTCTTAGGATTCTTTAAAAACTCTACAATTTCTACTACTTCTTCTTTCGCGCCTTGTAAACCTGCAACGTCTTTGAAAGTAACATTTGTTGTTTTTCCATTGTCATACACTTGTGCTCTAGATTTTCCGATGTTGAAGATTTGTCCACCAGGACCACCACCACCGCCACCAGACATTCTGCGCATGATAAACATCCATAACCCGAAAATAAGAACGATAGGCAATAAGAAACTAATGATGTTCATCAAATAGTCATATTCCATATCAGAAACATAAGGAATTTCTTTTTTATCATTCTCTTTTAAGTACTTATTGATTTCTTCAACTTTATTTTCAAAGTTTCCGTTATCAGTGTATTTCAACTCAAAAATATAAGTTGAATTCGAGCGATTGTTTTTTGCTTGAAGTTTTAATGCTTTTTTTACAGATTGAAAATTCTTATCATCTGTATTTTTTAGGTATTTAATTCCTTCTTCATTCAAGCGAATGTCTGCTCTTGTTTTATTAATAATAATGGCAACATCATCAACATATCCTTCCTTTCCAAGTGTTTCAAACTGGGAAATAGTTTTTAAAGGAATACGGCTGCTTTGGCTGTAGTAAAATTGGTAGGCAAAAATTGCAATACCTAAAATGGCATAAACCCAATAAATTGAAAAAGGGCTTTTTTTATTTCCACCTTTGGAGTTTTTGTTTTGTGTCATGTTAATCCGATTAATAAATATCAGCTACACGCTTAATTTTAGCGTCAGCCCATAAATCTTCTAAATCATAAAATTCACGTAATTCACGGCTAAATATGTGTACAACAACGTTGACGTAGTCCATTAATACCCATTCAACATTGCCTTTGCCTTCTACGTGCCAAGGTCTTTCTTGAATTTCTTTTCTTACGTATCGCTGCACAGAGGTTGCAATACCATCTATCTGTGTACTCGATTCACCATGGCAAATAACAAAGAAATCTGTTACTGCACCGGGAATTGTTCTTAAGTCCAAAATTGTAATGTCTTTGGCTTTGTTTTCTTGCATTCCCTCAACGATTGTATCACACAATTTTTGAGAGCTTATTTTCTTTTCTGTCTGCATCAATTTTTTTAGTCCCTACAAATTTAATGCTATTTTAAATATAATAGCTATATTCGTCTAGATAAATTACAATATGCACAAAATAGGACATAAAATTATTCAACTAGACACTGTTGATTCTACTAACAATTATGTTGCCAATTTAGTAAAAAGTGATAAAATTGATAGTGGAACGGTAATTTTGGCAGATGAACAGACAAATGGTCGTGGACAAAGAGGTACAGTCTGGCATGTTGAACCTGGTATGAACCTATTGTTTTCGATGTATGTTGTGTTTGAAAATTTGGAAATTGAGCATCAAGTTGCTATAAATCATTGGTGTGCAGTTTCTTTAAATCGTGTGTTGTCTAAACTTGGAGTAGAAAATCAAATCAAATGGCCGAATGACATTTTGACAAAGTCAGGAAAATTAGCTGGAATTCTCATTGAAAATGCTTTAAGTGGTAGGTTCATTAAACATGCCATCATTGGAATTGGAGTCAATGTAAATCAAACAGATTTTGAAGCTGCCAATGCCACAAGTGTAAAGATTGAAACAGGAAAATTTACACCTATTTCAGAGTTAAACTTGATGTTAATAGAAGAATTAAACCACTGGTATTCGTTTGTCAAAGATCAGCAGTATGATGAGTTGAAAAATAATTACTTAGAGCAACTTTGGGGCTTGAATAAAGAGGTTCAATTCATTCGTGACAACCAAGAAGAAACCGGAGTTATTGTTGGTACAACACCTTTCGGTTTGCTAGAAGTACTTACCAAAAATGGAAAAGAAGAATTCGTACTTAAACAAGTGAAGTTTATAATTAACAATTAACAATTATCGAGTTAGGACTTACTCGTTATCACCAACTTCTTGTGGTTCTCTATTTTTATCATCCCATCTGACAACACGTTGAACACCTTCTAATTGCTCAAATTTACGCATTAATTGATCCAAGTGTTCAGCATCATAAACCATCACTTTTACACGTCCCTCGAAAAGTCCTCCTTCTGTTTCGAAAGAAATTGACTTCATGTTGACATTGTGTTGGTTAGAAATAATTTCTGTCAAGTGGTTGACAATTCCCATGCGGTCAAAACCAAATATCTCCACAGTTACTTCTCGCTCTACGAGATGATCATTTTTCCATCTTGCAGTGATGCAACGATAGGCAAGTTTTGACATCAAATGTTCGGCATTTGGACAGTTGGTTCGGTGAATTTTAACCCCATCATTGATAGTAATAAAACCAAAAACTTTATCCCCTGGAATGGGTGAACAACATTGAGCTAATTTATATTCGATGTTTTTGAAATCTTCCCCAATAATTATTACGTCTGATTTTTTATTGATAGAAGCCTGAATGTTTTCCTTTTTGCGTTCTCGTTTTGGTTCATTTTCACGCTTTTTGTACATTAACATTCCGTTTTCCACATCAAAATCTCTAAGTTTGCTTAAGTCAATTTTACCTTTTGCAATTCTAAAATACATTTCAGTTGCTCCAGGTAAATGCCAAGCTTTTTCTAAAAATGTAATGTTTTCAGAGTTAAACTTAATATTTAAGTGTTTGAATTTTCTTGTTAAAATTTCTTTTCCATCATCTGCTATTTGCTTACGTTCTTCGTTTAACGATTGACGAATTCGTTGTTTAGCTTTTGCAGAAACGACCATTCTCAACCATTCTTCGTTAGGTTTTTGTTTGGACGAAGTAATGATTTCCAACTGGTCACCACTTTGCAATTGGTAAGAAAGCGGCATTAATTTGTTGTTTACTTTTGCCCCAATACACGTATCGCCGATACGAGAGTGAATGTCGTACGCAAAATCTAAAATGGTGGATCCTGTTGGAAGCACGCGTAAATCTCCTTTAGGGGTAAAGACATAAATTTCATCATTGAATAAGTTTAATTTGAACTCATTGACAAAGTCCATCGCGCTTAAGTCTGGATTTTCTAATAATGAACGAATTTCAGCAATCCATCTGTCAAATTTAGAATCTTCATTTTTAGATTCTTTGTATTTGTAATGCGCAGCTAATCCTTTTTCAGCAATTTCATCCATTCTTTTTGTACGGATTTGCACTTCCACCCATTTTCCCTGAGGCGACATTACAGTGGTGTGCAATGATTCATATCCATTAGCACGAGGTGTTGAAATCCAGTCTCTTAATCGGTCAGGACTTGGTTGATAAAAATCAGTAACAATAGAATATACCCTCCAACAATCTGCTTTTTCAAGCTCTGCAGGGGAATCTAAAATAACTCGCACAGCAAACACATCATATACTTCTTCAAAAGGAATTCCTTTCGAGCTCATTTTTTTCCAAATAGAAAAAATAGACTTGGTTCTTGCTTTGATGTCAAATACAAAACCTTCGTGCGCCATTGCCTCCTTAATTGGATGCATAAAACGACGAATAAAACGATTTCTAACGTCTTGTGTTGATTTTAGAGCCGTTTCTATTTTTTGATATGTTTCTTTTTCTGTGTATTTGAATGCCAAATCTTCTAATTCCATTTTAATAGAATAGAGACCCAAACGGTGTGCTAATGGAGCATATAAAAATTTAGTTTCTGAAGCGATTTTAAGTTGCTTATCTTCACGCATACTCCCTAGGGTACGCATGTTATGCAAACGATCGGCCAATTTGATTAAAACAACACGCAAGTCATCCGAAATGGTCAAAATCATTTTACGGAAGTTTTCTGCTTGAATGGATGCGTTTTCGTCAAAAACTTCAGGGATTTTTGTTAAACCATCAATGATTAAACGAACTTTTGGACCAAAAAGATCTTCAATATCTTGCAATGTGATGTGCGTATCTTCAACGGTATCATGCAACAAAGCACAAATAATGGCAGTTGGACCAAGTCCCATTTCTTCCACACAAATGCGTGCTACTGCAATCGGATGGTAGATATAAGGTTCTCCTGATTTTCTACGCATGTCTTTATGCGCCTCAACAGCAACGTCGAAAGCCTTTCGAATCATCGCAGTATCTTCTTTCGAGCGGTTTTTCACGTGACGCATTAAGCCTTTAAACGCACGTAAAATTTCTTTGCGTTCTTGCTCTAAATCAATATGGGGAAAATCTGGATTAATCTCTGCCATAAATAGTTTTTAAATGTTAAAAGTATCAACTATACAAATATATGAAAAATGTTTATTCTTCAAAGGTTGTTCAATAAAAAATGGTCGAGATTTTTTTCTCGACCATTTTATTTTTTAAGTGATTATTTTGCGGGTAATACTTTGGTGCTAACTTCTCCGAAACCGATACGAATACCATTTTTTTCAGAAAAACCACGCATGATTACCGTGTCATTGTCTAAAATAAATTTGCGTTCTGAACCATCTTTCATTTTTAAAGGCTTTGTTCCTTTCCAAGCTAATTCTAACATGGAACCGTATGAGTCTGGCGTTGGACCAGAAATCGTACCTGATCCCATTAAGTCGCCACATCGAACGTTACAACCATTGACTGTGTGGTGCGCTAATTGTTGCGCCATGTTCCAATACATGTATTTAAAATTAGACTGACAAATCAATGTTTCTTCACTGTTTTCAGGCTGAATGTAAACTTCTAAGTTGATATCATACGATTTTTGCCCTTCAAACTCTAAATAACTCAATACTTTAGGATCTTGTTTTGGACCATCTACTTTGTAAGGTTGCAAAGCGTCTAGGGTAACAATCCAAGGAGATAGGGAAGAAGCAAAGTTTTTAGCTAAGAAAGGACCTAATGGAACGTATTCCCATGTTTGAATGTCCCTTGCAGACCAGTCGTTAAATAAAGCCATTCCAAAAATGTAATCTTCAGCTTCAGAAGTTGAAATGGAATCGCCAAGTGGTTTTCCATCATAGGTGATAAAAGCTGTTTCCAATTCAAAATCCAAATTTCTACATGGAGCATAAATTGGGTTTTCTTCTGGTGATGGCTTGATTTGCCCTTTTGGACGGTAGATTGGTTCTCCAGAAATGATGATAGAACTTGCTCTCCCATGGTAGCCAACAGG
This sequence comes from uncultured Fluviicola sp., assembly GCA_964580465.1. Taxonomy (GTDB): domain Bacteria; phylum Bacteroidota; class Bacteroidia; order Flavobacteriales_D; family Crocinitomicaceae; genus Taishania. The sequence continues at coordinate 20,030 of CAZOKJ010000021.1, read as the reverse complement.
AATCCATAACCAGTTAGGTAATAAGGCATTATTTGGATCACGGAACATCGTTCCAACGTTGGTAGCGTGCTCACGAGAAGAATAGAAATCGGTGTAATCTCCTACTTGTACAGGCAAAAGCATTTCAACACTTTCAACAGGTACTACAATTTGAGCTACATGGTGTTCATTTTGGCTTAAATCAGTATAATCTGTTGAAAATAATTTTGACAAACGATTGCGTAAATTACGTGTTGCAATTTTTCCTTTTTTCATTAGCAAATTCAGGCTATCAGTGTCAAAATCTTCCAATGTGAAAGGTAAGTTTTCTAAATAACCTAGCACGTACAACGTCTTCAAGTCGATGATTGAATTTCCAATTCTTGAACCTACTCGAGGTGCCAATGAAGCTGTTTTAAATACGCCAAAAGGTATATTCTGAATAGGGAAGTCACTGTTTTCTGGGACTTCTATCCATGATTTTAATTGAGGGTTGTTCGCTAAAATTTCCATGTTTTTTTGTTTAAGTGCTTATGGTTGCAGACGAGATATTACACGTTAAATCTAAAGTGCATAATATCACCATCTTGAACGATGTATTCTTTTCCTTCTACCTTAAATTTACCAGCTTCTTTCACAGCAGCTTCTGAACCATAGTGTGTAAAATCTTCGTATTTCATTACTTCAGCACGGATGAATCCTTTTTCAAAGTCTGAGTGAATCACACCAGCAGCTTGTGGCGCTGTATATCCTTTGTGGAAAGTCCAAGCTCTTACTTCTTTAACACCTGCTGTAAAATATGTTTGAAGGTTCAATAAAGCATAAGCTGAGCGAATCAATCTGTTCACACCTGGCTCATCCAATCCCAATTCATCCAAGAACATTTTACGTTCTTCGTATGTTTCTAATTCGTTGATGTCAGACTCAATTTGCGCACCAAGAATTAATACTTCAGCTTGCTCGTTTTTCACTGCTTCTTTCACAGCATCAACGTATTTGTTGCCGTTTTTCACTGACGCTTCATCCACATTGCACAGATACAACACCGGTTTAGAAGTGATTAGTTGGAATTTTTTCACGATTTCCATTTCTTCTTCATCAAAGCCAAGTTCACGAACTGATTTTCCTTGCTCTAAACCTTCTTTAATTTGAGTTGCTAAAGCATTTTCTTTTAACGCATCTTTATCACCAGATTTAATGATACGAGCTAATGAAGTGATTCTTTTTTCAATCGTTTCTAAATCCTTTAACTGTAACTCAATGTCGATGATTTCTTTGTCTCTTACTGGATCTACTGAGCCGTCAACGTGGATTACATTTCCGTCATCAAAGCAACGTAAAACATGAATAATGGCATCTGTTTCACGAATGTTTGCCAAGAATTGGTTTCCTAAACCTTCTCCTCTTGATGCACCTTTCACCAAACCTGCAATGTCCACAATTTCCATGGTTGTAGGAACTACACGCTCTGGTTTTACTATTTCTTCCAACTTTTCTAAACGAGTGTCAGGAACAGAAATTGTACCAACATTCGGTTCAATTGTACAGAAAGGAAAGTTCGCAGCTTGTGCTTTAGCATTCGACAAACAGTTGAAAAGAGTTGATTTACCCACGTTTGGTAAACCTACAATACCACATTTTAAAGCCATGTTTATTCTTTGATCGTTATTAAAATACTTATAAACTGCAAATGTAGCAAAAAAATCTTGATAAGAAAGCGCTTGTTTTTACTTTGTTAATATTAAAAAACTGTAGTTGACAAGGTGAAAAAATGACAAATAAGAATAAATAAATACTTTTATTTTTTTGGTAATGTTTTATGTCTATCTTTGCCAAATCAACGTCGGACTTATCTGATCAAATTTTAGATGCCTTATGAGCGCAATTTCAAATATACATACCTTTCACATTCCTGTTATGGGAATTGCTTTTACAATCGACAGCCCAATTCGTGTTTCCCAATATGGAATTTCTTCAGTAGTTTCGTTGGTTGATGATGATTTGATAGAAAAAATGAATAAGTATTACAGTGAAAAATTTAACCTGTACTACGAACAAATTTCAAACAAAATAGAAGATTATCGTGCAAAAAGAATTACAGCTTACTTAAATACAATGCACGAAATTGTAAGCAAAAAAGTTGAATTTTTTAAAGAGGAATTGTCAACTAACTCGAAAACGTTAAATGATTTCTTGACAATGCTTCCGCAAAATTCTGAGTTGAAAAACAAATTAGCTGATTTTATCAAGGAAAAAAGCTGGACAGCTAAAGGAATAAAATCCATTCTTAATACGTATTTTAAGCCTGGAAATATTGATGTAAACATCATGACCAAGTTGGACAAAGAAAACTTTATCAAAGATGAACAGTTGCCTACGATTTATAATGATGCTCATGCTTCTTTAAGAGGATATGCAAATAGTTCTGTCAGCTCTTCCATTATTTTTTCAGCTGGAATGAATCCGAAATTGTATAGTTATTTAGAAACATTTGAAGATTTTTTTCCTACGAAAGAAGGAGTTATTAAGAAAAAAGTAGTTTTAAAAGTTAGTGATTACCGTTCAGCATTGGTGCAAGGTAGTTTCTTGGCTAAAAAAGGAATTTGGGTTTCTGAGTACCGCATTGAATCGGGGCTCAACTGTGGTGGTCATGCTTTTGCAACGAATGGAATTTTATTGGGACCTATTCTTGAGGAATTTAAAACGAATAAAGCCAATTTGGCACAAACATGCCATGAGTTGTTAGTAAAAGCTTTGGAGCAAAAAAACAAAGTAGTGCCAGAGCAAATGCATGATTTGATTATTACTGTTCAAGGTGGTGTGGGTGATGCCGAAGAGCAACGCCTTTTATTAAACCATTACGAAATGGACTCAGTAGGGTGGGGGTCTCCTTTCTTATTAGTTCCTGAAGCTACTTCATTGGACGAAGAAACAAGGGGTTTGTTAGTGAATGCAAAGGAAGATGATTATTATTTGAGTCACATTTCACCCTTAGGTATCCGATTTAATGCAGTGAAGGGAACATCTAATGCTAGCATCAATTTAAAGCGCAATGAACAAGGAAGATATGGAAGTTCTTGTCCTAAAAAGTACTTAGCATTGAGTAAAGAATTAACTCCGAAAGGCACTTGTACTGCATCTAAAGTTTATCAAGATGTTAAGTTAGCAGAATTGGAATTAGCTAATTTACCAACCGCTCAATATGAAGTAGAAAAAAGCAAAATCATTCGTAAATCTTGTCTTTGTGTTGGATTGTCTAATTCAGCATTGATGGACCATGATTTACCTGTAAAAGGTGAAAAACAAGGTGTTGTTGTATGTCCTGGACCTAATTTAGCTTATTTTAGTAAGGTGGTTTCATTGAAACAAATGGTGCAACACATTTATGGGTATTCAAATGTTCCTTTAGATGCCAATCGACCTAATTTTTTCTTAAAAGAATTGCGTATGTACATCGACTATTTGAAAGAAGAGGTGCGTGATTTTTCTGAAGTTGTGACGGATGGTCAATTAAAAAAATGGGAAACATTCAAACATAACATCTTGGATGGTATCGCTTATTACCAATCGTTTTTTGAAACAACAAGTTATTTTAAAGAAAAGATGACAGGAATAAAAAAGGAATTGAACCAATTGAAAGAGTCTGTTTGTTCTATGCAATTTACAGCTGTTGAATTAGCTATTTAACTGCAGAATACTTGCATGGAGAGATAAGGTGAGTGTTGTTAATAATTGTATTTTATTTCAACTTGGGTGGCGCCGTGACCATACTCAACGTAGGGAGCGTCAAAGAATTCAACTCCATCTTGTCCTTTTAGAAAAACATGTAATTCATCGCGAAGAATACCTTTTCCATAGCCATGAATAATAATCAATTTTTTTACTTTTTTGGTGCGTGCTTTTTGATAAAAATCTTTAAAAACACTCATTTGCTTGTAGAGTGATTCATCTTTGTTGATGCTAATTTTGTTACCAAAATGCTCAATTAAATCTTCTAAGTGCAAATCAATTTCCCAATAGTCTTTGAATATTCGAATGTGTGATGATTTTTCTGGTGCAATGGATAGTTTTTTTCCAGAAGCTTCTGCTAATTTTTCTATGCTTTCGGGAACGTCAAATTGTGTGCTGTGAATTTTAACCAATTCATTGGCTTTAAACGGACGATCAAACCCTGATTCGTCTTCCACATAAATAGATTGGCCTACTATTTTGACAATAATACCACCTCCTTTTTCATTTAAAAAGCCAACTTTTTCACCAATTTGAAACAGCATATTGAACCCAGTTTAAATCGAGTAAAAAATACAATGCAAATGGACTAAGCAATGATGCGATCCACAATGTCACAATAAAAACTTTTAGCAACAAAGAAGCATCTTTTTTTACTGGTGTTATCAGCACAGCATTCACTTGAGATGCGAGTAAGGAGTCCACTTCTTCTTGTTCTGCAATTTCAATGTATTTCGCTAAAGTTGGAGTGTGTTCTACTAATATTTGCTTGATTCTCCAAAAATCTTTATTTGAAAGTTCTTTGTAAGTCGTTGTGTAAGAAATGTTTTCGTTTTTCAATTCTTTATGGAGGTAATAGTTTTTTTGCAAGGATCGAACACGAAAACCCATAAAGAAACCAAAGAGCATGACCAAATAACTTGATAGGAAGAATCCTACTCCGATGATTAAGAGCGATGAAATAAATGAAAAAATCAACAAAGCTAATTCATAGCTTCTGTTGATTAGTAATTTAAACAATTGTCCACCATCCAAAGGATCTAAAGGTACCAAGTTAATGATGTTGAGATTGAAGAAAAGTAAACCTAATAGAAATAATTCTTGCGAATTGAAGTATTGTGAACTCAACATAAAAGCAACTCCAATGAAAATCCCCGGAAAGGGTCCCATGCTAATAACCCACAGACTTTCTTTTTGAGAGTATTGCTCCTTTTTGCCATGAACAAAAGCTCCCATAAGTGGAATGAAGAGCATACGTACATTTTTGTACTTAAAAAGCTTCATCATAGCAAAATGTCCCATTTCGTGGATAAGAATGACCACTACCAAGGCTAAAATGAAATTAATTTCCCCAGAAAACAAGAACACAAACACTAAGACAAATAAGACGATAGAAAATACCGTAGCGCCCCAGTTTGTTTTTGTTTCAGGCTCCTCTATTAATTCAGGCTTTGGCGGGTGTACATCGAATTCTTGCATGTGATTATTGTTTTTCAATCCATTCAATGATTTCTTCTGCGTCTGGTTTTGTGCTAGGGCTAACCACTTTTTCTAAGCGACCATCCTTATTAATCAAGTATTTTTGAAAGTTCCATGATACGGAATTATCCTCCAAACCATTGTATTTTTTAGTTGTCAAAAAAGTATAGATAGGATGTTGGTCTTTTCCTTTAACTGAAATTTTACTCATCATAGGAAAGGTTACACCATAATTTTTTTGACAAAAAGTAGCAATTTCTTCATTGCTTCCAGGTTCTTGACTTAAAAAGTTATTTGCAGGAAATCCAATAATAACAAAGTTTTTGTCTTTGTATTGCTGGTAAATTTTTTCTAATTGCTCGTATTGTGGTGTGTATCCACATTTTGATGCTGTATTGACAATCATTATTTTCTTTCCTTTTAGTGAAGAAAAGTCAAATTGTTTCCCCTCAATGTCAGTTACTTTGAACTGATGAATGGATTTAGAATCGTTGATAAGTATGGACGTCATCCCAATTAATAAAGTTAATAAAATGGCTTTCATGTTGTTCAAAAATAAACAATAAAACTAATGATAAAAAATGACTTTTCAATCATTGATGTGTTTTTTTTTAATCAAACTAAACTTTTTTCTTCTTTTTGGGCAATCGTTCATTGAAGCGATATCCTGATTGGATTTTAAAGTAAAAGAAGGTTTGATGGTATTTTAATGGCCTGAAATAAATTGATTTTGTGTCCACATTAAAGTGAGCCATGACAAAATAACGCGGTTGACTGTAACCAAAGGCAACTTTCACGTCATAGCGACCAACAATAGCCATTGCAGCTTTACTTTCTCCTTTAATGTCATAGGCTTTTATTTGCAACATTGGACCTGCAGCAAGCATGATGCCGTATTGAAATCCGTGGGTTGAATTGACATAACCAATACCTGGTAAAACGCCAAAATCAAAGGCGGTTAACGCATTGGATTGTGTTTTTAAATTTGTCGTGTCTTGCAATGATTTGGGAATGAGTTCTTTGGTTTTATTTCTTAAACTAAACAGGTCTAATTTCCCTTCTAAATACCAAGTCCAAACTTGTTGTTTGTAAAAACCTCTGTTGCCATAAAAGGCATTCACTTTAAAGTCTTTATTGTGCAAATACCAAGTTTTTGCGGATAAATTATAAACATTGACATTGCTGTCTCGAATATTGGGTGTTTCAAGTGTGTAATCATTATCCCATTTGTAGGCATCTTTGATGACATATCCATTGTAGTTTCTTAGGCCTATTTCAGAATAAAATTTCTTAATTGTAAATTGAGTACCAATATCGAAGTAGTTTGATTTACCGTATTTTTTTGTGGACTTTAAGTTACCAACCATCGCGACAGCAACTCGTAAAGCAAACCAGCTATAAGAAAAACCTGCACCTATCATCAATTTGTTATTGTGTTCAAAATGCAGTTTCTTAACGCCATTGTTGAAAGGATAACGGATGCTTGCCGGGGCAGTGCTTAATCCAATATCACCAAAAACGATAGGGTTGTATTTATAGGAAATGTAAGGCAAAGAATCGCCTTGACACAATGCAAAATTCACATTGGTCACTAAAAAAAATAAAACGATATTAATCCAATTTTTCAAGAGCTAAAATAAAGGCAAATGCTTTTGCTATTTCATAGCGCTCGGTACTTCTTCCTGATCCTCCGCCATGGCCAGCATCCATGTTGCAGTCTAATAACAATAAATTGTCATTGGTTCTGTAATCACGTAATTTGGCTATCCATTTTAATGGTTCCCAGTACTGCACTTGTGAATCATGATACCCTGTTGTAATCAATAAATGAGGGTAATCCATGCGTCGAACGTTGTCATACGGTGAGTAGCTCAACATGTAATAATAGTATTCTTCATCTTTCGGATTTCCCCATTCTTCAAATTCACCAACTGTTAATGGAATTGTTTCATCAAGCATGGTGGTAACAACATCTACGAAAGGAACCTCTGCAATCACTCCTTTGAATAAATATGGAGACATGTTGGTAACCGCTCCCATTAATAAACCTCCTGCACTACCTCCTTCGATGTAAAGTTTAGACGGATCGCAATAATGTTGCATTCCAAGGTATTCTGCTGCATTGATAAAGTCGGTAAAGGTATTTTTCTTTGCTAAAAGCTTCCCTTTTTGATACCATTCTTCTCCTAAATAGTTCTCACCTCGTATGTGTGCAATTGCATAAACAAAACCTCGATTCAATAAACTCAAACGTGTTGCACTAAAAACGTCTGGAATGGTGTAACCATAAGAACCATAGCCGTATAATAAACACGGTGCTTTGCTTAGATCAGTTCCTTTTTTATAGACAATAGAGATAGGAATTTTCGTCCCATCGTTTGCAGTAGCCCAAATGCGTTTAGAAACATACTTGTCAGGAGAAAATTCTTTGTCTCTTAGTTGGTATTGAAAGGTTAATTCCTTTTGCTTCGTGTTTAAATCAAAACGGTAGATGGTTGTTGGTGTTGTCATGGAATTATAACGATAATTAACGCTCTGAGCATAGTAATTATTGTTGTTAACCAATGATAACATGTACGTTTCTTCAGGTACTTCGATGTAAAATGAATTTTTATCAGCTATTGTGTAAATTCTAATTTGTTCTAAACCATTAAAACGCTCTTCTAAAAACAAATGTGTTTGTGTAATTTCAACATTTTGAATCAAACGTTCTTTGTTATGAGCAATCACAACTTCGCAATCCTCAATTGAATTTGGAATTGTTTTGCTGAACAATAGTTGTTTGTTTTCTGCATTTTTGTTGCTCAAAACATAGAAACCATCGTTGTGAGGAATGACTTGATACACATGTTTATTTTCTCTTGGTAAGAAAAGTTGAGGTTGTTTAGAAGGATTATTGGCGTCAATTAAATAGACTTCGGTTGTGGTTGAAGAAGCAGTGTACAATAAAATATAGCGTTTGTTTTGCGATTTATCAATTCCCAATTCATAACGTTCGTCTTTTTCTTCAAAAATGAGTTCGTCTTGTTCTTGCGCTTGGCCTAAAATGTGTTTGTATAATTGATAGGAGCGTAATGTTTGAGGATCTTTTTTAAGATAATAAATTGTTTTACTATCATTGGCCCATTCCATTGTTCCATCTGTTTCTTTTAATTGATCATTTAAAAACGTTTCGCTGTTGAAATGTCTAAAAGAAATGGTGTAGTTTCTTCTTCCAACAAAATCTTCTGAAAGAGCAACTAATTCATTGTTTGGAGAAGGATCCCAATCTGCTAATTCATAAAAACTTTGCTTTTTTGCACGTTTGTTTTCATCTATGAAAAGTGTTTTTTTTCCTTTTTCGAAGACGTGAGTTTTGGTGTAATCATCACCTTCAGTATAACTTGTTTGAAATGTTTTTCCATTGAGTTCAAAAGGAGGGAATACGTCGTTTGGGTTGATTCGTTGATCGAATTCTTTGACTAATTTTTGTACGATGTGTTTGTTTTTAGCATAAAACTCACCACTGATTTTATTCTCCGAATGAATGTAATCTACGACCTCTTTAGAATCGCGTTCATTCATCCAATAATAGGGATCAATACGTGTGTGCTGATGAGTTGTGATTTCTTTATTGATTTTTTGAGCAACAGGAGTTACTGTTTTTTGAGCATTTACCATAAATGTTATAAGCGTAAAGGACACTAAAATAAGTCGCATAAAAGTTTGGTTTAAGACTTCAAAAGTACACAAAATTTAGTGTTATAGGTTATTTTTCAAATTAAAAGAAGATTTTTTTAACGTACATTTCTACAATCTCAAATGATTGCGCCATCATTTCAGATGATTTTCGTAACTTTGCAGAACTTTACAAATACAAAGACCGTAAAAATGGCATCAGATAACTTCGTAGATTACGTAAAAATTCATTGTACTTCAGGAAACGGTGGAGGAGGTTCTACTCACTTCAGAAGGGAAAAATACATTCCAAAAGGAGGTCCTGATGGTGGTGATGGTGGTCGTGGTGGTCATGTCATTGTTCGAGGTAATAAACAATTGTGGACTTTGTTGCATTTGAAGTTTAAAAAACACATCAAGGCAGAACATGGGGCACATGGTACAGGAAATTTAAAAACGGGTGCCCAAGGAAAGGACGTGTACATTGAAGTTCCACTTGGTACCATTGCTAAAGATGAAGAAACAGGTGAGGTTTTATTTGAAATAACAGAGGACGGTGAAGAGCAAATCATCCAAAAAGGAGGTCGTGGTGGTTTAGGAAACAATCATTTTAAATCGGCAACCAATCAAACGCCTCGTTATGCACAGCCAGGAGAGAGTGGAGAAGAAGGTTGGAAGATTTTAGAGTTGAAAGTTTTGGCTGATGTTGGTTTAGTTGGCTTTCCAAATGCAGGGAAAAGTACACTGCTTTCTGTGGTTTCAGCTGCTAAGCCAGAAATTGGAAATTACCCGTTTACAACCTTGCGTCCTAATTTAGGAATCGTTTCTTATCGTGATCATCGCTCTTTTATCATGGCGGATATTCCAGGTATTATTGAAGGAGCACATGAAGGAAAAGGGTTAGGTTTGCGATTTTTACGACACATTGAACGCAATTCCTTGTTGTTATTTATGGTTCCTATTGACAGCGAAGACATTCAAAAAGAATACAATATCTTGCTCAACGAATTAAAGCAGTTCAATCCTGAATTATTGCACAAAGAGCGTTTGTTGGCAATTACCAAATCAGACATGTTGGATGATGAATTAATTGAACAAGTGAAAAAAGAGTTGCCAAAGGGAATTCCTGCTGTATTTATTTCAGCTGTTTCGGGCAAAGGAATTACCGAATTGAAGGATTTAATTTGGAAGCACTTGTCGAATGATTGAATGGTTTGAATCCATAGATCGTTTTATTGTACTAACTATCAATAGTTGGAACACTCCTTTTTTAGATGAAATAATGTGGACAATTTCCGAGCGAATCACTTGGGCGCCCCTCTATTTTCTGTTAATTTATTTAGGCTTTAAGTCGCTTGGGTGGAAAAAAGCGTTATTGTTTGTTGCCTGCGCTATTTTGGCCGTTGGTCTAACCGATTTTATCTCCAGTGGATTAATCAAAAATTGGGTGACTCGTTATCGCCCTTCGCATCATTTGCTTTTGACAGATGTTTTGCATTTCTACACGATGGAAAATGGTGAACAATACAAAGGTGGAATGTATGGTTTTGTTTCTTCCCACGCAGGGAATTTCTTTGCTATTGCATGGATGGCAGGCTGGGTGTTAAAGCCTTATTATCCCAGAGTACTTGCTACGTTACTTGGTGTTTCAGTGGTGGTTTCTTTTAGTAGAATCTATTTAGGTGTACATTATTTATCCGACATTATCGGAGGAATGGTGATTGGAACAATAGTGGCGGTATTGGTGTACCGACACTTGTATAATCGTATTTCAAAAAAAATTGAAAGTGAAAATTAATTTAATTTTCTACGTTTCATTTCCTTCATAATCAAAGACAATTCACGTCCTGTTTGCCCTGAAATAGAAGTGTTTTCATCTGCTCTTCTTAATAAGTAAGGCATTACTTCTGAAATTGGACCATAAGGAACATATTTTGCAACGTTGTATCCAAGTTTTGATAAATTGTAAGAAATATGGTCACTCATTCCTAATAATTGAGCAAAGAACACGCGATTATCTTTAGGATCTATGTTGTGTTTTTTGATTAAGTCAACCAATTTTCGTGCGCTTTCTTCATTGTGAGAACCTGCACAAAAAGCAACTTGCTCTAATTCAGAAACCAATAATTCAATCACAGCGTCAAAGTCTCTATCAGAAGCTTCTTTGTTTGGTTGAATAGGATCTTGGTATCCTTTTTCAACTGCACGCTCGCGCTCAATTTCCATATACGCACCACGAACAACTTTTACACCATATTTTATACCATCTTTTTTAGCACGTTCAATTTCGTTGCGCATAAATTCTAAACGGTCATGACGATACATTTGGATGGTATTGTAAACAATCGCTCTTTCTTTGTTGTATTTCAACATCATTTCATACACCATGTTGTCGATTGCATCTTGAATCCAAGAATGTTCTGCATCAATGAAAATAGGAACATTGTTCTCAAATCCTGCTTTACAAATTTTATCCGCACGTTGTATGAAAGCATCATACTCTTTGCGTTCTTTCTCTGTTAAATTTTCGATACCCTTGTTGGCTTTTTCTAAAAGTTCAAATCGAGCAATACCAGTTGGTTTAAAAACCCCAAAAGGAATGTAATCGTTCTTTTTAGCTTTGTGAATGGTTGCCACAATTTCATCCGCAGTCTTATCCAAGTCTGTGTCAGATGTTTTGCCTTCAACAGAGTAATCTAAAATTGTTTTTACACCAAATTTTCCAAGGTGATTAATTGTTTTGTCACAATCGTTGATGCTTTCGCCACCGCAAAATTGAGCAAAAATGGTGTTACGAATCAATCCTTTGATGGGCAATCCAATTTTTAAAGAGAAAGTAGTCATAGGTTTGCCGATTTTAACAAGGGTATTGTTACCTATCAGTTTAAACAATTGGTAAGCTCTTTTTAGGTCCTTGTCTGACTTGCTTTCGAAAGCAATTTCTGTGTTGTCAAATGTAATCATATCGCAAAACTATTTTAATGGACAAATGTAGTTAAAAAATAAAGTTATTAAGAATATATCTTGAAAATTTTCACACTAAACTTTTGTCTTGTTTAAATTTATTTTTTTTGTTAATTGTTGCATTTTTGTTTAAAAAAAAGACTGTTCAAGCAATTGAACAGTCTTCCCACCAATAAAATTATTAAAGTTCTATTTTCTTTTTAAAATTTCCAACTAATACCAAAACTTGGCAAAATTGGGAATTGATAAATAACAGCATTCGTTACGCGGTTCACATAGAAAATATTCTTTCTATTGTAAAGGTTAGTAACGCTAGCAATCAATTCTAATTCCATATTGTTTTTGAAAATAAAACGATGCTTAGCTGTTAAATCCAAACGGTGATAAGCAGGCAAGCGCTTAGAGTTGTAATCGCCTAATAAAATTCCAACGTTGTTCGAATTGGAACTTGTATAATCTGTTGTTACACCATTTTCAAAGTTTTCCGGTTGATAGTAACCTGATGTTGGCGTAAATGGTAAACCTGAGCCATAGTTCCAACGCACGCTAATCTCTGTGTTTTTCTTTTTACCAATGTAGTAAGAACCAACAAAGTTGATATTGTGTCTTCTGTCAAACACTGGGAAATACTCCACAAATCCATCCCAACGAGTGGATTTACTCAATGAGTACACAGCCCAGATGTTAAAGTGTTTGTGATCGTATTTTAATAAAAAGTCCACGCCAAAAGACTCACCAGACTCTATTAAGAAATCTTTTTTGTAAACGTCGTCAATTTCTGCAAATTCAGGTGTGTCATCATACACTTTGTTTGTGTTGATATTGCTCAATTGGTCAAAGAATTTGTAATATCCTTCGACATTTAATGATAAGTTTTTAACAATATCAAACTCTGCACCTAAGATAGCGTGCCAAGCTGTTTGCAAACCATGTTTAGGACTTTTTTCTTTTCCAAATTGGTTGACAAACTTAGATTGTATGTTTTCTGGAGCAGAAAGCATCCCGTTGAATAAATTAACCACATCTTTATCAGAAGAAGCAGACGTGAAGTTTTGAGAGTAACGACCTCCAGATGCTTTGATACGAATAAATTCATTTGCATTAAACTTTACGCCTAAACGAGGTTCAGGAGAAACATAAGCAGAGGAAGGGTATGCTTGAAAACGGAAACTAGGTTGAACAACCCATCTGTTAGAAACAAAACGATAATCAACATAAGCTCCAATTTCTGTAGAAAAGTTTCTAACTTGAATTTCTCTTTTTAATTCATTGTATGTTAAAAAGTCTGTGTTAAAACCACCGATGTTAATCCCATAGTTTAACTGACTTTCTTTAACTAAGAAATAAGAAAAGTCAAACGCTAATTCAAAACCACCAATGGAACTTTGTCTTAAAGGGCTTTCTTCTTCTCTAAATGCCGTTTTGTAGTGACTACCTGTTAAACGCCCTTTAATAATTGTTTTTGAACTTGCTGGAACCAATAAGAAATTGATTCCTCCACCAGTAGCTTGCCAATTCAAGTCAGCAATGGAGTAGTTAACACTGTCTCTATTGTGAAAAGCAAATAAACTAACCTTGGTTCCACCATCAGCATTGAAAGTCATTTTACCATAAACATCCGTAAAACTATAAGGCATTCCATTAGAACCAGCAGTACTCATGTTGTTGATGTTTCTGTACAATGTTCTTGAGGTATAATCTAACAAACTGTGTTTAGCAGAAAGAATGTAAGAACCAACGCGAGCAGAACCGTCTGCTTTTTTCTTACCAATAGGTCCTTCCAAAACTGCCTTAGCCATAAATGGAGATGCAGATATTTTTCCGCTGAATTTTTGTCTGTTACCATCTCTATAAGTAATGTCCATGATAGAGGAAATACGGCCGCCGTATTTTGCGTCAAAACCTCCTGTATAAATATCTGTTGTTTTAATTAATTCTGTTTCAAAAACGGAGAAAAAACCAATGGAGTGAAATGGCGAATAAATGGTCATTCCATCTAATAAAATTTTATTTTGAATTGGTGTACCACCACGCACATACATTTGCCCACCTTGGTCACCTGTTGTTACAACACCGGGCGTAACGCTTAATGCTCCCATTACGTCGTTTTCTGCTCCAATGGTTGGAATTCGTTCAATTTGTTGCTTATCTAAGGTGATTTTAGAAGTTTGAACTTGTGTTTTATTTCTATGCCCCTCCGCAGTGACTTGAACACCTTCTAATTCTTGGATGTTTTTGTTTTTCTCTAAATAAAATTTTAGCTCTGTAATTCCATCTTTTTTTGAAACAGTAATGTTTTGTTTAATTGTTTCGAAATCAAATGATTCTATTACGATGTAAAAATCGCCTAATGGCACTTTAGGAATCGAAAACAAACCGTTTACATCGGTTGTTGAACCACCAAATATCTTGCCGTCTTTGTGAAAAAGGCGCACGTTTTCAAATTGAGCAGCTTCACCATTTTCTTTGCTGTAAACAAATCCGCGGATGGTATGGTTTTGAGCTAACGAAGTAGCTGAAATTAAAAGGGTTACAATAAATAAAAAGAAGAATCTCATAAACAGTTCTTGAAAATTTTTAAAAAACAAATGACGAATTTAATCAATAATGTTTAAAAAACGTCAATAAAAAGCAATTTTTGTTTAAAATGTAGTGATTGTTGAGTTATATGATAATAGGTTTATCTGTAGTTTCATTATTCTATCTATTGTGTTTTGACAACTAATGAAACTGATTTTAATCAACTTAAATATACATCTTTTTTTAATGCTTTTCTTCTTTTTTGACTTGGTTCCACAAATTATCCATTTCTTGTAAGGATAAGTCGCTGATTGTTTGATTGTTTTTAGCAGTTATCTCTTCCATTTTTTGAAAACGACGGATGAATTTTTTGTTTGTTTTTTCCAAGGCATTTTCAGGATTGACGTCAACAAAACGTGCATAATTAATTAAAGAAAACAGCACATCGCCAAATTCATCTTCAATTTTGTCTGATTTATTGATGACTTCTTCGTTTAATTCGTTTAATTCTTCTTGCACTTTTTCCCAAACTTGTTGTGAGTTTTCCCAATCAAAACCAACACCTTTTACCTTTTCTTGTATGCGAGCAGCTTTCACCATTGAAGGTAATGAGTTGGGAACTCCTTGCAAAACTGATTTTTTACCTTCTTTAAGTTTTAATTTTTCCCAGTTCGCCTTTACTTCGTCTTCTGTTTCTGCTGCTGTGTCGCCATAAATATGAGGATGTCTGTGTACTAATTTGTCACAAATGCGATTCAAAACACTAGTGATGTCAAATGCACCAACTTCACTACCTAATTTACTGTAAAAAACCATGTGGAGAAGTAGGTCGCCAATTTCTCCTTCTAATTCATTCAAATCTTTGTCTAAAATCGCGTCTGCTAACTCATACGTTTCTTCGATAGTCAAATGTCGAAGCGATTCAAAGGTTTGTTTTTTATCCCATGGGCATTTTTCACGCAAATCGTCCATGATATCTAAAAGTCGCTTAAAAGCCACAAGTCGTTGGTCCATATTGATTGTTTTGTACAAAAATACGAGCAATGTTTTTAAAAGACAAACAATAATTTGAAAGCAAAGACGTATTTTTATTAGTTTTGTGCAACTTAATTGAAACAAATGCGGATTTTTATTCTGTTTCTGACACTTTTTATAGGTACCAATTTCACGTCTTTTTCTCAAACTACTTGGGGGATTGAAGGACGAGCAAAAGCTGGTTTTTTGATGGGACACAGAGTTGTAATGGGACATTTAGCTCGTGAACATTCATTTGCAGGTGAACTAAGTTTTGTTTATCGCGCCAATGGAGAAAAATCATGGCATAAACATTATAAATATCCAGAGATTACGGGAACACTCTTCTTTGGTGGAGTTGGAAACAAGGAAGTTCTAGGCAATTACCTTGGAATTTATAGTTCTTTGGCTATTCCTTTTGTCAATACTTCTAAGTTTCGCTTGAATGGAAAATTGGGAGCTGGTTTGTCTTTTTCAAATAAAGTGTATGACGAACAAAAGAATCCTAAAAATGTCGCTGTTTCAACATATATGAATGCATTGATTAATTTGGGGTTGGATGCAAAAGTTTATTTTGATAAGAATTGGGTAACTTTTGGAGTTGATTTAACGCATTTTTCTAATGGTGGTTTTAAAGTGCCTAATTTAGGATTGAATTTACCTTATTTATCTGTGGGATATGGTCGCTTTATTCAACAAGCCACAGAACATTCAACCGTCGAAAAAGAAACAACTATTCCACAACGTAAACTTTTAATAGGTGCAACAGGGATTTTTTCTGCAAAAGAAGTCTTTCCCACCAATGGAAAACCTTATCCTGTTTTTGCGTTAAATTTGCATGCTCGAATGTTTATGAAACCGCGTGTAGGTTGGGAAGTTGCTTTTGATGCTATTTCTAAACAATCGATTTTTGGTTACCGTGAAGAGGTAGAAAAAACACAATGGAAAATCATGCAATTTGGCGTGTATGCAGGTTATCTATTGCCGCTTAATAATTTTCATTTTGTTCTTGGAATGGGAGTCTATTTACGTGATTTTTACAATCCTGATGGTCGCCTGTATCACCGAGTAGGAATGCGTTATTACTTGAAAAATGGCGTACATTTTAATGTGGTACTTAAATCTCATTGGGGAAAAGCTGACTACGTAGAATGGGGAGTGGGATATACGTTTTTTAAATTAAAACGCGATAAGAAATGAAATACTTGATTGTTATAGCGTCTATTTTGACTCTTTTTTCCTGTAAAAAAGCGGAAGATCGCACTTGTGCTAAGTCGGTGGGAGAGAAAGCGAGCCTAGAACTAGCGTTGCCAAACTTTGATAAGTTATTTGTTGGACCAAAAGTGGAGGTAGTTTTAGTGCAAGATACAATTAATAAGTTGGTGATTGAGGGAGGTAAGAATTTAATTAAACATATCAGTGCTGATATGGATGAAAAAAATTACTTGAAAATTGAGAATAAAAATAAATGCTCGGTTTTTAGGAGTTACAAAAAAAGTAAAATCCGCGTTGAAGTTCATTTTGTATCCTTGAAAGAATTAATGTTTGAAGGTACGTATGATTTGACAACGTCTCATCAATTTTCAGCGACTGAATTTAAGTTGGAAATCAGAGACTCTGGAGCTACTGTATATTTAGACATTGCGGCTTCCAATCTTCATGTATATCAAGGACACGGATTTGGTGATTTTGTAATAAATGGTACAGCAACTAATGCTTTTTTATATGTTATTAGTAATGGGTATGGGAATACTGAAGGGCTGACTGTTGCTAATGATTTAATTGTGAGCAGCAACACTCCTGTGGCGTCTACATTTAACTTCTCTGGAGCAAAAACAAAAGTAGAAATACTAGGTTCTGGAAATGTGTATTACATTGGAGAACCAGCCAGTTTGCAATTTCAAAGAGTAGGAGAGGGTGAATTGATTAAAAAGGGGTAGAAAGGTTTACGGTTCTCTTTTCAATAGAATTTAGTACCTTTGCATTGATATAGTTACAAAAATGACACCAAACTTACGAACAGTTACAGTCACACGTTACATCACGCCTTTGCGAGAGGGTGGTTCTTTGCCTGCTTTGGCTGAAGCGGATGATGATTTTAAATATGTCGTAAAATTTCGTGGTACTGGTCATGGGGTTAAATCCTTGGTTTCTGAACTTTTGGGTGGGGTAATTGCCAAATACTTAGGTTTAAAAGTTCCAGAACTTGTTTTTGTTGAATTAGATGAAGCTTTTGGTAGAACGGAAGGCGATGAGGAAATTCAAGACCTATTGAAGTTCAGCAAAGGATTGAATTTAGGTTTGCATTACCTTTCTGGTGCTTTGACTTACGATGTAGCAATGAATGATTGTGATGCGTTGCTAGCTTCAAAAATCGTTTGGTTAGACAGCTTTATTACCAATGTAGATAGAACGTTCAGAAATACAAACTTGTTGATTTGGAAAAAAGAACTTTGGTTAATAGATCATGGAGCATCCTTTTATTTTCATCATAATTGGGAGAATTGGGAACAAACAGCTTTAACACCTTTTTCCTTGATTAAAGACCATGCACTAATTAGTAAAGCTACCAAGTTGCAAGAAGTTCATGAGGAGTTCACCGCTAAATTAAACGATGAGGTACTGCTTGAATTGGTTAACATGATTCCTGATGAATTTTTAAATTGGGAGGAAGGTCCTTCTAATGAAGAAATTCGCTCGGTGTATTTTCAATTTTTGTCAAACAGATTGGCTCATGCTGATGTTTTTTTAAAAACAGCTCAAGATGCACGATAAAGTTATTTATGAATATGCCGTTATTCGGGTCGTTCCAAAAATTGAGCGAGAAGAATTTATCAATGTAGGGTTGATTTTGTTTAGTAAACGCCAACGTTTTATTCGTTTTGAATACCATATTCCAGCGGATAAAATTCGTTCTTTTTGTCAACAGTTTGATATCGAGCAATTAAAGGAAAACTTAGAATCGTTTACCAAAATATGTGCTGGAGCAAAAGATGGTGGACCAATTGCACAACTAGAAATAGATGAAAGATTCCGTTGGATTACAGCTGTAAAAAGTTCTAGCATACAATCTTCCCGACCGCATCCTGGATTTTCTACAAATTTAGATGCGACTTTTGATAAGTTGTATGAAGAATTGGTGAAGTAATGATAGTAAATGTTTTTTTTATATCTTTTTAAATTTTGTTTTTTTGCTTAGAAACCCTTGTGAACACGGGGTTATCGTTAAATAGCGATATGACATGTCAACTTATTACACAGAGAATCACAACCTTTCAGAATTTCAGTTCATAGATTGCACATTTAATAGTTGTAATTTTAGCATGGTAAAACTTGATGGACTGTTTAAAACCTATATTCAAGGCCGATGTAGCATGTTGGAGTAAATGAATCCAGTATTAAGAAAAAACCTCCATAAGAACCAAATCCAACTCCAGAAAAAACATGAAAATGTTTAACAGGGTTAAAATCAACACCAATTGAAGCAGTATTTTCGATGATTAGTTTTTTCTTTTCTGTCGAATAAGGAGGTGCTTTCTGAAATTCATTATACTTCACTTGATAAATTGAAAAATTAAGTTGTGCAAATGGAACTAACATTGTTTGTCTTTTCCAAAATGAAAATCTATATCCAAAATTGACCCCAAAAGCATTTTTCTTGTATTCATCCACTTGGTCACCAAGAGACTTTAAAATCGTTGTTGCTTGTGGACCTATATACACATTATGTTGCCCAATATTCATCGAAAAAATTGGAGTGTGATGTAGCAACTTATAATTATAAGTAAAATTATAGCGGATACCGAAATTTATACTGGAATGAGTTGTATCTTGACTAAATACCTTTAAAGGAAAAAAGATTAATAAAAATGCAAACGAGGTAAACAATGATTTCATACTGTTTTTACTCTACAATTATTTTTTTAGATTATATTGAAGTCCGACTTGCAAACTTGCAGTAAGCAAAGAAGTATAACCGATGTTTTGTATTTTAGAAATACTAGTTATCAAAATAGTGTATCTGTTTTGAATTAAAAAATCCAATTGCTCCCGAACGGGAATGATAAATTCTAATCCTAAATTAACTCCAACATTAAACTTGTAAAGGTCTTTTGAATTGCGTTCATCTTTTTCCCAATATTGTTTCGTTCCTGTGGATGCTGAATAATATGTCCATCCCTCTCCCTTTGCTTTGGTGTTGATTATATAAGAAAATTCCGGTCCAACTAACAAATTAAATTTCAATTTCGGCTGATTGACTAGTTGAAAAACAAGATTAAAATTAAGAGCCAACAAATGAAATGAATAATCACTTTTTGTGTAAAAAGAAGAGTGACCGACTTGCTCGCTCGCCTCTATATCCGCTTTTTGAAAGCTATATTGTAATCCAACTCTAAAGCTTATGGCAGGCTTATCTTTTGTTTCATAAAATGAAGCAAGTGAAAAACCACTTTTCAACGAATATTTTGAAGAATAATCAGGGTCTATGGAAAAATTTAAAAACTTCCCAGCATTGTAACCTCCTAAAAATCCAATAGAATGCTTTTGTGCATAAGAAACACAAGAGTAATCAGTCAGATGAGAACACGCAATAATGGCAATGATATAAATCTTTTTGATTAGCTTCATGGATGTGCTGGATTCAAGTCACAAATGCAACTTTTTAATTAAACAATAATTTATCCATT
>CAZOKJ010000020.1:0-42636 GCA_964580465.1 uncultured Fluviicola sp. | reverse complement strand
GTATGAAATACAGTATTATCATTTTTCTTGGATTGCTTGTTACTTCTTGTGGTATGAAACAAGCGTTTACTAACAATTTGAAAGAGGAGTTCAATTTGGAACCTGAATCTCAAATGAAAAAAGTACAGTTTTATATTTCACAAACGATAACTTTGCAGCGTGTGAAACAAACTGGTACACAAGGCACAACAGAAAGTGGTGTGTTGGTTACGAATAAAAGCAAAGTGGAAGATCGCATTATTATTCAAGCACATACACCAGGAGTTTTTGAAGGATATGGGAAAAATAATGAAATGTTGATTCGCTTTGAAGCAGGTCAGGGTCGTTACCTAACTTTCAATGTACGTCAAGAAAACTCAGGAAATGCTAAATTTTATTTAGTAGCAGAATGGGACATGAACAGAGGCGGACAAATCACATACAACAATGAAAAGTACGTGTTAGATTCTTATGCTAATAACGCTTATTTGTTGGTGGTGTTGAAAAAATTGCAACGCACAAAACGCACCGATCGTGTTGTTAAAGGAATGAAGGTGTAAGTAAAATTGTTTATGCAAATTCAGTTATTTAACAGAGAATTAAGCTGGCTTTCTTTTAATGAAAGGGTTTTGCAAGAATCGTTAGACTCTCGTAATCCTTTGATAGAACGTATGCGTTTTTTAGGAATTTACTCCAACAATATGGATGAGTTCTTTCGCGTACGCGTGGCCAATTTGAGAAGGATGATTGCTGTGAAAAATAAAAAAGTAACAGGCTTCGATGGTTCTCCAAAAGATTTGTTAAACGAAATTCGATTGGTGGTTTTACGCCAACAAAAGCAATTCGACCTCGCTTATCAAAAGATTTTACGCGAATTGGGAAAACATGAAATTTATCATGTTGACGAACATCAATTGAACGAAGATCAAATCAAAGAATTGAGGGCTTATTTTAATCTAAAGTTAAAACACTCGATTGTGCCAATCATGCTGAATGCAGCCACTCCTTTCCCGCGATTGAAAGATTCAGGTGTGTATTTAGCTGTGAAAATGACAAATGTGCGTTCAACAAGAGTGCGTTTTGCATTAATCAAAATTCCTTCCACCATTTCTCGATTTTACATCATCAAAGAAGAGGAATCTACGAAGGTTATTTTATTAGATGATATCATTCGACTCAATTTAGACACCATTTTCTCCATTTTTGTTTATCATAAAATTGAAGCCTATACTTTCAAGTTCACAAGGGATGCAGAATTAAACATCGACGATGATATTACAACTTCTTTAAAAGAAAAGGTAGAAGAGAGTATTAAATTACGCAAAAAAGGAGATCCTGTTCGATTCGTTTATGATCAAGAAATGCCACAAGATATGTTGGCTTATTTGCTTTCTAAATTAGACCTAGAATACGGCATTAATACCATTGCAGGAGGACGCTATCACAACTTTAAAGATTTCATGTCCTTTCCTGATTTTGGGAGAACTGATTTCGTGTTTCCACCGCTTCCACCGCTCAATCATCCAGTGCTTGAAGGCCAAAAAAGTTTGATTAAAACCATTTTAAAACAAGATGTTTTAATTCACTATCCTTATCAACGATTTGATTACTTGGTGGATGTATTAAGAGAAGCAGCAATTGACCCTCATGTTAAATCTATTAAAATAAATGTTTACCGCGTTACTAGAGAATCTCAAGTATTGAAGGCCTTGATGAATGCTGTAAGTAATGGCAAACAAGTAACGGTGTTTTTAGAGTTGATGGCACGATTTGACGAAGAAAACAATCTTTATTGGTCCAACCGATTAAAAGAAAATGGTGCTATTGTTCTTCATGGAGGACAAGATATCAAGGTGCATTCAAAATTAATTCAAATTACCCGAGTAAGCAATAAGAAAAAGCAATACATTACCCATGTTGGCACAGGAAACTTCCATGAAGGGACAGCAAAAATTTATGGTGATTTAAGTTTTTTTACAACCGATGAAAAAATCGGCTTGGAAGTGGCAAAAGTTTTTGAAATTTTAGAAGACGACGATCATCAATTAAATCGCCGCTTTAAAGAATTACTTGTTTCTCCCATTAACACACGCCAACGTTTAATTGCTTTAATTAAAAATGAAATAGCTTTTGCAAAGGAGGGAAAAGAAGCAGCAATTTATATCAAGTTAAATAATTTAACAGACCCAGAAATCATCACTTGGTTGTATAAGGCAAGTAATGCAGGTGTAGTAGTTCAAATGATTATTCGTGGGGTTTGTTCTTTGATTCCAGGTGTTGAAGGCTTATCAGAAAATATCTCCGTTATTTCTATCGTTGATCGCTTCTTAGAACATGCTCGTATGTTGAAGTTTAATAATGACGGACAGCCGCTTTACTATATCAGTAGTGCAGATTGGATGGAGCGAAATTTAGATAAACGAATAGAGGTGACTTGTCCTATTTATCAAGAACACATTCAAAAAGAGATTGATTTAATTTTTGACTATCAATTTAAAGGAAATTCCAAAACGCGAATCATCGGTAAGCAGCAAAAAAATAAGTATAAAAAAATTGAGAAAAAATTGTTTCATGCACAATTAGAGCTTTATAATTATTACAAAAGTTTGCTAAATGTAAATCAAGAAAAAATGTAAAATTCGTTTATTGTTTTTTTTTGTTTAAATTTGCTTTTTTCCAAATTAAAAAAATGGCTACGCAAACAATAGATACTCCGAACAATGCTCGCCCAAAACGATTAGCGTTTATTGACATGGCTCGCTCGATAGCTATATTGCTGATGTTAGAAGGACATTTTGTGGATGACTCTTTAATGATGGAATATCGCGATTTATCCAATCCTATTTATGCTACTTGGTTGTATATTCGTGGATTTACGTCTCCAATTTTCTTAACTGTAACAGGTTTAGTTTTTATGTACTTGCTATTGGGTAGAAAAGATGAGCCTTATTTTAAAAATGTACGCATTAAAAAAGGATTTAAGCGTTCTGTAGAGCTTTTATTTTGGGGATTTGCACTTCAGTATTATGCATTTCACGTATTGCAATGTATAGGCGTAGGTATTTTTACAACCTTAGTTATCTTTGGTATTTTTAAATTGGTTAAAGTGATTCCTTTGTGGATTTATTACTTTATAGCAGGAACGCTATTGTTTGGTTTTAATTTATACTTAGACCAACTTCCGAAAGGTGCACTTTGGCCAGAAAATGCTCCTTATGTTATTCAAAATATGTTTCATGGACCAGGTAATAGAGCTATTTTTCCTATTGTTCCTTGGATGGGGTATACAATGTATGGAGCAATGTTGGGTAGCTTGCTACATCAGTTCAAAGATCACGTAAAAACATGGAAAGCTCCAGCTTTAACAATGACAATAGGACTGATTTTGTACCTTTTTCCAAAAGAGATATTAATGAGTTTGGATAATTTATTAGGTCATCCTTTTACGCTTAATCTGGCAATTCTTGACTGGTTATACATGCGCTTCGGGATGGTTTTAATGGCCTTGAGTATCTTGATGATTATTGAACAAATGATAGGAGAGGTGAAACAAAACTTATTTTTAAAGATAGGTCAAAATACACTTACGATTTATATTTTACACATGATGTTGTTGTATGGTAGCTTAACGGGATATGGTCTAAACAGATTTTTTAGAAAAAGTTTAGGTCCATGGGAAGTTACATTTGGTGCCATATTATTTATCTCGTTTTTCGTTTTACTGATTAACTATTTAGATCTAATCAAAGCTAAGTTGGAATTTATTTTAGGACCTATTCGACGCTTTTTTAACGCGATTTACGGCATTAAAAATTAAGCTATAATTGCCAAAATATATTGTTCAATCAGTTGGAATAACCAATTGCTCAATAGTCATAAATAGTTCTGTTTTTTGAAATAACTTTCGGTTAAATTTAAATCGAATGTTATGGAAATCTTTGTTGTAATTTTAGTACTTGTCCTTTTTGTATCTATTTTAGATTATGCATTAGCTAAGAGATGGCAAGAAGTGACCTCTGATCTTAGGAATGCTATTGTTTTTGAGAAAAGAAATAAAGCTTATGGAGCTTATCAGATAAGAAGTAGCTATAATCGCACGATGATGCTTATTCTATTAGGCGTTGTCTTTACCTTTGGAGCAAGTTATGGTGCCTATTTATTATCACGTAATTGGGAGTTGGAAAATGCTGTTTTTTCTGATGATGAACAACTAATCATTGAGTTGCCTCCAATTGAGGATGAGAAGATTGTGGAAATCCCTGAAACACAGATTGAGGACGAAAAAATCATTGAAAAACAAGTGGCCAGTCAAATTGATTTTCGCTTGTTTCAAATTACAGATACTCCAGTCGCATCGGGCATTAAAACGCAAGATGATGTAGGAAGTAACATGGTTGGAACTTCCAATGTTATTGTTGACGATGATGAAGGAAACTTTGCTCCACCTACTAACACAACAAGTACAATTATCGAGCCCAAAAAAGAAGAAGATCCAATTACGATTGTGGATATTGATGCTGAATTTCCTGGAGGATTTAGCTCCATGGTTACCTTTTTGAGTCGCAATTTAGTTTACCCAGAGGATGCTGTTCGTGCTGGAATAGAAGGTAAGGCAACCATCCGTTTTGTTGTTGAAAAAGATGGTTCTATCGGAAACATTGCAGTGCAAAGAGGAGTTCCAAATTGCCCAGATTGTGACAAGGAAGCAGTGAGAGTCATTAAAAAAATGCCAAAATGGAAGCCAGGAGAAATAAATGGAAAAATTGTAAGAAGTTATTATAGCTTACCTATTTCGTTTAAATTGCAACCAAATTAAAAATAATTTTTCTATGCCCCTATGTGGTTAGAAAAAAATATTACCTTTGAGGATATAAAAACAACCGTGAATACCGACATTGCTATAAAAGTTGAAAACTTATCCAAAGTTTTTCCTTTGCGTCAAGCGCAAGTGGACAACCATGGTAATAGTATTCATGAGTATTGGGCGTTAAAAGATGTTTCTTTCGAGATAAAGAAAGGAGAAAGTGTTGGCATCATTGGTCCAAATGGAAGTGGAAAGAGTACACTTTTAAAAATTTTAGCTGGAATTACCAAGCCTACATCGGGCAAAGTAAGTATCCGTGGAAAAGTAGCGAGCATTTTAGACATTGGAGCAGGTTTCCATCCGGAGCTCAGTGGACGCGAAAATGTGTATCTCAATGGACAAATTCATGGTTTTACCAAAAAAGAAATCGAAGTAAAATTCAATGAAATCGTAGCTTTCTCTGGAATCGAAAAATTCATTGACGAACCTGTGAAAAATTATTCCAACGGAATGTACTTACGCTTGGCGTTTTCCATCATGGCACATTTGGATTTTGATGTGTATTTATTGGATGAGGTGTTGAGTGTTGGAGATGAAGAGTTTAGGGAGAAGGTTTCAAGAGCTATTGATGTATTAATTTATAAAAAAAAGACATTAATTTTTGTTAGCCACGATTTATATAATTTAAGACTAGATAGTACAATTATTTATTTATTCAAATCAAAAATTAAAGGCATTGGAGATATAAGTTTTATTCATCGCTACCAATTAGATAATTCTCCTTATAAACATATAAATAAGGAGAGTTTTTATATGTTTAGTCATTTAAAATTGTCATATTTAAACTTTTTTGAAATTAATAATTTTAAAATTGATAATTTTACACTACTAGAAGATGGCATTGATAGTACCGAAAGTATAGATATCTTATTTACCATTATGTTATTCAAAGACTTTTCCTTTGAAATAGGATTAGCCATGTATGATGAGACAAGAAGTTTAGTTTTTGTACTAACCAATGTAAGAAATGATGTACCAAAGATTGATGTTCAAGGAGATTACAATGTAAAAATGACTTTACCTAAAAATTTATTTAATGCTAAAACATATTATTTTGATTTATTTGTTAAAAAAGATGATTCTTCATATGATTATCTATTGAATCAAAAAGATTTTTTATTTATTAAATTTTCTAACAAGAAAAGACAAGATATAATTAATCATCCACACTCAAAGAAGAGTGTTATTAATCCAAACATAGAATTAAAAATATTAAGAAAATGAAATTAGAGCAGATATTAGAAACATATGATGAAAAATATGCTTCTGAATATGAAGATGAGTTCATCTTTTCAGAATGGAATACTGAGTCAATTAAATTCCAAATAAATGAACTTCAAAAATTCCTTACTAAAGAAAGTAAATGGTTAGACATTGCTTGTGGAACAGGGTTTATTCTAAGTCAGTATGATGTAGAAAACAAATCGGGTTTAGATATATCGCTCCCGATGCTAGATATTGCCAAATTAAGAAACCCTTCTACAACATTCTATAATGAAAATTTTTTGTCCAAAAATAATAACTTCAATAACAAATGGAATGTAATCACATGCATGTGGTGGGCGTATTGTATGGTAGAATCAATTAGCCAGATTAAACAATTAGCTGAAAATATTTCTGAATGGCTAACTGAGGATGGAGTATGTTTTATACCATTATGTAATCCACAAAAATTTGACTCTAATAATATAAAAATTCCATATCAAGATAAAAATGTTCCTGGAGACATTCGAATTACTGGGATTACATGGACATGGGAGCAAGTAAATGGAAAACGTCATGACGATGTCATTAGCCCACAGGTAGAACATATGAAACTAATATTTGAGGAATATTTTGAAGATGTAAAAATAGTTAATGGAGACATATCTAAAATAGGTGAAGGCTGGAGAGTTCAAGATATTTTAATTGCTAAAAGCAAAAGGAAATAATAAAAAATAATAACGGAATGAATTTTTTTTTTCGAATAAATGAATGGAAAAACACTCATCTTTTACTTGTCTTTACAGGCTTTTTTATATGGGTTAATTATTATGATATTAATGATTTTTATTTCTTATTAATAACATTTTCATTTTTAATATCTATAACATTACTTATGGGAAGTTTTGGTTATTATATTAATGATGTTTTTGACGTAACCCAAGATAGAATAGCAAGTAAAATAAACTTTGCCGCAAGACATAAACCGATAGTAAAAATTTTTATCCCAATACTTCTTCTTCTTTTGGTATATGTTAGTTGGTTTTATTTAAGTAGGCTATCAACTATATTTTATCTTTTATTTATTGAAGTTTTTTTATTTTTAATATACTCGATACCCATAATTCGAGTTAAAGAAAGACCAATTTTATCAATTCTTGTAGATTCTTTTTATGCCTATGTTTTATGGGGTGTTTTTAACTTGGTACTAATTAGAGAAATAGTATCATTTGATTATGAGATTTATCAATATTGCTATGTACTTTGGCTATTTTTTATTGGTGTTCGAGGAATTTTAAACCATCAAATAACTGATTTTTATAATGACCTAAGTTCTAAAACAAAAACATTTGCGATAAAATATGGAATAAATACTACTTTAAGTATTGTGAAATTATGGGTCATACCTCTTGAATTTGTTGCTTTTTTGACTTTTATATTTCTTATACATCCTTTATTGTTGCTTTTTTATATTTTATCTATTAGTATTGAATTATATAATAAAAAAACATTTCAAAACTTATTTGATGGCCGTTTTCTAAAACAACCATTAAATTTATCAGTACTATTTTTAGATGTTTTTTACTACAATTATTTACCTTTCATACTTTTATTATTTTTAATTATAAAAGACATTTATTTTCTACCTTTAGCTTTATTTATTGGCCTATTCTTTTTTAGTAGATTTAAATATTTCTTTCAATCCATCTACCTTTTTGTTAAAACTTTTATTTATCCTCCAATTTTTAAAATAGGTAGTTTTCTTGTCAATTATTCTTTGTATTATTCATTCTTATTAATCGGGATAAATTTAAAAAAAAGAGCTAAAAGAAAGCGAAAACCAATTATAAAAAAAGAGCAAAACGCACAGTTAGTTAGTAAAAACGTTCATCGTAAAAGCTATTCCGAAATTTCTAGACTTAAAGAAAATAATGTACATGGATTATGGATTGGAAATAAATTATCAAACATGGAATTGCTAACAATTACATCGTTTATAAAGCATGGATATCAATTCCATTTATGGATATACGATGACTTAGGGAACGAATATTTACCGAATGAATTATTAATTTGTAATGCAAATGAAATAATTCCAAAAGAAAAAATCTTTTATTATAAAAACAAATCTCAGTTTGGACAGGGGCAGGGAAGTGTTGCTGGTTTTTCTGATATATTTAGGTACAAATTATTGTATGAAAAAGGTGGGTGGTGGGTCGATATGGATGTTACATGCCTAAGACCTTTTGATTCAGACGGAGAGTATTTTTTTCGAGCACACAATAGTTTGCCTTTAGTTGGAAATGTCATTAAAGCACCTGCAAAATCTCAGTTAATGAAAATGTGTTATGAACAAGCATTAAAAACAATTGATGAAAACAATCGAGATTGGCACAAACCTATAGATATTTTAGCAAACAATGTATTAGCTCTAGGACTAAGTCATTATATATATGAGGAAGTATCTAATACAGATGAATTTTATAAGTTTGAAAAATTTTATTTTTTAAATGTAGAGATTCCAGAAACATGGGTATTTATTCATTGGAACAATGAGATTTTAAGAACGTATGGTGTAATGAAAGATTATTCTTTATCAAACTCTACCTATTCCCAATTATTAATGAAATATGGTTTATTATCAAGGAATGAAGATTACAAAAAACTAGATAAAATATTTAAACGAAAATTATTAATAGCTAATATAAAAAAAGTTTTATGATGTTTTTTTTGTTATTTGGAGTTAATTTGAGAGATTTAAAAATATCTGCATATGATTTTTTATTTCAAAAAATTCAAAAATAAAGATTAAGCTTTTCGCTAGAAATACCTTTTTTGTCATAAATAATTGTTAACCAAATTATTGTGCTTTTACGATAATAAATTTAAAAATCATTTCGTGAATAAAAATATTTTCATATTTGTCGTTTGTGGTGCAAAAGAACATATTGATACTTTGCATTTTTCGTTAGTATATTTAAAAAAACATTCAAAAAATGAAATCTGGGTGTTAACAGATTCTTCACGTAACGAAATTACTATTCATCACGATAAAATTATTGATGTTAAAACCCCTGAAGAATTGAACCATCATCAAGCGAGTATTTATTTAAAGACAGGTGTTTATAAGTTTGTACCGAATGGAAATCAGTATTGCTATTTAGACACTGATGTCATTGCTTTGAATAATAATGTTGATTTAATTTTTAATGAATACATTGAACCAATTACATTTGCTCCAGACCATTGCGTTATGAGTGAATTTAGTCCAATCGCGATAAATTGCGGTTGTCAAGAACGATGGGATAAAAATAGAAAAACGTTTGATGAAACATCTTTAAAACATGATAAAAATAGGAGTATAATAGATGTTTCCATTTTATCATCACAAAATGAATTACTAAATCATTTTTCACTATTAAAAAAAAATAAAATCAAAAAGATAATTAAAGCTTTTCGTTTTTTTATGAGCTATCCTATTTTTAAACTTAATAATGAGTTCTTTTATGATAGATGTAAAAAGTATTGGCGAAATTCAAAGGGACAAATAGTTCTATATTATGTAAATCCAAAATTAATTGAAAAGGACTCTGGTTTGATATATAACCACCGAACACAAAAGTGGTTTAATGAATATGATGAAGATATTTGGGCTGGAAAATGCAATCATTTACAAGAACATATTTTAGAAAAATTTAAAATAACAGTATCTAATGAAAGTTTCCAACATTGGAATGGTGGTGTTTTTTTATTTAACGATCAATCACATGAGTTCTTAAAAGCTTGGTTTGATAAAACGATGGAAATATTCAGCGATCCAAAATGGAAGACTCGAGATCAGGGAACGCTAATCGCCACGGTTTGGGAATTTGGTTTGCAAGAGCATCCGATGTTAAATAAAAAATGGAATTTAATCGCTGATTTTAATAATTCGTATTTAAAATGGATAGGTAATAAAATTCAAATAGTAGAAAACGAACAGTATTCTCCTGTATTTATTCATGTTTACCATCATTTCGGTGACAAGAATTGGAGTTTTTGGAATGATTTAATAAAGCAAAATAGCTGTCAATGAAAGGATACACTTACAAAAATTTCAAAAGTTTTTATCATTACATAACTTTTTCTTTAATAGAAAATCGTGATGGTAAACATTCACAGAATATGCATAATGTCCTAACGGTTAACGATATAGAAAACGATGTTGATTTTGTAGTAAGAAATATCGATTATTTCATCTCCTTTCTTCCTGATAAGAACAAGTCATTTTTAAAAGAGAAGACACTTTTAGAAATCGGACCTGGTAAAAACTTTGGAATTTCGTTGACATTAGCGGATTTAGGATTGAAAAATGTGGTATTATTAGACCCTTTTTTAATTCCTTGGGACAATCAATATCATCCTGAATTTTACAAAATGTTATTGTTTGAATTAGAAAAAAAATTCGACAAAGTTGATTTTGATTCACTAAAAAAGGTGATAAAATGTAATGCACACCAAACAGAAAAATTAATTTGTTACAAAAAGGGATTGGAAGATTGTAAAGAAATTCATGATGACAGTATTGATATAAGCTTTTCGAATGCTGTTTTTGAGCATTTTGATTATCCTAAAAAAGCAGTACAAGAACTCAATCGAATAACTAAAAAAGGAGGAATCGGGTTTCACCAAATAGACTTAAGAGACCATCGAAATTTTGACCAACCATTAGAATTTTTAACTTATCCAAAGTGGATGTTTAAACAAATCATTAAAATTACGAAAGCTCATTCAGGCAATCGGTTGCGGTATTCAGAATATAACGCTATTTTTGAAAAGTATGGTTTTAGCGTAGCATTTAAAGCTGATTCTTATGCTGATGCTATTTATGTGGAGGACGTGTTAAGCCGAAGTTCAAACCATTACACTAAAATGAAACGAGAAGAAGTTGCTGCCTTAAGTGGTAGGTTTTTTATTGAGAAAACAAGATAATTAAAAACATGTGTGGAATTACAGGATATATAAATTTAAAAGAACCCGTTTTTAAAGACGTTGTTCAACAAATGACAGATACTTTGTCGCATCGTGGTCCAGATGGTGAAGGTGTATATGTGAATGATAATCAGACGGTTGGGTTGGGGCATCGTAGGTTGTCATTTTTGGATTTGTCAGAACAAGGTGCACAACCGATGAAAGATAGTTCTGAAGAAGTTATCATCACTTTTAATGGAGAAATCTATAATTTTTTAGAATTAAAAGAAGAACTAAAAGACGATTATCCTTTTTCTACAAACACAGATACCGAAGTTATTTTAGCAGCTTACAAAACCTGGGGTATTGAAGCAATCAACAGATTGAAGGGAATGTTTGCCTTTGCGCTTTATGACGCAGCAATAAATAAATTATTTTTAGTGCGAGATCGTTTTGGAATCAAGCCTTTGTACTACACAATTCAAGAGGGGAAATGCTTGTTCGCTTCTGAATTGAAAGCCATTCATCAAGTCAATCTTGTTCCTAGAAAGCTTGATTTTTCAAGTTTTGCTGACTATTTTGTCTATCGCTACATCCCTTCTCCTAAAACAATTTGGGAGGGAATAAAAAAACTCCCAGCTGCCCATTATGCGGAAATTGATTTGACAGATTTATCTATTCAATTGAAAGAATATTGGAAATTGGATGATAAAGAAATCCTCCCCCTTAATCCCCCTCCGAAGGGGGAAACGGATTCACTTCCGCCTTTGGAGGATGCTAGAGGGAGGGCGGATATTATTCAACGCACCAATGATTTACTCAAACAGTCTGTCAAACAACACGTTTATGCAGATGTTCCAATTGGTTCTTTTTTAAGTGGTGGTTATGATAGTAGTGCTTTGGTGCATTATATGTGTGAACTTGGGCAAGAACCTTCTACTTTTTCAATTGGTTTTTCAAAGTGGGAGAAAAGTGAAGATCAATTCGCTAAAATTGTTGCCAATCACTTAGGTGTTGAAAATGAATCTATTGTCGCCGATGAGCATAGCTTGAACTACGTTGATAAAATGCCAATTGTGTATGATGAACCTATTGCCGACATTTCCATTGTACCAACTTACATGGTGAGTAAATTGGCGAGACAGCGTGTAAAAGCAGTTGTAAGCGGTGAAGGCGCTGATGAATTATTCGGAGGTTACACTTGGCAACACGAATTCTACCAACAAGCTTATCCAGAAACACTTTTAGATAAGTTAAAACAAAAGATTTTTAAAAATGATGCTGTCTCTTTTTATGCGCAAGCCATGGCTATGGGGTGGTTTGACAAAGAAGAGTTGCAAAAAATGTTGCAGCCACATTTACATTGCTACATTCCAGAAGATGTTCATTGGTTTTATCGCCATCATTATGACAAAGATACAACGCCACTAAAGTCTATTCAAAAAATGGATATTAAGTGCTTTATGGGGGAACTGGTTCTCACAAAAGTGGATCGAGCAAGTATGGCTAATTCTTTGGAAGTTCGTGTTCCTTTTTTAGATCACGAGCTGTTTGAGTACGTTTTTTCATTACCCGAAACCACTTATATCGATAAAAATCAAACCAAATTTTTATTGTATAAAAACATCGAAAAAGTGTTGCCTGCAACTATTTTAGAACGAAAAAAACAAGGGTTCGTTGGCCCAGATACGTATTACATGGATATTAATTGGTACAAACAACAATTAAAAGATAGTAAACTAGTGGCGCTAAACATTGTCAAACAAGAATACATAGATGGACTTTTAAAAGAAACCTACAATTGGAAATTATGGAAGTTATTAATTATGGAAAAATGGATTAAAAAATGGTTGTAATTTAATTTATTATTTTAATTTATCATGTTAATTTTAAATGCTACTTAAAATTATCATCAAAATACTTTTTTAATTCATTGATATTTAAAGGGTTAAATATTTTATTTAAAAAATAGATTTTAATTGTTTATTTAAATTTGATTACCAATTTTTAGACATTATTTCATTGTTCCACAATTTTTTTGTGAATACTTGCCAAGGTAAAATGAGTACACCATGGTAGTGTTATAATCAGATGATTTTTTACACATGATACTCAATTAATGGAATAGTTGTATAACTATTCAAAAAAAACTAAATTAGTAGCGATTTATGTGAAATGAGGTTAATATGATAGTTTTTGATTTTTCGAACTTTGTAAAATATATTTTGATTATTACTGCATTATTGAGAGCTACACTTTCTTTCTCCCAATTGCATGAGTATGATACTTTGATACTGCTGAATGATGATTACAATGCTATTGAGTTTCATAATGATAATGATCAAGAGATAACTTTCGAATTGGATCTCAATCAAGTGTTCCCTCAATCGATGAAGCAGATATTAGAAAATGTTAAGCGTATTGCCGAAGAAGAGGAGTGTCCAAAATACATTGCAGCATGGAAATATGTAGCTAGAACAACTTTTCATACCAACCCACTAACAGAATCAAGTTGGCAGCATGATCCTGTTCTTTTTCTAAACTCTATCGGCGGTGGCTTTTGTGACGATAAAGCGTCGGTATTGGCATTTCTTTGGCGTTACCAAGGGTACAATTCTCGTGTTGTTTTGTTAAATGGTCATGTAGTTCCTGAAATTTATATACAAAACAAATGGCAAATGTACGACCCTTCACTTTTTGTGTATTATGAACAAAATGGAGAGGTTCTTTCTATCAATGAATTGGAAGATAATAGCAATGTCGTGAGGTATGGGCAATTAAGGGGACAAAAATTTGCTAAGTATTATAAATCCAAAGAAGATAATTCAGACATTACAAATTATACGTTAGATACACGTGTTCGATCTACAACATTCCAATTACCTAATAAATCAACGTTGATATTAATGAATAGAAATGGGAGGCTTTATGCCTACATAAAACTTTCAGAATCTAGTCAAGGAAATTTTAAAGCTCCTTTAGTTCCTGCGTTTGCTGATGGAGAAATAATTTATTCTGAAATGTATAAAACAGATGTGTATAAGATTAATGAAAATGAAAGCTTTCCTAAAAATAGATCAAATAGAAGATTGGTTATAAAAAATGTAAGAAAAGAAACAAAGATGTTCCTAAGAACTAACCCAATGTTAACTGTTTTTCAGCCTTCTAATCATGTTGTAGTGACGTCTTCTCTTCCTATTGAAATAAATCGTTCTTTTGTAAAGTTAACGAATAAGGAATTATCAAAAATTAAAAACTATTCAGACTTTGATATGACTTGGTCTAAACACATAAAAAGACAATCGTATAAATCGATTAAAAGAAAATGAAAAAAATTGCATTAACAGGTTCTTGTGGATTCATTGGATTCCATTTGCAACAACAACTTTCTAAGTATTATCAGTTGACAGGAATTGACAGTTTGGAGCTGGGAAAGATGGCTTCCATTGAGCGTTCTACTATTTTACCACCAGATTTTACAACATCTATTCATTCCAATTTTTTGGATAGTTTGCAGGAAAAACCTGATGTAGTCATTCATTTAGCTGCTGAAACGGGAATTGCTGGCTCTTTGACAAATCCTTCGTTGTATTTTCATCAAAATGTGGAGGGAACATTTAATGTATTGGAACAATGCAGAAAAAATGGTGTGAAGTATTTGATTTATGCGAGTAGTTCTTCTGTTTATGAACCGAATCAAACTGAAATGCATGAAGAGGCACATCATGATAAACAATTGTCTTTTTATGGAACAAGTAAGCGAATGACTGAAGTAATGATTGAAAATTATTGTCGTCAGTTTGGCATGGTAGCTATTGGGTTGCGATTCTTCACGGTCTATGGCTCTTGGACGCGACCAGACATGGCAGCCTATAAATTCATGAAAGCAATCGATAGGGGAGAAAAGATAACGATGTACAACGACGGAGAAGTGTACCGTGATTTTACGCATGTTTCGGATATTGTAACTTCTATCGAGTTGTTAATGACTAAAATAGTTGGAGAACAACCTGGGTTTCATCGTGTTTTTAACATAGGCGGAGGGAATCCTATCTCAGTTCGTCAATACGCTACGTTGATAGCTGAGAATTTAGGCAAGCAATTGGTTTACGAGTCAAAACCTTTGCCAAGCAACGAATTACTGGCTACTAGAAGCAATACCAACCGTTTAGAAGAATACATTGGTTATAAACCTAAATGCACCATCGAAGAGGGAATTGCAGAAATGGTTCAATGGTATAAGCATCGACCAGCAGATTCTTACTAATTGTTATTGTCCTTTTAAAGCGTTTAAGTTATTGAGCAATAATTCGTCGTTAGGATGTTGCTGTAACCCAGCTTCTATGGTTTTTAGTGCTTGCTCTTTATTGTTTAGAATAAAATAAGCTCTTGCAACTAATACATAAGCTGAATTTAATTGACTTTTATCCAAAAATGCTTGAGCCGTTTTTAATTGATTTTCTTGGTCGCCTGCTTGCTCATAGACTTCTATTAAGTTGCTATAAGCATCCCAAAATTTAGGATTCATTTCTAAAACATGCGTAAATGCCTCAATCGCTTTTGGGTTGTCGGGAATGTGGCGCGCAGCCATTCCTTTGTCAAAGTGTGCATTGAAAAAATCTGGCCATATTTCTGTCGCCTTATCAAAGTGATTGATGGCTCTACGTTGCATGTCTAACCGTTGTTGTTGCGTTAAACTTTTGTCTAGTACAGAACGCTCCATAAGTGCGCGAGCAAAAACATTGTTAGCCTGAGCAGATGATTCTAAATGCGAAATATCGTGGCTCATTAAGGTAAACGTATCCTTCCAATCTTTGTTTCTAATAAAGGTTCTAACCCCGAATAACAATAAAATAGCAACAATCACTCCGCTTCCAATACTTAGTTTTTTCAGACTAATTGTTGGTTCATACCACAAAATTAGAGAAACAATAACAATCGACAATCCAGCTGATGCAGTAAATGCCAAACGCTCTCCAACCATTCCTGCTACTAATTCAACCCAGTTACTAAATAAAAGAATACTCAATAAGTACCAAACAACACCGATTGTAATCAGAGGACGTTTTTTGATTTGCCAAAGAGCAAGAATGATTAATAGTAAGTGAAAGAATAGAGAAATCCAAACCAATCCATTTGAAAAGTCTACTGTTTTTAGAGTGGAAAAACCATAATAAAAAGACAGATCCTTAGGATAGAAAAACAATTTCATATAAGTCCCCAAAGTTAACAAACCTGTAGCTGCTAATTCTGTTTTTGAATGTGGCGCTATTAGTGTGTTTTCAGCATATTCCAACATACGACCTTCCTTTAAGAAAGAATCACTGGCAATGGGTTGATTTAACGTTGGTTTACTGTTTTCTGCTTTTTCCACCTGAGTAGGTGCTGTCTTTGACATTTCAAATATATTTTGAGCAATGAAAAGAGAGGATAAAGCAAAGGCAGGAATGATAAAATAACGAATAGAAAAAGATGATTTAAACCATTTTTCACTCCATTGCATTAAAGGGAAAATAAGCGCGAATGTAGTATAGAAATTTGGATTTTCAGAAGGATTGTAAATCCACCACCCAATAAAAACGCCTAAAGAAAGCAATACGCCAATAACAGGTTTTTTTAACGAAACTAATACAAGCACTATAAAATTGACGATGAGTAAGGCTTCTAACAAACCATGATTGTTGAATATAAAATAACTTATTCCTAAAGCAGCTAATACGTACCAAATGCTTGTAATTTTTTCTTTATTAATTAACTGGTAACTGAGGTAAACAATTGGAATACTCATTGCTAAAACACGCAATGGATAACTCTTTAAGATTAAAAAATCAATAATAATAAAACTTACAAAAGCAGATATTAATCCTTTTTCAATATCTATTTTTAGTAACCAGTACAAAAGTGGAAGAAGAAAGAAAAGAAGCCATGGAGATACAAAATAGCTAAGAATTAAGACTACCAATATTCCAGCAGCTGGTGCTATCCAAGAACTGAGTAGTTGCTGAATTCTTAATTCTTTCTCTATAAATTCTTTTTTTATGAAATAAACAACCAATATCCCAGCAATTGGGGCTAGTGTCATCAAAATCATACGGTTGACTTGGAGTTCAGAACCTATGATTGCCCCTGGAATAATCATTGCGATTGAAAAGATGAGTAGTTGCTTTAACTTAATTTCTCGAGTGAACAAAAATGCAAAAGGTAAAATAAATACCATAGGATAAACGCTCTTTTTTGAAAGCATTGCAAATGAAAATAACAGAAAAACACCTAATAATGAGCTGATTTTATTTCGGTCAATGTAGCGTGCCATTGCTAATCCTGTCCAAACTACAAAGAGAAAAGCTAAAATTTCATCTCTATTTTTTAAACTAGCAACAACTTCTGTGTGCAAAGGGTGAACAATGAATAATAACGTGGTTAAAAGCGCAAATAAGCTGTTTTTGGTTCCTACCCATTGCAGTAATAATTTAAAGAATAACATTACCGATAAAGCAAAAAGTATCACGTTGATAAAATGTCCAGCGCCTGGTTTTTCACCAAACAGATCGTGTTCCAATGCAAAAGAAAGGTGCACCATAGGTCGGTATCCATAGGCATATCCCATGGCATCACTGTAATATGGAGAAGTGAAAATTTCACCAATTGCACTTAAGCCTTTTGATGTTATAGGGTGATTACGAGTAACCATAGAGTCATCCATGTTGTAATCATTTCCTAAAGTATTAGCAAACAAGAAGAAAGCAAATAAGCCTAGCATATAAGCGTATTTTTTCCATGATGTTTCACTCGGAATTACAGTCGTTTCTTTTACTTTTTTAGTAGTTGACTTCATTTGTGTTTGTTAGCATGTTTGAACATAATGGCAAGGAAACATACCTTCACCTAGTAGTGTCCAAATATAATTGTAATTTTGTTACAAAACACGTTGGTTTTTCCAAAAGCGTATTTTTATTCCTTTTTTTTATGTTTTCTCAAAAGAAAGTAATAACTTTGTTAGAGGCCAACTATACACCAAAGAAGCATGAGTTATCAAGAAGTAAAATCAAAAGTAAACGGGGATGTGACCCTTGTGGCTGTTTCTAAAACCAAGCCAGTGGAACAAATTTTGAGTATTTATCAAGAAGGTCAACGTGTTTTTGGGGAAAACAAAGTGCAAGAAATGTTTGACAAATATGAGCAGTTACCAAAAGACATTCGTTGGCACTTAATTGGACATTTGCAGACAAATAAAGTAAAATACATTGCACCTTTTGTAGAAATGATTCACGCTGTTGATAGCATGCGATTGTTGCAAGAAATTAACAAGCAAGCTCTAAAAAATGATCGAGTAATTGATTGTTTATTGCAGTTTCATATCGCAGAGGAAGACACTAAATTTGGCTTAACTTTTGAAGAAGCGTGCGAACTAATTGAAAGTGTTGAATATCAAGGTTTATCGAACATCCGTATTAGAGGAGTGATGGGGATGGCAACTTTTACAGATGATGAAATGCAAGTTCGAAAAGAGTTTAAAACATTAAAATCTTATTTTGATCGTTTAAAATCAACTTATTTCAAAGATGATTCTTTCGATACTGTTTCCATGGGAATGAGTGGCGATTATGAATGGGCCATCGAAGAAGGAAGTACGATGGTGCGAGTTGGAAGTCTGATTTTTGGGGAACGATAAGAAAGGACGGTTGGCGCCCTTTCTCATTTTAATTACTTCGCCGTTTCCACATATTTATAATAAACTCTGTGTGGGTAATTTTCAAATGTGAAATAGATTTCACTGCCATCTTTTTGCTGATAAGCAATGTCTTTTACATCAATTTCTAATGTTTTTTGTACAATAGCGCGGCATCTGTCATTGTTGGCATGATGTACCAACTGAACAGAACGAATAGGTGGATATGATTTTGCAATTGCCAAACTGCCTATTGCCTCAAAAGTATGTTCCTCACAACCTCCTCCATATCTAAGTTGCACAAACAAAGTGTTGTCAACAACTGTGATTGTATCAATGGCTATAATTGGATCAGACGATTTCGCGAATTGTCCTGTTGTTGCTTTTATTTTAATGATCTCCATTGTGCTGATTTCAGTTTTTGCTGCACTTGTATCCTTATTTTCTATTGCTTTTTTCTTAGTTCCACATGCTGTGATAACTAAAATCCCTAAAAGGATAAGTCCTAAATTTTTCATTGCCTTAATTTTTTACAAGTATAACTCAAATATCGTACCAATTAAAGAAATTTACAATTTTATTTGTAAGAAATAAAATTAAGTTTAATTTTGCGGTCGCTAATAATTTATTACTAATTAACGACTATGCACACTTTTAACCTCAATTCAATAAGAATAGAATATTTTCTTTTTTTCTTATTCTTCATTT
The DNA here is from genome assembly GCA_964580465.1 of uncultured Fluviicola sp. GTDB lineage: Bacteria > Bacteroidota > Bacteroidia > Flavobacteriales_D > Crocinitomicaceae > Taishania. Next base: position 23,263 of record CAZOKJ010000020.1, on the reverse strand, counting down.
TTACTTCTGTGATTTACGCACAGAATCCAACAGTGTTAAATGCCGGACCTAATAAAACCATTCCTTGTGGTAAAAGCACCATGCTCGATGGGTATGCTTCTTGGGGTAGCGCTCCAAGTGGATATTGTTCAGTTGGTTCATCAACTGTTCGTTCAATCAACTGGGTACAGTTTAATACCATTAGCAATGTGTCTAATTCTAACCCTAAAGCAGGAGGAAATGTTGGTCCAAGTTATGAGAACTTTACAAGCTTTGAAACTACTGTAGTTCCCACAAAAACGTATAAATTGACTGTTTGGGGATATGTTGGTAGTAATTCTAATAATTCAGGTGCGTACGTTACAGCATTTTTTGATTGGAACAGAGATGGCGATTTTGACGATTCAGGAGAAAGATACGATATCGGAGTGATGCAAGATGGACCTAGTGGTTTCAACCAAGTTGTTTTTTCTGATATTACGATACCTGCCGGTGCTTCACTTGGCAAAACAAGAATGAGAATATTTAAAAGAACAGGATCTTATGCAAATTCTTGTGACACTCCTACAAATGGGCAAGTTGAAGATTATACCATTAATATAGGTAAATTCTCTTGGTCTCCTGCAGCAGGATTAAGTGCAACAGATATTCCTAATCCTATTGCTAATCCTACTACTACAACAACATACACACTTTCAACTCCTGGAGGAACAATGTCTTCAACCATGCAAGTAAATGTTAATAGCATTGACGTACAAACAGGACCTAACCAAACTATTGTTTGCTCCGATAGTGCACAACTTGGAGGAGTATATTACGTTCCACTATTTGAAGAAAATTTTGATGCATATTCTGATTATAACTTAGAAACAACATCATATCCATGGGCTAGAACTAATAATAATGGTGAATGGGATATTTTTGCTCACTCTGGAGGGTATTATGGCACTTCTGGAAAGGGATTGGCAACATTTAGAGGCTCAAATGCTTTAACCTATGCGAATGGAGTAGACAATATTGCTTATCATCGTTTTCCTATTGTCGCCACCAATTATACGGATATAAGAATGAGATTCAAGTGGAAAGGAGATGGAGAATATTCTGGAGGTACTTGGAATGATTATGGTAAAGTTGTTTATTCACTAAATGGAACGACTTGGTTTGAATTACCAGCTATTTATGGAGGGAAAAATACTTGGCAAGATGCCGACGTAGCTTTCCCTGCGACAGTGAATAATACTAATTTTTATATTGGATTTAAATGGAAAAGCAATGGTAGTACGATTAATGCACCTGGTTTTGTGATTGACAATATTATGGTTTATGCACCTGATAATTATACTTATTCATGGACGCCTGCTACAAATATCACGGGCATAAATATTCCAAACCCAATAGTATACCCTAAGACAACTACCAATTATTATTTAACTATGTCTTATACTGGTTGTGTGACACAAACAGCTCAAGTTAAGGTCACTGTTAATCCTGCATTCACTGTAAATGCTGGAGCAGATGTAACTATTTGTAATCCATCATCGACACAATTGGTAGGCTCATTTGTTAAAAACACAACGAATCCATTGGTTCCAACTACAATTTGGACCCCATCCACAGCGTTGAGCAGTACAAACACATTGACAACTACAGCATCACCTAGTTCAACAACTAATTATACCTTAACGGTTAGTGCAGCGGGTTGTACAAATACAGATAATGTTACTGTTAATGTTGCTAATCCTGATGGAAACCCAACCATTTTTGGGCAAAACAAATGGAATGTATATGCATACAATGCTCCTGTGGCAAGTTACACACCTTCAACTACAGGAATGCAGTATTTAAACTTGAATAGTTCAGTAGTAAGATATGCTGGTTGGTATGTCGACAACACATTCAATATCAATACACAAACTGTTTGGAATCTGAGTTTATCACCAGATCAAGCTCCTGGTTATCAAGGCTGCCCAGTTGCAAATGATAATCACGTGTTCGTTTACAAACGTAGAGGCTTCCCTTGTGGAACTTATAAAATAGGTTCTTTCACTCACGACGATGCCGTGCGTATTATTGTTGATGGTGTAGTGGTATACGAAACAACAACCTGTTGTGCTTCCAATCCAAACTTAACACTTCTATTAGGAGGTAACAGCGAGGTTGAAATTCGAGTTGGTGAAAACACTGGAGCAAGTTATTTGGCAATCGATTTTACACCTGCCGAACAATCATTGGCTCAAAACAATGATACAAGAACATGTTATGTTGCTGCCAATTCTGGTTGGAACACTTTCTCAACGAATGGAGGTAGAACATTAGTTTCTATTAATCCTGGTGCTTCTGAATTAGGAAATGTCGTTGCAACAGCATTTGTAGACGCTTCGCCATTGTTGGTTGATGCTTGCTTGCCAATCTACAACATGCAAACAGCTGTACTAGGCCGCAGATGGACAATTACTCCAACTAATCAACCTACTAATAATGTTCGCGTGAGATTATACATAGGTAATTCAGAACATGCAAGCCTTGTGCCAGTGTCAAATGCTAGTAGCAACCCAGATGATCAAACATCGGTTTATAGTGATTTAAAATTGAGTAAATACCACCACCCAACTAATGTAGCAGTAAACGGTAGTTTTAACGACAACTGTGCAAATATTGGTCCTGGGTCAATGTCTATTTGGAGTGCTTCATCTTTTGGGAATGCTTCTAGTATTTTCACTGGATTTGATGCTAACGGAAGGTATTTAGAGTATGAATTAACAAGTCCTGGTACTTTCTCAGAGTTTTGGTTGCATGGAAGCCAAACTTCAAGCCCTTTGGCAATTACAATGGCTCAATTCTCTTCTATTTGTGAATCAAATGGAATAAATGTTAATTGGACAACTGCTTCAGAAAAGAATGTAAGTCATTTTGAAGTATATAAGTCAAGAGATGGCATCAATTGGAATTTAGTTAAAACAATAGATGCAGTTGGTGATTCACAACAATTGAATGACTATTCTTTCATAGATGAAAAGAATACAGGTAGTGAAACATACTACAAAATGAGGGTGGTTGATTTTGATGGAACAAGTGACATGTATGGTCCAATAGTAGTAAATTGTGCTTCTGACATAAAAGAATGGAGTGTGTTCCCTATTCCAGCTAATACTGAAGCAACTGTTGCTATTTCAACAAATACAAATAGCGTAGAAACAATTGGATTCTTTGACATGAATGGCAAACTAATTCTTAGCGAAGAAATTCAGCTTCATAAAGGAGTAAACACCATTAACGTTAATGTTTCTTCTTTGGCTAGAGGAACTTATTTTGTGAACATTTTACGAAATGATGAATACAAACCAATTAAATTCATCAAAATGTAGTAGATAAAATATTAACTTTTAAAGCTGATTGGAAACAATCAGCTTTTTTTGTGGTTGCTTTAAATCGTTTTCTAAATCTCATTAAATGATTTTTTGTTACTTTTGACTGTTTTTTAGTTATACTACGTAGAAAACCCTTCTATTTTAGCTTGACTTGAAACGAATAAATAAATAGATATGAAACAAATATTAGTACTCTTTATACTCATCCATTCTTTTTTCAGTATTTCTCAAAATGAACCACTTTCTCCTGTTGAGCGTGCCTATTTGTTCCATGTTGTTAAGAAAAGTCCCATTTTAGATATGCACATTGGTCGCTATTTTGATTATAAAGGCGAAAACATTCGATTGGCAAATGGCTTGGTTAATTATGATTCCATTGAGTCCATCATAATTGCAAATCCTGAGCTGCTTGTTATTCATTCCAATGAGATTGCTAAATCAACTAAGGGGATTTTGGCCGAAGCAGCTAATAAAACGGCAATTTGGGAGTTAAATAAAATGTTGTTAGCCAAGCGTTCTAAGGATCAGTTATTTGCAACTTATGAGCATCGTTACGCTATTTTTCAATCTATTTTGACAAAGTATCTTCCCGAATCTGCTTTGAATGATGGGAAAAATGCTCCCCACAACCGCATGGATAATGTGCTCAACCCAAGTTTGTCTTTAGATGATAGAGTAGCACAATTGAATTCTTTTCGTAGCATGACTAGCGAGGGAGAATTGCAAACTATTCAAGCAATTTCTAAGGCTACGAATGAGTATATTGAGTTACGTACAAAAGAAATTTTCGCCTTTTTAGGTGGTCAATATTCAACATTCATCAATGTTTTGACAGCAGCTGGTGATGGTAGTATTACTTCTGGATTGTTGGATGAACGAGAAAAGGATGAAAAGGGGAGATGGAATAAGGGATTACCAAAAGCTATTGGTTTATTTCCGTATCAAGTGTATTTAACTCAGCCAACAACTAAAAAGGAGCAACCAAAAATTGAGCCAATGCGTTACACCACTACGGATTTGAAAACGGTAGGGGAAAATAGAGAAACAAGCTTGCACTTTGATGTTTGGGGATACAATGCTTCCAAGCAAACAACCGTTGTAATTGAAAAAAATGGAAAATCGTATCATCTCTTTGGCTCTGGAGAAACTCGTTTTTTATCGCCTGATAGTACGTTTTCTTCAGGAGCTACTTTTCAGTCCATTATCAATGATTTAGAATTCAATAAAATAGCTTCTATCACTGAGAAAATTTCTGGTAAAAAAGGATATGACTATTGGATAGACTACTACACCATTAAACGTCAAGAAACAGAATTAAAAATTAACAAAGCTTCTAAGAGTTATTCTGATTTGGGATATCGTCCAATTACAACTTCAGATAAAGCTTCGAGACAAGTGAAACAAGCCAAAAAACGTGCGATAAAAGCTGGTGTTGGTGCTGATAATTGGAAAGGTGACCCTACTACAAATTCTGGTAAAAAGCAAAAAGGGAAGGGGCAACACGAAATTGTTTCTTTGTACACGCAGTTTGATTGGTACAAAGCGAAAATTAAAGAATTAGAAAAAGAAAAACAAGAAGCAATTGACCTAAGAGCCAAGTACCAACTTAAATTGGATGAGTATAAGCGAACAATGGGATACAAGTGGGTTGATTACAAGGAATATGATGGTTTGTATGTATTTAGCGATTCAGCAACATTTGATCGTTATTCACAAGAATTTGTTTTTCCAGCTTCCGATAAGATTGAAGATTTTGAGGTTCGTTTAATTGCTATTCCTGAAAGTGCTTTGTCCTCTTCTGCTGATGAGGTTATGTTGCATTTTTCTTTAATAGATGCCAAACCGAATTACAATGCGCGAGTGCAATTATCGTTAAATGATTTATTTGAATCGAATGGTTATACTTTAACCCAAGATTTGCTTTCGCAAAAAGACAGTCTCTCTATTCGCCAGTTTTTTGAGGCTTTGTTAGATAAAGATAAGAAATTCCATTTTACCGCCCGCGGTGAAGGAGTAGGTAAATGGAATGGAACTCAGGTAATTAAGAATAATCAACCAACTGAACTTTCCTCTTATGACGAAGAGGGGAGAGATGCTTTAAAATATAAACAATTGCGTATAAGTGAATTAACAATAAATATTGAACGCGATATCGTGTTGGAGGTTAATTCATATACAGATCCTGTCCGTTCTAATTTTAACGCGCCGAGTACTGCTATAGAACAATTTAAAGAACAATTCAAATTAAGTAGCAATGATATTTTAAGTGCTTATAGAACATTTTCAATTCTTAAGAAATTTAAAGAAGAAATCAATGTCTTAGCAGGTACATATATGACCAGAGAACAAGCAAAAATTATTATTGATAAATTTAATAAGCAATTTTCTAAAGTAAAAATTGGATGTGGAATAACCTCAATAAAACTTTCGAATTTTTAACTTAGAACTATTCTTTCTTCCAAGAAATATACGTGTCGTGTAATTCAATTAAACGCTCTTTGTAGAGTTTGCCTACTGCTTGTTTGAATACTTTTTTGCTCATTCCAACAGTTTCCAAAATGACTTCAGGAGAGCTTTTATCTGTAAGATTAATTTTTCCCAATCGTTTGATGGTAGCTGCTAAACGTTCAGATTCGCCGTCAATTCGTTTGTAACCAGGTACACCTATTCTTACATCCACTTTTCCATCTTGGCGTATGTTATAGATATATCCTTCTGTTAAATCTCCTCTTCTTAATCCTTTGGGCATTTCATTTCGATAAACTAAACCTAAGTAGCGATTGTCTACGACAACTTTTGTACCTAAGTCTGTGTTATCACCAATTAAGATAGGCATAACTAAATTGATTTCTTCTTCATTTTCGCAAGGGATAAAGTAATTATTAACTTTAGTAGAACCAAATAGTCTATCTGTAGATTCATCTTTTAACAAAGTCGTTAAATAGTATGCACCTTCATCAAGAGTGATGTGTTGCTCTTTAAATGGAATCATCAAATCTTTTTCTAATCCCCAGTCTGCAAACGCACCATAAAAGTTAACCTCTTTAATTTTTAAAAAGGCAAATTTGTTTAATTCTATTTTTGGTTGTTCTGTTGTTGCAACTATTCTATCTTCTGAGTCTCTATAAATAAAAACTTCAATCTCATCCCCTTCCTTTAAATCATCAGTAAGGTATTTATTGGGTAAAAGAACATCATTGTCTTGCTCATCACCTAAATAAGCTCCAACACTTGTGAAGCGTAGAACTGTAAGTTTGTTTAATTGTCCGGTATTCATTTAAAAATATAAAGCGCTAGCTTGTTTAGCATTGATGACTAAGCAAGGTAATTTATCGGTATTTGTTATTAAATTCTGAGTAAAAGTTTCCAATTGTGGTAATAAGCTTTCTGAATAATGAGCCGTAGCAATTAAATCAATTTCGTTTCGATGAACATATTCCATAACCCTTTTGAAGTACGATCCGCTATCTTTAATAAATTCCACGTGACAAGGAACGTGCATTTCTTCGTATTGATTCTTTACAATCAAAATTCTGTTTTTCATTTGTTGATTGAGCAATTCATCGTTTTGTTTTTGTCCAACCACATGTACTTCAGCACCAAAAATAGTAGCCATGCTACCTGCAAGTTTTACAATTTGCAAACTCTCTTTCGTTAGGTTTATTGGTACAACTATTTTTTTAACATCTATAGGAACTGTATCTTTTTGAATAATTAGAAAAGGCACTTCGCTATTCATGATTACTTTCATCGCGTGGCTTCCAAAAAGTATTTGCATGCCTTGTTTGCCATGAGTACCCATAATAATAAGTTGAGCCCCTGCATTTAAAGCGATTCTTCCTATATCTTCAAAAATAGTTCCAACTTGTATTTGTTTTGTAATTTCAATAGAACAACTTCCAACCAATCTTTCTACAATTTGATCAATTTTAGCCGAAGCAGCATTAATTTTAGCTTTATTGTCAACTAAGTGTAAGATTCTAATTTCTACATCTACTTTATTACAAACATGCAAAGCATATTTAAGTGCGGCATCTCCGACTTCTGTAAAATCATGTGGAACAATATAAAGGTTTTTACTCATAATTTGTAGTTTTAGAACTTCGTATCAAAGATAAACTATTTTATTATCATAATCTAATTTATTTTGAACATCTTGTTGATTTAAAGCAAAAAAAAGAGCTCTGCTTAGCAGAGCTCTTAGTATTTTTTAGAAATCCCAAACGTCGTGTTCGAACTTTCTAATTTCTTCTTTTAATCGATCAGATTCTCTTAATGCATCTACACCTGCTTTGTAAGTTCTAATTTCTCTATCAAACCCATTGCTTTCTTTGTAGATGAAAGAAGTAAATCTTCTCTTCCAGAATAAGTCATCAAAACTCATCCATTGCGCGTCGTTTTGATCATTATAACTAAAGTAGTTATTGAATACAAAACGACATTCAGGGAAATACAACCAGAACAATTCACGTGTTCCTCCAATGCTTTCATTACCATTTGCATCCGTAGTTTTTTGATAAACTACTGGAGCAATTGCAATAATACGTTGATCTAACACAGAACGCTCTTTATCGAAGAACCACTCTTCTTTGATACGGTATTGAATGATATCTTTCGTTGTCAACCATTCCATTTCTCTATCAGGATATACCATGAAGTAATTACCATCTTTGTCAATACCCATAGAGTCATTGCCATACATGTCAGATAGAGGCGTATCACTTTGTGGACCTAATTTTCCCAACATTTGGAAGTCTTCTAAAAACTTTCTGTAAACAGTATCTGTATCATACGTTAAACCTGGTTGAGGAGTAACAGGATACTTTAACTGATCTCCATCCATGCTTGATTGATAAGCAGGGTTAACAGGGCTAAATACAGTTAATTTACCATTTAAAATGTTGTAACGAATAATAGTCCACAAACTCCAACGTTCACCATGTCTAATCCATTCTCCAGTTGGAGAAATCTCATCATGAGGAAAGTAAAAAGGATGATTCATTCGTTCACGAAGGTCAATTGTTTGCCATACGCGCTTGCTCCACATCACGTCAGCTTCACGAACGAATTCGTATTTAATCATTTGTTTTGTAGGAATGTGCTCCTTCAAAACAATCCCGTCAATAACACCATCTGAAGGGTTATTTACTGGACCAGCATCTTCGATCTGTGCATAGGATCCGCCTATCACAAATAACGCACTTATGCTAACAATTAGATTCTTCATTTTTCGGTTGTTTTTAATTAAATTTTAAACGCCCCAACTGATTTTTTCTTCACTTTGTCTGGTCCCACTACGTCACACATAATTGTTACTGTAGATCCAGGCTTAGCTTGTTTAATCAATGCTTGAGCTTGTGGTGTTAAGTTATTTCCAGACCCTGTTGGTTCACCCATCAATCCAGATACAGCCACTGACCAAGAAGTAATTGTAAAGTTTGCAGTTAATGGAACTTCTTCTCCATATTTAGCAAAAATTCTTCCTTCTTGTCTAGATCCTGTTCCACCTGAAGCAACTGCACCCCAGTAAATATCTGGTTTAGGCATGTTTTTCAACTTAAATTGTTTTGTTAACAATGTTTGAGATTTGCCTGTAACAGAGTTTTTACCAGAAACTGTCAAAGTAGCTTCTCTTGCTGGTCCAGGAGGTGGAGTTGCAATCCATCCTGCACCACTTTTTGATAATGGAACAGTACCGCTTAATGTTGTTTGGTCAAAACCTGAAGCAACCGCTTCAACTTGGTTAGCGTAACCTTTGTAAAGTACGTTCAATTCAGGTAAAGAAATCGCACCAGAAGGTTTCATAATTGTCACCTTGTATTCCCAGTTTTCTGTTTTCCACATTCCTGATTTGTTTTTGATAGCAACTGTACCTTTCAAAACTTGTTCAGTACCACCGCCAACTTTAAATCCAACGATACCTTGACCATCTTTAGTGACAACTTTAGCATCTGCTGCACCTTCCAATACTTTTACATCTGGTTGGTTGTCAGAGTCAAATGCTGCCATCATTACACTTAAGTAAACAGAGTCACCTGTGTTAGCGATTGGAACACCATAAGCCAATGGAGCGATTTTGTTAAAGCTATATTCTCCAGTTGATACTCTTGATTTCCAATGTTCAAGCGCCATTGCTCTTGCGCTCAAAATGTTTTGTTGCAAAGAAGATAAAGAAGCAATTGCTGCTACTAATGGAGAGTGGTCAAAAGTCATACCCATCCAGTGGATTCCTTTTATTTCACCAACATCATTCTTCTCTTGCTTAGTCATTTCTTTGTAAATGTTTACTAAGGCGTCTTTGTCATCTTTCAAGTTTGCTTTTGCTCCATTTTTTTGGATCATAGCTTCAACTTGTTTTGTTAAATCAGCATAGTCAATAAAATTGTTGATATCAGAAACTTTGATTTCAAAATTTTGACCATCGCCCCACTTATAAGTACCAGTTAATTCTACTACTTTGGCACGGTAAGCATTGAATTTTTTCCATAACTCAATACCTTTACCTGTAGGGTTTTTCAAATCTTCTGCAATTCCCATTATTTGCATAGGAACGTCATATTGATCTTTCGCTTGAACCATCATCAAGTTCATTCTAGCAGGGACAACACCATTAGTTTTTGTCCACATGATAGTTTCTTTGTCTTTGTCTTTGTAAGTATCAACTTGTTCACCTGAAACTTTCATTAATTCGATTTTAATATCATCGATGTACTTAATGATTTCAGCTGTTTCTTTGTCGATTTTATCCATTTGACTAAGAACATATTCTAACTTTTCTCTTTTAGCTTTATTTTCGTCACCTTTTGAAGAGCTAATTTCACTTTTTACATCATTGTATGCTTTGATACCTCTTTGCACTTGATTGATGTTAGATTTTTGAATGTTTTCTTCAATCGCAACGAACGCCTCAAGAATAGATTTAGATACGTTCAATGCAAGCATTGCCGTAAGAACGAGATACATCATCCCGATCATCTTCTGTCTTGGGGTTTCTTTTCCTCCTGCCATGTTAATTTAATTTTTGTTGATTAAACAATAATTTGCAATTCAATTTTTAACTAGATTACTTAGTAATTGTCATTGCTTTTAACATGTTACCATAAACAGTATTCAAATCTGTTAAGTTCTTAGACAATAATGCCATGTTTTCTTTGTACAATCTTGTGTCCTCAGCAGAAGCAGAAAGATTTTGCATCATTTCTGTTACTTGTTGTTGGAATTTCTCAGTTGCTTCTAAGTGGTGAGTTGAACCTTTCAATTGTAATTCATATACGTTGTTCAACGCTGCTAAGTTTTTAGAAACTTTTTGCATTTGCTCACCAAATGATTCACCTTCAGCTGTTGTAGATGTCAATCCTGAGATTGAAACTGACGCTCTTTCGTAAGCTTCTGATAAAGAAGAAACTTTTTGAGAAGCAGCTTGTAAGCTATTTACGTAAGAATCTGTTGCAGCAGCAGCTGTAGTAATGCTTGACAATTGTGCTGCGTTATCTCCTAATCTGCGCATTCCATCTCCTAAACGTCCAATCAATTCACCATCGATTTTTGCTTCTTCTAATAATTTGTCTAATTGGTCAGTAACACCAGTTCCGCCACCACCACGGTTGCTTCTTCCACTTGCTACTGGTAATGCATTGTGGTCTAAATCTTCTGCATGACCTAATGCTAATTCTGGGTAAACCAATTCCCAGTTTGGATCCTCATGAATCGGTTCAAACGCTGAGAATACGAAGATCAATGCCTCAGTACCTAAACCTACTGTCAACATGATTCCCGCACCTGGCCAGTGCTGAATTTTAAACAAAGCTCCAACAATTACGACTGCTGCACCAATACCGTACAATTTAGCCATAAAATTTTTCCATCCTTTACTTCCTGGTTTCATAGTTTTTCTAGTTTTTAAATGTTAAAAATATAGTTTGTTTGTTTTATATTCTTAGCGAAGGTTTATGTCGCTACGAATTTCCTCGCCTCCTTCTTTAGAGAAGTCTCCTCCACCTCTTCCTAAGTGCGTTTGCACGTTACGGAAGCCTAAGAAAGATTTGGCAGTATCTTGGTACTCGTATGAACGAGTTGCATTCTTAATATAGTAACCGATGTCTTTCCATGAACCACCTCTTGTTACTTTACGTTTCATTGAAGGTGGATCCCAGTCCATTGCATCATATCTGTATTCTGTGTTCAAATCATGTGAGAATTCATACATTGATTCATCATAAGCCGTTTCACACCATTCTGCTACGTTTCCAGCCATACAGTATAAACCAAAACCGTTCGGGTTGTATGAGAATACTTTTACTGTGTGGAAACCACCATCTTCAAAGTAACGTCCTCTCATTGGTTTGAAGTTGCCTAAGAAACATCCACTTTCGTTACGAATATATGGTCCACCCCAAGGATAAGCACTCATATTTAAGTCACCTCTAGCTGCTCTTTCCCATTCAGCTTCTGTTGGTAAACGGAAGTCGTTCACAAAAATTTCTCCCATTTCTTGTAACCAGTTGTTCAACAATTGAGTTCTCCATACAGAAAACGCTTTAGCTTGTTGCCATGTAACACCTACAACAGGGTAATTATCATAAGCTGGATGCCAGAAGTACATATTTGTCATTGGATCGTGGAATGAATACGTAAAGTCACGAACCCAACATAATGTATCTGGATAGACATTAATTACCTCGTCGATGATAAAACGTTGACGGTTTTCATGTCCTCTAATAGCATTGTTTTGACCCTTCTTGTTAAATCTACCCATATCCAAGTCTTGGCCCTGTGGTTCTTGAGTAAATTCATGAGGTCCTGTATTTAACATACGGTGATTATCGATTTGTTTTGTTCCTTGATAATCATATCCATCTCTAACGATGTCAATACGTCCTCTTTTTGCTGCTTCTACATAGTCAATCCAGTAGTAACGATACATCAATTTACGAGTATCAATTTCCTTACGTTTGTAATAACGTTGTGGCTCTGGATAATACAAGTCAGCCAAAATTGGAACATATCTTTCGTCTTTGTAACTGAATTTACGATCCCAGTTCAAATTAAAGATAGTTCTGTTAATGTCTCTATCAGATGGCTCGAAGTCAATATACTCCAATGCACCTTCGTCGAAGTACACATCTTTGTAATTGATAAAGCTACTAGCATCTTTATCTTCAATCATATCAGAAAGATAAATTTTCTCTCTAGCAATAGAGTCACGTACCCAGTCTACGAATTGACGGTATTCATTATTTGAAATTTCCGTTTGGTCCATATAGAATGCTTGAACAGAAACTGTTTTAGCACGTGTTTGGTGTAAATATGGCACGTCCTCGTCGTTCTCACCCATTTGATAAGAACCAGCTTTAACGTAAACCATACCTAACGGTATTTCTGGATGATATACAGGTCGTCCAAGTGTACCTGTAAGGTGCCCAGTTCTTGACTTACAAGAAACAGCGATAACACCTAATAAACCAATCAACAAAAGTTTTTTCATTCTACCTCGTTTTATTGTTTGCCGGATCAAAAATTAACGTACTACAGGATCAATGTTTTTTTTGATGTAACGGCAACCCTCCTAAAAGGTTACAATATTTTTATTTTTTTTTATTTTTTACAACCATCTTGGGTGTCTTGTTGTAGCAAATGGCACCGCTGGGAATTTGTAACAATATCTAACTGCAATTTCGTGAGAACCTCTTGAAACGCTAGCTAATTTGTTTGTTGTAATATCGTATGAATACCCAATTAACAAACCTTTAATAGGATAGTAACCTACCATTAAACCTACCGCATCAATTGTTCTGTACGTTAAACCTCCGTATAACATATCTCTCCAAATGTAACGCACGTTAATGTCAGCTGATAACTTTCTGAACTCTGTGCGTACCAATGCTTGTAAATCAATGTCACCATCACCGCCACCTACTTTACGGAATGTTTTACCTCCCATAATATAATAGTGACGTTTTGTTTGGTATTCATATTGTTGACCTTGGATTGATTTTTTCATCAATGATTCGCTTAAATGCGTTGATGATAAACCAACATACCAATCTTCTGTTCCTCTAAAGTACAACCCAAAGTTTAAATCCAAATTCGTTGAATTAAACCCTTGCGGCAAGGAAATATCTTGTTGCGTTGTTGGTGGTACCCATGTTGGATTATGACCAAAATTAATCATACCAACACCAAGACCAATTCCTAATTCACCAGCCGAACCAATTGATTGGTGGTAAGAATAGTTCAACAATAAATTGTTTTGTCGATTAAACCCAATCGCATCATGGTAGAAAGACAATCCAATACCACCTAAAATTTGTGGTAATTTTGCTTCTACATTGAAAATTGCCGAGTTTGGCGCACCATTTACCTTGTCCCACTGATTTCTGTACAATAACGTTGCACATAAATCCTTATCAAACCCAGTTGCACCAGGATTGAACCCCATTTTATCTAACATAAAATGAGTAATAAGCTTATCTTGTTGTGCGTTCACTGAACCTGCAACAGCAAGTATAAGAGTCGAGATTATCAGTAGTCTTCTCTTCATAAAAGTGTTGTTTTACTGCAATAAATTGCAAATATATTAAGTTTTACTATACAAGTTGGGGACTAAAATAATTATTTTTTTCATACTAACGAAATTTTTTTTTATTTCTGTTGAATTTTTTTTTTGAATCCACCCACTTATTAACGTCTATTTTGTTAAAAAGTTACAAGTTTTTCACTTTCTTTTATTAATTTATTTTTATCTATTGGGACAACACCGCTCTCTTCGCATACGAGCCCACCCGCGATATTAGCAATGGCAGCAACGTAATTGATGTCTAATCCTATTGCTAAACATAGCGATGCAACGGATATAACTGTGTCTCCAGCGCCACTCACATCTGCAATGTCTCTTAAATGTGCAGGAAAATGATATTGTTGATAACTATTTTTTATAAAAACACCAAATTCTGATAAAGTGATGAAGGAAATTTCATTGTTTAATTCTTCTTCTAATACTTTTACAGCTTGTTGAAATAAGCCAGGCTCTTTTGTATAGTTAAAGAACACATTCGTTCCTTCCATTAATTCTTTTAAATTCGGTTTAAACAATGTCACGCCTTTGTATTCAAAAAAATTGTCTTTTTTAGGATCTACCGTTGTAATAACTTTTTTCTCTTTGGCGTATTGAATAATTTCTTGAATTACTTTTGGGGTTAATACTCCTTTGTTGTAATCCTCAAAAATCAAGACGTTTATTCCTTTATCTATAATTTGTTTTACTTTATTAATAAGTGCCTCTTCTTCGTTTGCTGTTATTGGATTCGTTTGCTCTGCATCTATTCTTAATAAATGTTGACTGTTTCCAATAACTCTTGTTTTAACAGTTGTCATTCTGTCTGTACTAAACACCAGTCCTTCATCTGAAATATTCGCTTGCTTTAAAAGGTGAATCAATAAATCAGCGTCCTTGTCATTACCTACGCATGAACACATGATCGGATTGGCTCCTAAGGCAACTAAATTTAAGGCAACATTTGCTGCTCCACCTAGACGTTCTTCGTGTTTACTCAAACTAACAACAGGTACAGGGGCTTCTGGACTGATGCGATTAACCTTACCTTTTAAATAGGCATCAATCATTACATCGCCGACAACAGCAACTTTTAATTGTTTAAATTGTTCAAATAATTGTTTAAAATCCATTAGTTTAGTTTTTCTAAGGCTATTTTCACTCTATTTAATGCTTCTGTTAGAATTTCTTCAGACGTAGCATACGAAATACGGATACAATTTGAATTTCCAAATGCTTCACCAGTCACCAAAGCAACATTTGCTTCGTTTAATAAGTACATACACAACTGTTCTGCACTTTGAATTGTTTGATTGTTGTAGCTTTTACCAAAAAAAGAAGATACGTCTGGAAAAACATAAAAAGCGCCTTCTGGTACATTGGTTTTTAGCCCTTTAATGTCATTTAATTTTGCTAAAACTAATTCTCTTCTTGATTGAAAGGCTGCAATCATGTCTTTTAAAACTATAGGATCAGCGTTGACAGCAGCGATTGTCGCTCTTTGTGCTATGGAATTTGTTCCTGACGTAAATTGTCCTTGCATTTTTGTACAAGCATCAGCAATTGCTTGTGGTGCTCCAATGTAGCCAACTCTCCATCCTGTCATTGCCCAAGCTTTCGATACACCATTTACAGTAACTACTTGATTATACACTTCTTCAAACTGAGCAAGACTTTCATGTTTGCCAACAAAATTGATATGCTCATAAATTTCATCTGAAATGACAACAATAGAAGGGTGTTTTGCAATAACTTTTGCAATAGCTTTTAGTTCTTCTTTATTATAAACTGAACCTGATGGATTGCAAGGAGTTGAAAAAATCATCATTTTAGTTTGCGGCGTAATAGCTTGTTCTAATTGCTCCGCTGTAATTTTAAAGTCTGAATCTATACCTGTTTCAACTACAACAGGTGTTCCTTCTGCTAATTTGACAATCTCAATGTAAGAAACCCAATAAGGAGCTGGAATGATAACTTCATCTCCTTTATTAATAATGCTCAGAATGACGTTTGCTAAAGATTGCTTGGCTCCTGTAGAAACTACGATTTGAGATTTTGTATAATTCAACCCATTATCACGCTTAAATTTATTTGCAATGGCTTCACGCAAGTCGTCATATCCTGGAACAGGAGTGTAAGTCGTGTAGTTATCATTCATTGCTTGAATTGCAGCGTCTTTGATAAATTGAGGTGTATGGAAATCAGGTTCACCAAGACTTAAGGAAATAATGTCTTTTCCTTGTGCTTTTAACTCGCGACTTAAACGTGACATTGCCAACGTAGCCGATTCTTTCATGTTATTTAAACGGTCAGAAAATCTTACCATAGTAATCCTTGTTTTTTTACAAATCTACATAAATTGTTATACATTTAATAGAAGTGCGTTTTATTTTTATTGTAAAAACAAAAGCGACAAGAAAAATCCTGTCGCTTTTACTAAAGTTTAATGAGTATTATAAACCTAATAAAATTTCGTAAGGATCTTTACCTCCAAACAACATTCTTTCAGGGTTTTCTAACATTTCTTTTACTTTTACTAAGAAACCAACAGATTCACGTCCGTCAATAATTCGGTGATCGTATGACAATGCCAAATACATCATTGGGCGAATTTCAACTTTTCCATCAATTGCAACTGGTCGTTCAACGATGTTGTGCATTCCCAAAATAGCAGATTGTGGAGGGTTGATAATTGGTGTTGACATCATCGAACCAAATACACCACCATTTGTGATTGTAAATGTTCCTCCTGTCATATCATCTGGAGTGATTTTACCATCTCTTGCTTTAGTTGCTAAACGCTTGATTTCAGCTTCAATTTCAGCCAATGACATTTGCTCTGCATTGCGAACAACTGGTACCATCAAACCTTTTGGAGAAGATACAGCAATACCAATATCTGCATAATTATGGTAAACAATTTCATTTCCATCAATTTGAGCGTTCACTGCAGGGAATAAATTTAAGGCCTCAGTAACAGCTTTTGTAAAGAAGGACATAAAACCTAAGTTAACGTCATGGTGTTTTGCAAAACGATCTTTGTATTTTGCGCGTAAGTCCATGATAGGTTTCATGTCTAACTCGTTGAAAGTTGTCAACATAGCTGTTTCGTTTTTTACAGAAACTAAACGTTCTGCAATTTTACGACGCAACATGGACATTTTTTCGCGATTTTGATCACGAGTTCCACCCCAACCTTGCACAGCATCAGTAGCAAATCCACCAGCCATAGCAGCAAGTACATCTTGTTTAGTTACGCGACCATCTTTGCCAGTTCCATTGATACGAGCTGTATTGATTCCATTTTCAGCGGCGATTTTTGCAGCTGCAGGTGATGTTGTTCCCGTTGCATAGCTAGCTGTAGCTACTGGGTTTGGATTAGGTGCTGTTTCTTTTTTAGCTTCTGGCGCTGGCGTTGCAGCTGGCGCTTGTTTTTCTTCAACTGGTGCAGCAGGAGCAGGTGCTCCAGCAGGACGTTCAGCCGATGTATCGATTAAGCATACAACTTGTCCAACTTTTACAACGTCCCCATCAGCAGCTTTTAAGGTTATTGTTCCACTTGCTTCTGCAGGCAATTCCAATGTTGCTTTATCAGAATCTACTTCCGCAATTGCTTGATCTTTTTCTACATAATCACCATCTGATACCAACCATTGAGCAATTTCAACTTCTGAAATTGATTCTCCTGGACTTGGCACTTTCATTTCTAATACTGACATAGTACTTGGTTTTATTATTTTTATTAAGCTTTAACAGCAGCAAATTGGAATAATTTTTTCCACAATGCAGCCAATCGTTTTAAATGTAATTCTTTTGAACCTTCCGCAGCAGCTGCAGCAGCAGGGCGACTAACACCAATGATGTTTTTGTCTTGCATTCTCATGGCGATGTATTGCCATGCACCCATGTTTTCAGGCTCTTCCTGTGCCCATACAATGTTTTTAGCGTTTTTATAGCTTGCCAAAATAGTGTCGATTTGCTCAGCAGGGAAAGGGTATAATTGTTCCACCCTAACAAACGCCATGTTATCAGCACCCATTTCTTGCGCTTTTTCACTTGCTTCGTAGTAGAATTTACCACTACACAATACAACAGTGTCAATAGCTGCTTTTGAAGCAACTTTTGGATCGTCGATTACCTCTTGGAAATGTCCTTTTGCTAATTCATCCAATGAAGAAACCGCACTAGGGTAGCGCAATAACATTTTTGGAGAGAAGACAACCAATGGTTTTCTGAAAGAACGCTTCATTTGTCTTCTTAATAAATGGAAGTGGTTTGCAGGAGTTGATGTATTTACAACTTGGATGTTCAAATCAGCAGCTTGTTGCAAGAAACGCTCCATTCTTCCAGATGAGTGTTCAGCACCTTGACCTTCATAACCATGAGGTAGCAACATGACTAAACCACTTTGAGTTGACCATTTTTCTTCACCAGCAGTGATGAATTGGTCAACCATAATTTGAGCTCCATTGAAGAAGTCACCAAATTGAGCTTCCCAAATGGTTAATGTATTAGGTGTAGTGATTGAATGTCCATATTCAAACCCTAAAACAGCATACTCAGAAAGCAATGAGTTATAGATGGAGAAAGGAGCTTGTTTGTCACTCAATAAATTTAGTGTTACAATTTCTTCTTCTGTATCTTCTGTTTTTACAACAGCATGACGGTGAGAGAATGTTCCTCTTTCAACATCTTGACCTGAAATACGAACAGGGTGACCTTCTTCTAATAACGTAGCATAAGCCAACATTTCAGCACTTCCCCAGTCTAGTTTATCCGACTCAATTGCTTCTAATCTATCAGCAAAAATCTTTTGAATTTTTCTGAAGTATTTTTTTCCTTCAGGTAAAGTCGCAATTTTTTTACCTAATTCTAATAATTTCTTTTTATCGACTCCTGTTTCAACTTTAGCGAAAACATCTTTTTCTGTTGCATGAACAAAGTTTTTCCATTCTTCTTTCATGAAGTTAAACACAGCTGCTTTGCTTTCTTTAGCTGATTCAGCATATTCTTTTTCCAAGAACTCTTGATATTCAGCAATCATCTTAGTCGCATCTTCTTTGCTTAAAATACCTTCTGGAATTAACTTATCAAGGTACAATTCACTTGGGTTTTTATGCTTCGCGATGATGTTGTATAAATTAGGTTGTGTAAATTTAGGTTCATCTCCTTCATTATGACCGAATTTTCGGTAACCTAATAAATCAATAAAAATATCTGCGTTAAATGTTTGACGATAAGCTACAGCGATTTCCACAGCTTGAATAACTGCTTCAATGTCATCCGCATTTACATGGAATACTGGAGCTAAAGTTGTTTTTGCAACATCTGTACAATACGTAGAAGAACGACCATCTAAATAATTCGTTGTAAAACCTACTTGGTTGTTTGTTACAATGTGAATGGTACCACCAGCTTTGTACCCATCTAATCCAGCCATTTGAACTGTTTCATATACAATTCCTTGACCTGCAATTGCAGCATCACCATGGATAATGATAGGACAAACTTTATTTAAGTTACTTGCGTAAACTTGATCTATTTTTGCTCTAGATATACCTTCAACAACTGGTCCAACTGCTTCTAAGTGAGAAGGGTTTGGGGAAAGAGTAAGGTTGATTTTTTTACCTTCTTTTTCAATTGTTGAAGAATAACCTTGATGGTATTTAACGTCGCCATCAAATTCTTCATTGAAATCAAACTCTTTGCCTTCAAATTCAGAGAAGATATCTTTTGGGCGCTTATTCAAAGTATTCGTCAAAGTATTTAAACGACCACGGTGAGCCATACCCATAACGAAGTGTTCAACACCTAATTGTGATCCTTTTGAAATAATTGTATCCAAAGCGGGAATTAATGCTTCAATACCTTCAATTGAAAAACGCTTTTGTCCAACGAATTTTTTACCCAAGAAGTTTTCAAAACCTGTTGCTTGCATAAGCTTTTGGTAGAACAAAATCTTCTCTTCCTTACTGAAAGTAGGACGATTTTTTAACTCAATTGCTGAACGCATCCATTCAATAGATTGAGGTTCACGCATATAAGTATACTCAATCCCTATTGATTCACAATATGTTTTTTCAAGGTGATCAACTATAGCACGCAAAGTTGTTGCGCCCAAACCAACTTCCTCGCCAGCTTTGAACGTTAAGTCCAAGTCAGCATCAACTAAACCAAAATTTTCTAAAGCTAAAGTTGGTTCATGATGGCGTCTTTCCCTAACAGGGTTAGTGCGAGTGAACAAGTGGCCGCGTGAACGATAGCCATTGATTAAGTTTAATACTTTTAATTCTTTTTGGAAATTTTCAGGAACTTCATTGTCACTGTCGTAACTAGTTTTAGAAAATTCGAAACCTTCAAAAAAACGTTTCCAACCAATATCAACACTTTCGGGGTCTTGTTGATACATTTTGTACAGATGATCGATTGCGTTAACATCTGCATTTCCAACGTATGAAATCTTATCCATTTTTTTTGTATACAATTTTTGGAAAGACAAAGTTAGGTATATTAATAATAGGAAGCGCAATATAAAGCGAGTTTATTTTGTGAAATTGTTAACGAATCTTAAAAAACCGTTAAAATTATTTGTCACAACTTGCATTCTACACTTAAGAATTGACTATTTTTGCAGTTTTTAAATTGCTTTTATGCTTTCCAATTATCGTTTTCATTTTTTAATGCACGCCATCATTTTTGTATGGGGATTTACAGGTATTTTAGGTAAATTAATTCATCTTTCTCCTGTGGTATTAGTGTGGTATCGTGTGATTATTGCTTCTATAGGCTTGTCTCTTTTTTTACCTTTATTAAAGGTGCCTTATAGATTGAGTAATCCCAAGGATTTATGGAAATTAATTGGAGTAGGTGTGATCACTTGCTTGCACTGGATATTTTTCTTTAAAGCAATTGCTCTTTCTACTGCTTCGTTAGGAATATTGTGTTTGTCAACTACAACACTTCACGTAACTTGGTTAGAACCTATCGTAATGAAGCGTAAATTTTCATGGATTGAGTTTTTATTGGGACTCATTGTGATCTATGGTATTTATTTTGTTTCGTCTGATTTTAAAGGAGATGAGTACGTCGCTTTAGCTTATGGGTTAACGGCGGCGTTGCTAGCAGCTTTGTTTTCTGTTTTTAATGCAAAATTAGCGCAAACTGTGCCCTCTCCACAAATCACCTTTTATGAAATGTTAACGGGAATTGTTTTTTTAACTGTCGTATTATTGGTAAATGGTCAGATGACAAATGAGTATTTACAGATGACAACTTCTGATTTTTGGTGGTTGATTTTTCTAGGATTAGTGTGTACTAGTTTAGCTTTTGTTTTGATGATAGATGTGGTCAAAAGGCTGGGGGCTTTTACTGTTTCTTTGAGTATTAATTTAGAACCGGTTTATACTATTTTATTAGCTATCATCTTGTTGAATGAAAACGAGTTGGTTGGTCCTAAGTTTTATGTGGGGTCTTTGTTAATAATTGTTGTTGTTATTTTTAACTCAATTATTAAAACATTTTTGAACAAAAAGGGAAAGTTGATTTTAAAAAATAATTAATCTTTTTTGCCAATCAATCAAATTATTATTACTTTTACATTGTAAAACTATTAAAACCCGTTATATTTTCTCCTATGAAAACAAAGAACTTTATAGTACCTCATGATTTCACAAAGGTTGCTAATGTAGCTCTAGAACATGCTATTGCAACTGCCAAGCAGGTGAATGCTAAGATAAATGTATTGCATGTCGTGTCAAAAGAAAAGGACATAAAAGATGCTGAAATACAGTTAAAGGAAATTTTATCAAAATTTGATTCGCCTGTTGATTTAATACCAAATGTGAGAATCGGTAGTATTTTTGAAGATATCGGTGATTTTGCAGCAGAAAAAGGAGCTGAGATGATTTTTATGGGAACACATGGAGTTCAAGGTTGGCAACATATAACTGGAAGTAATGCCTTGAAAGTAATCAATAGTTCTTCAGTACCTTTTATTATAGTTCAAGAAAAAGGACCGAAAGAAACAGGATATGACGATATTGTTGTTCCATTAGATTTACATAAAGAAACAAAGCAGAAATTAGTGTTGGTTGCTGATATTGCAACTTATTTCAATTCAAGAGTACACGTTATTACTCCTGATGAAACGGACGAATTCTTGAAAAAACAAGTAAAAGCAAACGTTTTATTTGCCAATAAATTTTTCAGTGAACGCAACATTGAAGTAACGACTACAGTGGTGCCTTCTCATAATTTTGAAAATGAAATTATTAAACATGCAGTAATCGTTGGTGGTGACTTGATCGCAATTATGAACTTGAATAAAAATAATTTATTAGGTGTCTTAACTGCTAATCATGAAGTAGCTCTAATGACTAATGTAGCACAAGTTCCTGTTTTAATCATGAATCCTCTTGAAGGAATGTCTATGTTGGCAGTTGATTTTAATGGATAATAAATAAGTATTGAATGCTGAAGAGGGTGTCCGAAAAGTCAGACACTCTCTTTTTATTTTAAGATGTTCAAAAATGAATGAAATGCAAGGCATTGAAAATGAGGTAAAAGGAGTCCTGATAGTATCGTCAGGATGACTTTTGCTGATATTTGACTTACGAAGTATGCACCGAAGGTATTACAACGCAGCAGTTAGTTCTCACTATACGATAACCCGAAACAGAACAAAAGACATAAAACTAAATGGCATTATTTAACATAGATAACAAAGATAACCTTGAAGAAATTAAAGAGTTACCTTTCAAACTCGAAAAGGAAATTCAGTCTTTAACAGAACAAAACTAAACGACCATTTTCGGTCTTGACTTTGTGCGCTCATAATTTTCCATAGGGAATTTTCGACTTGAAACGTTAGCTTTTGACAAAGAGACTTCAAGTTTTGTAATCATTGAATACAAACGAGACAAAAAATTCATTGATTTTAGCATCCGAACCTTATTCAATCGCATACCCGTCGAATAAAAAAACGCCAGCATAAATTGATGTTTGAAGTTTCTTGCCGAACGAATCAACTTCTTTATTTCGTCTTTAGAAAGCACCTCTGGAAGCCCTTCTTTATGACGGATAGAAGACATTTTTATCGCTTCCTCCTCTAATTCATAAAGGCGGTACCAGTACCGCATTCCATACACTGTAAATTTGAAAAAGGTCTTCGAGTAGTTCTCCTCGATACTCAACCGGTAGAGATACAAGTTCATCTCCTCCACGGTAATTTTCTCTGGAGATTTACCAAAATGAAGTGCCACATGCGCCTGATATCGCCCGTAATTCTCCAACAAACTTAGACTCATCTGATCGATAGTCACTCGTTCTTTAAAACGTGAAAAGCCTTCACGAAACCCCGGTACAA
>CAZOKJ010000019.1:0-44249 GCA_964580465.1 uncultured Fluviicola sp. | reverse complement strand
CGTGTATTCATCTATTAAGTTCGAAGCGAAGATAATTATTCTCCTTTAAAAATGAAAACTTTCTTTCTCAAACAACGTATTAAAAGGTATATTTGTCCCAAAAACAGGTAAAATGGCATTAATAAAGGCATGTAGAGGTTTTGAACCAAAATTTGGAAATGATTGCTGGTTAGCGGAAAATTCGACAGTTGTTGGTGATGTAGAAATGGGAGATGAATGTTCTGTTTGGTTCAGTGCAGTCATTCGAGGAGATGTGAATTCCATTCGCATGGGAAATCGCGTGAACGTACAAGACGGCGCAGTTATCCATTGCACGTATGAAAAGACAAAAACCATTTTAGGTAACAATGTTTCGATAGGACACAATGCCTTAGTTCATGGCTGCACGGTAGAAGACAACGTGTTGATTGGCATGGGTGCCATTGTCATGGATGACTGTTATATCGAATCCAACTGTATCATTGCTGCAGGAGCTGTTTTGTTAGAGGGAACACGTGTTGAAAGCTGGAGCATCTATGCGGGTATACCTGCTAAAAAAGTTAAAACTTTAAGTCCAGAACTATTTGCTGGAGAAGTCAAGCGAATTTCTGACAGTTACGTTATGTATTCAAGCTGGTTTAAAGAAGAAAAATAAGTCAAAAAAGAGTTTCTGAAACAATTTTATTGCATTGGTTAAAGGCTGATGCGTGTTTCTTTGTCCCTAAAAATCAAAGTTAAAAGTAGCTTTGATAATTTGGAGAAAATGATTATTATTGTTTTTTAATAAAGACTCATAAAATGGCACCTATACGCTGTATTTGGTTGTATAGGCGCTATAAAATGCTTATAAGTTACATGCAACCAACCAGAACGTAAATAGAGAAAAAAATCGGAATAAATTTTATGGTTATACCAATATTTGGTAAATTTACTTTCAAATTAACTAAATTTATAATCATGGCACAAAATACATCAGTAGCACTATGAGACTATTTTGAAGAATTCGTTCGCTCCATAATTTTAGAAGGACGTTATAAGAACACAAGATTTTACTTATTCTGTTTGGGCAAAAGTTAGTAGTTTTTGGAATGCATATAACAATTTAATTGAACTTGGTGATCCATCTGGTAACACTGTATATCTTAGATTTTATGCTTCTGGATCTTCTTTTAAAATTCAAGGAGGATATTATGAGGGAACTAACGGTTCTAACGAAAATTTAGAATCTTCTTATATAGCAAACTCTGAAATAATGAATGAATGACATTTATATACCATATCTTCTTCAGTTACAGGTACAGTTAGATCAACATCTATTTATATAGATTCTTTTGTTCAAGTGTTTAATAATCAATCTGTGACAAATATTACTATCAATCATAATGTTAATAATACACGTTTAAATATTGGATGTAGAGAAGGGAATACAAATTCTTATCCAGAAGCTTTGCTAAATGATACTTATATTTATAACAGAGGTTTAAACCTTAATGAAATTAAAGCGATATGCAAACAATATAACCCTTCTAGTGTTCCAACTGCTCCATCAAACTTAAGAAATTGAAATGAGCTATGACGGAGTTAACTTTGTTTCCACAGCTAGTGTACTAACGGAAACGACTACTTACACAAAAAATGGTTTAGATCCAGCAATAACCTATTTTTTCCGTGTAAGAGCTTATAATGATAATGGAAATTCTGGTTTCTCAAACATAATGCAGATTACTACACAGCAAACTTCTGGTGTTGAGCAATTAAGAGATGTGATTTCAGCAGTTTATCCTAAACCTGCGACGTCTACTATTACTGTTGAGTTTACTCAAGCAGCTCAGGTAAATGTGTTGAATGTTTTAGGCGAAAAAGTAGCTGTTTATCAACTAAACAAAGGAGTTAATACAATCGATGTTAGCAAATTGACAAGACGAGATTATTTCTTACAATTAGGAAACGTAAATGCTGGTAAAACAGTGAAGTTTATTAAACAATAAGTATTTACAGTTCGTAAAATAGAGTTTAGAAAAAAAAGCCAAAAATCTTAAGGTTTTTGGCTTTTTTTGATTCGATAAAGTTTTTTTATTCCTCTAACAACGATTGAATATCCTCAATTAATTTGCTTACTTCTTCTTTGTCGGTTCCGTCGTAGTAACCTCTGATGCGGCGATTACCATCAACTAGCACAAAATTATTGGTGTGAATAAAATCGCTACCTGCATCGCCAGCGTTGGCGGCTTCGGCAGGTTTTAGCACGAAGTAAGATTTGCGAGCAAGTTCATATAATTTCTCTTTTTCACCCGTTAAAAACCACCATTGATTGTCATCAGCATCGTGTTCATTTGCGTATTTTTTTAGTTGAGCAACATCATCCACCTCTGGATTCACTGTAAAACTGAGTATTTTTACCTTTTCATTTTTTGAATACGCACGTTGTACGCGTTGCATTTGATCGTTCATAATGGGGCAAATAGTGCCACAAGTAGTGAAAAAATATTCAACCACATAGATTTTACCGTCAACATCCTTGTCAGAAATTGTTTTTCCATTTTGATTGGTAAATTCAAACTGTCCGATTTTATGCCCAATTCCTACACGGTGCAATTCTTCATCTACAACATCTGGAGTCAAATCTGTTGGATTGTAAATAGGCAAAGGTTGTTTAGAATCACGTTTAATTGCCATATAGGCAAGGCTAATTCCAACAATGAACGTAATGACGATAACACTAATTAGACCAAATCGCTTCATATTGCTTGTTTATTAGAAAATAGGAGGTGCGTGCGTATTGTTTATAGCTACAAAAGTACAGAATTAAACTTAAAGTTTCATGTTTTTAACAATTCATTTCTAACAACTTTCAATAATCAACGAGAAATGCCGTTTGACTATTATGTATCTTTGTAAGATTAGACAATTGTATAGCCGTGGATGTTAAAGTAATAAATCAATCAAAACATGCTTTGCCGCAATATGAAACAGAATTATCGGCAGGGATGGATGTGAGAGCAAATATCGATGAACCAATCGTTTTAAAGCCCTTGGAACGTGCTTTGGTTAAAACTGGTTTGTTTTTAGAATTGCCAAAAGGAGTGGAGTGTCAAGTCCGTCCTCGAAGTGGTTTGGCATTGAAAAAAGGGATCACTGTTTTAAACGCTCCAGGCACTGTTGATGCAGATTACAGAGGAGAAGTAGGTGTGATTTTAATCAACTTGTCCAATGAAGATTTTGTTATTGAGGATGGAGAACGCATTGCGCAATTGGTTTTTGCTGAACACAAACAAGCGAATTTTAAAGTAGTAAAATCACTATCAGAAACAGAACGTGGAGCAGGAGGATTTGGCTCTACTGGTGTTAAATAATTGAAGAAAAAAATATGAACATCATTATACCTATGGCGGGACGTGGAAGCCGTCTTCGCCCACATACATTGACTGTCCCAAAACCTTTAGTACCTGTTGGTGGTAAACCTATTGTTCACCGTTTGGTAGAAGATATTGCCAATGTGTTGGACAATAAAATCGACAATATCGCCTTTGTAGTTGGTGATTTTGGTACAGAAGTTGAACAAGAATTAATCGGAGTAGCAGCTCAATTGGGCGCAAAAGGTTCTATCCATTACCAACGCGAACCGCTTGGAACAGCTCATGCAGTATTGTGTGCGAAAGAATTGTTAGAAGGTCCAACAGTGGTTGCTTTTTCTGACACTTTATTCAAAGCAGATTTTAAAATCAATCCTGCAGATGACGGTATTTTATGGGTGAAACAAATTGATGATCCTTCGGCTTTTGGTGTTGTAAAAATGAATGCTGCGGGTGAAATTATCGACTTCGTTGAAAAACCGAAAGAATTTGTTTCTGACTTGGCCATGATTGGTATTTATTACTTTAAAGATGGCGAACGTTTGAGAACAGAATTGGAATACTTAATCGACAACAACGTCATTAAAGGAGGAGAATACCAATTACCTGATGCGTTGAGAAGATTGACAGAAGCAGGTTATAAATTCAAACCTGGAGAGGTAATGGAATGGTTGGATTGTGGTAACAAAGAAGTAACAGTCTTTACCAATCAACGTGTCTTGGAATATGACAAAGAACGTCAGTTAATTAATCACGCGAGCTCAGCAGTTATTGAAAATTCAGTCATCATTGACCCTTGTTTTATTGGTGAAAATGCGCGTATTATCAATTCTGTTGTTGGTCCACACGTTTCAATAGGAGCGAACAGTTTGGTAGAAAATTCCAATGTTAAAAACACAATTATTCAAAACAATTCTTCATTACACAATGCTGTAATTGCCGATTCAATGATTGGCTCTAATGCTCATTATGAAGCTGTGGCACAAGATTTGAGTATAGGTGATTATACAACAATTAAAGGATGAGGTATTTAACCATAATAGCGATTGCGCTGTCAGTTCTTGTTAGTGCTTGTGCAACTAAAAAAGTAGGCGTTTCTCCTAAGAAAAAGAAGGAGATAGTACATTCTGTGGCTAATTTTCCATACATTGAAGCGTTTCACAATGGAATGCGTTTAAAAATCAAAGGTGATACAGATGGTGCCATTGAGGCATTTACAAAGTGTTTGTTAATTCGCCAAGATGACGATGCTGTTTATTATGCCCTTGGGCAGTTGTATATTGCCAAAAAACAAGATGCTGAAGCTGTAAAAATGCTTGAGAAAGCAGCACAAATCGATCCATCAAATATTTGGTACATTGAAGAATTAGCTTATTTGAATTATAATGCGGATCGCGTTGAAGAGGCAGCTACTTATTTTAAAAAACTAGTGGATTACGAACCAAGAAATCCGAATTGGTTATATGGATATGGAGATTGTTTGTTACGTCAAAAGAAGGTGGCAGAAACTATTGAAGTACTTAACAAAGGAGAAGAAGCTTTGGGTAAAAATCCTATGTTAGCTTACGAAAAGTATCGGTTGTACATGAGTTTGAAAAAAGAAAAAGAAGCCATTCATTCGTTGATAAGTGTTTTAGAAGAATATCCAAATGACAAACAAACGATTGCTGCTATTGTTGACCATTACTTAAACAAAGGAGACATTAATAAAAGTATCGAATTTCTTGAAAAATTGTCAGTAGTTGATTCTTTAAATGGAACTGCGAGCATGACCTTAGGAGAAATTTACATGCGACAAGGGAAAACAAAAGAAGCTTATGCTGCCTACAAAAAAGGATTCAAAGCACCCGATGTTGATGCAGCCATGAAAATGCAATTGATTATTTCCTTGCAAGATTCGAAACGTGCAATATGGCCTGATATTTTGGAGTTAGCTCAAATTATGGAAGAACAACATCCTGAAGATGCTAAATCATATACTATCAAAGGGGATTTGTTGATGGAGCAGAAAAAAGAAAAAGAAGCTTTAGCTGCCTACCGCCAAGCGTTAAATTATGAGAAGAATCTGTATCCAATTTGGCAAACGGTATTGCTAATGGAATACCAACAAGGAGATTGGGGAGCTCTTTATCAAGATAGTAAAGAGTGTTTAAACTATTTCACGAATATGCCCATGGTTTATTTGTTTAATGGTTTGAGTGCTATTCAAGTGAAAAAATATGACGAAGCCATTGAATCTCTTTCTTTGGGAAAATCATTCGTTGTGAATGATAAAGCAATGGAGGCAGAGTTTTTAGGTCAATTGGGAGAAGCTTACTTTTCGGCAAAAAATAGCAAAGAAGGAAAACGTTACTACCAAGAAGCAATCGCTATGGACCCAGAAAGCAATTTATTGAAAAATAATTACGCTTATCGATTGGCTGTTGCAAAAATTGATTTGGACTTAGCGTTGAGTTTGATTAATCAAGCGGTCAGCAAATCTTCTAATCAGTATACTTACTACGATACGAGAGCTTGGGTTTATTTCCAAAAAGGAGAATATGCCAAAGCGTTGGAAGATTTAGAAAAAGCCAATCAATTAGAACCCAATCAAAAGATTGTTTATGAACACATGGGAGACGTTTATGCGAAACTTAACAAAATAGACAAAGCAATTGAGTTTTGGACGAAGGCTTTAACTTTAGCACCAGCAGATTCTAATTTAATGAAAAAGATTGAGAAAAAAGCCTATTATGATAAAATGGACTAACATATTGTTCGTTGTTGCGTTGTTGCTTTCGGTTGCTTGTGCTCGAAAAACTAGCATTGTTCAGCCCAATCAGTTGCCAAAAGTTCAGTTAGAACAATTGACACATGTGTTAGATAGTTTAAATCATTCTGGACCCAATTTTTTTAGTGCGAAAGCGGATACGCGTTTTTCTGATAATAATCAAAATGTAAGTGTAAAAACAAGCTTAAAAATTAAAAAGGACTCCTTAATTCATGGGTTGATAAGTTATGCTTCAGTTCCTGCGGTTACTGTCACATTGGACGATAAATTAATAACTTTAGTCAATCGTCAAGATAAGTGTTACTTAAAAAAAGGATACAGTTTCATTAAACAGCGTTTTAACGCAGAACTAAGCTATGAAGATGTAGAAGCAATTTTACTTGGAATACCACCGCGTTTCTATGATCGCCCTTATTTTTTAGTTCAAGATCCTTATGCTTATGTAGTTGCTAATCAAAAAACAAACGAAGATGAAGGACAACAATTGATTCGCTATCACTTAACACCGGATTTGAAGCAGTTAAAACATGTTGAACTGACCGATTTTAATGAAAAAACATCCATTGTTGTCAGTTACCTTGATTACTTTTCTCAAGGTGGATATGTGGTTCCAAAATCTGTTTTAATTAGGGTAAGAACACCAAGAAACAATGCAACAATTGCATTAAATTACGATAAAATAGAAGTAGATACCCCCAAAGAAATGGTTTTAATAATACCTGATTCTTATGAAGTTTGTAAGTAACATAGTATTTTTTCTTTTTATGTTGTCGGTTGGAACCGTTTCAGCCCAGTCAACGAGTGAAAAGTTGAAAAAAGAACAACAACAACTGGAGAGTAGCATTGCCAATACCAAGCAATTGTTGGAAAAAGTAAAGTCAAATACAGAGAACTCTTTTAATGAACTTAAATTACTCAATAACCAAATTGTTTACCGCGAACAATTGGTACGTAACTATGACAATCAGATTCGTGGTGCAGAACTTAAAATTAAAGAAAAACAGCTGCAAATTGAAGCGCTAAGCGAAGAAATCACAACCTTAAAAGCACAGTACAAAGATTTATTATTGTATGCCTATAAGCACCGAAATAAATACGGGAAAATGATGTATATTTTCTCATCAAAGTCCTATTTTGAAGCTATTAAGCGTGCTAAATACCTCGAAAAAATCCAAGAAATGATTAAAAAACAATTTTTGGTGATTGAACAGCATCAAAAGTTGATCAAAGAGGAAATGGAAAACATTGAAAAGGAACGCCAGTACAAAGCAAAAGTATTGGATGAGAAAAAAGTAGAGCGCGAACAGATTGTTCAAGATAAACAAAAACAAGAAATCCTTTATCAGCAATTAAAATCCCAAGAAGGGGAAATTATGGCTAAACTGCGCGAAGAAGAACGTAAAAAGGCGAACTTAAAAGCACAAATTGACGCAGCAATTAAAAAAGAAATAGCAGAAGCAGAGGCACGTCGTAAAAAGTTAGAGGCGGAGGCGCGCAAGAAAGCAGAAGCAGAGGCTAAGAAAAAAGCAGAAGCGGAAGCTAAAAAAGGAGCTGATAAGACAACTACTCCGAGCACCACCACACCAACCAAAACGGATACTCCAAAAGAAACGCCTAAGGAAAGACCTGCTGCACCTGTGGAATTGCCAAATACAGCTGAAGTAGCACTGAGCAAAGGGTTTGAATCCAATCGTGGAAGGTTGCCATGGCCAGTTGAAAAAGGCAATATAACAGAAAAATATGGAAATAATCCGCATCCTACAATACCGGGTGTGGTGACACATAACAATGGCGTTGATATTTCTGCACCCAAAAATGCACAGGTTAGAGCCGTTTTTGAAGGTGAAGTAACTTCTGTTATTACTATTCCAGGATCTGGTAAAGTGGTGATTATTAAACATGGAAATTACCGAACTGTTTACAGTAACTTGCAAAATGTTTTTGTCAGTGAAGGAACTAAAGTTTCAACCAAACAAGTGATAGGAGCGTTGATTGCCAATAGTAATCAATCGTTGTCAACTTCGCATTTTGAGATTCACCAGGTTTCTGGTTCAAGTGTCAACAGTTTGAACCCAAGTTTGTGGTTGGCTAAATAATGCTTATTTTTGTGGCAGATATAGCAGCATGAACCTACGAGAGCATATTTTTAAGATACAGTCAGAAACAGATTTTAATGAGTTAGCATTGGAAGTTTTTAACTACCAGTACAAACATATTTCTATTTATCGTCAATTTGTAGATCAATTAAAACGTTCTCAACCTAAGCATTATTTAGAAATTCCATTTCTACCGATTTCTTTCTTTAAAACGCATCGTATTTGTAAAGATTCCATTGCTGAACAAGTGCTTTTTTTGAGCAGTGGCACAACGGGACAAGTGAGAAGTCAACATTTTGTGGAAGATACCAGTATTTATATCCAATCGTTTACCAAAGCGTACGAATTATTAATTGGGAACCCGAAAAATCAAGTTGTTTTAGCCTTGTTACCCAATTACGTTGAACAAGGAAACTCAAGTTTGGTGTTTATGGTTGATCATTTGGTCAAAGAAACAGGCAGCGAGTTATCTGGATTTTTGCTTAACCAACCAGAAGAAATCAAAAAACGATATGAGCTTGCGGTGCAGCTTAACAAAGAAGTTGTCATTTTTGGTGTGTCCTATGCTTTGTTAGATCTTGCGGAGCAAAAATTAGATTTATCTCAAGCAAGAATTATTGAAACAGGTGGAATGAAAGGACGACGCAAGGAATTGTCCAAAGCAGAATTGCACGAAGTACTGAAAACAGGTTTATATGTTCCTTTTGTTTCTTCTGAGTATGGGATGACCGAGTTATTATCACAAGCCTATAGCAATTCTTCGGGCGTGTTTGAGTGTCCTCCATGGATGAAAATTTTAATCAGAGATGCCAATGATCCAATGAGTTATCAGCCAGATGGTAAAAGTGGTGGAATTAATGTAATAGATTTGGCAAACATAAACAGCTGTAGTTTTATTGCTACGGAGGATTTAGGGAAGTGTGCAAACAATCAATTTGAACTCTTAGGACGCATGCAAATTTCAGATTTAAGAGGGTGCAATTTAATGGTCCAATAGCTGATTTTTAGGCAAAAATGACACTTTGACAGAAAAGTGGTATTTTATTTTGTTTATTTAAAGCTTAAATACTTGATATACAGTTGGTTGATTCGGTTTTCAAAAAATCAATTTTAATAAAACTTAACAAATAATTTTGATAATTCAATGTTTGTCGTTTTCTTTGTTGCCGATTAACCTTTTAAAAATTAGAAAAGATGTCTGATATTAAAACAAAAGTAGTAGCGATTATCGTTGACAAATTAGGAGTTGAAGAGAGCGAAGTTGTAGAAACAGCGAGCTTCACAAATGACTTAGGAGCAGATTCTTTGGATACTGTTGAGTTAATTATGGAATTTGAAAAAGAATTCAACATCGCTATTCCAGACGATCAAGCAGAAGGAATTCAAACTGTAGGTGACGCAATTTCTTACATTGAGAAAAACGCTTAATCACCGTCTAATTAAATTGAATTATTAGTTTCTTGAAATTTATCTTATGCAGTTAAAAAGAGTAGTTGTAACTGGGATGGGGGCGCTTACCCCGATTGGTAATACCTTAAATGAATATTGGGAGGGATTGCTTGCAGGTAAAAGTGGAGCCGCTCCAATTCAACACTTTGACGCTACATTGTTCAAAACACAATTTGCTTGTGAAGTGAAGAATTTTAACGTTGAAGATTTTATTGACCGCAAAGAAGCAAGAAAATTAGACACATTTGCACAGTACGCCATGGTTTCTTCATCTGAAGCCGTGGCCGACTCTGCAATTTTGGATTCAAATCCTAATTTAGATCGTATTGGAGTTATTTGGGGTTCTGGAATTGGTGGATTAAACACATTCCAAGAAGAAGCTAAATCTTTCTTCGAAGGAGATGGAACACCTCGTTTCAACCCATTCTTTATTCCTAAGATGATTGCAGATATTGCAGCTGGACACATTTCAATTAAATTTGGTTTTAGAGGGCCAAATTATGTAACAGTTTCTGCATGTGCATCATCAACAAACGCAATTATTGATGCGTTTAACACCATTCGTTTAGGAAAAGCTGATGCAATCATCACTGGTGGCTCTGAAGCTTGTGTAAATGAAATGGGAATGGGTGGATTCAATGCTTTAAAAGCTTTATCTACTCGTAATGATTCACCTGAAACTGCTTCTCGTCCTTTTGATTTGGATCGTGATGGGTTTGTATTAGGTGAAGGTTCAGGTGCTTTGGTATTAGAAGAATTAGAACATGCTTTGGCGCGTGGTGCTAAAATCTATGCTGAGGTTGTTGGTGGAGGTATGTCTGGAGACGCTTACCACATTACAGCTCCGCACCCTGAAGGTTTAGGTGCTAAAAATACGATGTTAGCTGCTTTGGACGATGCGCACATGAGTGCCAATGAAATTGATTATATCAACGTTCACGGTACTTCTACACCATTAGGTGATGTCACTGAAGTGAAAGCTATCCAACAAGTATTTGGCGAACATGCGTATGATTTAAACATTAGTTCAACAAAATCAATGACTGGCCACTTGTTAGGCGCAGCAGGTGCTATTGAAGCAATTGCTTGTGTGATGGCTGTAAAACATGATATTGTTCCCCCTACTATTAATCACTTTACAGATGATCCTGAGTTAGATCCAAAATTGAACCTAACATTTAATAAGGCTCAAAAACGTACTGTTAATGTTGCTTTATCAAATACATTTGGTTTTGGTGGACATAATACTAGCGTAATTGTAAAGAAATTTTCTAAGTAAAATTGAGCTTTCTTAGTCGTTTTTTTGGAGGTGCTAAAACTAAAGAGCAGTTTGAGTTATCGAACTTCGTAGTTTCTCGTTTTGGCTATCGTCCTAAAAAAATAATTTATTTTGAAAGAGCAGTTACACACAAATCACTTCTTGGTTCCAAACACAATGAGTCAAATGAACGTCTCGAATTTTTAGGAGACGCCATCATTGATGCGATTATTGCTGAGTTTTTATTTCACCGCTTTCCAAATGAAGACGAAGGCTATTTGACAAAAATTAAGTCAAAGTTGGTTAGCCGTAAAACCATGTCAGAAATCGCTGAAGAAATGGAAATTCGCAACATCTTGAGGTATCACAAAGGTCGTTCAATTAATATCAGTACGATTGAAGGTAATGCGTTGGAGGCTCTTATTGGCGCTATTTATTTAGATGGAGGATTTCGTGCGGTAAAGAAATCAATTAAAGAGCATATTTATAAGAAATATGTAAACATCAACAAAGTTCTTGAAGAAGAAATTGATTTTAAATCACGGTTATTTATTTGGTGCCAACGTAGCAAATTGAATTTAGAATTTGAATTAATAGAAGAAGTTAACAAGGGTTCTTCGTGGGAATATAAGACCGCAGTGATGATTAATGACCACAAGTATGGAATTGGCACTGGTTCCACAAAAAAAGCTTCCGAACAAGCTGCTTCAAAAGAAACATTAGAACTACTTGGTGAAATTTAAGTCTTTATTGATAGACTTTTTTATTATCCTTTTTTATCTATACTCCTTTACCTATTTATTTTGTAACTTTGTACCTCATTTTTAAGAGTTATGCAATTATTAGATGGTAAAAAAGCCGCTGCTGATATTCGTGAAGAGTTGGCAAAAGCAGTTCAATTAAGAAAAAAAGAAGGGCGAAAAATTCCTCATTTGGCTGCAATTTTGGTTGGTAATGATGGTGGTTCGCTTACTTACGTGAATGCGAAAGTTAAATCATGTGAAGATATTGGTTTCGAAAGCACGTTGATTCGCTACGATGAAACGATTACAGAGCAAGCTTTGTTGGATAAAATCCACGAATTGAACAATGATGATAATATCGATGGATTTATTGTTCAGTTGCCTCTTCCAAAGCATATTGATGAATTAAAAGTGACACAAGCCGTTGATCCTCGAAAAGATGTGGATGGTTTTCACCCGCAAAATTTAGGAAACATGGTGTTGAACTTACCAGGTTTCTTGCCAGCAACTCCAGCAGGTATTGTTGAATTAATTAGAAGAAATAACATCGAAACAGCAGGTAAACATTGTGTTGTGATTGGTAGAAGTCACATCGTTGGTTCTCCAATGAGCATCTTATTAGCTCGCAATGAAAATCCTGGTAACTGTACCGTAACATTGACACATAGCCGTACTAAAAATTTAGTTGAAATTTGCCAGCAAGCTGATATCATCGTGGCTGCAATTGGTCGCCCTGGCTATGTAACTGCTGAAATGGTTAGAGAAGGTGCTGTTGTTATTGATGTTGGTACAACACGTGTTGAAGATCCTACAAGAGAAAGAGGTTGGCGTTTAAGAGGAGATGTTGATTTTGATAACGTTGCTCCAAAATGTTCGTATAT
Source organism: uncultured Fluviicola sp. (assembly GCA_964580465.1). Classification (GTDB taxonomy): domain Bacteria; phylum Bacteroidota; class Bacteroidia; order Flavobacteriales_D; family Crocinitomicaceae; genus Taishania. The sequence goes on along the minus strand of CAZOKJ010000019.1, from coordinate 31,720 downwards.
TACGCCAGTACCAGGAGGTGTTGGACCAATGACTATTGCTTCTTTAATGATCAATACGCTTAAAGCTGTTGAATTGAAAGGTAAGTAGTTCACATTCTATTGTTAATCATATTTTTTTAAGAATAAAATTCTAGACCGAATAGGTTTTAATTTTACACGATTATACTTTTGGCTCTTATTTTGCGTTAGTAGAATAAGAGCTAAGAGTAAATGTAACTTTTTTGTTGAAGTTTCGTATATGTTAAAATAAATGTCGAGTCATGGAAGCGCTAGTCGTATCAAGTAAACAAGAGGTTTTAAAATCTCGTATATATGCAACCATTGTAATGGTATTGTTCTTGTTGTTGATTAGTTTTGTCACAATAACAAGTGTAACAGATCCTCCTGTTCACGTTCCTCTTACGAATGAGGTTCCATTAGAGTTTTTAGAATTAAAAGTGTTACCAGATAACAAACCAGGTGGTTCACCTGGTGGAAGTGGTACGCCCAACACAGCTCCATTAAATAAGGCTAACCCACCACAGCAAACGCAGACATTAACGTCAACGGATGCGAATGCTACGCCTATTCAAACGGGGAAATCCAATAAAACAAATACGGATACGCCTACTAATAACACGGCTACAACAACCCAACAAGGAAATAATCCTTTTTCTAAAGGAGGTTCTGGAGGTGGTAGTGAAGGAGGTTCTGGAGGTGTTTTTGGTTCTGACAATGGCAAAGGAGGTAAGGGAACAGGTGCTGGTAGTGGCACAGGTAGCGGAAGTGGAGTAGCACGCGTACGCTATAATGAAATTGACGTTAGCGGTATTTATACCAACTCAGAAATTAAAGTACAATTAATTTTAAACGTGAATGAAGAAGGTCGCGTAATTGGTGGTAGAACTGTTGGTGCAGGAACAACCACAAACGACCAACAAATCATCAGTAAAGTATTATCAGCGTGTAAGAGCCAGTTGAAGTATAAGCCTTCTAATTCAATGACAGAAGAATATTATACAGCTTTGATTCGTCCTCAATAACCCATTACCGTGAATAACAATTATCAAGAGACAATAGACTGGTTGTTTCGTCAATTTCCTGCCTATCAATTAGTAGGAGGCAAGGCCTATAAACCTGGCTTAGAAACCATTTACCAATTATTAGCAGCTTTTGATAATCCGCATCAAGATTTGCGTTTTATTCATGTTGCAGGAACAAATGGAAAAGGATCAACTTGTTCCATGTTGGCTTCTATTCTGACAGAGTCAGGCTACAAAGTTGGTTTGTTTACCTCACCGCACATTCAAGATTTTCGTGAGCGCATTCGAGTGAATGGTGAAATGGCTGATGAGCAATTTGTTATTGAAACAACAGCTAAAATTCGTTCGCTTGATTTACCGCTTCAACCTTCATTTTTTGAAATTAGTTTTTTAATGGCTTTGTTGTATTTTAAGCGACAAGCTTGTGATGTTTGTGTGATTGAAACCGGTTTAGGAGGGCGATTGGATGCTACAAATTGCATTACACCTTTAGTCGCTGCTATTACCAATATCAGTATAGAACATACACAGTATTTAGGAGATACTATTAGTGCCATTGCAAGTGAAAAGGCTGGAATTATCAAAGAAGGCATTCCTATTGTTATAGGTGAGCGCATAGAAGAAGCAGATCAAGTTTTTGTACAAAAAGCACAATTGCTCAATGCTCCCATAATTTTTGCAAGTGATTCTTCGATTGAGATACCTTCTAATTTTCCATTGTTAGGAAAGTACCAACAATACAATTTTGGTTTAGTCAGTGCTGTTTTAACTGTTTTAAAAGATCAATTACCTATTTCAGCTCAATCGATAGAAAAAGGGTTGGCGCATTTAACAAAAAATACAGGTTTTTATGGACGCTTACAAGTTATGGAACATCATCCACGTGTTATCTTTGATGTTTCGCACAATGAAGCAGGGATTAGAGCTACTTTAGATTATTTTAAAGATGAAAAATCACTGATTATTGTTTATGGAACAAGTTCAGATAAAAATTTAGATGCCATTTTTCCGCTTTTTCCGAAGTCAGCACGTTATTTTTTTACAGAATTTAGCAATGAGCGATCAGCTAAAAAGCACCATTTAGAGCAATTTTCAAAAAAATATGACATTGAAGGCGAATTTTTTTCAAATGCTTTTGATGCATTAAAAAGTGCGAAACTAATTGCAAATAAGGAGGATATGATTTTGGTTTTTGGTAGCTTTTTTTTAATTTCAAATTTTTTTGAAAAAAAATGAAAAAAAAGCTTGCAGATTCAAATAAATGACTTAAATTTGCACTCACAAACAACGAACGAGTTGTTGAAGAAAATAAAAAATAAGGGAAATTAGCTCAGTTGGTTTAGAGCATCTGCCTTACAAGCAGAGGGTCGGCGGTTCGAATCCGTCATTTCCCACTACAGTATTAAAGCCATCCGATAGGATGGCTTTTTTTATTTCCGATATTATCTATTCAAGCAGAGGGTTGGTGGTTCGTGGATCAAGTCAAAAAAGTTAACTCTACTATTGTTCACTATTGGTATAATAATTGCTCTATCTCTTTTATGAAAGCAGTTGGCTTAATAATAACTTTATTTTTTTTAGTGCAATTTTCTAGTGCGCAGCTTAACTGTGTAGTTACAATTGCTGAAAATGGAGATAAAAGCACAATGTACCATCATAAAAATGGTCAAGTATCAACCGATGAAACATGGGATTAAGACAAGCGAATGGGAAAATGGTTGGGAATAATAGTGTTGGAAAACAATTGTTTTACTTTAATTTAAGAAATATCGGAGGAACAGCCTCTTGTAGTGTGAAGTATTTTGAAAATGGTGAAGTTGCTCGATTGAATTATAGCGATCAACCAGATGGTGGCATTCAATTTCACAAGGTTACAATGAAGTTTAATGAAAATGGAGAACAAATAGAAGTGGATGAGCAACAATTTCCTCCAGAAAGAATAACATTGCCATTAGAGACAATCGTGCCTACTTTGCCTAAACAAGAAATTGCAACATGCGCCATTGTATTTAAAAATTACTTTACAATCCAAAATACAATTTCATTGAAAATAACAGTGTTAGCTACTGACATTCGTCCGAGTTTACCAATTAACATTGTGAAAAGTTATACTATTAAACCTCATGAAATCATTGTGATTGATTCAGTTATTACAGCTCAAATTCCACTTAGTGAAAAAAGATATTCATTGGAATTAATTTAAAAAGCTAAAAAACGAAAGTTAAAAGATGTTCAGTTAGTGATACCAGCGATTTTGCCTTCAACGGTTGATTCAAAAACATGGTTGTGGGTGATTGAAAAACGAAAAACACTTCATCAAAAAGGCCTTAGAGGTTGTTTTATCATTGGACGAATAAGTCGAGCAATTATGGAAAATAAAAAAGGGAGCGAACTCCCTTTTAATTATTGAAACATGTCTTTTACTCGTTGGAAAAATCCTTTTTCATTAGCGTCTGGATGTGGAATAAAGTTTTCACTTGAGCGCAATTTTTCGAGCATCTCTTTTTCTTCTTTGTTGACTTTTTTAGGTGTCCAAACATTGATGTGAACAAATAAATCGCCAGTTCCGTATCCTTGTAAAACAGGTAAGCCTTTTCCTTTTAAACGCAATGTTTTTCCACTTTGCGTCCCCGGTTCAATTTTAATTTTAGCCTTACCATTAATAGTTGGTACTTCTATTGATTCACCCAATACAGCGTCTACAAAATTAACGTATGCATCATAGTGTAAGTGCTCGCCATCTCTACGCAATTCATTGTGTTCAACCTCCTCGATTACCACGATTAAATCTCCTGGAATGCCATCAAATGGACCTGCATTTCCTTTTCCAGAAACACTTAATTGCATACCATCTTCTACGCCAGCTGGGATATCGATTTCGATTACCTCTTCTTTTCTTTTTAATCCTTGTGCATCAGCATCTGCCGGTTTTTTGTCAATCATTTTACCAGCACCTTGGCAAGTGTGACAGGCTGATTGCGTTTGCATAGCACCTAAAAAAGTTTGAGCAACGCGTGTGATTCTTCCGGTACCGTTACAAGTTGAACAACGTTTAAAAGTCACACCTTCGGCATTTACCAGTTTGTTTACTTTTATTTTCTTTCTAACACCATTGGCAACTTCTTCGAGGTTGAGTTTGATTTTTACACGAAGATTTGTACCGCGTGCGCGCATTGTCCCGCCACGTGAGCCGCCAAAGCTTCCACCAAATCCGCCCCCAAAAATATCGCCAAACTGAGAGAAAATATCCTCCATGTTCATACCACCGCCACCAAAGCCACTGCCATTCATGCCAGCGTGACCAAAGCGATCATATTGAGCACGTTTGTTGGAATCGCTCAATACCTCGTATGCTTCAGCTGCTTCCTTGAATTTGTCTTCAGCTGTTGGATCATCCGGGTTTTTATCTGGGTGATATTTTAAAGCCAATTTACGGTAAGCTTTTTTAATTTCAGCTTCATCCGCATTTTTGGATACACCTAGTACTTCATAATAATCTCTTTTTTCACTCATTGGTTGTCCCTTTTGTTATTGTCCTACTACCACTTTAGCAAAACGAATTACTTTTTCATTTAAAAAGTATCCTTTTTCTACGTCGTCAATTATTTTTCCTTTTTGATCTTCTTCAGAAGGAATGTTAGCAATTGCTTCGTGAAAATCACTATCAAAATTCTCTCCTTTAGCTTGCATTTGCTTGAGACCTTTGCTTTCTAAAGTGGATTTAAGTTTGTTAAAAATTAAAACAAATCCTTCTTTTATCGCTTCGATATCGTCTGCATTGGCATTGTTTGCAATAGCTCGCTCGAAATCATCTAAGGTTGGCAATAAATCAACTAATAGTTTCTCGTTGGCATTCGAAATAATTTCTAATTTCTCTTTATTTGTACGTCTGCGGTAATTATCAAACTCTGCATACAAACGAAGGAACTTATCGTTTAATTCGTTGTACTTTTCTTCTTGACTTAATTCCTCAGTAACGTTTTCATTCGTTTCAACTGTTTCTTCAGATGTTTCATGTGGAATATCTGCCATTTTTTCCTGCTCGTTCAAATCTTTATCTTCTGACATAGTTATTTTTACTAAAAAAATTCACTTTTCCTATTGTCAAATTCTTTGCCATGATTGTTTTTCGGACATCTTGTCAGTGTTTTTTCTTTTTTGAAAAGTTTTATTAAAAATTTGTCATTCTAATTATTTCTTTATAAATTTACATTCGTCGTTTGTTGTAACAAATGCCAACTACTAAAATCAACTTTATGAGAACTACTTTGTTTATTTGCTACTTTCTGTTTTTGTCCGCTTTTGGATTTGGACAATTCACGCATTTGTTTCATTCTGCTTATCAATCTTATCCGAATTTGCCAAAAGGAATATTAGAAAGTGTTTCTTGGAGCAATACACACATGAGAAATATCTCCATTTTTGAACAAGAATCATGTAGTGGAATGCCTCGTGCTCTAGGTGTGATGGGAGTTTTTGTTGATGGCAAAAATTATTTCAATGAAAATACGCTATTAATAGAATCCATTACTGGTATTAGTGTTGAAGAACAATTATCTTCCGTGGAGAATCAAATTAGTTCTTATGCTCAAGCTTTGAATCAATTGTATTCTAATTATTTTTTGCAAACTCAGTCGGAGTCTAAGGCTTTGTACTTGAGTTTGTTACAACTTAGTGAGATTCCTGATTTTGGTGCTGTAAATAATTATGCACAAGACGCCCAGATTTATCAAGTTTTAGCTTATATGACAAATGAAGAATTTGCTCAATCTCATCAATTTGAAGTTAAAAACTATGATTTAAAAACTGTTTTTGGTTCCGAAAATTTAAAGATTTTAAAAAGTCCGAAAATACAAATAGAAAATGGTTTGGTTAGAACTGTAACTGGTCAAAATTATCAGCAGTCCGTTCTTAAGTCAAGTGAATATGGACCTGCTATATGGAATCCTGCTCCAAATTGCAACTATAGCTCAAGAAATGGAACAGCTATTTCAGCCATAACGATTCATACTATTCAGGGCTCTTATGCTGGAGCTATTTCTTGGTCGCAAAATTGTGAGTCTAATGTGTCTTTTCATTATGTCTTACGCTCAAGTGATGGACAGGTGACACAAATGGTGTTGGAAGCGAACAAGGCTTGGCATGTCGGTTCTGAAAATCCATATACCATCGGTTATGAACATGAGGGTTGGGTGAATGATGCTAGTTGGTACACAGAGGCAATGTATCAAAGTTCTGCTGCTTTATCTCGTGATATCGTAAATAGTGGCTATGGAATTCCTCCTTTGAGAACATTTTTTGGAGAAGCAACTGTTGGTTTAAATACCTTGGGAAATTGTACCAAAATTAAAGGTCATCAACATTATGCTAACCAAACACATAATGATCCAGGTGTTCATTGGAATTGGGAGAAATATTACAAGCTAATTAATAATAATCCCACAATTTCAACCATTACAACTGCCAATGGTGACTTTTACGATACAGGTGGACCTAATGGAAATTATGCGAATGACGAGAGGATGCTTTGGTTAATTCAACCTGCTAATGTCAGTAGTATAAATCTTGAATTTACGGAGTTTGATTTGGAAAGTAATTGGGATTTTCTGTTTATTTACGATGGTCCAACAACCGATTCTCCATTAATAGGAAAATATACAGGTGCTATTTCTCCAGGAATTATTCATTCGTCAACTGGTGCGCTTTTAATCGAATTTAGATCTGATTGTGCAACGAATAAAGCAGGTTGGAAAGCGAATTACACTTCTGTTAGCAATACTGTTGCAGCCCCAGTAACAACTATTGTGTCTGGTTCTCCTTGGAAGACCTCTGACTTTAATGTTTTAGTAAATGATAATAGCAGTCAATCTACCATCGACGGTCGCTATTATTTGATTGCTGATAGATCATCATCAACTGAGAATTGGAATGCACAGGCTACTAAAGGTTTTTTATTGGATGATTTTTCCAATTTTACTGGGTGGACTAATGTTACTGGAAATTTCACAGTGCAGAATAATCAATTAGTTTGTGAAGATGATTTAGGTAATACGAATACCTACCATTTGTTGACCCAAAATAATACGACAGATTATTTGTATCATTGGAAGCAAGAGTTTTATGGATTGGGTAGTAATCAACGTGCAGGGCTACATTTTATGTGTAGTGATCCCAATCTACCTAATAGGGGAAATTCTTATTTTGTTTTTTTAAGAGAAGGAAATGATGAAGTGCATATTTATTCTGTTGCAAATGATGTTTTTACATTGCGTGCATCAAGTTCTTTGACTTTAGAAAATCATAATGTGTATGATGTGAAGGTTACTTATTCGCCAACAACAGGATGGATAAAAGTGTATATTGATAATCAATTGATTAATTCTTGGCAAGACACAAATCCACTAACAAGTGGAAATAGTGTCTCTTTTAGAACTGCTAATGCAAAAGTAAAATTTGAAGATTTAGCTGTTTATCAGAGTCGTCAGAATATTGTTCAGGTTAGTATTGGAGAAAACGAGTTGATGCGCTATGAAAGTGTTGATGCTATTCCTTCTGGAAGAATGTTGGCTTTGTCAAATGATTTGAATGCATGGTCGGCAATTGATACGCTTGATTTTTTAATAGATCAGTCAAGTCCTCTTGTGAATTTTATTCATGATGGATCGTCAGTTGATATCAACGAGTTTACATCTAACCAATTGGAAGCTAATTGGAGCTTTTCAGATCCTCATTCAAGTATTTTGTATTATGAGTATGCAGTTGGTACAACAATGAATGATACTGATGTGCTTTCTTGGACTAATAACGGATTATCAACTTCTTTTTCTATACCTTTTACAGGAGTACTAGGAACGACTTATTATATTTCAGTTCGGACAAAAAATCATGCTGGATTGGTGGCGCAAGCTTCCTCTAATGGTCAAAAAATGGTTGAAGAAACTTCTGATTTATCCATAATGAATTCAGAGTTAGCTTCTGTTAAAATTTATCCTAACCCTTTTTCAAACCAATTATTTTTGAGGAATGTTCCGTTAGAAGCAGAAGTTGTGTTATATGATGTGACAGGTAAAATTTGTTATCAAGGTATCGTTACCCAACAAGAATTTGACTTGTCATTGGAGTTTCTAAAAGCTGGTAGTTACCAATTGCAGGTAAAATATCAAGGATTTTCTCAGTTTTTTAAAGTTATTAAACAATAATTTTGATTATACCCCCTAAAAAAATGGGGGTGTTTTTGAAAAATACCTGTTTTAAATAAAAAATGTTAAATTTTAATAGGGGGTAATTAAAAAAAAGAATGTTTTTTATGCTTGGTTTTGATTTTTGCTTTATTTTTGCATCATTAAATAATTCTAATGGCATCAAAACGTAAACAAGCAAGTAAGGAAGTAGCTCAACATGAGGCTGTTCCGTTTTCTTTTGAAGGGAAAATTTCATCAGTATTTGGAGAAAATGTTTTTCATACTGAAATCATGCGTGAGTACCTCACTAGTGAAGCGTACAAATCGGTTATTGAAACCATTGAAACGGGAGCGACTTTAGATCGTCGTGTAGCAGACCAAGTTGCTACAGCAATGAAAGATTGGGCAATGACGAAAGGAGTGACGCATTACACGCACTGGTTTCAACCTTTAACAGGTACAACTGCGGAAAAACACGACTCCTTTTTTAAACCAATAGGTCCAGGTAAGGCAATTGAGCGTTTTGAAGGTGATTTATTGATTCAGCAAGAACCAGATGCGTCTTCTTTTCCAAATGGAGGAATTAGAAATACATTTGAGGCAAGAGGATATACCGCTTGGGATCCATCTTCGCCAGCTTTTATTATGGGTAAAACATTGTGTATTCCATGTGTATTTCTTTCCTATACTGGAGAGTCGTTGGATTACAAAATGCCATTATTAAAAGCTTTAGCAGCAGTTGACAAAGCAGCAGTTGACGTTTGCCAGTATTTTGATAAAAACGTTACAAAAGTAAACGCAACTTTAGGCTGGGAACAAGAGTATTTCTTAATTGATCGTTCTCATTACAATGCACGCCCTGATATTATGATGACGGGTAGAGCATTGTTTGGACAACCAGCTGCAAAAGGTCAACAATTAGATGACCACTATTTTGGAGCTATTCCTGCACGTGCGAGTGCTTATATGCGCGATTTTGAAATTGAGGCAGTTAAATTAGGAATACCTGTTACAACTCGTCATAACGAGGTGGCACCTAACCAATTTGAATGTGCGCCTATGTTTGAAGAGTGCAACTTAGCAAATGACCATAATCAATTGTTGATAGATTTAATGGAAAAAGTTGCTCGCAAACATAATTTAAAAGTATTGTTTCATGAAAAACCTTTTTTAGGTGTAAATGGGTCAGGAAAACACAACAATTGGTCGTTAAGCACTAATACAGGAGTTAATTTATTGGCGCCAGGTAAAAATCCTAAATCTAACTTGCAATTTTTGACTTTCTTTATTAACACAATTGCAGCGATTAATAAAAATGCAGATTTGCTGCGTGCTAGTGTTGCATCGCCATCTAACGAATTTCGTTTAGGAGCCAATGAAGCACCACCAGCTATTATGTCTGTGTTTATTGGAACTTATTTAAGCAATTTCCTTGATGAAATGGAGAAAAACATCAAAGCAGGGAAAATGACGCCAAAAGATAAAACAGAAATTAAGTTGAATATTGGTAAAATACCTCAGATTTTATTAGATAATACAGACAGAAATAGAACTTCTCCGTTTGCTTTTACCGGTAATAAATTTGAATTTAGAGCTGTAGGTTCTTCTCAAAACTGTGCTCAAGCAATGTTTGTGTTAAATACAATTATTGCTAAGCAATTAAAAGAGTTTAAAGTAACAGTTGATGCACGCATTGAAAAAGGAGAAGGAAAAGACGAGGCTATTTTAAAAGAATTGCAAAAATTAATCAAGGCTTCTAAACGCATTCGATTTGAAGGAAATGGCTACGGTGAAGAATGGGTAGAAGAGGCTTCGAAAAGAGGATTATCTAACCATAAAGATACACCTTCTGCTTTGGAAGTTTGGTCTGAAAAATGGGTGATTGATCTTTTTGAAGAGATGGACGTGTTGACAAAAAGAGAGGTGCTTGCTCGTCAAGAAATTGAATTTGAGAGTTATATCATGAAAGTTCAAATCGAGTCTAGAGTTATGAATGAACTTTCTCAAAATCAAATTTTACCTGCAACAATTGATTACCAAAACAAATTATTGACCAATGTTAAGAATTTACATGCTGTTTTAGGTAAAGAGCAAGGTGAAAAAGCGTCAGAGCCTCAACTAAGAATAATCAATAAAATTTCAGAACATTTGAATGAATTGATTCGTTTAAATTATGAAATGCTTGAAGCGCGTAAAGTTGCCAATAAAATTGATGATGAACGAGAACGTGCACATGCTTATGCTAAAACAGTAAAAACGTACTTTGACGGTATTCGCTACCATGCAGATAAGTTGGAGTGGTTGGTTGAAGATGAGCTTTGGCCGTTAACTAAATATAGAGAATTGTTGTCAACTAAATAATATGTTTTAAACAAAACGAGGACATTAATTTAATGTCCTCGTTTTGTTTGTAAAAGATAGTGGTAATTCTTTTTGATTAAAATTTGAATGAAATACCTGCATTTAATGCACTGATACCATAACCAAATTCAGCAAAAATACCAACATTGTCGTTAAAGAAGTAACGAACTCCTCCATAAATTGAAAAGGCAAAATTAGCACTCGACCAACGGTTTTCATAATCGTGAATACCGTGGTGTTTTTTCCATTCACGGTGACTATTGATGTAGGCACCAAATCCCAAACCTGCATATAAATCAAGACCTTTTACTGGAATGTCAAAATGATAAGCAGCTCGAGCAATGATTGCTGTACGGATTGTTCTGTATTTATAATCATAATAGTTGCCATCATAGTATTTTGTTGTGTAAAAAGATTGTCCAACTAATCCTCCAACACCGATTCTACCTACACCTAAAACGTCTGTCAAAATGTGTTCGTAAGATAATGTAACAGGACCTACAGCTGTTCTTCTGTAACCTGGACCTTTGTAATAATTGTAGTAAGGATCAATTCCAAATCCAATGTTGATAAGGTTGTCGCCTTTTTCTAATGCTTGAGCGTTTACATTTCCAATTGTCAAGCTTAATAAAATCCCTAAAAATAACTTTTTCATGTTTTGTTCTGTTTATACAATTTAGTTAATGATGCTACAAACGTAGTTAAAATTGGTTTATTGTATGTGTTTTGTTAAAATATTTGTTTTTAATTACATGTTTTGTTGAAATTCTAATTATTAATCTTTGTTAGATTCTTCGTTTCAATGACTTAAACAAAAAAAAACGTACCCACACAAGGAAGGTGCGTTTTTAAAAAAAAGATTATTTTGTTACAAGAATACTGTCGCAGTTGAAGTTGTCTCTTGTTCTACTTTAATAATTCCAGTTCCAGAGCTGCCGTTGTGAGTAGCATCGATGTTAGCCACAACCACACCAGCTTGTCCTAATTGATAAATTTCATTAAAGTTAAAGCTAGCTACTCCAGAAGAGTTGGTTGTTGATTCAAATTCCCACAATAATGCACCAGCTCCTTCATAGCCTTGCGTCGGTTTAGGATACAAGCGAACGTGAGCACCAGAAACAATAGCTCCTGAAGCATTTTTAACTGTGATTTCTGCAATCGTGTCTTTCTTTTTGCGACATCCCATGCTTAAGCCTGCCACCAATGTTAGTGAAAGAGCTAAAAATCCTATTTTCTTAAGTGTATTTTTCATAGTTTGATTATTGATTTAATTTTACTGTTTCAACAGCGATTGTATGAATTCTTGTTCTAATTTTTCCAAATCCTTGTTTATCAGATTTTTTACACACAAGGTCAAAATTAGCAACAGCGATATTTTTACCCGCTTGTTTATAATATTCCTCTAAATTGAATTGAGCAAAACCCGATGCATTGGTCATTAATGTATCAACATATTCAATTTTTGCTTCGTTGTCAATTGTCTTTGCAATAAGGACAACCATCGCATCAGATAAAAGTTCATTGCTTTCCGAACGGACGTAAATTTTAGCAACGCTCGGTCTGTCATCCTTACAAGCAGCTAATATAGTTGTTAGCGCAAGTAGCGAAAAAAGGACCGATTTTTTTAATGTAATTTTCATCATATCTATATAAGAGTGCATAAAGTTAAAGTATTTTCACAAATAATAACAACATTTTGATGAGATATTTCTTAACTTCGCAAACAAAATGTGCATTAAAATACAATAACTAAACTGCAATTTTAATAAAAAGTTACAGTTTAACAAGTAAATTTGTATATTTAATGTATATGAATGAATATATCTCGTTTTAATTTGAACAAATGAAAGAGAAAATAGAACAATTATGGTCGGAAGTAAAAGCTAGTTCCATTGCGAATGCACAAGATTTAGAAAACTTCCGCATTAAATATTTAGGGACAAAAGGTGCGATTAAGGACTTATTTGGTGAGTTGAAAAATGTTCCCAATGAACAAAAAAAGGATGTTGGCCAGCTTTTAAATGGTTTAAGAACTAACATTGAAACTTTTTTTGAAGAATGGAAATCCAAGTTGTCAGCATCCGTTGCTGAAGAATCAAAAATTGATTTTTCTCGTCCTGGGAATACAGATGAAAGTGGTTCTCATCACCCTCTTTCGTTGGTAAGAAATGAAATCGTTTCCATTTTTTCTCGTATTGGTTACACTGTTTCAGAAGGACCAGAAATTGAAGATGATTGGCACAATTTCTCTGCTTTAAATTTTGCTCCTGAACACCCAGCAAGAGATATGCAGGATACTTTTTTTGTCGAAAAAGGTGAAAAAGAAATGGCGTTGCGCACGCATACAAGTTCGGTTCAAGTGCGTGTAATGGAAAGTAGCACGCCTCCAATTCGCACGATTTCTCCAGGAAGAGTTTATCGTAATGAAGCAATTTCTGCTCGTGCTCATTGTTTCTTTCATCAAGTTGAAGGTTTGTACATCGATAAAAATGTTTCTTTTGCTGACTTGAAACAAACTTTACTTTATTTTGCGAAAGAATTGTTTGGTGAAAGTGCTAAAATTAGAATGCGACCTTCTTATTTCCCGTTTACAGAGCCAAGTGCTGAGGTAGATGTTTCTTGTACAATATGTAATTCAAAAGGTTGCAATGTGTGTAAATATACAGGTTGGTTGGAAATTTTAGGCTGCGGAATGGTGGATCCCAACGTTTTGGAAGCTTCTGGAATTGATTCTAAGGTTTATTCTGGTTTTGCTTTTGGTATGGGAGTTGAACGCATTACACAATTGAAATACAAGGTAAATGATTTACGTTTGTATTCAGAAAATGATGTTCGATTCTTAAAACAATTTACTTCTGAATTTTAAGTGTTATGGGAATTTTTTCATCAACTGCTAAAGCTTCATTCCCTTGGAAGGAATTGACTAGCGAAGAACAATTAATGGAAGCTTTGAACACAAAAGATGTGGCTGTGTTTATTTTTAAACACAGTACTAGATGTAGCATTTCATCGATGGCTAAAACTCGTTTTGAACGTGAGTGGAGTATACCTGAATTTCCATTTGAATTGTTGTATTTAGACTTGTTGAATTTCCGTTCAGTTTCCAATAAAATTGCAGAAGTGACAGGTGTTATGCACCAAAGTCCTCAGTTGATTGTATGTAAAAACGGAGAAGTCTTATACAATGATAGCCACAGCGGAATAGATGCTCAAAAAAGCATTGAATCAGCTAAGTAATGAATAATTATTACAGTAAAACAATAAATGAATAAACGTAAACATACTATGAAACGTCAATCGCCTTTTTTTCAATGGACTAGCTTGTTTTCTTTCCTATTAATTGTATTGTATTCTTGCTCAGAAGATACAGAGTGGGCTAAATTTACATTTCAAGAAAATTTAGCACTTTCTTATAATTCGAGCGTTGACATTGAAGCGGAGGTGATGAAGTCGGGATTGCAAAAAGTTGAGCTAAGTATCAATGATTCTGTGGTAACTACTTGGAATAATCCAGGAAAAGAAAAGTTGACTTATACGTTAAATTCGTTGACATTTGGTGTTGGAGCAAAAACCATTACCTTAACTGCATACGATACTGATGGAGAAATTGTAAAGGACGAACGAATTTTTCGAATTTTATCTGATTTGAAACCAGAAAAATGGGCGTATGAAATCGTAGAATCTTACCCACATAATATTGAAAATTTCACACAAGGATTTGAATTTAGTGACAATCAATTGTATGAATCAACAGGACAATATGGCCAAAGTAGAATTGCCAAAGTAGATTTTAAAACAGGTAAAACGCAGAGTGAAATTGGCTTAGATGCTACGCATTTCGGTGAGGGAATAACCATTTTAGGAGACACGATTTATCAATTGACATGGACAACAAAAAAATGCTTCTTGTACGATAAAAACACCTTGCAAATTTTGCCAAAAGACTTTACTTACCAAGGAGAGGGGTGGGGGATTTGCAACGATGGAACATCACTTATAACATCTGACGGAAGTGAGCGTTTGTGTTTTAGAGATCCTGCTACATTTAGAATTATTAAAACGATTGAGGTTTATACAGATGAGCAACCAGTCATTCGTTTAAATGAGTTGGAATACATGAATGGCTTAATTTTAGCCAATGTGTGGATGACCAATAATATTGTGGTTATAGAGCCTGAAACAGGTCGTGTGTTAGCAGTTATTGATGGAGGAAACTTAGTTACACTCGGTCGTGGTAAAACTGGAGAAGTGTTGAATGGTATTGCTTACAACAAAGAAGAAGGTATGTTGTACGTAACAGGTAAAAATTGGGAAAAAACCTTTAAAATTAAATTGTCAACAAATACACCCAATACGATAGCAAAAAAATAATTTGTTTTTTTTTGAACTTTGTCATTATTTTTACTACATTTGGTAAAATAATTATAATTTTTAGCTTATGAAAAAATTCTTACTTGCTTTTAGTGCCGTAGTATTTTCTGCACTAACATATTCAAATGCTCAAACAGATTGCGGTGGAAACCGCTATGCGCAACCAATTTTTACAGGAGTAACAAAAATTGCTGATGTCAAATACGGGCAAAACAAGGCTCAAAATGGAACTACAGATGTGAATTTATTCATGGATATTTACATGCCTGAAGGAGACACAGACACGGATAGACCTGTTGTTTTATTAGCTCATGGAGGTTCTTTTGTGGGCGGTACTAAAGGAGATGGGAATGTTGTGGCGCAATGTAATGCTTTTGCTAGAATGGGTTATGTTGCTGTTTCAATGCAATACCGTTTGTTGACTGTTGATGGTTCCGTTTTAATGAATACAGGTTTGGAGTTTAAAAAGGAAGTGGTTCGTGCTATTCACGACATGAGAGCAGCTATCCGTTTCTTAAGAAAAACACATGCTGAAGACGGAAACCCTTATGGTATCAATCCTGATATGATTTTGGCTGGAGGTTATTCTGCTGGAGCAATCTTGGCTAATCACACAACATTTCTTGATAGCGAATCTAAGTACCCATCAGAATTAACGGCTTATGTAGCAACACAAGGTGGATTGGAAGGTAATTCTGGAAACCCTGGTTATAGCAGCGTGCCACAAATGGCGATTAGCTGGTGTGGAGCTATCATGGATTTAAACTGGATGGAAGCAGGTGATCAACCTTATATTGGAATGCATAATTTAGGTGACCAAACAGTTCCAAATTTATCTGGTCAACCAAACATTGGTCTTCCTGTTCCAGTTACTTTAAATGGTGATTCATTAATGTATAAGAGAGCATTGGAAGTAAATATCCCAGCAGCTTATAAAAGCTATCCTGGTAACACACATTGTGACTTCCCAGCTGGATCTAGTGATTTTATTTATTCTTTTGTTCACGATCAAATCTGTGTTCAAGGTTTATCATTGGCTAACAAACCTGAAACTGTTTTGTTCTCTGTGTATCCAAATCCTGCGCAAGAAGCTTTCTTCATTGATGTGCCTGGTAACTCTTGGGAATGGAGCGTGACAATTACAAACACTTTAGGACAAGTAACTTCATTATTAAAAATGAACACTGACGAAAATAGAATTTCAGTCAATACTTCTGGAATGAAACCTGGTGTTTATATGATTCAATTGCACTCTAATGATGGTAAAACAGCTACTAAAAAAGTAGTGGTTCAATAATCATCTTTTAATTTAGTCAAAAAATAAGGTGTTCAATTTTTGAACACCTTATTTTTTATATGCTTGTTGATAATGAAATAGAAAAACAAGTAAAATTGCTGTATATTTGTACACTAAAATGATAATTATGATTCAAAGAATTCAATCTGTTTATTTATTTATCGCAATTGTTTTATTAATTACCGCTGCTTTTGTAGGTAATTTTTTTGAAATTGTCACAGACGAAGCTCGTTTTGCTTTTAATGGGTTTGGTATTGCTAAATCTACTTTGGATAATAAAGAGTTAATAGAACAACAAAACACACCGTTTTACTTAATTCCAATGTTATTAGCTGCTTTTGCAGTAATTGTTTTGTTCAGTTTTAAGAAAATTGATAAACAATTTCGTTTTTCAAAATTGCTTTGGGGCGCTTATTTATTGTTAATAGTTGCGCTTGCTGTTTGGATGCATTTTTTTGCACCTGACCAGGTTTCTGGCAAAGTTCTTGCAACGAATTATGGAGCTGCCTTTTTTGTGTTGGTTATAGGATTACCGTTTACACATTTAGCTTACATGGGAATTGGAAAGGATAAGAAAACATTGGATTCGTTAAATAGATTGAGATAATTTATTGATGAGTCAAGCAATAAAACACCTTACTGATAAAACTGAGAATGATCGATTTTTGTGGTCATTAGCTTATGTAATTAGCATCCTTTTTTTGTTTTATTTTTTTTTTATTCAGCTAAATAACCGCATAAATAACTCTGACGAGTTTATCTTTTTAACGAATTTACACCAAAAAGGGTTGTGGAATTCGTTGCTTTCTTGGGAGTTTAATCAAAGACCAGTAAGCCATTTTTTGTTTTACCTAACGTTTCTTTTCAATAAAGATTTTTCAACTCTGCATTGGTATTTGTTTGCAGGTAACTTAGTGGTTCTTTTTTTATTGTTGCTGTCTATTAAAACGTTGTTAACCTTTTGGCTGAAGAAACGTCAACTGCTATTTCAGCCAATTCAATACTGGACTTTATCCATGTTGTTGGTGATATGTTTTCATTTTTTTCCGTTTCAGTACAATGAGATTTGGTATTGGTATCTTTGCACGTTGATTTATTTGTTGCCTTTTGCCTTTTTAGGTTTTGCTCTTTATTTTTTATTTCAAGATACTATTAAAACCTGGTGGTCCATTCCCTTTTTTATGGCTATTGGAGGTTCATTAGAGTTGATATTTGTTTTTACGGCTTTATTGATACTAACTTTTTATCTAACTAAAAAAATCGCATTAAAAAAAATGGTTGTTAATCAATTAGCTTTGGTCTTTTTCAATGTGTTTCAATTGTTTAATAACGGAATAGAAAGTAGAATAGTTATTGAAAATAAAGACGTTTTAAAAAATCATACTTTTATAGAGACTTTTTCTAATTTTTGGGATAAAAAGTATTTGTTTGTGCTGTTGGTATTGATGCTTTTTGTTGCACTTATTGATAAGTATAAAAAACAAATTAATCAAACAAAAATAGCTAAGTTGACTAAAACCAGCCTTTTGTTATTAAGTTGCTATTTTGTTGTTACGTGGATTGTAACATATACTGCTTTTAATGGAACGTTTGGATATTTACGAATTTGGATGCCTTTCTTAATGTTTTTATTTTTCTTCATCGTCATTCTTTTCATTAAACTGGCGTTAACATACTTGTCAAGAGTAAAATTGATGGGTAAATTGGGAGGAATTGGTTTTATTGTGATTTTTTGTTACTATTTTTGGACTCAGTATTTTTACACAAAACAATATGCTCTGTCTTATGATGCAATTGTAAGCGGGCAAGAAACAACAGATGAAGTTGATTCAGGTGTGTTGATTTCACCAAATGATTGGGGTGACTTAAAGCAGAATTTAAATCTTTACAAGAATGAAAGATAATGATATTTTTATTAGTGTTGTCATACCTTTTTTAAATGAACAGGAAAATTTAACGCTGTTGCATGAAAAATTAGTCGACGAGTTAAACAACACAAAAAGAAGCTATGAAATTATTCTTGTAGATGATGGAAGCACTGACCGGTCGGGTGTTGTTGCTTCAAAATTAGCAACCGATTATTCTTATGTGAAATACATTCAATTATCTAGAAATTTTGGACAAGAAAATGCAATTGCAGCAGGGATGAAATATAGCGTTGGAGAAGTTGTCGTTACGATGGACGCCGATTTGCAACATCCTCCTAAATACATTCATGAAATGATTGACAAATATCATGAGGGATTTCAGGTTGTCAATTCATCGCGATTAGACAAAGATGAAGGTTATATTAAGAGAACTTTAAAAAAAGGATTCTATTCTATTTTAAATAAGATAGCAAAAACATCTTTGCTTAATTCTTCCTATAATTTTAGGTTACTTTCTCGAAAAGTGGTGGAGGAATTGATTAACTTGCCTGAAACAGCTAGATTTGAAAGAGGATTAATAGATTGGCTAGGGTTTAATCAGTGTTATATCTACTACGTTGCAGATCAACGACTATTCGGAGAAACAAAATACAAGTTCGGAAGATTACTTGTAAGAAGCATCGAATCTATTACTTCCTTTACCGATCGTGTTTTAAGGATGATGCTAGTGATGGGTGTACTAGGATTTGTCATCAGTTTGGGAAGTATCGTTTTTGTTCTTTTTGGTCAATCTGATAACTTTGCTTCAATCCCTGTTTGGTTGGAGGTTATTATCTTATTGCTTTTAGGAATTATTTCTCTTTTACTAGGCGTTTTGAGTGAGTACCTAAGTCAGGTGTATAAAGAAAATAAAAAGCGCCCGAGACACATTATTCAAAAAGTTATTTTGTAATTATTTTTATCTTTTTCCATGAATTACCTATCAGTAGAAAATATCACTAAAACCTTCGGGGAACGTACCATTTTTCAAGATATTACCTTTGGTGTTGACCAAGGACAAAAAGTCGCAATTGTTGCTAAAAATGGAGCTGGAAAGACAACCTTATTGCGTTGCCTAACAGGTTTGGATACGATAGATGAAGGAAAAGTTATTTTTCGAAATGATATTCGTGTGGTGTTTATGGAGCAAAGTGAAAATTTGAATCCTGAACACACTATTTTAGAAGAGGTTTTTGCACATGATTTACCTGAGTTGAATGCTGTGAAGGAATACAATTCAGCAACTTTACATCATGATGAAGAGGCAATTCATGCGGCTTTTGAAAAATTGTCTGAGCTGAATGCTTGGGATATTGAGGTGAGAGTGAATCAAATTTTGTCAGTGTTAAAAATTGACAATACAGATTTACTGATTGGAAATTTATCTGGGGGGCAAAAAAAACGAGTTGCTTTAGCTAAAGTGTTGATTGCCGAGCCTGACTTTTTAATTTTAGACGAGCCTACAAACCACTTGGATTTAGACATGATTGAATGGTTGGAAGACTATTTGTCAAAATCTAAATCAACTATTTTAATGGTAACGCATGATCGCTATTTTTTGGAAGTAGTGTGTGATACAATTTTGGAATTAGACAATAAAACGCTTTACCGCTACAAAGGAAATTTTTCATACTTCTTAGAGAAAAAAGCTGAACGAGAAGAGCAATTTGAAGCAACCGTTGAAAAGGCGAAAAACCAATTTAGAAAAGAGTTGGAATGGATGCGCAGGCAACCAAAGGCAAGAGGGACCAAACAAAAAGCCCGCATAGAAGCTTTTTATGATACGAAAAAAGTTGCCCATCAACGGTTAGATAAAGATGAATTAGATATTCCTGTTAAAATGGAACGCTTAGGAACTAAGATACTAGAGTTGCATCACATTGGAAAATCATTTGGTTCAAAGAAAATTTTAACAGATTTCTCTTATGTTTTTAAGCGTCAAGAACGTGTAGGAATTGTTGGAAATAATGGGACAGGAAAATCTACTTTTCTCAATATGATTTTGGAAAAGGAACCTGTAGACAAAGGGAAAATTGTTGTGGGTGAAACTGTTGTTTTTGGCTACTACAACCAAGAACAATTAGTGGTTGATGAAGATAAAAAAGTCATCGATGTGATTCGCGACGTAGCAGAGTTTATCCCTTTAGAGAAAGGAAGACAAATGTCAGCAGCTCAATTTTTAGAAAAGTTTTTATTCCCTCGTGATATGCACTATAATTTTGTACACAAATTAAGTGGAGGTGAAAAAAGACGTCTAAAATTAATGACTGTTTTAATGAAAAATCCAAACTTCCTGATTTTAGATGAGCCAACAAATGACTTGGACATTTTTGTAATGGGAGTGTTGGAAGAATATTTGCGCGCATTTGAAGGATGTTTAATTGTTGTATCTCACGACCGTTATTTTATGGACAAAATGGTCGATCATCTTTTTGTTTTTGAAGGTGAAGGAAGTGTTAAAGACATCATCGGAAATTATTCTGAATACAGAGCAAAACAAAAAAAGCAACTTTCAGAAGAACGATTAGAAGAAAAAAATGCTAAAACTGAGCAAGAAACCGTTCAAATAATTGAAGAGCCAAAGGAAAAAAAGAAATTAAGCTACAAAGAACAAAAAGAATATGAATCGTTGGAAGCAGAAATTGAAGCGTTGGAACAGAAGAAAGAAGCACTAACACTTATCCTTTCATCTCCAGATAGTAGTAATGATGAAATTATGAAAGCAGGAGAAGATTTATCAAAAATTGTAACAGAGCTTGATGAAAAAACAAATCGTTGGTTGGAATTGTCTGAATTTGCTTAAGTTAACGTGTCGAAGCAACATAATCACGTAATACTTGCTCCAAAAATTGTAAGCGCTTATCTTTAACAGGTTCAATTCCCATTTGCAAAGCTGTTTCATCGCACAGTTCTTTGGCTAATTCAATTGTTGCAGCAGTAGGTTTTTGTTCACGTAATCGGAGGATGGTGTTTTTAATCAATAACATATCATCGTCATTGAATTGCTTCACTTGTGGATAAATTATTTCATAATTGGAAGTATTGTCAGTTATCGCTAAAACATCAGAGAGTGTGTAGTTTTTTTTCACTTTTGTTTGTATTGCCAAAGTGCCAGCAACGGTGTCTGCAAGTCGCTGATTTTTGGTGTTGAGGTTCATGAAAAATATCGAAGCAATCCCCATGATGAACCATATAACAATAGAAGCATCGGCGCTAATCCATAAAAAATCGCCTTTAAAAATCCAGCGTATAAAAATTTCTTTCAATTTTGGAGATTCCCCTGTTGCTGTAACAATGCGTATTCCAACAAGGTGTTTTCCCAAGGTTTGACCCTTAAAAAAGTATTCACAAAATGGGTTGTAAATAATCCAAGGCATTTTAACAAGCAGAAGCCATAAATAATCTGAGTAAGAGCTTGTTCTAAAAAAGATGTTTACACCGAGCGTTGAAATAATAACGATGAAATAGACAAAAAGTAAAAACAAATCAATGAAGGCAGCCCCAATTCGTTGGGCTGGTGATGCGATTGGAAATTCAACGCTGACATGATGAGAAGACTCAAAATTAATAGTAGTCATTGTTTTGCGATAATAGGATGTAAATATAATCAATTTTATTGTAAATCGATTTCTTCGTTTCTTTTTGTTATCGAATGGTTGTTTTTCTTACCTTTACACCAATGAAAAGTACATTAGAAATTTATAAACATACGTTCAAGTACAAAGGCTTAGCTTTTCTTGTTATCTTTTACAATCTTTTGTTTGTAATATTCAACCTCATTTCCATGATGTTGTTTATTCCTTTTTTGAAACTGATTTTCCCTTCTGATAGCTCTTCATCGATAACTCCTATTGAAAAACCTGTTTATGAAGGTGGTTTAAAAGAAACGATTCAGTATGCTTCTGAGTATTATAACTATTTTACACAAAACATGGTGCAAGATGATCCTAAGAAAGCGTTGTTGTTTGTTTGTGTATCTGTTTTGGTTGCATTTTTATTGAAAAATTTATTTCGTTATGGTGCAATTTGGCACCAATCTCAGTTGAGAATGGCTGTTGTTAGAGATGTGCGTCAATCTTTATTCAATAAAGCAATGTCTCTGCCATTATCTTATTATAGCAATGAGCGCAAAGGCGATTTGATGGCTCGTATTCAAGGTGATGTTGGTGAAATTGAAATTGCTGTCATTGCAGTATTGGAGTTGTTTTTCAGAGAACCTATTGCCGTTCTGTTAAATGTTGCTGCCTTGTTGTATTGGAGTCCACAATTGACATTGTTCTCGTTCGTTTTGCTTCCTTTGACTGCGCTTGTGATTTCACGAATTGGAAAAAGTTTGAAACGTACTGCTGGGCAAGAGCGTGTGGAGTTGGGAGTTCTTTTTTCAAAAATGGAAGAAGCGTTGGGAGGTATTCGCATTATAAAAGCATTCAATGCTCAAAAATTTATTAAAGAATCCTTTGGTAAAACCAATCTTCGTCATCAACAATTAACAACTAAAGCATTTAGAAAAAGAGATTTGTCACCGCCATTGAATGAATTTCTTGCGGTTGTTGTCATGCTTGGAATTGTTTGGTATGGTGGTAGCATGATTTTGGATAATAGAGGAGAAAGTGGTTTTGATGGCCCTCAATTTGTTGGATTTATCCTCGTCTTTTCTCAATTGTTGCGACCTATACAAGGTATTTCTACTTCGATTGCCAATTTGAATAAAGCACAAGCTTCTCAACAGCGTATTAATGAGATTTTAAATACAGACGAACAAATTCATGAAGTGAGTAACCCAATTTCTTCTTTGGATTTTCAAGATGCTATTTACTATGACAATGTTTCCTTTGCTTATAATGAGGAAAACGTTTTAAAAAACATTCAATTTTCCATTCCGAAAGGTAAAACGATTGCGTTAGTAGGAGAATCTGGAAGTGGAAAATCAACTATTTCTGATTTACTACCTCGATTTTACGACGTAACACAAGGAGAAATACGTATTGATAATACGCCTATTAAAGATTTATCAATTGAATTTTTACGTAGTAAAATTGGAATTGTAAGCCAAGAATCGATTTTATTTAATGGTACTGTTGCGGAAAACATTGCTTTTGGTAAGCCGACTGCCACACGTGAAGAAATCATTGAAGCAGCAAAAATTGCTAATGCGCATCATTTTATTGAAGAGTTGGAAAATGGCTACGAAACGCAAATTGGGGAACGAGGGAATAAACTTTCAGGAGGTCAAAAACAACGTGTTAGTATTGCTCGTGCTATCTTAAAAAATCCTGATATCTTAATATTAGATGAAGCTACATCGGCTTTAGACACTGAATCTGAAAAGTTGGTGCAAGAAGCTTTAAATAAACTAATGGCTGACCGAACGTCATTGGTAATAGCACACCGTTTAAGTACAATTATACATGCAGATGAAATTATCGTACTTTCAAAAGGTGAGATTATTGAGAGAGGTACACACGATGAATTGCTCGCAAAAGGTGGTACGTATGCTCACTTGTCATCTTTGCAAGGTATTGTTTAGTTAGGAATATTTTTTCAATTCATCTTATCGCTTTTATACAAATGAAAAGGGCATTCGCCAAAAATGAATGCCCTTGTTTTTAATATGATTGACTTTTTAGATTGTCATGATATCTTTTTCCTTCAATTCGATTAATTCATCAATCTTCTTAACATAAGAGTCGGTGATGGTTTGAATTTGTGATTCTGCATCTTTTTGTAAGTCTTCAGATAAACCATCGTTTTTAAGTTCCTTCACGAAGTCAAGCGCATCTTTACGGTTATTTCTAATACCAACTTTTGCATGTTCACCCTCAGCTTTAGCCTTCTTAACTAAGTCTTTACGACGTTCTTCTGTTAAAGGTGGCACAGCAATAAGGATAACATCACCATTGTTTTGAGGATTCAAGCCTAAGTTAGCGTTCATGATTCCTTTTGCTATTTCGTTTAACATGGACTTTTCCCAAGGTTGAACAGAAATAGTTCGAGCATCCATTGTACTAACGTTGGCTACTTGTTGTAGAGGAGTTGGCGATCCGTAATAATCAACCATTACACCATGTAACATTGATGCAGATGCTTTTCCTGCTCTAACTTTAATCAGCTCATTCTCTAAGTGAGCTATTGTTTTATTATTTGAATTTTTAAATTCTTTGTAAATGTCATTTAATTCTTCAGTCATTACTATCCTTTTTTAAATTAAATATATCGATTAGTTGCGAACAATTGTACCAACTTTTTCTCCTGCCATTACCTTTTTAAGGTTGCCAACTGTGTCCATATCGAAAACAATAATTGGCAAATCATTTTCCATACACAATGTAAAAGCAGTCATGTCCATTACTTTTAAACCTTTTGAATACACTGCTTCAAATGTAATTTCGTCGTATTTGGTTGCAGTAGGATCTTTTTCTGGGTCTGCTGTATAAATACCATCAACACGTGTGCCTTTTAAAATGACATCGGCTTCGATTTCTATCGCACGCAAAGAAGCAGCAGAATCTGTTGTGAAATAAGGATTACCTGTACCAGAACCAAAAATCACGACACGACCTCTTTCAAGGTGACGAACGGCTCTTCTACGAATGTAAGGTTCTGCAATTTCTTTCATTTCAATAGCTGATTGTAAACGTGTCTCAACACCTTTTGCTTCCAAAGCTGCTTGCAAGGCCATGGAGTTAATCATTGTTGCCAACATTCCCATGTAATCACCATGCGTACGGTCCATTCCACCTTCTTCGGCTTGTACGCCTCTAAAGATATTCCCTCCTCCAATAACAATAGCTACTTCAACTCCTAAATCACAAATCTCTTTAATTTCTGTAGCGTAATCGCTTAATCGGTTGTTATCAATTCCAAATTGCTTGTTCCCCATCAAGGACTCGCCACTTAATTTTAATAGGATTCTTTTGTATTTCATGATCTTTCTTTCGTTGCGAGTGTAAAGATACAGATTTTAAAGTTTAATTCTACGAAATCTTGTTTTTTTTGTTGGAATTAGCTTGCTTGCTTTTAAAAACAAAAGTATTTACAGGTTAAATTTTATTGTAAATGTTTAAAAATACACTATATTTGTGTAATTATTTTTTTGAATCGTCGCAATTATACCATTAATTATCAATTACAGCTACTTTTCCTTTTGCCTGTCTACCACGCCCTCTCTTCAATTGGGTAGTGGATGGGGTTGCGGTAGAAAAATATCCTTCATCCATTTCTATAAAACCCTCTAAATTATATCTATCATCTCTTCTCCCCATTGCTGTTCGAATACGTTGCATCTATAATGCAGAAATACCTTTTTTACTAAAACTCATAAGTGCCATGCATAGATACCAAGTCATAATGGGGAGGTTCGAATTTTCCATTATCGTTCCACTGCGAAGCGTTGTCCTAAATCTACAATTCGAACATTGCCATTGCCACTTAGACTTTAACCAGTAAACAAAAATCGAATAGGTAAACGTAATCTATTTACGGTTTACAAATTTTGTGGTATGAAAGCGACGATTCAATTTATTTTATTACCTTTGAAAAAAAAAATTTTTACTATGATTAAAAAACTTTTTACTATTATTTTATTAGGTGTAACGCTTAGTTCTTGTTCAGCACTCTTTGTCTCGAAAAAACAAAAGACGGTCAACATAAAATCTGAAGAATCTGATGCGAAAATTTATTTGGATGATGAATTAATTGGCAGAGGTAAAGGCACTGTGAACAAAGTAGAAAAAAGCGGGTTTAAACAAGTTAAAATTGTTACGCCTATTCGTACTCAATACCATGTTTTAAGACCTTCAGGTAGAGCTACAGGATGGTATGTAACTATGCCTATCGATTGTATATTTGCTATACCAACATTTGGTTATTCTTTAATGAGCGCTTTTTCTTCTCAAGCAAAATTTTATAAATACGCTTCGGATAATGTGTTCAGATCACCATATACTGACCCTAAAAAATTAAAGGATGAAAAAGACATTAAATATTTTGCAACAAAAATTAAAATTAATGACATTAAAAATGATTTAAAATACTTTGTTGTAAATTATAAAAAAGGAGATTTATCAGAAGAATATCAAAAAGCTGAGGATAAAGCATATAAATTAGAGCAAAAAAAGGCTAAAAAAAATAGTTATAATTCTGCAAACATAGATTTAATTGATGATAGCAAAGTCAATTATGATGATAGCTACTTCTCAGGTGATATGTTTAATTTGTTAATTTCAACAGGATACATCGACACAACAGGCATTATCTTAAAAAACAATCAAAAAATAATGGGGTTGGAGTCTACTATTGTTGGTGGAAAGATGTACAACGCATTTAATTCTGCATCAAATAAAACTTTGTTTAGAGTAAAATTTGATATAGATTGGAAAATTAAAAATGTTTATGGACAAACGTTAGACTCTGTTCGTGTGAGTGAATTTTCTGATGAATTTGCGTTTAAGAGATGGTACCTTAAAACAGATGAAAGAGATAATGATCTTAGAACAGCTTTTCAAAATGCAGTAACAAATTCATTTTTAAAATTATATGAATTAGATGAATTTGATAACAATATTAAGATTGGCAAAAACATCATGGTTACTAAAAACCAACAAGTAACCATCACTAAACCATCTGTTTCTAATTATGTAACGAATACTAAAGATGCTTTGAAAGCAGCAGTTTCTATTAAGTTAAAAGATAACAAAGGTCACGGTTCAGGGTTTGCGATCTCTACTGATGGTTATATCTTAACTAATTATCATGTTGTTGCAGGTGATCAAGTAAATGATTTTAAAAAATTCACTGTGATTCTGCCAAATGGTACAGAAGAAGAGGGAACGGTTATTAGCAGCGACCCTATTCATGACATCGTTTTAATTAAAATAAATGCTCCTTTTGAAAAATGTTTTGAAGTTTCAAAAGAAAAAGAATACGAGAATTTTATGGAAGTAACAACTGTTGGAACACCTATTTCAATTCAACTTGGAAGTTCTGTGGCAAGTGGAATATTATCCAATGAAAGAGATGTTGAGGGTAAAAAAATCTTACAGTTAAACATGAGCGTTTCTCCTGGTAACAGCGGTGGACCATTGTTTGATTCAAAAACAGGAAAATTACACGGAGTGATTACTTCTAAATTAATTGGCAAAAACACTGAAGGGATATCATTTGCTGCTCCAGCGTTCTACATCCTTGAGCAATTAAATATTAAATTTCAATAAACCCAATATAGTCAGTTTTCTAAAAAGGGGTTGTCAATTTTAATAAAATTTAATTAAACCGATGGAGATTTTCTTCATCGGTTTTTTATGTTCAATTAGGTTTTTTTAGCCAGAATCATCAATTTTTTTTAACCAATTCAAAATGATGTTTTTTCCTCGAATGCCATAAATCTTTTTAGTCCTTCTATAGGTCATTTAATCTTTTTTTATTTTTGTTTCTCCCATTGTTTCTCTTGCTTTTCTTAATAAGTCTATATGTTATCAACTTATTTCAAAATGGGACAAGACTCTTTAAAACAAATTCGGTTTACACAAATTACATAGAGGCTCAGAATTATATGAAAAAAATATATCTAGATACCCCTTATGCGTGGGCCGCATTTGTATTAATTAGATAGAGGTTACATAATCAACCATTTTTTGTATTTTTATACCCACAAAATAGATGTTAAAATGAAAGTTGGAGTATTAGGAGCTGGCACAATGGGTGCTGGCATTGCACAGGTAGCAGCACAGGCTGGACATTTAGTTGTTTTGGTTGACTTAAATCAAGAGGTTTTAGATAAAGCTCAAGCAAACTTACATAAAGTGTTGGATCGCATGGTGGAAAAGGGTAAGATGACGATTGATAATGCTACAGAAGTGCAAAATCGTTTTACTTATTCAACTTCAATTTCTGATTTTAAAGAATGTGGTATTGTTATTGAAGCAATTGTTGAGAATATTGCCGTAAAACATAGTGTTTTTAAAGAATTAGAAGCTGTTGTATCAGATGATTGTATTTTAGCATCGAATACCTCTTCTTTGCCAATTGCTTCTATTGGTTCTGTGTTAAAAAACCCTTCTCGCATTATTGGTATACACTTCTTTAATCCTGCGCCATTAATGCCTTTAGTGGAAATTATTCCCGCAGTTCAAACTTCTGAATTCGTGCTTCAACAAGCAAAAACATTAATCGATAGCTGGAAAAAAGTAACTGTAGTGTGTAAAGACACTCCAGGGTTCATTGTTAATCGTGTTGCTCGTCCATTTTATGGGGAAGCATTGCGAATTTACGAAGAAGGAATCGCTGATTTTGCAACGATTGACTGGGCTATGACGGAATTGGCAGGCTTCCGAATGGGGCCTTTTACTCTCATGGACTACATTGGGAATGATGTTAATTATATGGTAACGGAATCTGTTTTTACAGCATTCTATTATGATCCTCGTTTTAAACCTTCGTTTACGCAGAAAAGACATTTTGAAGCTGGTTTCTTAGGTCGAAAATCGGGGCGTGGTTATTATGATTACGCTGAGGGAGCTGTTATGCCTGTGCCTACAAAAGATCCTGTTTTAGGTCAAAAAATTGTAGATCGCATATTGGTAATGCTGATGAACGAAGCTTTTGACGCATTGTTTTTAAATATCGCTTCCAAGGAAGCTATTGATTTAGCAATGACAAATGGTGTTAATTACCCAAAAGGATTGCTCGCTTGGGCAGAAGAAAAATCTTATCCATGGGTGTTGGAGAAGTTAACAGAGCTATTTGAAGAATATGGCGAAGATAGATATAGACCTTGCCCTTTGTTGAAACGATTGGTGAAGGGATAATATTTATGCCATTGATGAATGGTTTATAACCTTGGTCAATGGCTTTTTTTATTTCATTTACTCTTTTTTGTATAGGTTTTGAATAAAATTTCAATCACTGAACGTAGGTTTCAAACTTCCCCTTAAGTAGTTCTACCACGTGCTTGTCAATTGGAAAAGTGAACTTGTTTTCATCTAGATTCTTTAATGGCATCCATCGAAATCGCTCAATTTCTTCAGAGAAAGGAATATTATATTTCGCAAAATTTAATTGATTTTTAAGAGAATAATCAATTAAATAGTAAATACTGATGATTTGATCTTCTGGAACGAAGGCAGATTGAACAAAGAAATCGGTTAAATAATACAAAGAATGAATAGAAATTTCTATGCCGAGTTCTTCTTGAAATTCACGTTTTAAGCAATCGTGAATACTTTCTCCATATTCCAGTCCTCCTCCTGGGAATTTTGTGAAAAATTGTCCATAACGACATTCGTCCGTGATAAGAATTTCTTTATCATCACGAATCAACAAACCATATACGCGAATATTAAATCGCTTTGGGAGCATTATTGTTTGATTTTTTCAATTATTGAAGTTGTAGAAAATCCTTCTACTAATGGAATAGCTATTACTTTTCCACCTTTAGCATCCATTAAATCTGCTCCTACAATGTAATCTTTTGCTGTATTATCTCGTTGTTCTGCACTGTAGTCACTTCCTTTTGCTACATAGTCAGGTTGCAAGCTTTTAATTAGTTCATACGGAGTGTTTTCATCGAAAATTACCACTAAATCAACTGCGCTTAAAGCAGCGGTAACCATTGCACGAGCATCTTGGTCGTTAACCGGACGATCTTCCCCTTTACCTAAACGCTTAACAGAAGCGTCTGAATTGATACCGACTACCAAACGGTTTGCGATGTCAGCAGCTTGTGTTAAATAAGTTACATGACCTTTGTGTAAAATATCAAAGACACCATTGGTGAAAGTAACTTTCAATCCAGCGTTTTTCCAAATACTCATTCTTCTAATTGCTTCTTCTAATGAAACAATTTTATTCATTAAATTGTCTTGACGTGTCTTCGTTTTTTCCATATTTTTTTGGTAATAAAACTAATGATATTAAACCTAACAATATCATTATAGCTGTGTTTCCAAGCCAAATAATCATTCCTAAGGCATTTCCAATTCCTCGAGCTTCTGTTGGATAGTCCTGCTGTAAGTAAAATGAAACCACTAAACCAACGATTAAAGGGTAAATTCCTATCCCTCCATTCGTGAAAGACATACCAATGGAACCGACAATAAAACCGATGAGCATTCCAGAAAAAGGAACGTTAGCTGTCTCTTTTAAGGCGAAAAACGGTACGACAAACATGAGTATCCAACAAATCCAGATAAGAAAAGTATGAGCAATAAAAGCGAAAGGATGTTTGGTTTTAAAAATAGCAAATACACCATTGAAAATCCCTTGAATAAAGGAAGTTAGTTTGTTTCTAAAGGTTTTATTAATAAAAAATGTTGTCAACCCAACAAGCGTAACAATGGCAAACACAAAATAAATAATTGCTTTTATATTGATTCCTTCTTCTTGAGTGGAAGTAGATTTGAATTGTGTTTCAATATCTGATAAAATAACCATTAAATCGTTGTAACCAATTACTAAAGCAATTCCAGTTACCAAACCAAGCATTAACACATCAACAGCACGTTCAGCTATGATGGTTCCAAATGATTTTGCAAAAGGCACTCCATTTGATCTAAAAAGCATGACAGAGCGTGTCGGTTCTCCTGCTCTAGGCAAGGTATAATTCGCTAAATAGCCAATCATTAATGAGTGATAACGATTTTTCCAAGGCGTTTGATAACCCATTGGTTCGAGCATGTATTTCCATCGCTCTGCACGTGACCAAAGAGAAATAAACTCCAATACCATCGCTAAGAAGACCCAAAAATAGTTGGCTTCTCTAATAGCTTTCTTAAAACTTTGAATATGTTCTTCTGACATGCTCGAAAAAAACAACCAAAACAAATAAATACCGACTCCAAGAGGGAGTATTGTTTTTATAAGAGTTAAGATTGTTTGTTTCATGCTATTTTAGTCCAAAAGATTGGTCTTTTCATTGGGAAAAACCAGCGAAGGCTTGAATGATTTTGCTTCTTCAAAATCCATGTATCCATAGCCAATAATGATGATAACATCATCTACAGCTACTCTACGAGCAGCTGGACCATTCAAACAAATCGTTCCGCTATTTCTGTCACCTTTAATGATATAAGTTTCAAAACGTTCACCATTATTGATGTTAACGATTTGTACGCGTTCTCCTTCGATTAAATTAGACGCTTCCATCAAAGCCTCATCAATAGTAATGCTACCAATGTAGTTTAAATCGGCTTGAGTAACTCTAACTCGGTGTATTTTTGATTTTACAACTTGTACTAACATATCTTTTAATTCAGCACAAAGTTAGGTAAATAAATAGAAATTCAAAACTCTATTTTATTTTATGCAAAAAAGAAGAAAATGTTATTAAACACTTTGTTGTATTTACCTTCTATAAGATGTGGTTAAAACAACATATCTGCTTGCCATAAACTAAATGGCGATGACTAAAAAGTGACAAACTGCTGCGTTGTGATACCTTCGGCGCATACTTCGTAAGTCAAATACCAGCAAAAGTCATCCTGATGATACTATCAGGACTCCTTTTACTTCATTTTCAACGCCTTCATTTCATTCATTTTTGAACATCTTAAAATAAAAAGAGAGTGTCAGACTTTTCGGACACTC
>CAZOKJ010000018.1:0-46418 GCA_964580465.1 uncultured Fluviicola sp. | reverse complement strand
TTTAGTGAAACATTTTTTTTTAGTTTTTTTTATTTGAAGATGTAGCTATATATATAAGGTATAGGGGTAAAAAAAAGATTGCTATTAACAAGCAATCTTTTCTTATAATTTGATTCATTTTTTACAATGAATGTCTCTTATTTGCGATAATTGATGCTAACACTCCAGTCATTAATGCTCCTAAAATAACAATCAAAGATATCCATGAATGCTCTCTTAGTATTTCCAAATAGTTGTGGAAAATCATTTTTAAACCAACAAACATCAAAACAAACACCAAAGAAAATTTAATATATTTGAATTTATCTAGCATTCCAGACAAGAAGAAATACAAGCTTCTTAAACCTAAAATAGCAAAAATGTTAGAACTAAAAATTAAGAAAGCATCATCTGTGATACTAAAAATAGCTGGAATAGAATCTACAGCAAATAAAACATCTGTAAATTCAACAACCAATAATACTGCCAATAATGGGGTAGCAAATTTTTTACCATCAATTTTTTCAATGAAGTGTCCATTTTGGATAGACCAATCAATTGGGTAAATTTTGCTTAACAAACGAACGCCAATATTATCTTCAAAATCAGCTTCTTCATCCTCATCTTTAATCATTTTTATGGCAGACCAAATCAAAATACCTCCAAATACATACATCGACCAAGCAAATTGTTCGATAAACGCTTGCCCCAATAAAATCATTACTAATCTGAAAACTACAGCTCCTATAATCCCCCAAAATAGCACTCTATGTTGAAACTGAGGCTGAATTTTAAAGAATTTAAACACCATTGCTATGACAAATATGTTATCCAAGCTTAGGGACAACTCTAAAATATAGCCAGTATAAAATTTCGTGATTGCATCAAACCCAGTAGATCCGTGTGTGTTTAATTCAAATAATTGATTTTCATAAATATAATAAACAGCTCCTCCAAACAACATCGAAACAGCAAACCAAATTACAGTCCAAACGATCGATTCTTTCATGGATACAACAGTATCTTTTTTATGGAAAACGCCTAAATCAAGTGCTAAGAAAAAAGTAATTAATGCAAAAAAGATAATCCAAACTGTCATATTATTATATAATTTAAAAAAGCAAATATACTATCATTTTTAAATTCAAACTTCAATTTAACATAAAACATCAGTTAAATATTTTAACAAGAAATTGTTACAATACTATTTTATTACTATTTTTGAAAGTTGAAGTTTTATTTACATTATTCAATCTACTTATGAAACATTTATTTCTTTTTAGTTCACTCTTTTTTTCATTTATATTGAATGCACAGCAATCTTTTCCATGCAAAACAGATGAGATGCATCAAGATTTATTCAAAAATCATTCGCAATATAACAAAGGAATACTTAAAGCAAACCAGCAATTAACCCAAGATACAAAGCAATTTCTTCAATATGGAAGTACAAAATCAAATGCGTTGTATGTTATACCTGTCGTGTTTCATATTATTCATAACTATGGGCCAGAAAATATAAGCGACGCACAAATTCATGATGCATTGAAACAAGTAAACATTCAGTTTAGAAAGAAAAATGCTGACACAACAGAAATTGTTCCTGCTTTTAAAAACATTGCCGCTGATGTGGAAATAGAATTCAGATTGGCTCAGTTAGATCCTAGTGGAAATTGTACTTCTGGTATAACAAGAACTGTTTCTCCCCTAACTTCACCTGGAAATCATGATGTAAAATCGTTGATTCAATGGCCTCCACATCAGTATTTAAATATTTATGTATGTAGAGAAGCAGCTGGTTTGGCAGGCCATGCAATGCTCCCCTCAGCTGCCGACACCATTCCTCAATGGGACGGAATTATTATGATTCATAGTTCTGTTGGTACAATTGGCACCTCGGAATACTTTAAAAGAACAGTTTTAACACATGAAATTGGTCATTATTTGAATTTACAGCATATTTGGGGTGGAAACAACGTTCCGAATTATGATTATCTAGTAGTAGGGCAACCTGGCAATTGCGCTTATGATGACGAAGTGGCAGACACGCCTAATACAATTGGATGGCAAAGTTGTAATTTGAACGGTACTTCTTGTGGCAGTTTAGATAATGTTCAAAACTATATGGATTACGCCTATTGTGGAAGAATGTTTACTGAAGGGCAAAAAGCGAGAATGCATGCTTGTTTAAATTCCAATGTTGCTAATAGAAACAATTTATGGCAAGAAGCTAATTTAATAGCAACTGGAACAGCTGGAACATCAAATATCCTTTGTGCAGCAAAATTCGAATCGGATAAACGAGTAGCATGTGTTAATGAACCTATTCATTTTACTGATATGTCCTATCATGGAGTTCAAAACAGAACTTGGTTTTTTGAAGGTGGAACGGCTTCTTCTTATAACGACTCTTCGGTAATTGTTACCTATAGTTCACCTGGTGAGTACCGCGTAAAATTAATTGTTCAAAGTGAAAACGGGACAAAAGAAGTAGAAATTGAAAAATACATCATCATACTTCCTAATGAAAGTAATGACCATTTTACGGTAGAAACATTTGAGACAAACAACTACAATTGTACAATTGTCCCTGTCGATTCACCTTATAAATGGGAAATAAATGAACATGCAGGTTATCAATCTACGAAAAGTATCTTTTTTAATAATTTTGATTCTCCTTCTGGAATGAGTAGTCAGTTTGTTCTTGATCCTGTTGATGTTTCATCGCTTAGTAACGTTGTCGTTTCGTTTGATTATGCCTTTGCACAAAAATCTACTACTAACAATGATTTATTAAAGGTATTTGTTTCCAAAAATTGTGGTCAAACTTGGGACTTACGCAAAACACTAATTGGCACGTCTTCCCTTATTACCTCCCCTCCTATTTCAGATCATCCATTCGCCCCAACAGTTGCTTCGGAATGGAAAAATGTAAAAGTAAATATCGGAAATTCGAACAGTTCAAATCAATTGCTTGTTAAATTTCAAATAGAAACAAATGGTGGAAACAATTTATACGTTGACAATATACAAGTAAGTGATCAAAATCAATTATCTGTACACAATAGTAATGCATCTGGAATTGCAGTTTCTCCTAATCCAAGCAGTACGAACATAACAATTGATGCTGAGGATGAATTAATTCAAATGATTGAACTGTACAATTTAGAAGGAAGAGTAGTATATTTACATGAAACAAATAACCAAACTAGCTTTCAATTTTCAATCGAAAATCAATCAAAAGGAACCTATATTTTAAAAATTATTACACAAAAAGGTATTTACAATAAAATTCAGTTAATTGAATAGTATATTTTTGAAGGTATCATTACTAAGTTCAAAAAAACTACGTAATTTTGTCGTATGATTCTATACAATGTTACCATAAATATAGACGCAGATGTTCACGACGAGTGGTTGGAATGGATGCGAACAAAACACATACCTGATGTCATGAGTACTGGTTGTTTTATCGAGAGTAGAATTTCCAGAATACATGGAGAGGAAGAAGGTGGAATGAGTTATGCTATACAATACATTGCTCCTAACAAGGACCAGTACGATGTGTATCAACAATTATTTGCTCCTAGATTACAACACGAGCATTCGATGAAGTATCAAGGAAAATTTGGAGCATTTCGTACAATTTTAACGCTTGTTGAGGAATTTAAGTTATGACAGTAAAAGCAAAAAAACACTTAGGACAACATTTCTTAACGGATAAAAACATTTGTCGAAAAATTGCTGAACAATACCAGTTTCATCAAGGGTGTAAGCGAGTTTTAGAAATTGGCCCAGGAACAGGAGCACTAACTGAGTTTCTTCTAAAACTACCCGAAATTGAATTACAAGTAATGGATGTTGACCTTGAGTCTATTGACTATTTAAAGGAGCATTTTCCACAGTTGGCAAATAAAATTCATTACAAAGACTTTTTAAAAGTTGATTTACAAGAAATCATGGGAAGCAAACCTTTTGCTGTAGTGGGAAATTTCCCTTACAATATTTCTTCTCAGATTTTATTCAAATGTTTGGAATATCGCAATCAAATTCCAGAAATCATGGGAATGTTCCAAAAAGAAGTTGCCTTGCGTGTTGCTGAAAAACCAGGAACTAAGCAATACGGAATTTTGAGTGTTTTGCTTCAAGCTTTTTATGATATTGACTATTGTTTTACTGTTGATGAACACGTATTTAACCCACCACCAAAGGTGAAGTCAGGTGTCATTCGCTGTACACGTAACAACAGAGGAAGTTTACCATGTGATGAACAGCTATTTATTCAGGTGGTTAAAGCAGGTTTTAATCAGCGAAGAAAAACGTTGAGAAATTCGTTAAAAAAATTGATTAATAATTCAGCTTTTAATCATCCTTACCTTGAATTACGTCCTGAAAAATTAGGAGTTGATGAATTTGTAGAATTGACGATAGCTATTCACAATTCATCTGTTAATTAATTTTTTTATAAAAAAAACATACTAAATCAAAAAAAAGTATTTACTTTGTAGAACAAAAATTGAAATAGAATGAACGCAACAGATTTTTATTGGGGAATTGGAGATGCTTTAGAAGCATTCTTGTCATTGATATATGATGAAAAAAACATGATTACTACTGTTTTTAATACAACAGTTATATTAGGTGGTTTCTTTGGATTATTTTACTGGTTAAGACTTCAAAAGAAATTCAACGAACAAGCTAAAAACAATCCGAATCAACTTAAGTAATTCGGTTTATATACACTTATAAGGTTGCTTTTTGCAACCTTTTTTTTTGCCTAAAAATTTATAATAAATAAAAAACGGCATTCAATATTTTGAACGCCGTCTTTAAAAAGTTTATTATCGATTAGAAAATTTCAGCTTCTGTAAAGTGGAATTTACCTTCGATTTCAGCATTTTCATCAGAATCAGATCCGTGAACTGCATTTCTTCCTTTCGATTCTGCATAATTTTTACGGATAGTTCCTTCAGCAGCTTCAGCTGGATCAGTAGCTCCAATTAATGCACGGAAATCAGCAACAGCATTTTCTTTTTCTAAAATGGCTGCAATGATAGGTCCTGAAGTCATGTATTCTACTAATTCACCATAAAAAGGTCTTTCAGCATGTACTTCATAAAATTTCTTAGCTTGTTCTTCAGATAAACGAGTGTATTTCATCGCTTTAATAGTAAAACCAGCACCGATAATCATATCGATAATTTTCCCTGCATGACCATTTTCAATTGCATCAGGCTTAAGCATTGTAAACGTTCTGTTTGTTGCCATAATTGTATATTAATCTTAAAATTTAATTGTTTGCAAAAATAAAGGTTTCTTTTGATTTATAGTCTATTTTATCATTTTTTTTGAATTATTCGTCGTTTTTCGGTGGAAAGAAAAAATGAGAAGGTTTATCAAGAAAATGAAGCCAAATTGCCCATGCAACCAGACGCAATTCTAAAAAAGAGATATTTCTCGAACGAAAAGCTAACGTTAGAGACAAAGTAAAACTCACTAAAAAGTTGACCAAACCAATGACTCCAATTCCAATAACGCCCCAGAATAATAAATCAAATGGCAACTCCATGCCATTTCCATACAATCCTAACGCTAAACTGCCACTAGCAAATGTGATATGGCGAATATCTAGGTTCAGTCCAAAAAACACTCCTATAGAAGCTGTTGTCCCCATAAAAACCCCGAACCAAAAATTAGACATGATTCCCGCCCATTTTTTTTCATAAAAAGAAGCTATTTTAGACGTTTTTTCTTTGCCAAAAATTCGTTTTAACACTGGGTGTTGACGTAGTCGTTGATACATATTGACATGCTTATCTCTATTAGCGATATATCCTGAAATAACACCTGAAATAAACAAGAAAACCCCTGCTATTGCAGCGTGAAAAATAGCAGCGCTATGAATTGGACTTAAATCAGTCATAATCGGCTTCCATTTGGTTGCTACCATATTTGTTCCTGTTGCTAATTCATTGAACCATATCAACGCCAATGTTACAGGAAACGCTACCAAAACGTTTCCGACAAAAGCAATGAATTGAGAGCGAAAAACACGTGCAAAAAACACTGAGAAATGATGATATTTATCGTTCCCTCCTTTATTATCCCCTTTATTTTCTAATGCATTTATCAGTGCTGACGCTGTCATTGCAGGCTGTTTTGTTGCCAAAGTAAAATGCAGTAAATAAATGATTATGAAACCAAGTGAGTAATTCATGCTATACAAAAAGGCATGACCAAAATCGCTTGTTTCTATTGTACCTAGATACAACTTAAAAATCACCATAAAACCAACGATTAAACCACCTCCACTAGCTGATAAAAGCATATTCCAATATTCACTTTTTGTTCTCGTGATATAATGCTCACCTGTTTGTGCTGTGTGGTGAGTAATTTCGTATGAAAGGGACTGAGTACTTTCTCCAATGAGCGTTTTAATATTGTTTTTTTCACAACTAAGGCGCACTAATTTAAATCCGAAACGAATGCTTTTTTTACGTGTATCTTCTTTAGTATCAATAGCTAAATAAGGCAAAAAATCTTGCACTCTTATCAGTTGTTGTTTAATGCGCAATAAAGATTGATTGACTTTTAAAGAAATACCGTATTTACTGGAATTTTTAAACGCTTGTTCAACGTAAGAAACGCACTGATTCAACATAATCCCTAACTGTTTATACAATAAATCACTCGTTGAAACAGGCTGAAATCTTTCTTTTACTAATCGGTCCGAAAATTCTGAAAATTCACGTTGAAGTGTTAAAAAAGGACTATCATAACTTTGAAATTCGGGTACCATTTTCTTCACCTCTTTTTCCATCGCTTTACCTGTAATACGATTGATTAAAACTTCAATCGAAAAAACGATTTCTTGTAAAAATAAATTTTCTTTTTCAGCAGATTGATATAAATCTGTCGCTTCTATTAGCTCCAACAAAAAACCAACTTGTTGTTCATCAATTTTTTGCAACCAAATAGGATCATTACTAGAATAAAAAACAGCATTTAAAATGTATTGCAAACTATTCTCATCGGCTTGTACAGGTATTAACTTTTCTATTATTCTTTTTTTAAGTTCTGAGATAAAACCTGCATTCTCAATGATACCATCATCGGATATTAGTTCAGAAAACGATCTAGATGTAAATGTGTTTTTTATGTACTTTTTAAAAAACAGCCTAAACGCATCATTTTCTTGAAGTAAATTTAACAAAGGTTCTATTGACACTCTTTCTTGTTTTACGGCATTTTTAGGCCGAAACAAAGAAACCAAATCAACAATAAAATCAAGTTGAATTTCTTCCGTTGAAAGATGAGCATATTGGTTAAATAAGCGTATTAAAGACTCATCGATTATCTGATTATTGCTACTAATTGACATGCTTCTTTTTTGATTTTTAACAAATATAATAAAATTAAGTGCTTTTTCACTAAGACCTATCGTCATTTCTTAATTTATTCTTACTTTTACATTAATAATATAAAAAAAAGCAAACAGTAGTGTACAAAGCAGGCATACATTTATCCCAAATAGAAACTCCAATTGACTTACGTGAGAAATTTACGTTAGAAGATTTGCCTGTGATTTCAGAAGAATTGCGCCAATACATCATTGATGTGATTTCTGAAATTGGAAACAGTCATTTTGGAGCAAGTTTAGGCGTTGTTGAATTAACTGTTGCTTTACACTACGTTTTTAACACACCAGACGATTTGTTGATTTGGGACGTGGGACATCAGGCTTATGGACATAAAATTCTGACTGGCAGACGAACTATTTTTCATACCAATCGCAAAAAGGGAGGAATTTCAGGTTTTCCAAAACGCTCAGAGAGCATCTATGACACTTTTGGTGTAGGGCACTCCTCTACTTCAATCTCAGCTGCATTGGGAATGGCTGTTGCTGATAATTACTTAGGCAATAAAAAGCGAAAGCACATTGCTGTTATTGGTGATGGTGCACTTACTGCTGGTATGGCTTTTGAAGGTCTAAATCATGCAGGTTATGAGCATGATGCCGATTTATTAATTGTCCTAAACGATAATTGTATGGCAATCGACCCAAATGTTGGTGCCTTAAAAGATTATTTAACAACAATTACAACTTCCGAAAACATTGCCAAGGCTCAGAAAGAAGCTTGGAAAATTTTAAATAAAATTTCCCAATTTGGTGAAGATAAGCAAAGCATTATTACAAAAATATCTGGGTTAATAAAAAACTCACAATTAAAGCAAAGTAACCTATTTGAATCATTGAACTTCAGTTATTTTGGACCAATTGATGGACATGATGCAGTCGGTACGGCTAAAGTATTAGACGCCATAAAAGACATTCCCGGACCAAAAATTTTGCATTGTGTAACCAAAAAAGGATGGGGATACAAATATTCAGAAGAGGGTAACCCCACTGAGTGGCATGCTCCAGGTATTTTTAATAAAGAAACGGGGGTTATTCAAACCAAAAAAACATTCGAACCATTACCGCCAAAATACCAAGATGTTTTTGGACTTACATTGGTCGAACTAGCTGAAAAAAATGAGGCTATTATGGCTATTACACCAGCAATGACAACAGGAAGCTCACTTCATTATATGATGGAACGCTTTCCAAAACGTACTTTTGATGTGGGGATTGCAGAGCAACATGCTGTTACTTTTTCTGCTGGGTTAGCAACACAAGGAATCTTACCTTACTGTGCCATTTACTCTTCCTTTATGCAACGCGCTTATGATCAAATCATTCACGATGTAGCCTTACAAAATTTACCCGTTGTATTTTGTTTAGATCGCGCTGGACTAGTGGGAGCAGATGGAGCAACGCATCATGGCGCTTACGACCTTGCATATTTGCGTCAGATTCCCAACATGATAGTCAGTGCTCCGATGGATGAAAAAGAATTGCGCCATTTACTATTTACTGCACAATATACCAAACAACCTTTTTCAATACGTTACCCACGAGGAAGAGGAGAATCAATCGATTGGAAGGTTCCTTTTGAACAAATTGAAATAGGGAAAGGAAGGTGCATAAAACCAGGAAAAGACCTTGCTATTTTAACCATTGGAAATGTAGGGAATTTTGCGCAAAAAGCCATTCAACAATACACAGGAAATAAGGACATTGCACACTATGACATGCGCTTTGTGAAACCTCTTGATGAGCAGTTATTACACGTTGTTTTCTCTAATTTTCCAACCATCATAACAATAGAAGATGGGTGTTTAACTGGAGGTTTTAGTTCTGCAATTGTCGAATTTATGGTCGATAACAATTACACATCAAAAATTGTTCGCCTAGGCATTCCAGACGAATTTATACACCATGGGACGCAAGAAGAATTATGGAAGGAATGTGGTTATGACGAAACCGGTATTTTAGCTACCATTCAACAGGTTCTCGGCTAAGTTAATAAAATGAACGCTAAAAAAGGATGAATACTTTTCAAACAATTATTTCTTAGATGTAGCTTTTCTGACAGTTCAGAATTAGTTTTTCAACGTATTTGTTTTTTTTGATTGAAAGAATGTAATTCCAATCATTATAAGATTTAACACGATTAACAAAGTTATAAAAAGACTTGTTTTTTCTCCTAATTCTTGCCCCTTATTAAATACGTATGTAGACTGTTCAGCCCCAAAAGAAAATTTAACATCCAACTGTATCACTATCCAAAAAAGTAGTAATATTAAGATATTAATGATTGATATTATGTAAGCAAAAATTTTCATTTGTAAAATAGTTTAAAGTCTGTTTTTACTAGTTCTACCTGATGAATTGGCACACGTACTAGTTCAACTTTTCTACCACAGAGCTAATCATTTCTAGAGCTTGTTTTAACTCCTCAATATGATGTTTATCAAAGTA
Organism: uncultured Fluviicola sp.; assembly: GCA_964580465.1. Taxonomy (GTDB): domain Bacteria; phylum Bacteroidota; class Bacteroidia; order Flavobacteriales_D; family Crocinitomicaceae; genus Taishania. The sequence goes on along the minus strand of CAZOKJ010000018.1, from coordinate 36,574 downwards.
CTTTAATTTTTCCTTCAATTCAGAACTAGAAATCCCTTCTGTTCTAGGTAAATAAACCACTTCACAATAAGCCTTTAATTCATCGAACTTTCCTTCCCAGTCATTTCCCATTGCAAACACAGAAACATTGTATTCTTGAATATCTTTTACCTTTTGATCCCAAGAAGTTTCAGGAATAACCAAATCAACACCTTTGATACTCTCAACAATACGAGCACGATCTTTAAACGGAATTACTGTTTTTTTACCTTTCAACTCGTTAAATTCATCGGTAGAAACAGCAACTATCAAGCGATCTCCTAACGATTTTAAGCGTTCCAATAAACGTAAATGACCAATGTGAAAAAGATCAAAAGTACCGTATGTGATAATTGTTTTCATATGATTTTTTTTCAATGCAAAGATAAAAATTTTACTTAATAAAGATGTACAACTCTGTTGAAATCCATTGTTTCATAAAAGCATCAAAATTTGAATAAAATGAAAAAATCAGTTTTTTTTCGGAAAATCATTAATGATACGATTATTTTTAGTATACTTGCTATTGTATTACAGCATTTATGAAGAAGATTCTTTCTATTATTTTACTATTATTCATAGTATCTTGTACTTTCAAAAAACCACAGATGGAGTATTCTGGCGGTAGCATTAAAATGTGCCTCGAATATGAGCCTAGTTCATTTTTAACCTATGAAATTTCAGACTATTATTCAGCTACCATCCTTCAACAATCAATGGAAGGGCTCGTAAGTATTGATCCCACCACTTTGAAAATCAAACCTCAAATAGCTTCATCATGGACAATCAGTGATGATCAAACACATTATATCTTTACAATTCGTGATGACGTTTACTTTCATGAGAACCCCATTTTTGCAACAAAATCAGAACGTAAATTAACCTTAGAGGACATCATAGCAACCTTCAAATTAGCTGCTTCACCAAATGCTAACAGCAATTCAACCATTGCATATAATCACTTGTTAAAAGGGACAATCAAAGGAGTTGAAGACTTCTTCAATAAGAAAACAAAAGATATTTCTGGAATTTACATCAAAGATGAAAAAATTCACATTGAATTAACTCAGAGAGATGACAACTTTTTAAACAAATTATCTCAAATTCAATTAACTATTCATTCAGATAAGGTTATAAAATCTAAAGCTGTTGCACAAATAATTGGTACTGGTCCATTTCAATTTCATTCTGCTGTAGAAGAAAATGATGTTCCTGTTTACTACCTTACAAAAAACAATGATTATTACGAAGAGGATGAAAAAGGGAATCAACTTCCTTATTTAGATACTGTTAAGTTTATAATTGAAAACAGAAAAATCGAGCAACTAATTTTATTCGAAAACCAACATGTGGACATGATTTTAGCATTACCAACAAGCAAAATCACGCAGATGGTTGAAGAAGAAATATCTAATTTTAATTCCATTCCACCTAAGTATATTTTAGATAAAAATGCCCTTCTACAAACACATTATTACTATTTTAACATGGAAGATGAGCGTTTTAAAGACGTCCGAGTTAGGCAAGCATTCAATTATGCGTTCAACAAAGAAAAATTAGGTCGAGATGTTCTTAAAAATCAATACGAAGAACTTGGACTTTATGGCATCGTTCCTCCCCTTCCTCAAACCTTTAGAGCATACGATTTCAACTCGATTAAACAAGCAAGTTACAAGTACAATCCTGAGAAAGCAAAACGCTTATTAGCAGAAGCTGGTTATCCGAATGGAAAAGGATTTGGAACAGTTAATCTTCGTTTCAATATCGGTGATATTAATTCAGCAGTTGCAGAAGAATTTTCACAACAGATTTATCAAGTACTTGGAATAGTTATCAACATTGATGGTTCATCGTTTGAACAAATGACCGATGATGCAATAAAAGGAAATGGCGATATTTTCAAATCTAGCTGGGTAGCAGACTATCCCAATCCAGAGAATTTCTTAGACAATTTTAGATCTAGCAATATTCCAAGTCCTGCAAACAACAATGTTGGAATGAATTATTCAAAGTATTTTAATCCTCAATTTGAAGAAACAATTGAGCAAGCTTATAATGAAACCAATGCAGGAAAAAAAATGAAGTTGTTTTCAAAAGCTGAAACGGAATTAATGAAAAACCCACCGATCATTCCATTGTGGTATAGTGGTGATATTCAAATCATTCATTCTTATGTTCGAAATCTTCACTTTAATTCGCTAAGCGTTTTTAATTTTAAAAATGTTTACATAAAAAAATGGACTACTGAAGAATATCAAAAAGAAATTGCCAACAAAAAATAATTAACTCATGTTAAAACAAATTCTTTTATTATCATTTTCATTAATAACTCTTTTTTCTATTGCGCAACCTACACAAAATGTGAGAGGTCGTATTTTTGATAGTGAAACACATGCTCCTATCTTCTCTGCGAAGGTAAAGGTACACATCAAAGATTCTACCAAAATATATGGTGCAATATCTGAAGAAAATGGAAACTTTTCCATTACTGAAGTTCCAGTTGGCAAGCATCAGTTAAGTGTTTTCATTATTGGCTATAATGAAAAAATCATTACGATAGAAGTTAATTCCGGAAGAGAAACAATTGTTGACATTCCACTTTCAGAAAGTTTTTACAAACAAGCTGATGAAGTAGTTGTTACTGCTAGAAAATCTGGAGAAGTTATCAACGAATTAGCATTAATTTCAGCACGCCAATTTAGCGTAGAGGAAACCAACAGATATCCTGGTTCACGTTCGGACCCAGCTCGTATGGCTTCTAACTTTGCAGGTGTTCAAGGAGCAGACGACTCTCGAAACGACATTGTTGTAAGAGGAAATTCACCATTAGGTGTAGTTTGGAAAGTGGAAGGAGTGGATATTCCAAATCCATCTCACTTTGCTGTTTCTGGAAGTACAGGCGGTCCAGTTTCTGTATTAAACAACAAAATCCTTGGAAATTCAGACTTTTTCATGAGTGCATTTCCTGCAGAATATGGTAATAGCACGTCAGCTGTTTTCGATTTAAAATTGCGCAATGGGAATGAACGAAACCATGAGTTTACTGGACAATTTGGCTTTTTAGGAACAGAAGTATTAGCAGAAGGTCCGATGAGCAAAAACCAAAATTCGAGTTACTTAATCATGGGTAGATACTCCACTTTAAGTCTATTTAAAATGCTCGGAATAAAATTAGGAACAGACGCTGTACCAAGCTATTACGACGGTGCTTTTAAATTTAATTGGCGTTTAAAAAATGGTGGTAATTTATCTTTTTATGGAATTGGAGGAAATAGTAATATCGCCATCATGATTTCTGAACAAAAAGAGTTTTCTACCGAGTTGTACGGTGAGGGAGATAGAGATCAATACTTCGGTACTGCTATGGGTGTTACTGGTTTTAATTACAAACAATCACTAACTGAAAAAACGTTTTTATCAACAACATTAGCTTATAGTTTTGACCAACAAAGAAGTCATCATAATTACATTATTCGCCATTTAGACACTTTAAACAAAGGCACAGACAATGAAAAAATTCAATTTGTAAACGACTCTATCTACCAAATGATGGGATACAAGTACAACCATCATAAAATTTCACATTTTATTAGTGTAACACACAAATTCAACCAACGTCATTTAATCAAAGCAGGTTTAAACACTGATTTTTACATGGTGAATCAAAACGATTCTGTGTTACCTTTGGTTACAGATAATTATTTCATTAAACGTTGGGAATTTCAAGGAGCTTCAGCCTTAATTCAGCCCTTTGTACAATGGAAATGGCGAGCAACGGAGGACATGGATTTCACGTTAGGTTTACACGCGCAATATTATTCATTGAGTAATAGCATTAGTCCAGTAGAACCTCGTTTAGGTTGGAAATGGAACATTAAAAAGAACCATAGTGTATTTGCTGGCGCTGGTTTACATAGTCAAATGCAACCACTTTATATCTACACTTATCACAGAGTAGCTCCAGATGGAAGTAAAGTTTACCACAATAAAAACATGGACTTCACAAAGAGCGTTCATACAGGAATTGGTTACAATGCTAATTTAGGAAAAAGTTGGAACATCAAAACAGAGGCTTATTATCAGTATTTGTACAATATACCTGTGACTGTTACACCATCATCTTACTCGTTGATTAACATGGGGGCAGGTTTTCAACGTTTCTTCCCTGACACGCTTAAAAATGAAGGAACTGGTCGAAATGTTGGTATAGAATTAACTGTTCAAAAGTTCTTTGACAATTCATTCTTTTTATTAGTTACAGCTTCTGTTTACGATTCTAAATACAAAGGAAGCGATGGTATTGAAAGAAGTACTTCTTACAACGGAAACTATGTTTTCAATGTGTTATCTGGAAAGGAATTTAAAATTAATGCGAAACATTCTATCTCAGCTGGACTGAAGGCTACTTATGCTGGAGGAAACAGATATGGTTATGTAAACTTGCCAAAAACAAAATTATTGCATGAACTAGAATTCTTAGACGAAGGTTTTAACACACGTCGATTTAAAGATTATTTTCGTTTAGACTTAAAAGTAAACTGGAAATACAACGGTAAGAAAGTAACACATGAAATTGGTTTGGACTTAGTTAATGTACTAGGTATTAAGAACATTCTAAGCTTAGCTTATGCACCTAACTTGGCAGAACCAACAGCAGAACCAATTGCTCAGAAAAAACAATTAGGCTTCTTACCCTTGTTCTATTACAAGATAGATTTCAGATTGAATAAAAATAAAAATTAACAAACATATCATCTAAATTTAAAACTTATGAACAAATCTAACACGTTAATCATTACACTGTTTTTAATCTCACACTTGACTTTGTCAAGTTGTAGCAGTGATGCTACCATATCAGAAAACAACTCTGAAGAAGTGGTTACTTCCGAAGAAAAAGGAGATGAAATTGCAGTATCATTCAAAGCAAGCGGCATCAATTTACAAATGGAAGAAGGATGGAGCTGGGCAGAAACTGACTACTTTCAATTTGGCGATAATGGTATAAAATTGGTTAAAAAAGATCAATCGAAAGTTGAAAGAAGTCATTTTTAAAAATCATTAATCAACTATAAAAAAAAAATATGTTCAAAAAAATTAAACTATTAGTATTTTGTTCTTTCGTATTGTTATCATGTTCAAAAGAAGTCACCTTAAAAAACAAATTAAGTAGCGGGAATGGCAAGTGGAAAGTAATCCACCTTGAACGCTACATTTATGCTCCAAGTGCAACAGGAATCTCAGGCGAATATTCTTGCAATAATTGTGGTAACTTTCAATTTAACAAGAACAAAACAGGTGAAATGGTATTGGATAACTCTGCAGCCATTTTCAACTATTCCATTGCTGATGATGGCAAAAAGTTAATCCTTTATATTGATGGCGATGGGATGGTTTATGACATCACATGGAATTGGAACAAATCTGAATTTACTTTGAGAACAGACCTAACAGAAGGAGGCTTCTCACAATTAATAACATGCAAAAAGAGTTAATCATGAAAAAGATACTTATATTATTCTTTGTTACTACTTTATTGCTCGCTTGTAATAAAGAATCTGTCACAAAAACACGTTTAAAAGGTGAATGGAAGGTTGATATCAAACAAACATATTGGTACAATGGAAATAATACAAATCCTCCACAAGTATTTAAAAAAGCAAATTTTGCTACTATTACTTTTGATAAAAAAGGGAAAGGAAAATTTCGCTCCAATGAAATGTATGCAGTTCCTTATACTGATACTGTTTGGAATGGAGGAAGCTATCAAGTAACGACAAATTATAAACAGGAGTATATTACTTATGACTTAGAAAGTGACGGTGACGCATTAAAGTTTATTTACAATAACGATCAAGGTCAAAGAGTAATTATTAATTGGTCTTGGGATAAAAAAAGCTTTACGCTTATCCCCTCTTTAGGAATGAATAACAAGAATTTTAATGAATTAGTTTATACATGTTATAGATAACGGAAGCGGTAAAGTCTATTCATTTAATCCAAACTGTATAAAAGGAACAGTTTTCCTAACGCTGTTCCTTTCAAAAGTTGGACAGCCATCTTCATCCAAACGAGGATAATGAGGAGTATTACGTTTAACTTTTTTAGGAAGTAAACTCAAATCGTGGATAAGTCGATTTTGAAAAAAATGACGGAAATGCTCACTATCAATGCCAACTTTAACTGAATAATGATTGTTTCCTATTGGCATTAAAAATTGGCCTCCAACATAAATTATTCCATGAGATGTTTTTCCATAAGGCAAATCCTCCAATGAACGATAACCACTAGGCATCTTCTCCCCTGCTAGTTTTTCCCATGTTGAACCACGTGTTTCCCCTGTCCAAATTGATAGTCCAGCATTTAATTTATACCAAGAATTGCGATAACTAATGGTCAAAATTCCTGTCCTAAATCGATCGCGAGCTTGACCAGCAAAAACATCGTTTTCAAATCGAAGTTGCACATTTCTAAGGTACAATCCCCAAGCGCCAGACAATTGAGAAGTGCCTGCATTGTCCGTGTATATCAAATAATTAAACGAAACAGCAAAATCTTTTTGAGTTTGATGAGCCAATCCGTCCAATTCAAAATCAGTGTAAGCTTTATCTTTACCAACCATTAAAGCAGCGCCAAAATAAGCTCTATTTTCATAAAACAGTTTACGCTTACCAAGATTAAAAAGATTCCATTTGAAAGTATTGCCAACGTTTAATTGCGCATAATCAAAACCTACAAAAGCTTTCCCAAAAACACCTATACTAGTTTCATGTGAGCCAAAATTCAATACCAAACCACCTTGAATTCCAGCATTAGGTTTATGCCAACGAAGAAACTGTGCATTCAAATTCAATGCATACATCAATGTAATCACCAATAAGATATACTTTCTCTTCATTGTAATTTACCCCTCAAAAAACGTTCCAAAATTATAAAATTGTTATGGTTTAAAAGAAAAGTCAAAAAATTGTATTTTGTAACATTTTTTTATTCTTTTTTAACACATATATGAAATATTTTATTCCAAAGTTGACTCATGAACGAATAAAAAGTGTAGATTTGAAACCTGTTTTTACTTTAATTGAAATTGCTAACTAGTATGGCTAAAATTATTCCATTTAAAGCTGTGAGACCTGCACGCAACAAAGTTCATCTTGTTGCAACTCGCCCTATTTACTCGTATAAAAAAAACGTATTGGAATCTAAATTGGAAGACAATCCATTTACATTTTTACATATTATCAATCCTGAATTTGGTGGTGAACGAACAACACAGCCAAATACTCCCGAGCGTTTTGAATTGGTAAAAAAAGAATACCAAAATTTCTTAAACGAAGGTATTCTAATAAAAGATGAAGAACCACACATTTATATTTACCGTCAAACGAAAGATGGTCACGCTTTTACAGGTGTTATTGCAGGAGCAAACAACGAAGAATACAGACAAAATAAGATAAAAAAACACGAAGCAACCTTAACAAGTCGTGAAGAAATGTTCATCGACTACTTAGACATTGTTGGATTTAATGCTGAACCAGTTTTATTATCTTATCCTCACAATGAAGCAATTGCACAACGAATTATTGAAATAACTTCAGCTCGACCTGAATACGAATTTTGTACGACCGACAGAATCACTCACGAATTATGGGTATTAACTTCACAAGAAACAAAGGACTTACAAGACTTATTCGAAAACGTTGAAGCTTTATACATTGCAGATGGCCACCATCGTTCCGCTTCATCCGTTGGTTTAGAAGACAGAAGAATTACTGAAAATCGCAATCATTTTATCAATGAAAAGTCATTTTTAGCATACATGATTGATGAAGAATCCCTTCAAATCTTAGAATTTAACCGATTGATTCACTCAATGAATGACTTAACTGAAGAAAATTTCATCGCTCAGATAAGTGAACACTTTGAAGTTGAGCCTTGTGCATCTTTACAAAAACCTGCACGCGAACATGAAATGACAATGTGTGTTAAAGGCAATTGGTATAAAATCACTTGTAAACCTTCTATCATCGATAAAAATCACCCTGTTAATTCGTTAGATGCTGAAATTTTAACCAATTTTATTCTTCGTCCAGTTTTAAACATAAAAGATTTAAAAACAGACACCAACATTGAATTTTCAGGAGGAACAACTCCAATTGAGAAGATTGTGAAAGACATCGAAAAAGGCAAACATGAATTAGCTATTTTCTTATATCCAGTCACAATTGAACAAGTAAAAAAAGTAGCTGATAATCAAATGATTATGCCTCCAAAATCGACTTGGGTAGAACCTAAATTAAGAAGCGGATTAACCATTTACGCGATTAACGAGTAATGAAAGGAGTTTACACCATAGTTTTACTCATTGTTTCTAACATTTTTATGACTTTCGCTTGGTATGGTCATTTGAAATTCAAGGAATACAATTGGTTTTCCAATTTAAGTTTGTTAAAAATTATTTTACTAAGTTGGTCGATTGCACTTTTTGAGTACATGGCTCAAGTTCCTGCTAACAAAATTGGTTTTATAGGCAATGGTGGACCATTTACTTTATGGCAGTTAAAAGTCATTCAAGAAGTGATAACCTTGATTGTTTTTACATTATTTACCGTTGTTTTATTCAAAGGAGAAAGTTTAAAATTCAATCATTTAATTGGTTTCGCTTTTCTAATTTTAGCTGTTTATTTCATATTTAAAGATTAACACATTAATCTACAATGAATTAAAGGAAATTCAGGTTGATAGTTACAATCGATTATATTACTTTTTTTTGTTAATAAACTATTAATTTTCAGTTTTTATGCTGAAGAATCAACTTTTTATTATTAAATTTGCAAGAATTTTATTTTAAAAAATAGATTCAATATATGTCACTTTCAAATGTTTCTAACATCCAAGAAGGCCTTACATACGACGACGTACTATTAGTGCCTGCTTATTCAGAAGTTTTACCTCGCGACGTTCAATTAAAAAGTAAAATAACTCGAAATATCGAAGTAAACACACCAATTGTTTCAGCTGCAATGGACACGGTGACTGAGTCACAATTAGCGATTGCAATTGCACAACAAGGAGGGATTGGCGTTATTCACAAAAACATGAGCATTGAAGCACAAGCTTTAGAAGTACGCAAGGTTAAGCGTTCTGAAAGCGGCATGATTTTAGACCCTGTTACATTAAGTATCGAAAGCACAGTTGGTGATGCTTTAGCAATTATGAAAGAATTCAAAATTGGAGGTATTCCAATTGTTGATGCAAATGGGTTATTAAAAGGTATTGTTACTAATCGTGATTTACGTTTTGAAAAAAACACAACCCGCCCTATCGTTGATGTGATGACGAAGGAGAATTTGGTAACTACAACAGACGGTACCGATTTAAACACTGCAGAAGGTATTTTACAGGAAAATAAAATTGAAAAATTATTAGTAGTTGACGCTCATTACAAATTAGTTGGTTTAATTACTTACCGCGACATCATTAAGGTTAAAACTTATCCTAACTCTTGTAAGGATTCATTTGGTCGTTTACGTGTTGCTGCTGCTGTTGGGGTTACTCTCGATACAATAGCTCGCGTGGAAGCGCTTTACGAGGCAGGTGTTGATGCCATTGTAATTGACACTGCTCATGGTCACACAAAAGGAGTAGTTGATAAATTAAAAGAAGTAAAAGCAAAATACCCTTCATTAGATGTAATCGTTGGTAACATTGCAACTGCTGAAGCGGCTAAGTACTTAGTAGAGGCAGGTGCTGACGCTGTAAAAGTTGGTATTGGTCCTGGGTCAATTTGTACAACTCGTATCATTGCTGGTGTTGGTGTTCCACAGTTAACTGCTGTGAACAACGTTGCAAGAGCTTTAGAAGGGACTGGTGTTCCAGTAATCGCAGACGGTGGTATTCGCTATACTGGAGATATCGTAAAAGCATTGGCAGCAGGTGCTGATGTGGTAATGGTTGGTTCAATGTTGGCTGGTGTTGAAGAATCTCCAGGTGAAACAATTATTTTTGAAGGAAGAAAATTCAAATCATACCGTGGAATGGGATCTTTAGAAGCTATGCAAAAAGGATCAAAAGACCGTTACTTCCAAGATGCTGAAGACGATGTTAAAAAATTAGTGCCAGAAGGAATTTCAGGTCGCGTACCATACAAAGGTTATTTAGTAGAAGTAATGCATCAAATCATTGGTGGTTTAAGAGCAGGTATGGGATACTGTGGTGCTCCAAATATTGACGCGTTAAAATCAGCTCAATTTGTGCGCATTACGAATGCAGGTATGAAGGAATCACATCCTCACAATGTAACAATTAGCCGTGAAGCTCCAAATTACAGCCTTCGTTAATTTGGATTTTAAAAAAAAATAAGTTAACTTTGAATGTGTGGGTAATCTTACTCACACATTTTTTTTAAACAAAAAAGATATGTTTGGATCAGGAATGTTAGACAAATTGAATGCCATGAAAGGCATGGCAGAAGAAAGCAGAAAAAGATTAGACGCTATAAGTGTGGAGGGTGAAGCTGGTGGTGGTTTGATTCGCATAGAATTAACAGGAAATAGAAATTTAAAATCTATCCAAATAAACGCTGATCATACACAAATGTCAAAAGAGGATTTGGAAGATTTATTCAGTGTTGCTTTAGAAAGAGCTTTAGAAAATGCTAATAAAATCAATGAACAAGAAGTAATGGCTTCGGCAAAAAACATGTTTCCTGGGTTATGATAAAAGCAGATTGTAGAAAAATGTTTATTGCTAAACGGAAAGAACTTTCATTAGCTGAAAAAGAATTGTTTTCTACTCAAATTATTCAACAAATCGTTCAAAATTTTGACCTTAAAGACAAGACCATTAGCGTGTTTTTACCCATTGAACGAATGAATGAAATCAACACTTATCCTTTGTTAGAATTAAAAGAAGAATTGAACATCCGCTTCGGCTTGCCTGTTGTTCAAAAAGAAAGTGTTACCATTCAACATTATGAATATGTCAACAAAGAAAAAATTTCTATTAGTTCATTTGGAATACCAGAACCACAAGGAGGCTCAGTTATTGAGCCAAGTGAATTTGATTTAGTCGTTGTTCCTTTATTGTGTGTTGATAAAAAAGGATACAGAGTAGGATATGGAAAAGGATATTACGATCATTTTTTAGCTGCTTGTAAAAAAGAATGTCTTTTTGTAGGTGTTTCATACTTCGAGCCTATCGAATTGATTGAAGACATTTTTGAAGGAGACATTCCACTATCAGCTTGTGTTACATCAAAAAACACAATTTATTTTAATCAAATATAAATTTGTTAAGTATTTATTTCTATTATTGCATTATAAAACAATCTAATATTAAAAAAAATGAAAATCAAATTTTTAACTGGAATGGCTTTATTGGCTATGTTTATGTATAGCTGTAAATCAAACGAAGCTGAACAAGTAGACGAAACTGTTGAAACTGTAGTTGAAGAAACTCCTGTAGTAGAAGAAGCTCCTGTTGCTGAAGAAACTCCTGCTCAACCAGAAGCAAAGAAAGAAACAGTAACTGGTAAAGTAAAAAATGAAGTTCAAAAAGAATTTAAAGAAGGAGAGGTAAAACTTGAATCTACTATCAAAGAAGTAAAAAGAGAGATTAAGGGTGCTTCTGTAGAAGCTTCTGGAAAAATTGAACAAGAAGCAGAAACAACAGAAAAGAAGGTTACCAGAAAAATCAATAAAACTTTCGAATAATCGAATAAAATTAATGAACGAGGAAGATTGGAGAGTTAAACTTTCTCCTGAACAATATCATATTTTACGCGAAAAAGGTACCGAACGTCCTTTTACTGGTCAATATAATCAATTCTTTGAAAAAGGAATTTATGTTTGTGCTGGTTGCGGAGAAGAATTGTTTACGAGTGAGCAAAAATTTAATTCTTCATGTGGTTGGCCAAGCTTTGATGATGCAATAGCCGGAAAAATAGATGAATCATTGGATTTGTCTCATGGTATGGTTAGAACGGAAATAACTTGTAAAAACTGTGGTGGGCATTTGGGGCACGTTTTTAACGATGGCCCAACTAAGTCAGGTTTGCGCTACTGTGTCAATTCGCTTTCTTTGGAATTTAAGTAAAATAATAAAAGGCTCGCTAAACGAGCCTTTTCTATTAAAAAAATAAATTGTTGTTATTTCAATTGACCTCCTAATGCTTTAAACAAGTAAATTAAAACCTTGGCATTTTCTAATTGATAATCAACCAAATCCAATTCAGATTGTAATTTTTGTTTTTGAGCATTGATGATTTCCCAGTAATTAGCATATCCTGTTAAGTATAAATCATTCGACACATCCACTGCCCTATCTAAAAAAGTAAATTCTTGCGATTTTAAATCTAAAATTCGCTGGTATGAATTGACTTGATGTAACAAAGAGTTTAACTCATTAAATGATTCAATGATGCTTTTTTGATAATTATAGAAAGCCATTTCTTGTTGACGATTGATTACATAAAACTCTTGACGCAATTGACCTTGACGAAAAACGGGGGCAGTAAGACCTCCTAATAACTGCCAAGCCAATGAGCCAGGATTGAATAATGTCCCCATTCTAAAAGAATTAAAAGCTCCAAATCCGCCAATCTCTAACTTAGGAAAAAAGGCTGCTCGTGCGGCTTTTACGTCTGCATTCATTGCTTGCAATTCTAAGTAAGCTTCTTTCACATCAGGACGATTGTGAATGATTGAATCAACGGAAAAAGATTGGTTTATTAATTCCAAAGGAGCTTTTGTAAAGTTAGTTGAACGAACAATTGTTCCGCCATATTCTCCCATTAAAGAAGACAAAGCTGATTCTATTGAAAAAATTTCAAGTTGATAACGTTCAATTTCTACCAACATATTTTGTGATTGAGCACTAAATTGTTGTACCGCTAACTCGGTTGCTTTACCTGCCAATCGTTGAGCAGAAACCAATTCAAAAGCCACACTTTGCAATTGATAGTTTTCTTCCAAAACTTTTAACTTCTTATCCAAAGAAATCAATTCAAAATACAAGCTTGCCGCATCTGTAAATAATTTATGTTGCAACAATCGTATTCCCTCTTGAGAAGCTAAATAACGATGAATTGCTGCTTTTTTCTTATTGTACAAACGTCCCCAAATATCAATTTCCCATGAAACTTGGGCACCTAACCAGAAATCAGGAATCGGATTGGAGGGAACTTTTTGATTTCCTGTCAACTCACTTGAATTTTTAGACTCATAGACTCCTACTCCATCCAGCGTGTAATCTCCAAATTTAGTCGCTCCAGCATTTACCAATACATCTATTGTAGGTAAAAAAGCTAGTTTTGATTGTTTTAAGTGACCATTTGCTATCAGTACACGCTGTTGCATTATTTTAAAATCTGGATTTGCGACTACCATTTTTTGGTAAATAGCAATCAAATTCGCGTCATTAAAATAAGCAGTCATATCAATCTCTTTGAGAGAATCACCTATTTTTTCAGCATGATGAAGCGTCGGAAATTCATTTATTTTTTGTAATTCAGTTGTTTTAGGAACTGCACAAGATGTTGCCAGTGTTAAAACAATAACTAAATATCGATACTTTTTAATCATTTTCATTTGTTTTCTTTTTAGAACCAATTTTAGCAAAAACAATGTACAAGCCAGGAATAACGATTAATCCGAAAACCGTACCAATTAACATCCCGCCTGCAGCGGCCATACCAATGGATTTATTTCCCATTGCCCCAGCACCACTAGCTAACGTCAAAGGAATTAGTCCCGCAACAAAAGCAAATGAAGTCATCAAAATAGGTCTAAATCGCTGTCTAGCACCTTCAATGGCTGCATCAGCAAAGGAGTAACCTTCCTTATTTCTAGCAATGGCAAATTCAACGATAAGAATTGCATTTTTGGCCAGCAATCCAACTAGCATCACCAAAGCAACTTGCGCATAGATATTGTTATCGAGTCCAATCATTAACAATGAAACGTAAGACCCAAAAATACCAATTGGTAGACTCAGCAACACTGGAAAAGGCAATAAGAAACTTTCATATTGAGCTGCTAGTAATAAATAAACAAAAAGTAGCACGACAAGAAAAATAATCGTTGTTTGGTTTCCCGACAAAATTTCTTCACGCGTAATTCCTGACCATTCAATTGAAAATCCTCTTGGCAGTTTCTCAGCAGCAATTCTTTCAACCACCTTAATAGCTTCTCCAGAACTATATCCAGCCTCAGGTTCTCCATTAATCATCGACGAGATGTACATGTTGTAGCGAGTTAACACCTCAGGTCCATATACCCTTTCAATTCGCATAAAAGTAGAAAATGGGACCATTTCACCAGCATCATTTTTCAAATACAACTCCAAAATGCTTTCAGGATTTCTTCTAAACTCAGGTCCTGCCTGTACCATTACTTTATACATTTGACTGAAACGAATAAAGTTTGTTGCATAAAATGAGCCCAACATCGTTTGGAGTGTTGACATTGCATTTTCAACTGAAATACCTTTTTTAGCAGCCATATCATAATCAATATGAATCATGTATTGAGGATAGGTAGCATCAAAACTTGTAAAGTTATTCTTCAATTCAGGGGCGGCATTTAGTTCTGTTACAAAGTTTTTAGTAACTTCATCCGTATTTTCAATTGTACCACCTGACTTATCTAAAATGCGTAATTCGTACCCGCTCGCGTTACCAAAACCTGGAACAGTAGGTGGAGCAAACACCTCAATTTCTGCGTCGGCAATATCGGCTACTTTTTCAGACAAGGCTGCAATAAAATCATTCACCGAATTTTTACGTTCACTCCAATCTTTTAGATTAATCATGGCCATACCATAAGAAGAACCTGCTATTTCAGTAACAATACTATACCCTGCCAAGGTAGTGATGTTTTCAAAACCTTCAATGTCTTTTGCCAATAAAGAAACTTCATCCAGCACTTTATCAGTTCTTTCAACTGTTGCCCCTTGTGGAGTTGTTACGCTAACATATAACATTCCTTGATCTTCCATTGGAATAAATCCGGAAGGTAAGATAGAACCAGTTCCCATCATTAATCCAATAAACAATGCTAAGACACCAAAAGTCACAGTCGTTTTAGTTGCAAACTTTTTCAAAATAGACGTATAGCCATTTGTCATTCGATCAAACCAAGTGTTAAACCTATTAAAGAATTTTGCTACAACACCCTTTTTTTCTTCCGTATTATGCGGTTTTAAAATAATTGCACACAAAGCCGGAGTTAATGTTAGCGCATTAATACCTGAAATAACAATACTAATTGCTAATGTTAATGAAAATTGACGGTAGAACACACCAACAGGACCACTAAGAAAAGCAACAGGAATAAATACAGCAGACATCACCAAAGTGATAGCAAGTACCGCTCCGGCAATTTCTTTTGTTGCTACAATTGTTGCTTGTAAAGGTGGCATGTGTTCCTCAACCATCTTCACATGGACGGCTTCCACGACTACGATTGCGTTATCTACCACAATACCAATAGCAAGTACCATTGCAAAGAGTGTCAACAAGTTAATCGAGAACCCTAACATGGACATAAAGGCAAAAGTACCGATAAGAGCCACTGGTACAGCAAGGACAGGAATGAGTGTAGACCTCCAATCTTGAAGAAAAAGGAAAACAACAATTCCCACCAAAATAAACGCTTCAATCAATGTTTTTAGTACTGCGCTAATTGATGCATCCAAGAAACGAGAAACGTCATAAGCCAAGTTGTAATCCATTCCTGGAGGAAAAGAGGTGTTTTTTAATTCTTCCATCTTTTCTTTTACGTTTTTAATAACCTCAGAAGCATTTGAACCAGGGCGTTGTTTCATCATAATAGATGCTGATGGTCTTCCGTCTGTTTTAGACACCATTCCATAACTCATCGCACCAAATTCAACATCCGAAATATCCTTTAACTTCAAAATAGTACCATCAGAGTTGGATCGGATTGGAATTTCAGCATATTCTTCAGGCTCTTTAAACTTACCTGTGTATTTGATAACAAATTGCAAATCAGAGTTAATCTTTCCCGATGCTTCACCAACTTTTCCTGGTGCTGCAGCTACATTTTGCTTTTGTAAAGCTTCAACCACTTCATCAGCAGACACCGAATAAGCATTCATCTTCTCAGGGTCCAACCAAACACGCATGGAGTATTCTTTTTGTCCCATGATTTCAGCTCTACCAACTCCATCGATTCGCTTTAACTCCTGTAAAATATTAATGTCTGTGAAGTTAAAAATGAATTGTTCATCTTGATCATCTTCCGTACTGACAATATTTAAGTACATTAACATACTATTCACTTCTTTCTCAGTAGTTACTCCAGCGCGGATAACCTCTTCTGGAAGTTCATCTAAAATGGTTGTAACGCGGTTTTGTACGTTTACAGCTGCTAAATCAGGGTCTGTTCCAACTTCAAAAAAGATTTGAATAACAGTTAACCCATCGTTTGAAGTTACAGTTGACATATAAGTCATTCCTGGAACCCCATTTATCGCCCTTTCTAAAGGAAGAGCCACAGCATCTGCAGACACTTCAGCATTAGCACCAGTATATTTTGCTTGTACGATAACTGAAGGAGGTACAATATCAGGAAATTGCGTGATAGGCAACTGAAAGATTGCCATTATCCCAAGCAGCAGGAAAAACAAGGAAATTACCAATGATAAAACCTTGCGGCGAATAAACATTTCTACCATTTGATTGTTTTTAAAAATGAATTACTGAATCGATTTTTTCGCCTTAATTCTTTCACCATCGCGAAGAGATTGTGTTCCTTCTCTGACAATAATCTGCCCTTCTTTCACACCACTTTCCACAATGTAAGAGCCTTCCAATGTACCACTGATGACAATAGGCTGCATTTTTACTTTTCCATCTTTTTGAAGCGTAAATACATAACGCTTATCTTGAATAGAAAAAACAGACTTTAGCGGTACTAATAATGCTTTCGGTTTAAATTCTGAAATAATTAATTTTCCAGATGTACCGTGTTTAATCATTCCATTTGGGTTATTAAACTTCGCTTTGAACTGAATAGATCCTGTTTGACGATCAATTTCCCCCTCCGCTGTTTCTAAATGCCCTTCGTAATCATACTTTGTTCCATTTGGCAAAATCAACTGAATATCTCTATGAGTATCTAAGCGATTATCTGCCAACAACTGAAAATAATAATTTTCAGGCAAAGAGAAATAGGCATAAATTTCATCTAATTCAGAAACGGTAGTTAACAAAGAACCATTTTGAATTAAACTCCCCTCCTTTAACGGAATTCGGTCAATTACACCATCGAAAGGCGCATGCACCGAAGTAAATGAAATTTGTTGAACAATAGCATTTTTTTCAGCGTTGGCATAAGCTACTTTAGCTTCAGCAGCTTCATGTTTTGCTTTTGCCATTTCTAATTCATTGTCTGCAATTACCTTTTTATCAAACAATGTTTGCATTTGTCGCAATTCTACTGCTGCCATTCTTAAATCAGCTTGAGCATTTTTTAAGGTTGCTTGTGATTTTAGCAATTCTATTTGTAATTCAGCATCATTTAATTTGAACAACAATTGCCCTTTACGAACAGATTGTCCTTCATTTACCAACACTTTTTCCATCAAACCGCTGATACGAGCATGGATTTCAATGTTTTTCTTTGCTTGAATGTCAGCAACAAATTTGTTACTCACAATAGTATCTTTTTTTACCAATTTATAAGTTGGCAACGATTTTATTTTGGATGTTGAAGAAACGGTATTCTTACCACCACATGATAGGAGTAAACTCAAGGGTACTATTAACCCTACTATTAATTTGAAATTCATAATTAATTGAAATGTATAAATAATGACTTTTATGAATGTTTAATTTAGGATTAAACACCCATAAATTTTAACAACTTAACCCATCTAACTCATTGGTTAAAATTGATGTATTATCAATAAGTAGTGCTTATTTTTAAAATAGGTGGAGCAAATGTAAAAAAGAATAATGCTCTGAATTTAATTTTTGATTATCATTTTTAAAATAGAAATGAATGGAATCATCCTTTTCATGTTCGAATAAATACGTATTATAATAAAGGGTTTTCTGAATTTGAGATTCAGTTTGAGACGTTTGCATTCTTCTAGTTGTTTTAGAAGTAATGGCATCATCATCAATTTCCTCCACGAGTGGGTAGGCTACTGACTCAATTTCTTCAGCTAATTCTTGCCAAGGAGTTAACGCATACGATTTAAAATCTTTATGATCATTAAAAACTACCAAGCATACTAATACTGCCTGAAAAATATGTCGAATGTATTTTGCCAACGTTTTTTAAATTTCGGAAACAAAATTACATTATTTTTTTTGTGCATCATGAAATTTAAGAAATATTTAATAATTAATGTGGTTCATTTTTTTTTTTTGTTTACCTACTTCCTTTTAAATTTTAACAATTAAACAGCAAAAACAGCTTAAGTATTGATCTTATCTGCTTATTTTTATTCTGCATGCACATAATTCATATAAATTTCAATGAATAGAGTCAATCCTCACAAATAAATAAACACCTCAAAATCAACAATATATATTTCACAAAATAAAATCAACTGTTTCTTTTTTGATGTATATCAAAAAAAACGGTTATTATTTTAACAATTGTAATTTTTTAGTAATGTATATGGAAAAAGTTTTTATATTTGCAATAGGTTTAGTTGTAAAAGGTAGGTTAGGTTAGGTTTAAAGGGATGAAACATTGTTTTATCCCTTTTTCTTTGCACAAAAAAAGCTGCCACAAGGACAGCTTTATTCAATAACTTATTTCAATTATTACATTGTTGGTTCTTGTAATTGTTCTGCTACTGTTTGAGAAATAGCATTTTTCTCAAAACGTAGTTTTGTACCATCACAATTTAACAAAACTGTTGTGTCTGTTACTTCTAAAATTTTACCATGTAGACCACCAATAGTAACAACTTTATCTCCTTGAGCTAATGCATCTCTGAATTTTTTCAACTCTTTTTGTTTTTTCATTTGTGGACGGATCATGAAGAAATAAAACACTCCGACCATCAAAATAATCATAATAAAATTACCTTCCATTTTACTTTTTATTTATATTTATTTATTGTACGATATTACCTTGTATAGAAACAACCAATGTAGATGGTGTAGAATTAGCAACAATTCGAACATCTCTGCTAAATTTTCCTAACCCAATTTTATCTGTGTTCACAGAAGCTTCTACTATTCCAGTATCACCTGGTTTGATTGGCCCTTCTGGCTTTCCTGTTGTGGTGCAGCTGCATCCTGCTTCAACATCTCCTACAACCAAAGGAACATCACCTACATTTTTTAATTCAATTTTAACTTTAGCTAATTCACCTTTTGTAAGTGTACCAACATCATAAACCGCTTGGTATTCAACTTTTGTGCGGCTACCTATTGACAACTCACCTCCTCCACATGAAGACAATGTCAACATAATAACTCCTGTAAGGAATAAAAATTTTGTTTTCATTTGTTTATTAATTTAATAATCCTCTACCTATTTTTTGAATTTTATTTTCAGCTTGTAAACGGTGTATTGCTTTGTCTAATACTCCATTAATAAATCCATTACTTTTAGGTGTTGAATAAAATTTAGAAATCTCGATGTATTCATTCAACGTAACTTTTGTTGGAATGGTGTTGAACACTTGGAATTCAGTAATGGCCATTTTCATCAAAATAATGTCCATTTTTGCAATGCGATCCAACTCCCAGTTATTTGTTAATTCATCAATTAATTGCTCATTTTCTTTATCCATTGAAATTGTTTTGCGCAACAATTCACGTGTAAATTCTTGTTCGTCATCTTCTTCTTTGTACAAGTCTAAAATGTCGATTTTTTGTTCTTCGCTATCAATGGATTTAATTGTTTTAACAACCATCGTGCATGCTAAATCAATATCATCCAACCAATGAATGCTCATTTCTTCAAAATAATCATACAATAACGGGAAGTTAGCAATGTCATTTTTAAATAATTCAATAATGAATTGTTTATCTTCATCGAAACCAGTATTTTCATTATTCATATACTCAAAATAGGTTTCGCTTTCACGCATAGCAAGAAACATTTTGCGCAACATTTCTTGTTTTTCGTCACCTACCCAGTTAATTTTATTATTTTCAGAAACAGAACGCAACTTAGCACTTTCTTCAATTTTTGCAATAATGCAATTGTCAACAAACTTTGTATTTGGGTTCAAATCTTCGGCTGTTGGTCTAATTTTCTTTTTATTTTCTTCTATTCTACGCTCAGCAAATACTTTAAGTTCAGGAATAGTCAACAATAAATACAAATATAGGTCATAAATTTTATCAATTGCATCAAACAATTCTTTTTCAGTTCTTCGGTAATTTTCCTCCTCCGACTGAAAATAAGCATACAATGCTTGAAGTACTTTAATTCTTAAATGGCGTCTGTTTAACATTCTAAATTGTATTTATATTTTATCTTGGTAATTTCACTTTTCCTACTGATTCAATTCGTTCCTCTGCCATTTTATTGGCTATTTGATAAGTAGGGATGTTTTGTTCTTTAGAGCGTTTCACAATTTCTAAAATCGTAGTATAAATATCATCTGCTTTGGTAAGTGACCAACCATCACTTAACTGGTGTAATTCAGAATACACATTAATAACGCCACCAGCATTGATTGCATAATCGGGTGCGTAAATAATTCCTTTTTCCATTACTGCTTTTCCATGAACTTGTTCAAGTTGCAACTGGTTATTAGCTGATCCTGCAATGATAGAACATTTCAAGCGACTCAATGTATCATCGTTGATTGTTGCTCCCAAAGCACATGGTGCATAAATGTCCATATCTAAATCATAGATTTCATTTAACCCAACAACTTTGGCACCATATTTTTCAGAAACACGCTTTAAAGTAGGCTCGTACACATCAGAAATATACACCTCTGCCCCTTCTTTTGTTAGAGCATCAACCAAATACTCACCTACGTGCCCAACTCCTTGAACTGCAATTTTCTTACCCATTAAAGAGTCAGATCCAAATTGTTCTTTTGCACACGCTTTCATACCTACGTACACACCACGAGCTGTTACCGGAGATGGATCACCAGATTTTCCAGGCAAACCAACTACATGTTGCGTTTCCATATTAACGTACACCATGTCAGCTGGAGAAATACCAACATCTTCAGCTGTGATGTATTTACCTGCCAAGCTATTGACAAATTTACCAAAACGGCGCATCAAAGCTTCTGATTTAATTTTACGAGAATCACCAATAATGACCGCTTTTCCACCACCAAGATTTAAGCCAGCTAATGAATTTTTGTAAGTCATGCCTCTTGATAAACGCATCACATCGTTGAGCGCTTCCATTTCATTATTGTAAGCCCAAATTCGTGTTCCGCCTAAAGCAGGTCCTAAAACGGTGTTATGAATTCCAATAATTGCTTTCAGACCGGTGTCATTATCGTTGCAAAATACCAATTGTTCATGATTGTACTGACTCATCTGAGCCAATACTGGATTTTCTGTTAAGTCAACAGAAGAAATGTCTTTTACTTCAAACATACGTTAAATATTAATTAAAAACACTGCTCTTATCCAATGAATGATTATTTTTGCAAATGTTCACCCAAGTTGAATTTGCAAATTTACAATTTTTAATGATGAAATCACTTCAATACCTTAACAAATATTTCATAAAATATAAAGAACTCTTGTTATTAGGGGTTATTTTCATCATTGCCTCTAATTATTTTTACATTAAAATGCCTGTTTTTCTGAAAGATGTCATTGATCATATTATTTCAGGAAGCAAAGAACCTATTGAGGTTTTAGGCATTCAATTATTTTTTGACACATCAAATGTTTTTACCGTAGCACTGTACATTGGCGCAGTATATATGACCTTAAACATCTTTAAAGGCATTTTTCTTTTTTTTCAACGTCAAACAATTATTTTAGCTTCAAGACATATTGAATACGATTTGAAAAATGAAATTTTTGACCAATACCAACGATTAGGCTATGCATTTTATAAGCGAAATAGTACTGGCGACTTAATGAATAGAATTTCTGAAGATGTTTCACAAGTTCGTATGTTTCTGGGGCCTGGAATCATGTACAATGTCAATTTAGTGGTTGTTTTTGGCTTAATCATTTATCAAATGATGAGCATCAATGTTTGGTTGACTGTTATTGTTTTGATTCCATTGCCTATCATGTCATTTCTCATTTACAAAGTAAGTTCAAGAATTAACTTACTCAGTAAAAAAGTACAAAAAGAACAATCCAATCTTTCAACCATCGTTCAAGAAACATTTTCAGGAATACGAGTAATAAAAGCCTATGGAAAAGAAGATGAATTTAACGCGCATTTTGAAGAATCTTCAGAATCATATAAGCAAAAAATGATGCGTTTAGTATTTATCAACGCTTTTTTCTCACCTACAATCATGGGACTTATTGGGCTTTCTACACTACTAGCTATTTATGTAGGTGGCTTATTTTCATTTACTGGTGAAATAAGTTATGGTGGTATTACAGCCTTCGTATTTTTTGTCAATATATTAACGTGGCCTTTTGCAAGTTTAGGTTGGCTAACAGCAATTATTCAGCGAGCAGCTGCTTCGCAAGAACGTATCAACGAGTTTTTAAAGCAAGAACCTGAAATTAGTTGCTCCAACAGTGAGCCTTTTAATTTTAAAGGAAAAATTGAGTTTATAGATGTAACATTTACGTATGAAGGAGCAAATGCGCCAGCCATCGAAAATTTAAGTTTTACGATTGAACCTCATGAAACAGTTGCTTTTATTGGAAGAACAGCAAGTGGAAAAAGCACTATTTTAAAACTTTTATTGCGACAAATTGAACCTCAATCAGGAGTTATTCTTATTGATGGGAAAGATTTACGTACAATCAATTCTGATTCATTTAGAGATCAAATTGGCTGGGTTCCACAAGAAGTCTTTTTGTTCAGTGACACAATTGCCAACAACATTCGTTTTGGCAGCAAGACAGAAGTTACGCAAGAAGAAATTGAGCACGTGACAGAATTAGCACATGTTCGACATAACATTGAAGAGTTTGAGTTTGGTTATGAAACCATTTTAGGTGAACGAGGAGTAAACCTAAGTGGAGGTCAAAAACAACGTATTAGTATTGCTCGTGCATTGATTCGCAAACCCAAGTTATTGTTACTCGACGATTGTTTATCTGCTATTGATACTGAAACAGAAGACGTTATTCTTCATCATTTAAAGGAAAACAACGACGTTTTGTGTACCGTCATCGTTTCTCATCGTATTTCATCCATTCGAAATGCTCAAAAAATAGTTGTGATAGAAAACGGTAAAAAAATTGAAGAAGGCTCTCATGAAGTATTAATTTCCATGAATGGTGTTTATCATGACATCTATCAAAAACAACTATCTGAGGAAAATTCTTAAAATTTCTTTGCTTATTTGAAAAAAAAGTCCAAATTTGTCAAATTATTGCAATATCAAAACAATAACGATGGAGAACGAGAACGGGAGCGATGTATTTTCAAAATCTGTAAGAGCAGGGAAGCGTACTTACTTTTTTGATGTAAAATCAACAAAAGGAAACGACCTATTCTTAACGATTACAGAAAGTAAGAAAACCACTGGCGTTGAGGGTAGAGAAAGTTTTCAAAAACATAAGATTTTCTTATACAAAGAAGATTTTGAAAAATTCAAAGAAGGTTTTGAAGAAGCTTTAGCAAAAATCGAGGAACTTAGAAAGGATGGAAAATCGTTTTCTGAGGTAGATTTTAATGATTTGTAAAGTGAATATCATCGATTAAATAATATCGATTATTTTAAATTACCTTTTTATTATAAATAAAAAAAACGCTTTCATTTCTGAAAGCGTTTTTAAAATTTCTATTATTTCTTAATATTCAAAAACTCCATAAGGCGACTCAATTGTCAATCGTTTTGAATCAGAAGCTTCTACTCTACCCACGACCTGAGCATCGATATTGAATGATTTTGAAATTTCTATAATGCTTTCTGCTAATTCAGGAGCACAATAAATTTCCATTCTATGCCCCATATTGAACACTTTATACATTTCTTGCCAATCTGTTTTTGACTCATCTTGAATCAATTTAAAAAGTGGCGGAATTGGAAATAAATTATCTTTAATCACATGGACATTGTCAACAAAATGCAACACTTTAGTTTGAGCACCACCTGAACAATGAACCATTCCGTGAATATCTTTTCTATGCTTGTCTAAAATTTGTTTGATAACAGGTGCATAAGTACGCGTTGGTGACAATACTAATTTACCAGCATCGATAGGAGAACCTTCTACTTTATCGGTCAATGATTTTGTTCCAGAGTAAACTAAATCATTTGGTACTTGTGGATCAAAACTTTCAGGATATTTAGTAGCCAATTCTTTTCCAAAAACATCGTGACGAGCAGAAGTCAATCCATTACTTCCCATCCCTCCGTTGTATTCAGTTTCATAAGTTGCTTGACCAAATGAAGCCAAACCAACGATTACGTCACCAGGTTGGATAGTATGATTTGAAATCACATCTGAGCGTTTCATTCTACAAACAACTGTAGAATCCACGATAATTGTACGAACCAAATCTCCCACATCGGCAGTTTCACCACCTGTAGAATGAATTCCGATTCCTTGCGTTCTTAATTGTTCTAACAATTCCTCAGTACCATTAATAATAGAAGAAATCACTTCACCTGGCACCAAGTTTTTGTTACGTCCAATAGTAGAAGAAAGCAAGATATTATCTGTAGCACCTACGCACAATAAGTCGTCGATGTTCATAATCAATGCATCTTGAGCAATACCTTTCCAAACCGATAAATCACCAGTTTCTTTCCAATACATATAAGCCAAAGAAGATTTTGTTCCAGCGCCATCAGCGTGCATTACAACACAATAATCTTCATCCCCAGATAAATGGTCGGGTACTATTTTACAAAAAGCTTGTGGGAACAATCCTTTATCCACATTTTTGATTGCATTGTGCACATCTTCTTTCCCTGCGGAAACACCTCTTAAATTATAACGTTTATCAGACATAACAATAAATTGAGCGACAAAAATACACTTTATAATCCAAATAAAGCCTGATTTTTAAGCTTAAATATAAACAAAAGTGCAAATACAAATTATTTTACTACAACCTCCACTCTTCGATTTGCTTGTTCTTCACCAAAGTTTTTAGGAGAAGGGAAAAGAGGTTTTGTAGAACCATAGCCAACAGCAGTCAAACGATTTTTGTTAATACCATTGTCAACCAGATACTTCATTACACGTTGTGCTCTAGCTTCTGACATTTTTTGCCCTGCCAAAGAATTCTCTTGATCAATTTCAAATACGTGTCCCTGAATTTCAACTGAAACCATTGCATTAAGCACCAAAAAATCTCGAAGTCGTTTTAATTTAGGCAATGACTTATCTAAAATCTTACTCGTTCCTGGTTCAAATTCTATATCTTCTATTTGGAAAGACTTTCCTGAACGAATCGGCTCCATTTTCAATAAAATTTCTTTTGTTTGATTGAAATTAACGGGTATTAACGTATCGATAATAAAGTAACCTTCCAATTCTAAATTAACAGAAAGCTTCCCATTTTTAGTCAAATCTAAGGTTAAGTCGCTACAATGATACACGCCTTCTATACCCTTTACACCATTTAATTTAATCGTTGGAACTATTGGGTTATTGGTACTTTTATCACGAACTTTGACCACAAGAGACTGAGCAAAATCGTCAAATTTCATATTTTGTTCTTTATGAGCGAACTCGCTAAAAGAGTCATCATCAGGAACAAACTTAAAATCAATTGTTACTTTTTCTTTTACTCCAGGATCGGCAATTAAAGCAAAACTTAAAACTTTACCTTCTTTAATTTTAACAGGAGCAAAAAATGTTTCTGTTACTTTATCACTTAAACCAACAGCAGTGCAACTATGTTCAGGAATAATCATACGTACTAATTCTGCATTTCCTTTTGCTAATTCTGTTGTTAAATTTTCCCCTTTTGCATCAAACACTAACAAACTCAATCCATTTGTGGCTTTACTTGCTGTTAATATTATTTTCCCATTAGCTGGCGCAATAAAAGAGAACCAAACTTGATTTCCAGATTTTACATTTTTTAAAGCAGGATAATTAGCAAACACTGTAGAAGACTTGGTAATACCTAAGAATTGAATATCATAAACGTTCGATTTAAACAAATTAATTTCACCTGCGCATTCGGCATAACTTTTCCCCTTCTCTTTTTGTGCAGTAATAGGTAGTGTAAAAAGAGAAAATAGAAATAATATTGTTATTTTTGTGAATCGAGTCATAATGGTTTGCAAGTCCAAAGATATATTTTTTTTTTATTTAAATCAATTTATGTCAAGTTTTTATGAAAAAATAGGTGAAGAACGATTACTTAAAGTTATTCACACTTTTTATGGTCATGTTTTCTCATCTCCTATTATAAGTCCTTTATTCACTATTGACAAAGAAGAAATCATGTCGAAACAGATTAAATTTCTCACTCAATTTTTAGGCGGTCCAGACTTATACTCAAGAGAATACGGTCACCCTCAAATGCGTCAGCGTCACTTACCCCATCGAATAGACGAAGAAGCAAAAGAGGAATGGTTAAGATGTATGCGTTTATCCATAGATACTGTTTTTAAAGATGATATGGAATTAGGTAACAATTTCTATACCATTTTTCCGAGAATAGCACAGCACATGGTGAATACGTGATGTTCTATTGATTTTTTTTTCAATTTATCACAATAAAAAAAGTGTGACTATAGAATAATCACACTTTTTTGAAGGGTGGATGATCGGTCTCGAACCGACGACCTTCGGAACCACAATCCGACGCTCTAACCAACTGAGCTACACCCACCGTTTTGTTTAACGAGCGCAAATATACAACTAAAATTTGAATTAGCAATACTCTAATAGTATATTTTTATTGTTTTTTTTCATAGTTTTTAGTAATCAATTGAATATCAAACGACATAAGTATTTAAAACAATAAGTTTTCTAAAAACCTTTTCCTTCTTTTGTGAAAAACACAACAAAAGAAGTATTGCATAACCAATATGCAATAAATTGTTGTATATTTGCATCGCTTTTAGCGAAGGAATTTGGTGAAAATCCAAAACTGTAACTGCAGCTGTAAGTACTGTTAAATCCTCCAAGAAGTCACTATTAGTGCTCAACTATGGGAAGGCGGAGTGAGTTGGTACGAGTCAGAATACTTTTCTACTAGCATTTTAACGAAGGCTTCAGATTAAAGTCGGGCGTTAACCAATGATTCTTTTTTCATTGTTTACCTCATTTAGCTGATTCTTCATTTTTATTTACTAACTTTTTAAAACAGTAAAAGTATGAAGAAAAATTATTTTCTAGCAGTTGCTTTGTTAGCAACAAACACGTTAATGGCGCAAACAGCCGCAGATTCTTTAACATTTGAATCGTATGATTTAAACGGAAATGATTTCTACCACGGTGTGGAAGGAACTCCAATTATTCAAATCGGAACATTTGGATTATCAAACAATTACAACGACACATGGGGTTCGTGGTCTGGTTTCTCCATTTCAAAAGTAAAAGATGATGTAACAGATGGTTATGGAAACCAATACGCATCTTTTGCTAATGGAGGTTCAAACTCTGACCAATATGGAGTATCTTATGGAGAGTCTACAATTTCATTTGGTGAAGCAAGAAAAATTAAAAGCTTGCAAGTAACCAACACTACTTACGCAGCTCTTTCAATGCGTGATGGAGATGCTTTCAGTAAAAAATTTGGTTCTATTTATGGTTCTGATGGGGTAACTCTTGACGGAACAGACGGTAAAGACTGGTTTAAATTAGCAATCATTCCATTGGATGAAAACGGCGATTTAAGTGCTGATACTGTGTTTTTCTATTTGGCAGATTATCGTTTTGAAGATGATGCAGACGATTATATTGTTAAAGCTTGGACAACTATTGACATGCAAGATGTAGAAGCTTCAAGCCTTAAATTTGAATTGACATCGTCAGATAATGGCGATTGGGGAATGAATACACCTGCTTATTTTGTGTTGGACAATTTAGTATTGCAACCAAAAAACATGAGTATTGTAAAAAACAACCAACTTGTTGCTAGCATTTATCCGAATCCAAACAATGGAATTTTTAGCATTCAAACAGAAAGTGACGCTCAAATGCAATTGGTTAACACATTTGGACAAGTAGTAGTTAAACAATCAATTACAAACAAAGCAATCATTGATGTTCAACATTTACCTGCTGGAATTTATCAATTGCAATTAGTTGGAGACAAAGGTACATACACTCAAAAAATTAGCTTACAATAATTAAAACATTGTTTTGAAGCACATTCTATTCATATTAGCAATGTGCTTCTTTTTCTTTTCAACAGCTTATTCTCAAGAAGAAAAAAAGAAAGAAAAAGAAGCCAGTAAAGCGAAAGAACTTCCTGAACTTACGCTAATTGCTCGTAGAATTTTGAATGTGTACCGAGTAGATTCTTCTCATGTTTATTTGACACAAAAACAAATTGAAGATTTACAAGCCGACGATTTAGGAGAATTGTTAAAAAAAATACCTGGCGTCAATGTTAAAGCTTATGGCGGTTTGGGTGCTCTAAAAACAGTTTCCATTCGTGGATTAAGTGGTCAGCATACAACCATGGTAGTAGATGGTTTTGTGGAATCCAACAGTCAAACTGGTTTAACAAACATGGGACAAATCCACTTAGACAATGTTGAATCAGTTATTGTTCAACGTGGTGGTAGTGCAGAAGTATTTATTCCTACAACAGCTCAATTGAGTGGTAATGCTGTATTGTTGTCTTCTTTTGAAGCAGCGACACCATCTTCCCCACTTCAACAAAAACTTTACACTAAGTTTGGTTCTTTTGGTCACATTGATCATCATTACATAGTAAAAACGGGAAATAAAAAGATATTTGGCGGATTGCAATTCAAGTACAGACAAGCCAATGGAGCCTATCCGTTTCGATTTATGAATTATCAAACAGAAATAAAAGGTACTCGTAAAAACAATGACTACAAAGACCTCAATGGAGGAGCTAATTTACACTATCGCATCAACGATAAGCATGCACTCAATTTTTATTTCCGTTATTTTGATGCTGAACAAGGAGTTCCTGGAGCTGTGGTATTGTACAATGATTTTGCCAATCAACGTTTAGCCAATAGATCTGCTTTTTTTCAAACAGATTACAAAGGAGTTGCCAAAGGAATTCATTATCGTTTTTTTTACACACATAATCGAGATAGTTTACATTATTTAGACCCTAGTTATCTCAACAGTGTGGGAAAACTACAATCAAGTTACCAAAATTTTTCACATGATTTTGGTGTAAACATTGGCACAACCATCGTAAAACGATTAGATTTAAACATTGGCCTACAAGAAATAATAAGCAAGCTGCGTTCTCAGGAATCATTTGCTGCTTCACCGTTGCGCATGCACTTTGCTTCTTTTGTAAAAATTAATTACAAAGATGAAAAATGGGCTGCTTTAGGACAATTAGGTTTTCAGCATATTAAAGAGTCAGACAAAGAAGGAATTTCAGCCAAAAACAGGACACGTTTAACTCCCTATTTAGAATTGCGTTTTGTGCCTCATAAAAAAATTAATTTTCTAACCTATTATCGCAATTCATTCAGAATGCCCAATTTTAATGAACTTTATTATAACAATGTCGGGAACTCCAATCTTAAGCCAGAAGATGCACATCAATTTAATTTAACAACTTCTTGGACAATTTTGGATAAGAACAGATCATATCTAGGTTTGCAACTGAGTGCTTATTACAATCGTTTGAACAATATGATTTTGAGCATTCCAACCAAAAACCTATTTACTTGGTCGGTGCAAAACATAGGCAAAAATGAAGTAAAAGGTCTGGATGCCATTCTTTCTTATAGCGTTGGATTAGGCAAGAAATGGCAAGCTCAAATTTCTGCTAACTACACTTTGCAAGAATCATTGGATATTAGTGATAAAAACAGTCCAACTTACAAGCACCTTGTAGCGTATAGCCCTTTGCACTTGTTCAATGGTGACCTTACTGTTCAATACAACGGATTTGGTTTGCGTTTATCTTCGTTTTACTCTTCTTCCAGATATGCATTAAACGAAAATATCCCTTCCAATCTTGTTCAAGGATTTACTAATTTTGACTTGGCTATTTATAGTAAACATGAATTAGGTGAACACAACAGCATTCGCCTACAAATTACTATGAAAAACGTTACAAACGCGTCTTTTGCATACGTTAAAAGCTTTATTATGCCTGGTCGT
This sequence comes from uncultured Fluviicola sp., assembly GCA_964580465.1. Lineage (GTDB taxonomy): Bacteria > Bacteroidota > Bacteroidia > Flavobacteriales_D > Crocinitomicaceae > Taishania. Next base: position 6,195 of record CAZOKJ010000018.1, on the reverse strand, counting down.
CATTATTTATTTACATTTATTTATGCGTTTATTTAATTTTTTCATGTTCATTATTGCAACACTCACTTTCGTTGCTTGTAAAAAGAACAACAATGAAGCTCCTGAACCAGTTGCTTTTTTCAAAAATGGCTTATTAGTCGTGAACGAAGGATTGTTTCAACAAAACAATGCTCACTTAACATGGGTAGATTTCACTAAAGAAGAAGTAAACAATGAAATTTTTGAGCAAAAATCCAATCGTCAATTAGGCGACACTGGAAATGACATTGGACGTTATGGTTCAAAAGTGTATGTAGTGGTAAACGTTTCTAGCACTATTGAAGTACTAGATGCTCAAAATGGGACTCCTATAAAGCAAATAAACATGATGCATAATGGAATTCCAAAACAACCTCGATTCATTGCCTTTAGTAATGGTAAAGCATTTGTTCCTTGTTTTGACGGATATGTTGACGTCATTGACACTGCTAGTTTAGAAGTAACACAACGCATCAAAGTAGGAGAAAATCCAGACGGCATTCACGCTGCCAACAATCGATTATACGTCATTAATTCAGGTGGGTTAAACTTTCCTAATGTAGATTCTACTCTTTCAGTAATTGATCTAATTTCATTGACAGAGACTGCAAAAATCACTGTGGGAAAAAATCCTCGACAAGTTCTTACAGACAAGAATGGTGATATATGGGTAATAACGCAGACACCTTCTCTTTCTTGGGATGATTTTCAATTAGTAAAAGTAAATCACAACACAATGAATATTGACACTACTTTTACTTGGGACGTTAACAAAATGGCTCTAGTAGGTGACAATTTACTGATTTACACATACAGCAATAATCAATCAGCCATTCATTTGGTCAATCCAGAAACAGGAAGTATTATTCAGCAGAATTTTATTCCTGCAAGTATGTTTACTACATTTTACGGAGCAAAATTTGACGCATCACGCAATCAATTATATTGTTTTGATGCAATGAACTATGTCAATCAAGGATACATACGTGTTTTCACGCCAACAGGCACACATTTAAGAGACATTAAAGTAGGCTTAAACCCTTCAAAATTATTAATTTATGAATAAAAAAATCATTTTATCAAGCATTGTTTTTATACAATCAAGTTTATTAATTGCACAAAGTTTTGCACCAGCAGCTGGTCAACCTGGGAGCACAGCCATTCACAAAGACAGTTCTATTATTGTCAATTGGGCTAAGACATGTGAAGTAGAACGAGGCTATATGAATATCGAAGATCCATCCCTAGGATATGTAAGTTTTGGTGAACCAAGTAACGCTGTTGGTCCTGCTAGTGGTGTTACAACTTCAGTTGTATCTTTAGGAGACGGAGGTAAAGCTACTTTGACCTTTAACCCACCTATCAAAAATGGAGAAGGTCCAGACTTCGCTGTTTTTGAAAATGGTCTAAATGATCAATTTTTAGAACTAGGTTTTGTTGAAGTCAGCAGTGATGGAGTCAACTTCGTACGTTTCCCGGCCATTTCAGAAGTACAAACAACTACACAAATTGGAGGTTTTGGTAGCGTTGATTGTCGTTACATTCACAATTTTGCAGGAAAATACCGAGTTGCCTATGGAACACCCTTTGATTTAGAAGATTTAAAAGATTCTAACAACATTGACCTAAATGCCATTACACATGTAAGAATTGTGGACGTAGTTGGAAGCATCAATCCTCTATATGCAACTTATGACAGTCAAGGGAACATTATTAACAACCTCCATCCTACTCCATTTGAATCGGGTGGATTTGATTTAGATGGGATTGGTGTGATTAATGAAGGAGAACTATCACTTGATAAATTCACTAATTACATTGGTATTTATCCAAACCCTGTCATCAATCAACTAACAATTGCTACCAATAAAATTGAATCATTTAGCATTGTCAACACATTAGGTGAAACATTGCTGAAAGGTTCACTGACACAAGGAGAAAACATGATTGATGTTTCAGATTTTAAAACTGGAATTTATTTTATCCACATTGGTCAATCCATCCAAAAAATCACAAAACAATAAAGAGCTATCTAATAACCATTAACCTGTTTAAAAGCGAAAGATGCGAGTTTCGAAAGAGCTCGCATCTTTTATAGTTTGATAAATTTCACTTAAAATAACCTCCTATCATATAAGCTTCTTGCAATACGATTTAATTTTCTGTATTTTTGACGAATCAAACTCAAATAAATGTTAACACAAGATTCGGACAAGAAGCTATTTTTAGTAGATGCGTACGCTATTATTTTTAGAGCTTTTTTTGCTTTTGCAAAGAACCCACGTATTAATTCTAAAGGACTCAATACATCAGCAGCTTTTGGTTTCACAAACTCGCTGCTTGAAATTTTAAAAAAAGAAAAACCTACACACATTGCGGTAGTGTTTGACCCTCCGGGAGGCTCTGTTACTCGCAAAGAAAGTTTTGAAGAATACAAAGCCAATCGAAATGAAACACCTGAAGGAATTCTTTCAAATATTGAGCCAATTAAGCGTATTATTGAATCGTTTAACATTCCAATTATAGAAATTCCTGGCTATGAAGCAGATGATGTTATTGGTACTTTATCAAAAATAGCAGAAAGCAAAGGATATTTGACCTATATGGTTACGCCTGACAAAGATTATGGTCAATTAGTAACTGAAAAATCATTAATGTTTCGTCCTGGTAGAAGCGGCGGACCAGCTGAAATTTGGGGACCAAAAGAAATTTGTGAAAGATTTGAATTAGATTCTGTTAATCAAGTAATCGATTATTTAGGATTAATGGGAGATGCTTCTGATAACATCCCTGGAATGCCTGGAGTTGGCCCGAAAACTGCTTCTAAACTATTGAAAGAGTTTGGAACGATGGAAAATATCTTTGCTAACACTGATAAATTAAAAGGAAAACAAAAAGAAACCTTCGAAACGCAACAAGAATTAGGTTTGTTATCCAAAGAATTAGCAACCATCATTACAGATGTTGATGTTGAGTTTAATGAAGAAGAGTTAGAACTGAACGAACCTGATCCTGAAAAAGTACGTGATATTTTTACAGAATTAGAGTTTAAAGGCTTTGCTCAACGTGTACTCGGCGAAGAAATTGTAGTCAGTGTTGCCGACAAACCTAAAGACAATGGTCAACTAGATTTATTTGGAGTAAATGCAGTTCAGGAACAGGAGGTTATCATTCCTGAAAGTTTAGAGAATAATGAGCCTGTTACATTTAAAACATTTGAAACAGAAAAGCCAAATTACCAATTAATTCAAACGAAGGAAGATAGAGCTGAATTATTCAACCTATTGATGCAGCAAAAAGAAGTTTGTTTTGACACAGAAACGACAGCTTTAGATGCACTTCACGCTGACTTAGTTGGAATGTCTTTCTCATTCAAAGCAAAAGAAGCTTTTTACGTTTCTATTCCATCAAATAAAGAAGAAGCACAAGCAATTATTGAAGAATTCAGGCCATTTTTTGAATCAACTGAAATTGTAAAAATTGCTCACAATGTTAAGTACGACTTAAAAGTTTTAAGACGCTACAACGTGCGTGTTGCTTATCCATTGTTTGATACAATGATTGCACATTATTTAATTAGTCCAGAATCCAAACAAAACATGGATTTTTTAGCTGAGTTTTACTTACAATACCAACCTATTTCCATTGAAACATTAATTGGTAAAAAAGGTAAAAATCAAGGAAACATGGGAGATTTAACTCCAGAGGAAGTGACTAATTATGCTTGTGAAGATGCTGATATTACTTTCCAATTAAAACAAATCTTTGCTCCAGAAATAGAGAAAGACCATCTAAAATCCTTATTTTACGGCATGGAAATGCCACTTGTTGAAATTTTGGCTGACATGGAAAAAGAAGGAATTGCCATTGACAGCGCATTCTTAAATGAATATTCCAAAGAATTAGAAGTCATTTTATCACAACTTGAGCAAGAAATTAAAGCATTAGCAGGTATTGACTTCAATATTGACTCCCCAAAACAATTAGGAGAAGTATTGTTCGAGCAACTGCAAATTACTAACAAAGCAAAGAAGACTAAAACAGGACAATACGCCACTTCAGAAGATGTTTTACAAGGACTGATTCATACCCATCCTATTGTAGCTAAAATTTTGGATTATCGTGGATTTAGAAAACTAAAAAGCACCTATGTTGATCCCCTTCCATTACTTACAGACAGCATTGATAGTAGGGTTCACACGCAATTCATGCAAACAGTTACAGCAACAGGTCGTTTAAGTTCAAACAATCCCAACTTGCAAAATATTCCAATTCGCACTGAAGCAGGAAGAAAAATCAGACAAGCATTTATTGCCCGTGACAAGGAGCATATCCTTTTAGCGGCCGACTATTCACAAATAGAATTGCGCATCATTGCCGCTTTGAGTGAAGATAAAAACATGATAGCAGCATTTAAGGCCGGAGAAGATATTCACGCAGCAACCGCAGCTAAAGTGTATCAAGTTCCAATTACAGAAGTCACCAGAGAGCAACGAAGCAATGCTAAGGCAGTCAATTTCGGCATCATTTATGGTCAATCAGCACACGGACTTTCTCAAAACTTAGGAATTACTCGCACAGAAGCAAAACAAATCATTGACAGTTACTTTGAGCAATATACAACCATCAAATCATATATGGACGGTGCCATTGCACAAGCTCGAGAAAGAGGCTATGTAGAAACGATTTTCAAACGTAGAAGATACTTGCCAGACATTCATTCTGCCAATGCTGTAGTAAGAGGTTTTGCTGAACGAAATGCTATTAACGCTCCAATACAAGGTTCCGCAGCTGATGTTATCAAATTAGCAATGGTAGCAGTTTACAAAAAAATGAAAGAGAAAAACGTGCGTTCTCGCATGCTGTTACAAGTACATGACGAATTAGTTTTTGACATTCATAAAGAAGAAGTTGAGATCATGAAAGAGCTTATTCAAACAGAAATGGAAAATGCTGTTCAATTAATTGTACCAATGAAGGCAGAAATAGATATGGGCAATAATTGGTTGGAAGCACACTAAGAGTTTAGCAAAAAATTAATCTTTAAAAAGTTTAAGCCCATATTCGTTAGAAACGGTAAGGGCTTCATCAATTTTGTCGCTTTTATTAGAAACGTTTTACTAATTTCATTGTGTTGAAAAAATAAGAATATTTAATAATTCTAAATTATAAAACCATGAAAAAAGCAACATTATTATTTGCAACATTTGTAGCTATCACCACTTTATTTTCTTGTACTGAATCTTTTGGTCAAACAAAATGGAAAGATTTTTTAGCAAGCACACCTGAATTCATCGATTATGGTAAAACATATAAAATTGATGATTATAAGAATTTAAAAAAAATTAGTACCATTGATGCTAAGACATTTTTTGGAATAGAAGGAGACAAAGAAACTTACCTTCTAGGTAAAATGCAATACTCAGGAAATTATGTAGCATTTTTACTTTGTGAAGTAAAAGATTCATACAAAATATGGACATCATTAACGTATGATATCAAAGACAAAAAGCACTTATGCAGATGGGACCAAGTTTTAATTGCAGGCGATACTAATCCATGGGAATATGAAGGTAATTTTAAAATCTTAAAAGGTAGCGATGGTATTATTGAAATTCAACGCAACTTACCTACTGAAAAAGATTACTTCAAAATGACGCGAGAAGGTTCTAGAGATTACAATAACTAGTAAAAAATCCCAGTCAACTGGGATTTTTTTTTATTTCTTATTCATACATTCTTGAATTCAAGTAATAAATGCAACTTTTCTGAGGATATAAGTTAAGTTTTATTCAATCAATAGGACACACAAGATGTTCCCTCGCTCGAAATGGATAAAATTCTCTTACTTTGTGTCCTCGACCAAAAGTTGCAAAATATGAGTCATTTAACCTTAGAACAAAGATACACAATTAACGTAATGAATCGCAATGGATATAAACAAAAAGACATTGCGAAAGCAATTGATAAAGATAAATCTGTTGTAAGTAGGGAGTTGAAACGAAATCGAGATGGTCGATCTGGGAAATACAGTCATGATTTAGCACAACGTAAATACAAGAAACGACAAAAAGAAAAACCTAAGAAAATCAGGTTTACCAAAGAAGTTCAACAAAACGTAAAGGCATTATTAAAAATAGAATTGGAATTGAAAAACGTCCGAGCATTGTCAATGAA
>CAZOKJ010000017.1:0-49049 GCA_964580465.1 uncultured Fluviicola sp. | reverse complement strand
TTTTTTTTGTTTAATTTTATGAACAAACACTAAAAATGTTTTCAACAATTTGTTTTTCAAATATAGTCAAACTATTCGTAAATACAAGGATAATTTATGTTAAAATTGAATTTTATTTCATTTATGGAATTTTCATTTGTAAATAAAACGAAATTACGCGTCAGATATGGCGAAACAGACCAAATGGGTTACTGCTATTATGGCAATTATGCTCAGTATTTTGAAGTTGGTCGAGTAGAGGCAATGCGCTCCTTGGGAATGAGTTATCGTGAATTGGAAAATAATGGGGTGATGTTACCTGTTAGTGATTTTTCTGTAAAATACCTCAAACCGGCAAAATACGATGATGAATTAACCATTACAACTTTTATTGTTTCTTTGGAAGGGGCAAGATTGTTGTTCAATTATGAAATACATAATGAAAAAAATGAATTAGTAGCTACTGCATTTACAACTCTCATTTTTGTGGCAAAGGATACAATGAGACCAATGCGTGCTCCTGCTAGTTTTGTTCAACTAATTCAACAATTTATTCGTTAATATGCAAACAGCTAATTTTCAATGGATTCCGTTTTCGGATGTAAACATAAAGGAATTAACTTCGGTTAGAAATGGCGAAACAAAATTAGGCGAGCGCTTAAAAACTGGCTTGGATGTTGCTTCAAAATTTGTTGTAATAGGTGTATGTGAAGATGTTGGACCTCAAGCTAATTTTGGAAACCCTGGTGCTAAAAATGCTTTTCAGGCTGCTATTAAACGTTTTGTTAATATGCAGTCTAACAGGAACTTGTCTGGTGACGATATTTGCATAGGTGGGTATGTAAAATATATTGGGTCTTTCTCATCTGTCGATGAAGCTCGTGTTCAAGTGGAAGAGCTGGATCGATTTTTAATTGATTTGCTGACGCCAATTTTTGAGCGTGATCAAATTCCAGTAATTGTGGGAGGGGGGCATAATAATGCTTTTCCGCTTATTGCGGCGTTTAATAAAGCAAAATCGAAATCGATTGAAGTGGTTAACTGTGATCCTCATGCTGATTGTCGCCCGTTGGAAGGTCGCCACAGTGGGAATCCTTTTTCTTATGCACAAAGCTTGGGCTACTTAAGTTTTTACTCCGTGTTAGGTTTACACAAGGCATATAACAGCGAATCAATGCTGACCTATTTGAACCAACAAGGATTTTTCTACTCGTATTTTGAAGAATACATGAAAATGCCTTCTAAAATGGAGGCAGATTTACAAGCTATTATTATTCGAAGTGATGATTGTTTGGGTGTAGAGTTGGATATGGACGCTATTAAAGGAATGCCTTCTTCAGCTTTTACTCCTTCTGGTATTGAGGTAGAACAGGCACGTTTGTATCTTACAAAATTAGCAAGTTCTAAACGTAGAATTGCTTATTTACACTTGCCAGAAGCGGCTCCGATGAATGAACAAGACGAAAAAATAGCAGGCAAAACGATTGCTTACCTGCTACATGATTTTTTCTCAACAATGAAAGACTAATCGCGTCCTTTCGTTACTGCCCATTTTCTGATTTCTGTTCTAAACCAATCGTCAGCAGCTTCTGTCCATTTGAAGTTCTCACGAATGTAAGCCATTGTCTCTTTTTCAATATCTGTATAAGTGTCGCCATCTTTTACAGCTTCTAACAATTGTTTCGCATCTTCCATAGAGATTCTTCCGTCTCCAGCTCCTGCTGTTAACTTTTCTGCCAACTCGATGATTTCACCATCATACTTTTTCCCATCAATAGTTTTGTAGTACGCCATTTTTAATTGTTTTTTTTGTTTCTATAAATATAACCATTTTTTTTATTCCTTATATATAAGGTGTTATTTTTATTTCAAATTTCATACCAAATTTTTTTTAGTTGCTTATTTTTTGTTTCCTTTTTGTGTTTTCCTAGATTTTAGTTTACTTTTGCTAAAAATCATTTTATGAGTACAGCACGTGTTGAATATTTAGGGGAGTTGCGTACCAAGTGTACACATCTTTACTCAGGCTCTCAAATTATAACAGATGCTCCTTTAGACAACAAAGGGAAGGCAGAAAACTTTTCACCTACAGATTTAGTAGCTACAGCCTATGCTTCTTGTATGATCACCATTATGGGGATATTTTGCAATGAGCATGGAATCAACTTTCAACATGCTACAGCAGATGTGACAAAGGTTATGGCTTCTGGTCCAAGACGTATTTCAGAAGTAATTATTAAATTGGACTTGAGCGGAAACGGTTGGAGCGAAGACGAAAAAGAACGTGTTTTGAGAGCAGGAAATGCTTGTCCAGTTGCTAAATCTGTGCATGAGGACATGAAAATTGAATTTGAATTTATTTTCTAATGAAAGAACAAAAAAATTATACACGTAAAGAAGATAAGGATATTATCTTTGGTGTGAGAGCTGTTATTGAGGCGATACGTGCGGAACGTGAAATCAATAAGATATTGATTCAAAAAGGGATGAATAAAGATCTTTTCTTTGAGCTAAAAGATGCTCTAAAAGGGAAAGATATTACGTTGCAGTTTGTACCTAGTCAAAAATTAGACAGTTTAACTCAAAACAATCACCAAGGGGTCATTGCTTACGTCTCGCCAGTGGAATATGGTAATATAGAACAGCTTATTGATGAAAAAATAGAGGCTGGGCAAAAAGTAAATATCTTGGTTCTTGATCGCATTACGGATGTTCGCAATTTCGGAGGAATTGCTCGTACTGCTGAATGTCAAGGTGTGGATGCTATTTTAATTCCTGCTAAAGGTTCGGCTTTGGTAACTTCCGATGCGATTAAGACTTCGGCTGGTGCTTTGAATCGAATTCCAGTGTGCAAAACAGATAGTTTGAAAGATGCTCTTTTTTACATGCAACAATGTGGCGTGCGAATAATCGCGTGTACAGAAAAATCGAAAAGTAATCTTTACGAAACAAATCTTAGAGGTTCTGTAGCCATAATTATGGGTTCTGAAGAAAATGGAATTACGCAAGATTTAATTAATTTAAGCGATATTGCATGTAAAATACCGATGAGAGGCGCTATTTCATCATTAAATGTTGGGGTAGCAGCTGGGATGGTACTTTATGAAAAAACGCGTCAAGAACTTTATGGTAACTAATAAGCGATGAGACTCTATATTGACCAAACACACTACTTTGAAAGCAATGAAGGAATAGATCTTTCTATTTCTATGGGTGGAGAGAATGACGCACGTGCGTGGTATGTTGATGCAACTAAAATTGATACCGTTCGTGCAAATGGTTTTGTTGGAAGCGTTAAGGAAGGTGGAAGTGTTAATTTTAGAAACATTACGTTTAATCCTCATGGAAATGGTACGCATACGGAATGTTTGGGACATATAACAGAAGAGGTTTTTTCTATAAATGAATTGTTGAAAGATGCTTTGTTTGAAGCGCTACTGGTTACAGTTCAGCCTGTACAATTAGACAATGGAGATTGGGTTGTTACGAAGGAAATGTTACAAAATGTTCTTGGTTCTAAAAAGACTAAGGCTTTGTTGATTCGCACCTTGCCCAATACTATTGATAAAAGAAAACACGATTATTCGTCAACAAATCCAGCTTATCTAATGGAAGATTGCATAGAAGTGTTGGATCAAGCGGGTGTTGAACACTTATTGATTGACCTTCCTTCTGTTGATCGCGAATCAGACAATGGAGTGTTGGCGATGCATCATGCGTTTTGGTCTGTTCCATCTAATCCACACTATCACAAAACGATTACAGAATTGATTTTTGTTCCTAATGAAGTAGCTGATGGTGCATATATTTTAAATTTACAGGTTGCTCCATTTGTTAACGATGCAAGTCCAAGCAAACCAGTAATTTATCCGATAAAAAAAAATTAAAATAAAAAAAGAGTTGAAATATCAACTCTTTTTTTTCTAATAATAGTTTTCAATTTATGTGTAGCGTAGTTGTATTATCTTTAAAAAAAATAGGAACTTCTTATATTCTTATGCCTTTGAATAATAAAGATTCTAGAACTGTTATACTCTTTAATCAAACTAGAAAATGAAACCTGCCTCTCCAAGCAGTGAACCTTTATCGTTATTTCAAAGAAAACATAAGAAGCATCCTATTTTATCTCTCCTTGTTTCTGATGCTAAGGTAGAAACTTAATTTTAATTTCATTTTGCAAATGAACATTTCATAGGTATAAATGAATATTTTGTCTTTTTCAATTATTTTTTGTTTTTTTAGGAAGTGAATTTTGATTGGTGGAATGAATTTTTATATTCATCGAATTAATTGTTGAAGTTATCGAATTTGATTAGTAGCACTTCATTTGACACTACATAATAAAGCCGTAGAAGAGGAAGGATATTATTTTTTTTTCATTTCATGTGGTTTTTTCAAATTTTTGCTGTAACTTAATCGTTTCATATACTTATGAAAGTAAATAAATTAATAAAAGAACGATGATACAACATGTACTAATGCAAGGTAAGCGCTTTCTTCGATTGTTGCGTGGTATTTTTTATATTTTAATTGCCTTGTTGATAATCGCAAATGCTTTTATCTTGATTTCTGGTCGTACTTATTTATACAAGGGAATTTGGATGACTTATCTTTCTGGTTATTCCGGACCGACTATTTATGACTTGGATAAATTTCCCAAGCGTAAAGTTGCCCGATTTGGTAGAGTAGAACCTTGGATGCCAGCTAAAAATTATACTACAACGACAACCATTGCTGATTTTGAGAATTACAATCAGTCGTTGGGGTCTAAAGCGTTTATTGTCTTTCAAGGTGATTCTGTGTTGTTTGAGCGTTATTGGAGCAATCACAATGAACACACATTATCCAATTCTTTTTCTGCTGCCAAAACAGTTGTTGCTTTACTAATTGGCATCGCAGTAGATGAAGGGAAAATTAAAAGTGTAGATGACAAGGTAGCTGATTATATACCTGAATTTAAACGTGATGATTTATCCATTATTACCATTCGCGATTTGTTGCTGATGGCCTCGGGACTAAACTGGACAGAAAGTGGAAAAAATCCGCTTTCTTTCAATGCTGAATCTTATTATGGCGATGATTTATATGAATTGGTAACACGACAAAAACGAATTAGTGAACCAGGCAAGGTTTTTAACTATCAAAGTGGCAACAGTCAACTTCTAGGTTTTATTATTGAAAAGGCAACTGGAAAAACTGTTTCAGAATACTGCTCTGAAAAACTATGGTCTAAAATGGGAATGGAATCGGACGCATATTGGAGCTTGGATCGTGAAAATGGAAATGAAAAATCTTTTTGCTGTTTGTACGCCACTGCTAGAGACTTTGGGCGATTAGGCAAATTAATTGCTCGTTCGGGAAAATGGGAAGATGAGCAGTTGGTACCTGAATGGTATTTTAAAGAAATGATTGCTATTCCTGATGGAATGCAAACCTTGGATGATGTTCCTAATTTTCAATATGGTTTGCATATTTGGGTCTATCAAGGTTATAAAAGCCCTGTTTATTATTGTCGCGGAATTCTTGGACAGTACATTATCGCCATTCCAGACGAAGATGTAGTTATTGTTCGCTTAGGTGAAAAACGAGCAAAAAGCATAGAGGTGAATAGAACAATTCCTTTTGGTCAACAAAACTTAAAAAAAGTTGGGCATGCACCTGATTTCATACAATATATTAATTTTGCAGAACAAATTAGAAAAGAATTAAACAAAGCATGAAAAAAGAAGACTTGATTCCGAAGGTAGAAAATGTAGCAATGGTTGTTTCAAAAGAAGTAATTAACGGGGAAGAAAATTATTATGTGTACCTTGTTAACTTGCGAGATGATATCATGGAAGGGATTATTGTAACAAGTACTGGGTACGGAGAAAATCTTCAAACAGGGGAAAAGATAAAGACCTCTACTTTACGCCATAGTTTAGAGGTTTTATTGCCCAATGAAGCGGCAAAAATAGAACCTATTATGGAAGAGGTTTTTGGTTTAACCAATGAATTTTTGGTTAGCTTTTGGGTAGAGGATAAGATGTATGACAAGAAATTTATTTTCTTAGCGGATTCTATTAAAGATGAAAACATGGTAGATGTCCCTTCAATGGGTCGAAAAGGAGTGGTGATACAATAGTTATGATATAAAAAAACCTGAGATTCAATCTGAATTATCAACATTGTTTCTCAGGTAATTTCTGCAAAAAATATAAAACCTAACTACTTTATAGACGAACACTCATTGAAAGGGTTGCCTACAAAGTTGATTTTTTCTTAAAATTACTTACAAGCTTCACGCTTTTTTATCAACTCTTCTCCTCCTAATGTTTCAAATGGTTGACAAATGCTGTCTTTTTCTGTCATTAATTGTTTTAATGTAACGACACCTTCATCGGTTGTTGCATCCAATTCCATAGAAGTGTACTTTGCAGCTTCGCTGTCTAGTTTTTCACTGACTTTTAAGCAATCGCAAAAACGCTCGTCTTTGTTGGAGTTACAAGCAAAAAGGAAAAAACCAGAAGCAATAAATATAGCCAATCGCACCATGTTAGTCTCTAATTAAGAATTGGAAACGATCAATGTTTTTCAATGCGATAGCTGTACCTCTTGCTACTGCTCTTAGCGGATCTTCAGCGATGTGAACCGGTAATTTTGTGCGAGTAGAAATACGTTTATCTAAACCTCTAAGCATAGAACCGCCACCAGCTAAATAAATACCTGTTTTGTAAATATCAGCCGATAACTCTGGTGGAGTCATTTCTAAGGCACTTAAAATCGCTTCTTCAATTTTCGAAATAGATTTATCCAAAGCATGTGCTATTTCTGAATAAGAAACAATGATTTCTTTAGGAATACCAGTCATTAAGTCACGACCACGAACCGCAAAGTCAGCTGGCGGATTCTCCAACTCAGGAAGAGCTGCACCAACTTCAATTTTAATTTGTTCAGCTGTTCTTTCTCCAACTAAAATATTGTGTTGGCGACGCATGTATTCTTCAATGTCAGCAGTAAAATCGTCACCAGCTACACGAATAGACTTGTCACACACAATACCTCCCAATGCGATTACTGCAATTTCAGAGCTACCACCACCTATGTCAATAATCATGTTACCCATTGGTTCTTCAACGTCGATACCAATACCAATCGCTGCAGCCATAGGCTCGTGAATTAAATACACTTCTTTTGCTCCAGCATGTTCGGCAGAGTCACGAACTGCTCTTTTTTCCACCTCAGTGATACCTGAAGGAATACAAATAACCATTCTCAAGGAAGGATTGAACAAGCTTCTTCCTGGATTGATCATTTTAATCATTCCACGAATCATTTGCTCTGCACTGTGGAAGTCAGCAATTACACCATCTTGTAGCGGACGAACCGTTTCAATCTGTTTGTGCGTTTTTCCATGCATTTGTTGTGCCTTTTTACCAATAGCAACAATTTTCCCTGATTGGATGTCTTTTGCGACAATGGAAGGTTCGTCAACAACCACTTTATCATTTAAGATAATAAGCGTGTTTGCCGTTCCAAGGTCAATTGCAATTTCTTGTGTTAAGAAGCTAAATAATCCCATTTGCTCTTTGTTATGAATTCGTTTTCTTTAATTCTTTTTCGTAAAACTCAGAAAAAAGTTACATTTTCTTTGTTTTATTTTGGACTTAGTGTTTAAAGTGTCTGTTTCCAGTAAACACCATTGCTAATCCATTCTCATTACAGTAATCAATCGACAATTCATCTTTAATAGAACCTCCAGGTTGGATAACCGCAGTGATTCCTGCATGAAAAGCAATTTCTACACAGTCTGGGAATGGGAAGAACGCATCAGAAGCCATTACCGCACCATTCAAGTCAAAGTTAAATGTTTTTGCTTTGTGAATAGCTTGTTGTAACGCATCTACACGAGATGTTTGACCTGTACCACTTGCTAATAACGTTTTGTTTTTAGCTAAAACAATTGTATTTGATTTAGTGTGTTTTACTAATTTATTAGCAAACAACAAGTCTGTAATTTCATCTTGTGTTGGAACTTTTGTCGTCTTAGGTTCTAAGTTGGTTGCAACTTCTGAAACTAAGTCTTTGTCTTGCTCCAATACACCATTTAAAATAGTACGGAATTGCTTTGTTGGCAATGCAATTTCTTTTTGCTCTAAGATAATTCTATTCTTTTTGCTCTTTAACAATTCAACAGCTGTCTCTTCATAAGCAGGAGCGATAATTACTTCACAGAATAATTCATTAACCAATTCTGCTGTTGCCAAGTCTACTGTTTTATTAGCAATTAAAATACCACCAAAAGCACTTACTGGGTCACCAGCTAAAGCAGCCTCATAAGCTTCTTTTAATGTTGGTCTCGTTGCTACACCACAAGCGTTGTTGTGTTTCAAAATAGCAAATGTTGGCTCATCATTTTTAAAATCAGCCATCAATGCAACAGCTGCATCAACGTCTAATAAGTTGTTGTATGACAATTCTTTGCCGTTTAATTTATCAAACATTGCATCTAAATCTCCGTAGAAAACACCTTTTTGATGAGGATTTTCACCATAGCGCAATACTTGAGAAGTTAAAATACTTTGCTTAAACACATCTTCACTACCTTGGTTGAAGTAATTGAAAATATGCGTATCGTAATTAGATGAAACATTGAACGCATCAGCAGCGAACTTTTGACGTTGCTCAATGCTTGTTGCACTATTTGTATTTGTAATGATATCCAAAAACGAAGCATATTGAGCTTGAGATGGAATGATAACGACATCTTGGTAGTTTTTAGCAGCTGCACGAATCAAAGAAATACCACCGATATCAATTTTTTCGATGATATCTTCGTGAGAAGCGCCAGAAGCAACTGTTTGTTCGAAAGGATACAAATCCACAATCACTAAATCGATTTCTGGAATTTCGTATTCAGCAATTTGAGCTTGGTCTTCTGCTAAAGAACGACGATTTAAAATGCCACCAAACACTTTTGGGTGCAATGTTTTTACACGACCACCTAAAATAGATGGATAAGAAGTTAAGTCTTCTACACGCTCTACTGGAATGCCAAAACCTTCTACAAATGATTGTGTCCCTCCAGTTGAGTAAATAACCACTCCGTCTTTGTGTAATTGTTTAACAATTGGTTCTAAACCTGTCTTATCAAAAACAGAAATTAATGCTGATTTAATTTTTTTTGTTGTGCTCATGAATATACCTGAAAAAGAAAAAGCAAAAATAAGGTTTTTTTTTGAGCTATTTATTAAAATAATAGATAGTTTTCTGTTTTTTTAGTTAAAATTGTTAAAAGTCGATAGGTTTTAATTCAGAAGAGGAATTTTGAATGCGTATTATTGTTTTTAACAGAATAGTTTAGAACGAAACTAAATTATTTTTCTTTTTTTCATTTGGCTAAAAATAAGTATATTTGCACAAAAAATTAGTGTAGAGAGATGGCGATTATTATTACAGATGAATGTATCAATTGCGGGGCGTGTGAACCAGAATGTCCAAATAATGCGATTTACGAAGGTGGAGCTAATTGGCGTTATTCGGATGGAACTTCGCTTACAGGTATGATTACTACCTTGGATGGGGAAGAACTAAATGCAGATGACGAACACGAAGCTATTGATATGGATATTTACTACATCGTACCTGATAAATGTACGGAATGTGAAGGTTTCCATGATGAACCTCAATGCGCTGCTGTATGTCCTGTTGACTGCTGTGTGGATGATCCTAATTACCGCGAGTCTAAAGATGAATTGTTAGCGAAAAAAGATTTTATGCACTTATAAATAAGTGTGTTAGACGAATACAAACGAAGAGGTTGCCAAAATGGTGCCTCTTTTTTTTGTTAAAAAATAACGTTTTTTTTGTGTGTTTTCATTTTTTTTCTTAAATTTACTATTTGTAAAGGATGCCATTTATGGATTGGCACGATTTATGATTGTGATTTTTAAATACTTTAAATTAAATGGAAATGAAAAAAATACTACTTTTTGCACTTTTACTGTTCACGTGGAATTCTTTCGCTCAAATTGAGATTAGAGATCCACATAATGGAACGGTAGTTAATGGTGACACATTAGAATATTGGTGTAATATTACATCTCTTGAGGATGAATGGACAACGTTTGAAGGACCTAAATTTCATGTGTATAATATGTTTTCTGATAATAAGGCCTTGCGCATTAAGCGTTACCTTGTAAACGTTCCTTCAAATTGGAGAGATAATTTATGTTGGCCTCCAACTTGTTACAATGAGGTACAAAACCTGGAAGTAAACGGATATTATACTACGCCTGCTAATAATGCTGTAACAGTTTATCCTGGATCTACATCAAATGATCTATCGACAAATGCTGAAATTAAACCTCAGTATTACCCTGCAACAGTTGGTTCTTCTGGGTTGTATAAATATGTTGTTACAAATCAAGATGGTTCTGAAGATTATGCAGAGGTATTTGTACGCATTCGTTTGTTCGATCCGTTGAGCGTGGCTCCAGTTACAAAAGTGGCTGAGTTATCGATTGCTCCGAATCCTGCGGTTGATGTCGTAACTGTTCAAGCTGAAGGTGTTTCTAATGCCAAAGTGAGCATTGTGGATGTACTTGGAAATGTAACTTATACAGCTGATTTTTCTGGAAGCAAAAAAATAAATGTTGCCGAATTTAAAAGCGGAGTTTACTTTGTTACAGTGCAAGGTTCAACAGGAAAAGGATATACTAAAAAGTTAATCATTAAATAACATTTTTAGATAAAAATGAATAAAGATCGCTTCGGCGGTCTTTTTTTTTAAATTAATGTGTATATTTGATGACACCGTATAGAAATGAAACAGATAAAAAATCACTATCTATTAGCTTTGAAAACCTCGATTCTCGCATCGGAGGAAATCATGCGTTTCTATACTACGTCTTTTCAAAAGCATTCAAAAACAGATGGTTCACCTGTGACTGACGCTGATATCGCCTCTTCCAAAATTATAGTTGAACAACTGGAAAAAACAAACATTCCTGTAATTAGTGAGGAAAGCAAAAACAGTGACTTTGAAATTCGTAAAAATTGGAAAGAAGTTTGGATCGTGGATCCGTTAGATGGAACAAAAGAGTTCATTAAAAAAAATGATGAATTTGCTGTTAACATCGCTCTTGTAAAAAATGGGAGGCCGATTTTTGGTTTAATTGCTAGTCCTGTGAATAAAAAAATACTCTTCGGAGGGAAAGAATTCGGGGTGTATATCACAGATTTCAACCACGTGGAAGCAAATGAAAAATGGGAGGAGTTAACAATTTCTTCTATTAATTCTCCTATTGTGATGGCGCGTTCTCATGCTCCTTATAAATTAGAGGAAACATTGTTAATAGAACAAATTCAACAAAAAGATGCGATCGATTATCTTAAAAAGGGGTCGGCATTAAAATTCTTTGACTTAGCTCGTGGTTTAGCGGATGTTTACCCTCGTTTTGCTCCAACCATGGAATGGGACATCGCTGCTGGCCAAGCTATTTTGGAGGCACTTGAAGGATGTGTGCTCAATAGTGAAACAGGTGAAACTTTGTGCTATAACAAAGAATCTCTTTACAATCCTCACTTTATAGCGAAAACAAAAGGATTTATTGACTTTTTTGATAAGGATGCGTAACGTTTTGCTAAAATATAAAATCAACCATTTGCTATTCCTATGCATGTTTATCGTGTTTGGAGCGAATGCACAACAAAATAACATCCCTTTGCACCATTTTTACAAGGACCGTTTGTACCACACAACGAATCATTACGTTGGTTATAGGGGAAATAGTTTTTTTCCAGTGAATGAACAGCAATATGATTTGCATGATAAAATAAAGGATACCTCTAAACAATACTATTTAGTAACGGAACATTTGTTCAAAAAGCATTTTCTTGAATTTAAAGGTAAAAATTACTACCTCACTATTTCTCCAACGTTTGACTTTTCTGTTGGAAAAGATTTTTCTGACACAACAAAGCGCTTACTTTTTCAGAATACCCGTGGTTTTCATATTGAAGGCGATTTGTTTAAAAACTTTTCATTTTCAACGAGTCTCTATGAAAATCAGTCAAGAAATCCATGGTATCAAACCAATTATTTTAATGCAATTGGCGAATCGTATGTAAAGCATAGTGATAGTACTTATTACACCCAAAATGCTGTTATTCCTGGTCTTGGTAGGACAAAACCATTTAAAAACGGCGGCTTTGACTATGCTTTTGCAATGGGAGATATAAGCTATCAACCAATAAAGGTTTTGACTTTGTCAGCAGGAAACACGCGTAAATTTGTTGGAGATGGTTATCGTTCCATTTTACTTTCTGATAATAGTTTTAGCGCGCCTTTTTTCCAAGTTAATTACCGATTCTTACCTCGTTGGGAGTTTGTTTATATGCGCAGTCGATTGATGAATTTGTTGCGCCGACCTGCAAGTACCACTGTTGAAGCTTATTATGATCCTAAAGTGTTAGCAGTAAATTACCTTTCTTTCCAAGCAACGAAGGATTTGACCATTTCTTTGTTTGAGGGAACTGTTTATTCAA
Source organism: uncultured Fluviicola sp. (assembly GCA_964580465.1). Taxonomy (GTDB): domain Bacteria; phylum Bacteroidota; class Bacteroidia; order Flavobacteriales_D; family Crocinitomicaceae; genus Taishania. The sequence continues at coordinate 36,542 of CAZOKJ010000017.1, read as the reverse complement.
AAGGGGATTCAATTGTTTCTAAGTATGCATCACCTTGGATGTATAATCCTGTTCCATTGGTTGGTGCTTTTGTTGTAAAAAAGAACGAAGCAAATTCCATTATTGGTTTAAATATCGGTTATACACCTATATCAATTTTACGCACGTATGCACAATTAGCATTTAATTCTCGTCACTACGGTTATGGCGCTCAACTAGGTTTGCGTGTGATGGAACCTTTTAAAATAAGTAACTTATTTATTCAGTTAGAAGGAAATCATGTGTCGAATAAACTGTACCGTTCGACCAATCCGAGGCTGAATTATAGTCATTTTAATTTACCTTTAGCGATTGTGAAAGGTGAAGGTTTTACGGAAGTCTTATTGCGTACGAGTTATGAATGGAAGCGTATTTACGGAGATTTAAAATTGAATTTTTACAGTTTAAATCGTTATTCTTCAACCTCTCATTTGGCATTATATGAAATAGATTCTCCCAAATACGGCTCCATTTTTCAAACAACTTTTGAAGCTGGTTACCGATTTAATAAAAAAATGAATTTTTCTGTATTTTTGAATTATTTATTTAGAACAGAGGTGATTGGAGGTGTAAAACAAGCAACCAATGTGTTAGGAATAGGGATGAGAACAGGTTTAATCAATAGCTATATCGACTTTTGAAAACGGGTATTTTACATAGTATTTTTGTGTGGTTGCTATGCGGCTTTTCGCTGTATGCTCAGTATGGAGTAGGTTCTATTTTTGAAGAGTTGCCTAGTGATAGTGTTGAAGCGTTGTCCGTAGAAAATCATTCTGGATTCAAAGCATTGACGAGAACAAATGAGTTTTTGTCATGGCATAAACACGATAGCATTCGACCTGATTTTTTTCACATCGCTCCAGCGGTAGATCTTAATGGTGCATACGCCAATCAATTTGCTTACCGTGCTGGTTTGGGCTTGAACCTTCAAATGCAGTATAAAAAATGGTATTTTAAAGTTAGTGCAATAGGTGGATTAGGTTCTGTCGATTCAGTTTTCAATACACCCGCTTTTTATTATGAGCAAAAAGGAAAAAATTATTTTTACACAGACATTCGAGCGCGTGTGAGTTATACGCACAATTCAATTTTTAATTTCCAAGTTGGTCTAGATAATCATTTTATTGGTGAAGGAAACCGTTCTTTGTTTTTAAGTGACTATGGGGTGCCGCATCCCTTTGCTCAAATCAAAGCGAAGTTTTGGCGATTAGAATACACCGTTCTCTATCAATTTATGCGCGAACATGTACCAGGGATGTGGAAGTCTAAGTTTGCTACATCACACCACATAAGTTTAAATGCGACAAAATGGTTGAATTTTGGCATTTTCGAAACGGTTTTATTTCAACCAAAGGATACGTTATTAAATCGCGGTTTTGAAGTTGAATACCTAAATCCTGTTATCTTTTTTAGACCTCAAGAATACACCTTGGGCTCTTCTGATAACGTGTTGATTGGCCTTTCGATGGATGCTAAATTCTTAAATCAACTGTTTTATTCTCAAGTCATTTTGGATGAGTTTAATTTGGCAGAATTGCGCAAAGATAAAACGTGGTGGGCAGTAAAATTTGGAGTTCAAGCTGGATTAAAAGGTAGATTTCATACTAAGATAGGTGATTTGTTCTACCGTGTTGAGTACAATATGATGCGACCTTTTACTTATTCCCACATTGATGAAATGCAAGCGTATGGCAACCAAGGACATGTATTAGCTCATCCTTTAGGTGCGAATTTTCATGAATTATTAGCTGAATTGAAATGGCAAAAGGGCAAGTTCCTTGCTAAGTTCTTTACCGCTTATTATTTAAAAGGAGAAGACAAAGATGGTTATAGTTATGGAGGAAACATTTACCGACCTTATACACAGCGTCCAGAGGACTATGGTTTTTACATAGGACGTGGTTTAGGTAGAAACAACAGCATTACCACTTTAACCTTCGATTATGAGGTATATCGCCCGATGAAATTACATGTTTTCATAGAACAACAATTACGCATACAAGGAAATACCATGAAAGCGAGTTATATTCCTATTCTTGGCATAAGAAGTCAATTGTGGAATGATTACCGAAATTATTGAGGAATTGACTAATTGCCTGGTTGACTCAAATAAAAACAATCTATTCATCAACGTATCAATCCACCATAACATCATTCAGTCATAACCATAACAGATCAACTCTTCACTTAAAGATTAATTTCACCACTTTTCTTTAGTTGGCTTAAAAATAATCCCAAAGCACTACTAAATAACGTCACCGCAGCCACGAAAAGTACTTCATTGATATGAGGTATTGAAGTATAAGTAAACGAGGCCATCCCTTGAATGCCTAATGCTGCTTCGTTTAGTAAGACGCCAACAAAAAATCCTATGGAAGCAAATTTTGCTAATGGAGACATTTTAATATAGCCATATTTGAATCCATATCCAATGATAAATAAACTAAATACACCCAATAGTATCAAGTGGATATATGCAATTACAATAGATCTAAACCCAAATACGATATGGCTCAATTCTGGTATGACAGAAATAGCTTGAAGAGTAAATTTGAAGCTCATAGCGACAGCTGCAGCATACAAAAACAAATTCACCCATTTGTTAGGCAATTGACTAGCATGAGCTTTTAAAATAGGTAAATGTTTAATGACTAAGTGAAACCAAGCAATTAATTGCACAACAGAAGCAATAACTGTTAAGATATATAGCCACATGGGTAAGTTGACCCATAAAATAGATAGAAAAAATGTTGGAATTACAGTTAATGCAAAGGCCCAAAAATACTTTTTAAGACTAGGGAAATCTATAGGTAACATTGCAGTTACCATGGCCATCCCTGCAAAGAAAAACCAACCGTTGTATTGGAAGTGTAGGTAGTAATACAATGAACCAAGGTATAAATTGCTATCCATCACTCTTCCTAAGATAATGTACACAATTGTTAGTGGTCCAGCAGCCGATAGAATACTCATAATGGTTGCTGTTCGAGCCCATGGTTTTGATTGATCTTCTTTTGGGAGTAATTTGGAGTCTTTCCAAAAGATTATTGCAAATGCTATTGCTACTAAAATTGATAATACTGAGAAAATGATTGAAATGAGCTTATAACCTTGCGCAGTAAACGCAATCAACATTCCATAAGATGCAATGAGATTGGCTATAATGATCCATTTATAATTTTGTGTATTGACTTTGTAGTCTAACTTTTGAATCAATAAAATAGATAACCCAGTGTATAAAATATGGCTAATCCATCCAACAAAAGCAAAATTGGAGTGTGCATAAAGCAAACTTTTTTGCGTAAAATAAGGGAAGTCAAATGCAATTTTATAACGCATCAACATACCATACAATGCAACTACAACTAAATTAAAAATACCTAATTTAATCCACTTTTGATAATCTGAAAAACTTTTCATAGTTTAATAATATAACTTTCTGTCAATAATGTCAACCATTCCCTGTTCGCTCATCTTTTTTAGCGTTCTAATAACAGTTTCTACTCGTAAACCAGTAAAATCTGCTATTTGCTGGCGTGTAAATGGAACTAGTTCTCTCGTTTCGTAGTTTGAGTTTTTCTTGTGTTGAATTAAGAATTGTTCGATTTTTTCTTCTGGATTGTGTCCTCCCCAAATTTGTCCCAATGCCGCTTTGTAATAAATGCGTTCTGCAAAGTTGATAATTAAACGTTTGGAAACATCAGGAAAATCTTCTAAAATGTTAAACAATTTATCTTTGTTTATTCGAACAATAACACAATTGGTGGTAGCTTGCGCTGAATTGGCATAAGGTTTTTCTAATAACAAGGGTGGAGCGCCAAAACTTTGACCCTTTGTGTAAATACCTTGAATTAAAATTTTACCCTCAGTGTTGGTTGAGAAAATTTTTACCTCCCCCTCAACAATTTGATAAAAATAGCGTGGATGCGCACCCTCCTCATAAATAATTTCTCCTTTATCTATTTTTTTTGCAGTACCTCCATAGGCTATCAAAATGTTGTAATCAATTAACATTTAGCTTTTTTTATGCAAATATATTGTTTTACTTTAATACCGACATTAAAATGACTAAATACTTCTTGATTACAACATTAAATGTGTGTTTATTTACTCAACAATGAATTTTCCTTTCATCATTGCTGAGTGACCAGGAAATGAACATAAAAATTCATACTCCCCTTTTGCTGGCGCTGTGAATTCAATTTCAGTTGATTCACCACCACCAATCATGTCTGTGTGTGCAATGATGTCGTTTTCGCTCCCTGCTGGAATGTATTTAGTGTCTTTTGCTGCAATAGCTGCTTCAGCAAATTTCGTTAAATCAACTCCTTGTGCTAACAAAACAAAATTGTGTCCCATTGCTGTAACTGGTGATTTACCTGTGTGATTTAAAGTTAACTTCACTGTTTGACCTTCCTTAACTGTAATTTCTGTTACGTCAAATTTCATATCGTCACCAGCGTTTATGTCAACTTCGATTTCGTTTTCATTAACGTTTGCTGTTTCTTCAGTTGGTGTTGTTGTTTCTGTACTTTCAGTTGAACCTCCACCACAAGCAGCTAATAAAAATAACGCGCTTGATAAAATAATTACTTGTTTTTTCATTTTTTTTTTTTTATTATTATTATTGATTTTTAGATTGTTGTTAATAGTCCTGACAACGGATTCGCAATTAAAATAACAGAATAAATGCTACTAGACTTATTAACTTAACGAGTTCAAAACCCACGTACCAAAAGTGCTTTTTTGAAGGTGGAACATTTTCTTCATTCTGAATGATTTTGTCTGTTCTTTTACCCATCGAAGGAAGTAGCCAAAATGTTTGTAAAATCAACATAAAAAATGCCACCATCAGACCAATATAAGCATATTTGAATGATGTCAGGTCTTTGATTACAAAAAGCGTTGTTAAGAAAAATAGCACCCATTCTACACGATTTAGGCCTTTAAAGATTAATCTTCCAATTCCTAAAGCAACAGGCAAAGTAATGCCAGGAGCGCGAAATTTCAACCATGACTCCATAAAACTAATCGCACTCACAAATCCTATCCAAAATGTGGTAATCACTAGCGCACCCGGCATTAATTCAGTTGTCATTTTTTGTTATTTTTTCCAATAATTGTTCGCTTGTGCAATTGTTTGAAATTCAATTGCAATCACATTTGCAGAAGCAATTAATTGTGCTGTGTCTGTTGCATAATCATTACGCAATTTTTTGCGAACTTCTGGATCCGTTTGAATTGCAGCAATTGATTTGCGTGACATTTTGATTGCTAATTCTCTTCCTTCTTGCGGCGTAGCTGTAATTAAGCTTTCTAACCAAACTTCATTGTTTTCCATTTTTCGTTTTTTTAAGTTGTTATCGTATCAATATAGATTTTCCATTCTTTAAGTTAACAGCCAATTCATGAACACTGACTGTTGTCAACATCTCTTTTAATTCTACGCGAATTGACACAAAATGTTCGTGCATTGGGCAAGGTTCGTTTGCATTGCATTCATGTAAACCTAATGCGCAACCATTGTAAACATTGTCGCCATCTATCGCATAAACAATTTCGCTGATTTTAATGCTGTGCATACGGTCTAGATCTATGTCAAACCCTCCAGATGGACCTTTGTGTGAATTGACAATATTGTGTTTTGTCAATGTGCCTAAAATTTTTGCTGTAAAAGCTTCAGGAGATCCAGAGTTTTCAGCTACATCGCCAATTTTAACTCGGTTGCCTTCCAATGATTGAGCTGCAATGTATGAAATGGCTTTAATACCGTATTTACAAGCTTTTGAAAACATAGTTGTCCTTCTTTTTTTTACAAAGTTAATTACTTTTTTAAATTTAAGACAATTTTATCCGAAATAATTTTATTTTTTTAAAACGTAACTTTTTATACATCTTATCGTCTTTCATTTGATTTTAAAATAAAATGCATTATGAATTTCAAATTATCTTTTATTACTTCCTTGATTGTTAGTTTTTTGACAGTTTTTTCTGTTCAATCTAAATCGATTCGTGTACTTTACATTGGTAATAGTTATATTTATACCAATGACATTCCTGCTATGGTTAAAGAAATGGCATCTACAACAGGAAACCAAATTCATTACGAATCGAATACTCCAGGAGGAAGTACTTTAAAGCAACATTCAACAAATGCTACTACTATTAATTTAATTAAAAAGGGAGATTGGGATTTTATTGTTTTGCAAGATCAAAGCCAATATCCTTCTTTCCCAATTGGACAGGTGCAAGCTGATGTGTTTCCTTATGCGGAACAATTGAGTAATTTAGCTAAACAGTTCAATCCTTGTGTAAAAGTTGTTTTTTACGTAACCTGGGGAAGAAAAAATGGAGATTCTCAAAATTGTCCTGTTTACTCGCCAGTGTGCACTTATGAAGGAATGGATGATTTGTTGTATGAGCGTTATACCTACATGGCTGAAGCAAATAATGCGGTTTTAGCACCAGTGGGGCCTTTATGGAGAAAGATGCGTGAAGCAAATGTGTCTTTTAATTTGTATTCTTCGGATGAAAGTCATCCAAGTGTTCATGGAGCTTATGCAGCAGCTGTCACTTTTTATTCTATTTTCTTCCGTAAAAATCCAAGTTTGATTACTTACAATGCGTCTTTAAGTGCGACAGATGCATCGGTTATTAAGTCAGCAGCAGAAACGCATGTGCACAATCAAGAATCATACTGGTATCGCTTTACAGATCGTTCTTATGCTGCTTTTACTACTTTAACAACGGGGGCAGAAGTTGTTTTTACAAATGCTTCCTTGGGTGCATCTAGTTTTAATTGGAATTTTGGAGATGGTTCAACGAGTGCGAATGTTAATCCTACACATGTATATACTCAAAATGGTACTTACGAAGTGCGTTTAATTGCTGGAGAATCTTGTCAGGACACGTTGATTAAGTTGTTGCTAATGAATTCTTTAGGTTTTGATAATGCCACTAGTTTAATTGCTTCTGTTTTTCCTAATCCTGTTGTTGACCAGTTAACTATTCAAACGAATAGCGTAATGAATGAAGTGCGAATTGTCTCTGTTTTAGGAGAAGTTCAAGCGGTGTATTATCCTAAAAATTCTGTTGCAAAACTTAGGGTAGAACATTTGTCAAAGGGAATTTACCACTTAGTGATTGTGGATCAAGTGGGAACGATTGTTCGAACCTCTTTTGTGAAATAATGAAAATACGTAGTTGATTATCAATGATTTTAATCCTGTAGGGAAGTTTTCCTTACAGGATTTTTTTTGCTTTATTTTTCAAAATTGTAGCTGTTTTTATACTGTTGATAACTTTAAATACTTTTCAACATTACCACTTTTTACCACTATTTGTTTTTGTAAATTAATTTATTGATAATCAATGATTTTAAATAATATTTGTAACTTTTTTTAAAAAGATACGTAAAGAGTTATTAACAATTATTATTTTTGGTGGTAAAAAGTGGTAAATAGTCATTAATTTTACCCATTATTAACAACATGGCAGGCTTAGTAGGAGAATATGAAGTAAAGTTAGACGCGAAAGGGCGTTTCTTGTTTCCGGCAGGTTTACGGAAGCAACTTCCTCCTATGTCCCCAAATGATTTCATGTTGAATAAAGGATTTGAGGATTGTTTAACGTTGTATCCTATGGTTGAATGGGAAAAAATCAGCGAAAAATTATCCAAATTAAATTTATTCAAACCAAAAAACAGAATGTTTTACCGTTTGTTCCACCAAGGAGCAAAGCAAGTTTCGTTTGATAATGCTGGTAGGGTTTTAATTCCTACGGCACACATGGAACGAGTGGGATTGAAACAGGATGTGATGCTCATTGCTTACAATGACCGTATTGAAATCTGGGATAAAGCCAAGTACTTCAATTTAATTGAGGACAACATGGTTGATTTCGCTGATTTAGCGGATGAAGTAATGGGAGATTTAAATGACGGAGAAGAATAACACATATCACGTTCCAGTAATGCTTAATGAGTGCCTTGATGGATTAGCAATTAATCCTGATGGGGTGTATGTTGATGTGACTTTCGGAGGGGGAGGTCATTCACGAGCAATTTTTGAGCGTTTGAGTTCAAAAGGAAGACTCATTGTTTTTGATCAAGATCCAGATGCAAAGCGCAATGCTTGGGAGGCTCCTAATTTCTTTTTTGTTGCCTCTAATTTTGCGTTTATACAAAATCACCTTCGTCTTTTAGGAATTAAAGAGGTAGATGGTATTTTGGCTGACTTAGGAGTGTCTTCTCATCAATTTGATGAAGAAGCGCGTGGGTTCTCTATTCGTGGAAATGCTCCATTGGATATGCGTATGAATCAGCAGGGTGGTTTGACGGCTGAAAAAGTGGTGAATACTTACGAAGAGGCTGAGTTGCTTCGTGTTTTTCGCAATTATGGGGAATTAAAAAACGCACGTGCTGTGGCTCAAACTATTGTTTCTAAACGTGAGTCTGAAGTTATTAAAACAACGCAAGATTTAATGCTTGCTTTAGAAAAATGTGCACCTAAGTTTAAAGATCATAAATTTTTTGCTCAAGTATTTCAAGCACTTCGTATAGAGGTGAACCAAGAAATGGATGTGTTGGAGCGTTTTTTAGTGCAAGCAGGAAATGTTCTAAAACCAGGTGGTCGTTTGGTGGTGATGTCTTATCATTCTTTGGAGGATCGTTTGGTGAAAAATTACATGAAAAGAGGAAACTTGGATGGCACGATTGAAAAAGATTTTTTTGGAAATATATTAAAGCCTTTTGATGAGGTGGTGCGCCATCCGATTGTTCCTACTGATGAGGAATGTGAACGCAACTCTCGTGCTCGTAGTGCTAAATTAAGAATTGCTGAGAAAAAAGAGGCAAAATAAGAACGATGGAAAACGAGGTTGTAGATAGAGAAGAAGTGCAAGAAGAAAAAACGCAATCAACGGCTAAAAAATCAAAGCGTTCTAAGTCTTCTTTTACTGTTGCTCAGGTTTTAAATGGCGAATTTTTAACAAAGCAATTCGTGATTGATAACCTTGGATTTATCTTCTTTATCATCGTGTTGTTTATTGTCGTGGTTGCAAAAGGATATTACGGAGGACAATTGCTGAAGGATGTTGATCGTGCACAAAAAGATTTGGATGAAGTCAATGCTGAATTTATAGAGGTAAAAGCAGCGTTAGAAGAGGAAACAAAACGCCAAGTGTTAGTGGATAAATTATCAAACTTGGGATTAAAAGAAACGACGAACCCAACTAAGGTGATACGAATAAAGAAAAAGGAAGAAAAGTAAGGAATGGCTAAAAAACAAACAAATAAACGAATAGTGTTAAGCGCAGTAGGAATCTACATGGGCTTTTTGTCTATTATGGTTTATGTTTTGTTTAAAACCTTGTCTTTGCAAATGGAAGATACTTCAGAGGTGTTTGATTCTAGTATTGCTCCTCAAGAAAAAATGCCTACTCGCATTGTAAAACGCATTTCTCGAAGAGGGGAGATATTGGATGCAAATTACAATCCATTGGTAACCTCTGTGTCTTTTTATGACATTCACATGGATCCTATGGTTCCATCAAAAGAGTTGTTTGATGAAGGTGTCGCTGAGCTTGCTCAAGGTTTAGCTGAGTTGTTGTCTGAGCGTTCTGCAAGTGAGTGGGAGCGATACATCCGTGGCGCAAGAAATTCAAAAAAAAGATACTTATTGATAAAAAGAAGAGCGACCATAGAAGAGAAAAAATTGATAGCAGCTTTGCCAATTTTTAACAAAGGTCGATTAAAAGGTGGTTTGATAGATTCTGAAGAAATCATTGTGCGTAAACGTCCGCATGGTGAGTTGCTAAAAAGAACATTAGGCTATTACAGAGAAAGGGAAGGAAATGTTGCTGAATTGCGCGTAGGTTTAGAAGGTGCATTTAATGATTACTTAGCCGGTGAGTACGGCGAGGAAATCGAGCGCAAGTACGGTAATGGTTGGAAAAAAACGGGACAAATTATTCGCGAATCTGTTGAGGGTGCAAATGTTGTGTCTTCTATCGATTTGGAAATTCAAGAAGTAGCTCATACAGAATTGGAGCGCCAGTTGAAGCACCAAGAAGCAAAGCATGGTTCTGTTATCGTAATGGACGTAAAAACGGGATTTGTTAAAGCAATGGTATCGTTATCAAGAGCGGCTGATGGAAATTATTATGAATCATTCAATCATGCTATTGGTACAAAAGAGGTTCCAGGTTCTACATTCAAATTGGCTTCTTTAATGGCTTTGTTAGAGGATGATAAAGTTAAAATTTCTGACACGGTTAATGCTGTTGGTGAATACCATTTTTACAATCATTCGATGAAAGATCATGACGGAGCAATGGGGAAAATTACTATTCAACAGGCTTTTGAACGCTCTTCTAACGTGTTTACAAAAATTGTTAGCAATGCTTATAAAGGGAAAGCTGAAGCTTATGTAAATCGTTTAAGAGGTTTTGGTTTAGCTGATACCATTGGTTTGGCTATTAAAGGTGAAGTTAAACCTACTGTGTATGATCCAAAACATCCTAATTGGTCAGGGTTATCTTTGCCTTGGATGGCAGTAGGGTACGAGGTGCAACAAACACCTATTCAAACATTAGCTTTCTACAATGCTGTTGCCAACAATGGGAAATACGTTAAGCCGCAGTTTGTTAAAGAAATTAGAAGAGGACAAGAGTTGGTTAAAATATTTGAACCGATTGTAATGCGTGAAAAAATTTGCTCTGATGCAACGATTCAATCGCTAAAAACATGCTTGGAAGGAGTGATGTTAAACGGTACGGGGCGAAGGTTGAAATCATCTTATTTCACCATAGCAGGAAAAACAGGAACAGCTCGTATCTTAAATGCAGATAATACCTATGGTAGAAAAGGAGAGTACAAATACCAAGCTTCGTTTGTAGGTTATTTCCCTGCTAATGAACCGATGTATTCTTGTGTGGTTGTTATCTCTGAGCCAAATTCAGATATCTATGGGGCTATTGTTTCTGGAACGGTGTTTTCTGCTATTGCAAACAAAGTGTATGCTTCTGCATTGAAATACCATAAGGCAATTAACGAAGCTAAAGAAAAAGTGAGAGAAATGCCAGTTTCTAAAGATGGAAATAAAATGGACTTAGAAACAGCATTGAAAATGCTAAAAGTGAAGTATACATTGTCAGATGATGGCGAGTGGTTGAATACGTTAAAGCAAGAAAATACCATTGAATTAAAACAGCGCACCGTTTCAACTGATTTTGTGCCAAATGTAATTGGAATGACTGCAAAGGATGCTGTGTTTTTGATTGAACGAACTGGCATGAGAGCTAAAGTAGTGGGGTATGGAGCGGTAGTTGGGCAATCTATTGCTGCAGGAACAAAAGTGAGTGATAAAACAGTGATTTTAACATTGAAATAATGATTAAAGTAGTTGAAGAAATAGTGAATAATGTTGCAGTAAAGCAAGTAGTTGGTTCTTTGGAACAAACTGTTGATGCCTTGGCTTTGGATTCTCGCATTGCTAAAAAGGGTACTTTGTTTTTTGCTGTGATGGGTACGCGCGTGGATGGACACGATTTTATTCCTAAAGTTATCGAACAAGGATGTGAAGTGATTGTTGCTGAGCGTTTGGTGGATGTTCCTAGCCATGTTACCCTAATTGTTGTTGAAAATTCTCACAAAGCTGCTGGAATTGTGGCAAGTAATTTCTACGATGAACCTTCAAAACAATTAAAATTGGTTGGAATTACTGGTACAAATGGAAAAACAACAACAACAACTTTATTGTATAATTTATTTACCAATTTGGGATATAAATCAGGTTTGTTGTCAACGGTTGTCAATAAAATTGGAGAGAAAGCAATTCCATCAACGCACACTACACCAGATCCAATTGCATTAAATGCTCTGTTGGCTCAAATGGTGGAAGAAAATTGTGAATACTGTTTCATGGAAGTAAGTTCACATGCAATTCATCAACAACGTATTGCAGGATTGGAATTTGCTGGTGGTGTATTTACAAACATTACGCATGACCACTTGGATTATCACAAAACATTTAAAGAATACATTGATGTCAAAAAATCATTCTTTGACAACTTACCTTCTTCGGCTTTTGCTTTAACAAATGTAGATGATAAAAATGGGCGAGTGATGGTGCAAAATACGAAAGCTTCTGTTGTCACTTATGCCATGAAAACACCTGCTGATCATAAAGTCAAGGTGTTGGAAAATCAATTTTCTGGTTTGTTGCTAAACATAGACGGACAAGAAGTTTGGACACGTTTAGTTGGCGATTTCAATGCTTATAACTTGTTGACAGCTTACACAGTTGCCATTTTATTGGGAGAAGAACAAGAAGATGTATTGAGAGAATTGAGTGTATTGGAATCGGTTGAAGGACGTTTTCAGTATTTCATTTCAGACAATGGAGTAGTGACCATTATTGATTATGCACACACACCAGATGCATTGGAAAACGTATTGAAAACCATTGCAAATGTTCGAACAAAGAATGAAACACTGTTTACAATCGTTGGATGTGGAGGTGATAGAGATAAAGCTAAACGTCCTGAAATGGCGCGTATTTCAGTTGAGTTAAGTGACAAGGTGATATTGACATCGGATAATCCTCGCTCTGAAGATCCAATGGTTATTTTGGAAGAAATGAGTGAAGGAGTTCCAGGTCATCATTTTAAAAAGACGTTGTCAATTGTGGATCGCAAGCAAGCTATCAAAACAGCGATTTCAATGGCAGAAAAAGGAGATATTATTTTAATAGCAGGTAAAGGACACGAGAAGTACCAAGAAATTAATGGTGTGAAACATGATTTTGATGATCGTGCTATTGCTATTGAATTATTTAAACAAATGAATCATTAATAAAACGAATTAGAGATGTTGTATTATTTATTCGACTTATTGAGCACAATGAAAGTACCAGGAGCGAGTTTGTTCCACTACATTTCATTTAGAGCAGCCATGGCATTAATTACTTCATTGGTTATTTCCATTGTGTTTGGAAAACGTATTATTAATGTCTTACGTAAGCAACAAATTGGGGAAACAGTGCGCGATTTGGGCTTGCAAGGGCAATTAGAAAAATCAGGAACACCAACAATGGGGGGCATCATTATTTTGAGTGCTATTTTTATTCCAACAGTATTGTTTGCTAAGCTGGATAACATCTACGTTATCACCATGTTGATTGCTACGATTTGGTTGGGTGTAATCGGTTTTTTAGATGATTATATCAAAGTTTTCAAGAAAAACAAAGAAGGATTAGCAGGTAAATTCAAAGTCATTGGTCAAATTGGAGTTGGGGTTATCGTTGGCGCGATGTTGTATTTCTCAAATGATGTGAAGGTACACAAAAAAGTAGTAGCTGACTATGAGTTGCAATCGGATGAACGCATTGTAAACCACATGCACAATAAAACGGATGAGCAATACAAATGGATCGAAACCAATCACATGACAACAACCATTCCATTTATCAAAGGGAATGAGTTTAATTACAATTGGTTGTTGGGTGAAAATGGCTCTTCTCCTTATGGATGGTTGATTTTTATTCCAATTGTGGTATTTATTGTAACGGCTGTATCAAATGGAGCAAATATGACGGATGGTTTGGATGGTTTAGCAACAGGAACATCGGCGATTATTGGAATAGCTTTGGCTGTTTTAGCTTATGTAAGTTCGCATGTTCAATTTGCTGATTACTTAAATGTCATGTACATTCCACATGCAGAAGAAATGGTGATTTTTATTTCTGCCTTTATTGGTGCAGCAGTTGGTTTCTTATGGTACAATTCATTCCCCGCACAAGTGTTTATGGGTGACACAGGTAGCTTGGCACTGGGTGGCATCATTGCTGTTTTTGCTATTGCCATCAGAAAAGAATTATTAATACCTGTGTTATGTGGCGTGTTTTTAATAGAAAACCTTTCAGTGATGATGCAAGTTGGGTACTTTAAATACACTAAAAAGAGAACAGGTGAAGGGAAACGCATTTTCTTGATGGCTCCATTGCACCATCATTATCAGAAAAAAGGAATACACGAAGCAAAAATTGTTGCTCGCTTTTGGATTGTAGCAGTGTTATTGGCTGTTATCTCAATTGTAACTTTAAAAGTAAGATAAGGTGAAACCGTTCGGAACTAAAAATATCGTTGTATTGGGCGCTGGAGAATCTGGTGTTGGAACAGCTATTCTTGCGAAAAAGCAAGGGTGGAACGTGTTAGTTTCGGATTACGGAAAAATCAAAGAATCGTTTAAGTTAGAATTAAACGAAAGAGGATTTGAATGGGAAGAAGGAAAACACACTGAAGAGCGCATCATGACAGCTCAAATTGTGGTCAAGTCTCCTGGTATTCCAGACAAAGCACCGCTGATTAAAAAGTTACACGAAGCTGGTATTCCAGTTGTTTCTGAAATAGAATTTGCTGGATATTACAATACTGCTAAAACAATTTGCATAACAGGTAGTAATGGAAAAACAACTACTACCATGCTGACTTACCACATTTTGAAAAAAGCAGGAATAAATGTCGGATTGGCCGGGAATGTGGGGCAAAGTTTTGCAAAACAAGTTGCAGAAGAACAGTTTGATTGGTATGTGTTAGAATTAAGCTCTTTCCAATTAGATGGAATGTTTGAGTTTAAAGCAGATATCGCAATGCTGTTGAATATCTCGCCAGATCATTTGGATCGATACGATTATCAAATGCAAAATTATGTGAACAGTAAGTTTCGCATTATTCAAAACATGACTTCTGAAGGTTGGTTTATTTACAATGCAGATGATGCCACCATTCAAGAAGAAATGAAAAAGCGCACAACTTCCGCGCAATTAGCTCCATTCTCTTTGCAAAAAGAATTGGAACAAGGAGGTTACTTAAAAAACGAACAATTAATAATAACAACAAATAAACAACAATTTACTATGTCAGTTCATGAATTAGCACTTAAAGGAAAGCACAACGCACAAAACTCGTTAGCTTCTGGTATTGCATCTCGCATTTTGGAAATTAGAAAAGAAACAGTTAGAGAAAGCCTTTCTGATTTTGTGAATGTAGAGCATCGTTTAGAATTTGTAGCAAAAGTTCACGGTATCGAATTTATCAATGATTCAAAAGCTACAAACGTTAACTCAACTTGGTTTGCTTTAGAAAGCATGACTAAACCAACAGTTTGGATTGTTGGTGGTGTGGACAAAGGGAATGATTATTCTGAATTAACAGAATTAGTCCGTCAACATGTGAAAGCAATCATTTGTTTAGGAGTAGATAACGCTAAAATCATTGAAGCTTTTACAGGGGTTGTAGATACTATCGTTGAAGCGAGATCTGCAATGGAAGCTGTAGCTTATGGCTATCGTTTAGCTAAAAAAGATGAAACGGTATTGTTATCACCAGCATGTGCTTCTTTCGATTTGTTTGAAAATTACGAAGAAAGAGGAAATCTTTTCAAAGAAGCGGTTCGCTCTTTGTAAAACCTAATAAACTATTGAATCACTGATAAAAGTTTATAATAATGAAGAAACAAGTTGCAACAACAATCAATTTAGTAGATGCTCGCAAAGATGCCTTGGAGCAAGCTAAAAATGGTTCGATTCGACCACATGGAAAACTGTGGGGAATGGATGTTTTTTCGTGGAATAATCCTGATATGACAGCCTGTGTTTCAACAATACATGCCTTTCCTTTTCCAGTCTTGTTGATTGGACAAGAAAACATTATTCATGAACTTTTATCGCAAGATGAAACAATCAAGTCCAATGTTCATGCCTTTTTTATTTGGGAAATGCATGAAGTAACCAAGTCAACTTCTTTGAATTTAACGGACGGTCATGCTTCTTTTGTTGTAGATACGACAGAATTGTTGTTGGAAGCATTGACAAAAAATAAATTACAAAGAGGTGTTGTGTTGCATTTGGCTGATGGTAAAGATGCTTCTTTCTATCAAAATGAGTTTCAACGATTGTTATTAATTCAACAAACATAATAGGATGTCAGAATCAATTGCAAAAGAACAAACAAGTAGTTTTGATACCATAAAATCGGTTGCTAACCGATTTGCTATTAAAGAGCTATTGAATCATCTAAAGGGCGATAAAGTTCTTTGGATTGTGACTCTTTTGCTAATGGGATTCTCGTTGTTAACTGTCTTTAGCTTTGTTCCTATTTTGGTTAAAGTAGAAGGTGGGACGCCTTTTAAGTATCTATTTAAACACTTTGTTTATATTCTTTTGAGTGTAGCAAGTATGTTTTGGATTCATCGTGTTCCTCCTAAATACTTTTCTCAGTCTGTCAAATTAGCCATGTATTTAGCCATTTTGTTATTGGTTTTAACTTGGATAATACCTGTAGAGGTAAATAGTGCAAAACGCTGGATTCGAGTGCCTTTTATTGGCATTACTTTTCAAGCTGCTGACTTTGCTAAAATTGCTTTGATTTTATATTTAGCTAAACAATTAGACAAAAGAAAAGATAAATTTAAGGATTGGAAGGAGGGCTTTTTGCCGATTATTGGGCCTATTATTCTTGTTTTTTTGATGATTGTTAAAGACAATTTTTCAACTGCAGCTATTATTTTTGCATTAGCAATGGCCTTGATTTTTTTGGGTGGTTTTCCTATTTCACGCATATTGGCCACTTTTGTCATTATGGGAAGCGTTGCTTTATTGATTGTCGGCGCTCATAAAGCATTCCCTGATTTGAATTTATTACCGCGCTACACTACTTGGGAAAATCGTATTATAAACCGAGTCGATTCTGAAAGTAAAGTCGTTGACAATGCACAAGTTATCAATGCTAAACTTGCTATCTACAATGGTAAGTGGACAGGACAAGGTGTTGGCGATGGTAAGTTAAAGGAATTTCTTCCTGAAGCTTATGCTGATTTCTATTATTCTTCTTTTGTAGAAGAATTTGGATTCATTAGTGCTGTTGTATTGGTATTCATTTACTTAATTATGCTGTATAGGATACTTCAAATAGGCCTAAAAGCAGATAGTATTTTTGAAACCTATTTCAGTTTTGGTATTGGCATGCTACTCATGACGCAGGCTTCTGTCAATATGTTGGTGTGCACTGGTGTGTTTCCAGTAACAGGACAAAACATGCCTTTTTTGGCAATGGGTGGATCTGCCATGATTATGACAAGTTTGGCGATCGGAATGGTTCAAAGTATTGCTGTAAAACAGCAAAATAGTACAAATGATAAATCATCTTCTGAAGAAGAAGAATAAAAAATAAACAAATGAAACGAGTGATTATTTCTGGAGGTGGTACGGGAGGACATATTTTTCCTGCTGTTGCTATTGCTGACGAATTGAGAAGACAGTTTCCTTATGTTCAAATTTTGTTTATTGGTGCAGAAGGAAAAATGGAGATGGAAAAGGTGCCGCAAGCGGGCTATAAAATTGTCGGTTTACCAATTGTAGGGTTACAGCGCAAGCTAACATGGAAGAATTTGATTTTACCCTATAAAATTGTTAAAAGCTTATTGTTGGCTCGAACGACAATTAAGAAATTTAACCCTGAAGTGGTAATTGGTGTTGGAGGTTATGCTTCTGGTCCTACTTTAAAAATGGCTTCCATGCTTGGTTTTCCAACGTTGATACAGGAACAAAACTCTTTTGCTGGCAAAACCAATAAATTATTGGCTAAAAAAGCAAAGAAAATATGCGTTGCCTATGAAGGTATGGAACGATTTTTTCCAAAAGATAAAATAGTTTTAACAGGGAATCCTGTTCGACTAGAAGTTACTCAAATTGAGGGAAAACGTGAAGATGCTTTTCAATTATACGGTTTGGATGCTTCTAAGCCTACTATTTTAGTTGTTGGAGGTTCTTTGGGTGCAAAAACACTGAATGAATCGATGATAAATGCTTTGCCTGAGTTACAAAAAAATGGCATTCAAGTTTTGTGGCAATGCGGGAAATTATACCATGATGATTTAACTAAACGTTTGCAGGATGTTGATATGACGGGTGTTATTTTAGCACAATTTATAGGGCGTATGGATTTGGCTTATTCAATTGCTGATGTTGTTGTTTCTCGTGCTGGAGCTATTTCTGTTTCAGAATTATGCTTAGTGAAAAAACCAACTATTTTAGTGCCATCACCTAATGTTGCTGAAGATCATCAAACACACAATGCCATGGCACTTGTGTCTAAAAACGCTGCTGTTTTGGTAAATGACAGTGACGCTCGAGCACAATTGGCACATGAAATGGTGCAATTAATAAAAGATGAAGCAAAACGCACGGAATTGATTAGCAATATCACCTTGTTGGGCAAACCAAATGCAACGCAAGATATTGTTAGTGAAGTAATAGCTGTTGCTGATTCTAAATCATGTAATTCAAAGGGAGGAAATTGTGGCTGTGGACATTAGAAAAATAACGATAGAATTATCATCTTTTAGCAATGCTTATTTTTTAGGTATTGGAGGAATTGGAATGTCAGCACTTGCGCGTTATTTCAAATCGTTAGGTTGGCAAGTCGCTGGTTATGATAAAACGCCGTCACCTTTAACAAGAGCGTTGGAAGGTGAAGGAATAGCAATTCATTATGAAGATTGGAATAGCCAAATTCCAGCTCCTTTTAATAATAAATCTTCTACATTGGTGATTGTAACGCCAGCTGTACCTAAGAATTTAGGTGAGTTAATTCATTTTGAATACCAAGGGTATGAATTAGTTAAGCGTTCTGAGGTCTTAGGGTTGATTACTCGAACTTCTAAAGGATTAGGAGTTGCTGGAACTCATGGAAAGACCACTACAAGTACCATGTTAGCTCATGTTTTATATCAATCTGAGGTTGGTTGTCGTGCATTTTTAGGAGGAATTTCTACTAATTATTCTTCTAATTTATTGATTCACGCTAATTCACCATATACGGTAATTGAGGCAGATGAGTTTGATCGTTCATTTTTGAGATTGTCTCCTTTTTCAAGCATTATAACTTCAGCAGATCCTGATCATTTGGATATTTATGGAGATGCACAACATTTTAGAGAAGGATTTGAGATGTATGCTAATCTTCATCCAGCAGAAGGTTTTGTTGTTCAGAAATATGGACTTAATTTACCAACAAATGCTCAAGTTGTCAAGTATGCTATTGATGAAAAACAAGCTGATTATTGTGGACATTCTTTGCGCTACGAGGATGGTAAATTTTTGTTGAATGTAACAACCCCATTAGGAGAATGGCATGATGTGGAAGTTGGTATTCCAGGTAAACACAATGCCGAAAATGCCGTTGCTTGTATTGCTTTATGTACCTTACTAGGACTAGACGAAACAACTATTAGAAAAGGGTTAAGTTCTTTTTTAGGTGTAAAAAGAAGGTTTGAATATCATATTAAATCGCAAAATTTAATTTATATTGACGATTATGCTCATCATCCGACTGAATTAAAAGCATTAATAGATTCTATTCGTTTGATGTATCCAACCAAAAAAGTATGTGGTGTTTTTCAGCCGCATTTATTTACTAGAACGAGAGATTTTTATGCTGGGTTTGTAGAGCAACTATCACGCTTAGACGAAGTCATTTTGATGCCTATTTATCCAGCGAGAGAAGAGCCTATTCCAGGTATTACGAGTGATGCTTTGTTAGAGCAAATTACGACAGGTGACAAGTCACTTAAAAATCCTAGTGAAGTTGTTGCCTATTTGTCGGAGCAAAAAGAAGGTGTTTATTTAACTATAGGTGCAGGAGATATTGATCGAATAGTACCAGAAATTGAAAAAAACTGGCGTGAAAAAATGGGTTAAAATAGCATTGTGGAGTTTGTTTTTAGCGGCTGTTGTTAGCGCGCTAATTATTGCTCAAAAGACGGTTCAAGAATCGCTCTTAACTGCTCCTGCTGTAACTGTACAAGTTGAAGGAGAAAATGCTTTTTTAACACAAGATGAGATTGTAGCACGATTGAGAAAAGATAATTATTTGTTTTCAGGTCAACGAGTTAAGGATTTGAATGTAGAAGCGATTGAAAAAAACATAGCTTCTATGGAGGAAATAAAATCTGTTCGTGTTTTTACTCATTTGAATGGAACGTGGGAGATTGTTGTTGAATTGAAAAAACCGATTCTTAGAATCTACAATAAATTTGGTCAAGATTTCTTTCTAGATTCTGATGGTACAACGGTTAGCAGCTCCCGTGAACACATAGCCAGAGTGATGATTGCTACAGGAGAAATACCTGACAAATTGGGGCAAGAAAATGTAGCAAAAATTATTAACAATGATACCTTGAAAACTATTCGAAAAATTGATGATTTGTATCGAATTTCGAAGTATGTTTGCAATGATCCACTCATGCAATCGTTGATAGGCCAAATTCACCTGGAAAACAATGGAGACTTTGTCTTAATACCTTTGATTGGTGGACAAAAAATCATTTTTGGGTCTGCTTACACAGACGAGGAAGTGAAAGAAAAATTTGAAAAATTAAAGATATTTTACAACGAGGCAATTCCTTTTGAAGGGTGGAACAAGTATAGCGAAGTTTCATTGAAGTTTAAGGATCAAATCGTTTGTAAAAGAAAAGAATAAAAAACAGTATATGTCAAGATTGGTTGTTGGATTGGATATAGGAACTACGAAAATTGCATGTTTCGTAGGGCAAAAGAATGAACACGGAAAGCTAGAAATTCTTTCGTTTGGTCAAGCTGAGTCGCTTGGCGTGGTGAGAGGGTCTGTTCATAGCCTTGAAAAAACGATTGAATCGATTAAGGCTGCGGTTAGACAAGCAACTGTTTCATTGGATGGTGCACAAGAATACTCCATTCAATCTGTTTTTGTTGGCGTTGCTGGACAGCACATTCAAAGTCGTCAACACCGAGCGATGATTACTCGTGAGGATAGAGATAAATTGATTTCTAAGGATGACATTGAAGCTTTGGTTGCTGACATGTACAAAATGGTTATGCCTCCAGGTGAGCAAATTGTAACTGTTATCCCTAAGCAATATGCTATTGATGACGAGAAGGATATTGTTGACCCTATGGGTTATGTCGGAAAGCGATTTGAAGCGAATTTCCATGTTATTTCTGGTGACGTTGGTTCTTGTACAAACATTGCTAGAAGTGTTAATGACGCTGGTTTGACTATGGTTGATATGGTGTTAGAACCTATGGCATCATCAGAAGCTGTTTTAAGTCAAGATGAAAAAGATGCTGGAGTTGTTTTGGTTGATATCGGTGGTGGTACAACTGACGTGGCAATTTTCTATGAAGGAATTTTGCAACATACAGCAATCATTCCTTTTGGAGGAAATACGATTACAGAAGACGTGAAAGAAGGTTGCATGATTATGCGACGTGATGCTGAACGTTTGAAAGTGAAATTTGGATCTGCTTTGCCAAGCGAATGCCAAGCGAATGATGTGGTTTGCATTCCTGGTTTGAGAGGGCGTGAGCAACGTGAAATATCAGTTGTTAACTTAGCGAATATCATCAATGCTCGTATGCAAGAAATCATGGAATTGGTAGATTATCATATCACTAGTTCTGGTTTAAAAAGACGATTGATTGGTGGTGTTGTAGTAACTGGAGGTGGTGCACAATTGAAGCACTTAACTCAGTTGGTTTCATACGTTACAGGAATGGATGCGCGCATTGGTTATCCAAATGAACATATTGCAAACCATCAAGAGCGCTTTGCAAGCCCAATGTATGCAACAGGGATTGGTTTGGTGTTGAGTGGATTTAATTACTACGAAGGAAGAGATGTTCCTTATCAAGTGGAAAATACAATTCCGAAAAAAGAAGAAGTTGTGGCAGAAAAACCAGAAGAATTGGTTGCTAAGCCTACTAAACGATTTGGACTTTTTGAAAAGCTTGTTGAAGGAGGAAAACGTCTTTTTATTGATGAAGAATAAATGAAACAAGTAGTATCCATTGTTAGTTTGATGCTGACTTGGTTCTCAACATTGGGACAAGTTGGAATGAAAAGCGAAAAATGGGTACTGGTTTGGAACGATGAATTTCATTACTTTGATGAAACGATTTGGACCAAAAAAGATAATTTTGATCACTATGGCGAGCGCCAAGTTTACTTAGCAAAGAATGCTTATGTAGAGAATGGAAACTTAGTGATTGAAACAAAAGCAGAGCAATACGGATGTCCATATTGGGCACTAGATCCAGATTGGCACTGCGTAAAACAGTACCGTGAAGCGTCACCGTACGAGTACACATCGGCATGGGTTGAATCTAATAAGCGTTTTGATACGCAGTTTGGTTTTATTGAAGCGAGAATACAATTTCCGTATCAGCGAGCTTTATTACCAGCGTTTTGGACGTTTAGAGGAGGAAGTGCAAAACACTTTAGCAATGCTGCTGAGATTGACATAGCTGAAATGCTCGGAACAATGGGGGAGAATACAATAACAATGAACATTCATAAAGATTATTGCACTCCAGATAAAGAAAGTTACGAGAAAGGATGTCCTGAAATTGGCAATTATTTTAAAGTTGTCAATACGATTAAAGGATACCGTTGGCAAGATTGGCATGTGTACGGGTTGGAATGGAATAAGAAAAAAATTCGTTTTTATGTAGATGGAAAACGAATTCATACGATTAAAAAGCATGGAATTGTAGATCCTGTAGCACTTATCTTCAATACAGCTGTTAATCGAGATGAAGAAGTAAACGATTCATTGATGCCACAAAAATTATTGGTGGATTATGTGAGGGTTTATAAAGAAAAGTAAAAAACGACAATAAATAGAAAGAACAATGGAATTTGATTTACCAAAAGAAAATGCTTCAATCATCAAAGTAATTGGTGTAGGAGGTGGTGGTAGTAATGCTGTTAACCACATGTATAATCAAGGGATTATCGGAGTGGACTTTATCGTTTGTAACACAGACAAGCAAGCATTGGATATTTCTCCAGTGCCTTTTAAAGTTCAGTTAGGTCCTTCTTTAACCTCAGGTAGAGGTGCGGGATCTATTCCTGAAGTTGGTAAAAACGCAGCGATCGAAAATATTGAAGAGTTGCGCGACTTATTGGCTAACAATACGAAAATGGTATTTATCACTGCCGGAATGGGTGGTGGAACTGGTACAGGTGCGGCTCCTGTAATCGCTAACGTAGCAAAAGAAATGGGAATTTTAACTGTAGGTATTGTTACTGTTCCTTTTGCATTTGAAGGTAAAAAACGCCGTGTACAAGCAGAAGAAGGCTTGGAACAAATGCGCAAAAATGTAGATGCTTTGTTGATTATTAGCAATGAACGTTTACGTGAAATGACTGGTAACTTACCTATCGGACAAGCATTTGCTCAGGCTGATGACGTGTTGAGCGTGGCTGCTAAAGGTATTGCTGAAGTAATTTCTGTGACTGGTATCATCAACACTGACTTAAATGACGTAAATACTGTAATGCGCGATTCTGGTGTTGCCATCATGGGTAGTGCGTCTGCTGAAGGTGAAAATAGAGCGTTGGTTGCTGTACAATCAGCATTAGCTTCTCCATTGTTAAATGATAATGATATTGAAGGAGCTAAGTACGTATTGTTGAACATTACATACGGTGATGCTGAAATCACAATGGATGAAATGGCAGAAATTACTGACTACATCCAAGATGAAGCAGGACAATCTGCGGAGATTATTTTTGGACACGGGTATGATCCTACTTTAGGTAATAAATTGAGTGTAACAGTTATTGCAACAGGTTTCTCTTCGTCTCCAATTACAGGATTTGAAAAAGCTCCAGAAAAACAACGTTTAGTATTACCTGAAGAAAAAACAAATGAGATTACTACTCCCATGAATTCCCCTGTGGAAACAAATACGTTTATGGGGGCAAAGGAAATTAAAGAAGAACAAGCAGAACCTTATATTATTCAAAAGTCAGAGCCTATTGTAGAGCAACCTATTTCAGCTGCTCCTATTGTTCCTGAACCTGCAAAAGAAGAAGCAATTAACCGTTTGTCTTTAGAGGATGAAGTGGAACAAGGTGAGTTTAATTGGGACTTCCAAACAGAAGAGACGACTGTTGAATTTACAGCAGAAAAGGAAGTGATTGTTGAATCTTCTAAAACAATTTTTCACACATTAGAAGACGAAGAAGAGCTTTCTATGAATGCAACTTGTGCAGATGAAATAACAAGACCTGTTTTGTCTCCAGAGGAACAACAACGCAAACAACAAGAGCGCATGAATCGTATTCATGAATACACAGCTCGTTTGAAAAAGGCGGATGGCGTTTTAGAATTGGAAAAAGAGCCTGCTTACGCTCGTCGTAATATTGCTCTTGATCAACACAACAGTTATAGCTCTGATGCATCTTCTTCTCGTTATTCTGTTGGTAGAGATGAAAATGGTGAAGGTAGATTGAGAGGTGGTAATTCCTTTTTACATGATAATGTAGATTAATATGAGTTTTACAGACAAAATTAATGCAGACATAAAAGCAGCAATGTTAGCCAAGGAGAAAGAACGCTTGGCTGCATTGCGTGACATTAAATCAAAATTAATGTTGGAAGCAACTTCTGGAGCTAATTCAGAAGTAACGGATGAAGTTGCGGCTAAAATTGTTTTGAAATTGTATAAGCAACGTTTAGACACATACAATTTGTATGTGGAACAAGGACGTCAAGATCTTGCTGATGAAGAGATGTTTCAGGCGAAAGTAATTGAAGAATACATGCCGAAACAACTTTCTGAAGATGAGATTAGAACAGAAGTTCAAAAAGCCATTCAATCTGTTGGCGCTGCTGGACCTCAAGATATGGGGAAAGTTATGGGCGTTTTAACAAAAGAATTGGCTGGTAAAGCAGATGGAAAAGTTATTTCTGCTTTGGTTAAAGAAGAATTATCTAAATAATCTTCTCAAAAAGTAGCATTCTACAAAAACAACAAATATCTATTGTCGTTAAAAAGTCGCTCCAGCTACAGGGGAGCGGCTTTTTTTATTTGATTTAGTGCGTTTTCTGACTTAAAAGTTTGTACTTTTAACAACTTGTATTTAAAAATGTAATGAATAACCTTCTAAAATAATAACAAAGCAAGTATGAATAATCAAGAAAAATGGTCATTTGTTTCAAATCAACCAACTGTACGGTTCGCAGGCTTATGGATGGTGTTTTTTGCTTTGTCTATTTTGGTTAGGATTCCGTTGTTTCTCTCTGACCATTTTCATTTTGATGGAGATGAGGCAATTATCGGAATCATGGCGCAAGAACTTTTGGCTGGTAAACAGTTTCCTATTTATTTTGCAGGACAAAACTATGGACTTTCAACTTTTGAAGTAATTCCCGTTGCATTGTTCGAGGCTATTTTTGGAGCTTCTATTTGGTCTTTACGTTTGGGTGGTTTGCTTTTGTATAGTTTGGGATTGGTCTACATTTTTAAAGCCATTTCACTCCACCAGTTGAATAATCGAATAAAGTGGATGCTACTTGTCTTAGTTGTAATGTTTCCTACTTGGTACCTGTGGGGAATGATGGTAAGAGGTGGATATTTAACAGCTTTTGTGTTGGCAGCAATGGCTTATTATTACACGGTTAAACCATCGAAAGGCAATCAAACGTTGATTATTATAGGTATTCTTATTGGGCTATTATATGAAAGTCATGTATTTATTCTTTTGGCAATTTTGCCTTTTATTGCAGCTTGGTTTTTTAAATTGCCTTCTTTGCTAAAGTCTGGAATAATCATCGGAGTGAGTGCTGTTTTAACAATAGGAATGGTTAAGTATTTTGGAACCAATACTGACGTTGCTTGGGAAAAACCAACATTAATTCTTGATTGGCAAGCACAAAAAACACATTTTCAAGGTCAAAAGAAGGGCATTGTTGCAGGGTTTAGTGGCTTACATTATTATGGAATGAACATGGAACGTCCGCTTTGGTGGGACATTTTGATAAATTCGTTTTTAGTTCTCGCTGCAGGATTCATTGTTTGGGCAAGTGCAAAAGAACGCTTTAAGGAACTGCGTATTGTTGTTTTTATTGCAGTGGTTGTGCTTCTCTATCTATTCATGGTGTCAACGGTGCGTTTGCCAGCGCCAAGGTATTGGATAGGTCTATTTACCGGTTTACTTTTTTGGCTGTTTTATTTTATAAGTAAAAACAAGGAACACAAGGTGACTTTGTATGTGCTTGTTTTGCTCTCTTTTATTTCTGTTGCTGGTGTTGGTGTAGCTAATCGATTTGCGTTTGATTGGTTTGATGCAGGAGTGAATGAAACCAAAGCATTTGAAGCTTTTTACAACAAAGCTGATGAACTTGATGTTAAGGCTATTTATATTACTGATGGAATGATGCAATGGAAATGGAATTATTTGTTTGGAGACAAAATTCCAGCTTCAGGATTTTACCATAAAGAGCGTCTCAATAAATATGTAGAACGAGTGAAATCAATTTACGAATCCAATCCAAAACAAGTAGCTATTGGAGGACATTTGGGCATGTGTTTAGGTATTAATTATTTACCAGGTTTTAATGAAACATATATTGAAGTTTCAAAAAAATACTTCGTCAACACCAATGCTAAAAAAGAATACATTCAACATGGATACGATGAAAATAATTGATGAAGTAGTTTTATTTATTGTTCCAGTTGGTCATGGTCATTTCTAACCCAATTGTAGAAAATCCCTTTATAAACTCGGTTGCAATTTTGATGCGCTCTTCTAATTGCTCATTTTCTTCGGCTGTCCACTCCCCTAAGACATAATCAGCTTGTTGTCCTTTGTGAAAATCATTCCCAACGCCAAAGCGTAAACGAGCATAATTTTGTGATTTGAGAACAGCTTGAATATCTTTTAAACCATTGTGACCACCATCACTACCTTTTCCCTTCATGCGTAACTTTCCAAATGGTAAAGCTAAGTCATCCGTAATAACCAATATGTTTTCTAAAGGAATTTTTTCAGCTTGCATCCAATAATTGACAGCTTTTCCACTCAAATTCATAAAAGTAGTCGGTTTGATTAAAACAATTGTTCTACCTTTAAATTTTGCATGTGCTACTTCTGCCGTTTTGTCAATCTTAAAACTTGCTCCTTGTTCTTTAGCGAAAGCTTCAACTACTTTAAAACCGATATTGTGTCGCGTATTGGCGTATTTTTCACCAGGATTTCCAAGTCCAATAATAAGATACTTCATGGGATAAAAAAGAATGGATTATTAAGAAGCAGAACCAAATAGGTTTTTTACAAGCTTGACGATGTGTTTTCTTAAAGCAATTGCTAAGATTACATAAGGAATAGCTAATAGGAATAAAATTCCTTTGTTGATGTTAGTTGCAAATGAAGCTTCGCCTGCCTCAGCTGATTGTTCAGAGATTAATTTACATTGAGAACAACCTTGGCCAAAACTGATATCGAGCAAAACAATGACAATCATTGCAACTATTAGGGTGATTATTCGCTTGTTCATGAACACAAAATTACGATTTTTATTTTAAATACTCGTTACTTTCGTTCGATTTTTCATTCGATTTCAATTCAGAACTGCAACACACTGCAAGAATACGCTATTATTTTAGATTTTTAGTTAACTTTGCATAAATTTTTTTGAATGGCTAGTAGTTTTGTAAAGCGCTTAAAATACTATGGAATAGGATTTGCAATTGGAGTTTTTGTTATTGCTTTTTTATTGCCAAATCGTGGTTGCTCTTGGACTCCATCTAACCGTGTGAAGAACATGGTACTAGATCGTTTGTTAACTGTAAGCGATGTGGAGTGGGAGTTAATGCAATCAAAAGGATTAACCAAAGAGGATATTATTTCGGTGCTGAATGATGGAAAGTTAAATTTCAAAATGAGCAACAAAAGTGGTGAATCCAAAGTGTATGTTATCGAAAAATCATTTGATCAAAAAGGAACGTACCAATTTTACTTTACACTTCCTAATGAAAGCTTTATTTCTGAAGTAAAAATTGGTGAAAAATCTGCTTTCGATGTGAAAAACACTACTTCAGGTTATGGACAATTCTTATCTATTCCTAAAGATGAATATTTGGTGTATCCTGATTCAACTGCTATTGTAACGTGCCAAATGGAAGCAATTGGAATTCAAAATGTAAAACAAATTCGCAAAGAGTTGGTGCAATCGGGAAGAATTAACTTTGAAAAGTCAAATTTTGAAGCGCGACCTAAGGTAGAACACTGGTTGGAGTTTAAGCACAATAATGATACCATTGCAATGCAATCAATTTGGTATCGCAATAAGATTTTAGTATCCAATTTTGTTGCTGATAAGGCAAAAGATTGCAAACGATAACGAATTAATTTAATTATTTTGTCGTATTTATGTAATAGATTGTATTTTCTATTACATTTTTATATATTTTTGAAATATGGAATTTTCAGCAGAACAAATTGCAGGGATATTAAATGGAACAATTTCAGGAGATAAAACTGTGATCGTAAATGGTTTAGCAAAAATTGAGGAGGGAAGTAAAGGAAAACTATCATTTTTAGCTAACCCTAAATATGAAGAGTATATTTATACTACGGAATCTAGTGTGTGTATTGTAAACAATGATTTCACACCCACTAAGCCATTGCCATCAACGTTGACATTAATTCAAGTGGATAATGCTTACGCTTGTTTTGCTAAGTTGTTGGAATTCTATGATCAAATGAAACGCAAACACCCAAAGATTGAGCCAAATTCTTACATTGCTCCCTCTGCAAAGGTTGGTGAAAACTTATATCTTGGAGCGAATGCATATATCTCAGAAGGAGCTCAAATAGGGAATAATGTTGTTATCTACCCTAATAGTTTCATTGGCGACAATGTTAAAATTGGAGATAACACGGTTATCCATCCAAATGTATCTGTCTATGCTGAATGTCAAATTGGAAACAATTGTACGATTCATGCTGGTGCGGTGATTGGTGCCGATGGTTTTGGATTTAGTCCAGATGAAAATGGCGTGTTTAGCAAAGTGCCTCAAATTGGTATTGTCATCATAGAAGATAATGTGGATGTAGGGGCTAATACTTGTGTGGATAGAGCCACAATGGGGGCAACTGTTTTGCATAAAGGTGCGAAAATTGATAATTTATGTCAAGTAGCTCACAATGTTCATGTTGGAGAAAACTCAGCTATGGCTGCTCAAGCTGGTGTGGCGGGTTCAACTAAAATTGGAAACCGAGTGCTAATTGGTGGACAAGCTGGTATTTCTGGACACATCACCATTGCTGATGGAACAATGATTGTTGCGCAATCGGGTATTCCAAATTCAGTTAAAAAGCCTGAAACATTGATGGGAGCGCCAGGTATTCCAATCGAAGATTTTAAAAAGTCTTATTTTGGGTTTAGAAAATTGCCTTTTATCTTGAATAAACTTCAAGAACTAGATAAAAAAATTAAAGAATTAACTAAAGCAGAATCATAACATGTCTGAAAAACAACGTACACTTAAAAGCGTCGTAACGCTGTCGGGAGTTGGATTACATACAGGGGAAAAAGTAACTTTGGAGATTTGCCCTGCACCTGAAAATCATGGGTATAAATTTCAACGTGTCGATTTGGAAGGTTCGCCAATTATTAAGGCAGATGCTGATTTAGTAGTAGCTACTGATCGTGGGACTACTTTAGAGGCAAATGGAGCACGTGTTTATACTACAGAGCATTTGTTAGCTGCTTTGTATGGCTGCCATGTTGATAACGCATTGATAAAATTAGACGGTCCGGAAATTCCAATCATGGACGGTTCTTCTCATTTGTTTGTTCAGGCTTTTGAAGCGGCTGGTTACGAAGAGCAACAGGCTGAAAGAGATTATTTTGTTTTAGAAGAAAATATCAAATGGGAAGATCCTGAAAAAGGAATCGAATTTTTAGCAGTTCCTGATTCAGAATACCGCTTAACAGTGATGGTGGATTATAATTCGCCTGTTTTAGGTACGCAACATGCAACGATTTATAATCTCTCTGAATTTATACCAAATATCTCTAAGTGTCGTACTTTTGTGTTCTTACGTGAATTGGAATTTTTAGCTAAGAACAACTTAATTAAAGGTGGGGATTTAGATAATGCTATCGTATTGGTTGAAAGACCAAATATCTCTCAAGCAGAGTTGGACAGCTTAGCGAAGTTGTTAGGAAAAGAAGATTTACAAATTAAAGTGGAAGGTATTGGTGTACTAAATAGTACTAAATTACAGTACGAAAATGAACCTGCTCGCCACAAATTGCTTGATATTATTGGGGATTTAGCTTTAGTTGGTAAACCAATTAAAGGGCATATTTTAGCAGCTCGTCCTGGTCACTCCGGAAACGTGCGATTTGCTAAAGTTTTAAAAGAACAAATTAAAAAACAAGAAAAAGGAGGACGTAAATTTGATCTTTCGAAGACCTTATTTGACATCAATGCAATTGAAAAAATGTTACCTCACCGTTTCCCGTTTTTAATGGTTGATCGTATCATTGAAATTACAGAAAATTCGATTGTAGGGATTAAAAACATCACCATGAATGAGCCAATTTTTACAGGTCACTTCCCTGGTAACCCAGTTTTTCCTGGTGTACTTCAAGTGGAAGCGATGGCTCAAGTAGGTGGTATTTTTGCACTCAATCAAGTAGATGAACCTCATTTATATTCAACTTACTTTATGAAGATAGATAATGTTAAGTTCAAACAAAAAATTATCCCTGGAGATACTGTTGTTTTTGAATTGACATTATTATCACCTATTCGTCGCGGATTGGTTAACATGCAAGGTAGAGCTTATGTGAATGGCCAATTAGTGAGTGAAGCAGAAATGTTGGCTCAAATTATTAAAGATAAAGAATAAGTATGATCAGTCCACTTGCTCAAGTTTCAGACAAGGCTCAAATAGGAGCGAATGTAGAAATTGGACCTTTTACCGTGGTTCAAGACAACGTGATTATCGGTGACAATTCGATTATTCATTCCAATGTTGTGCTTTATTCAGGAGCAAGAATAGGAAAGAACTGTGAAATTTTTCCAGGTGCGGTGATTGCTGCTGTGCCTCAAGATTTAAAATTTGAAGGAGAAGACACCACGGTCGAAATTGGTGATAATACTAAAATTCGCGAGTGTGTGACTGTTCACAGGGCAACAAAAGATAAATGGGTAACTCGTATAGGTAGCAATTGTTTAATTATGGCCTATGTGCATGTTGCACACGATTGTCAAATTGGAAATGGTTGTATTTTAGCTTCTTATGTTGGACTTTCTGGTCATTGTATTGTTGAGGATTATGCTATTTTAGAAGGAAATGTTGGAACACAACAATTCATGAAAATTGGCAAACATGCTTTTGTTGCTGGCGCTACATTGGTGAGAAAGGATATTCCGCCGTATGTGAAAGCAGCTCGAGAGCCAATTACGTTTGCTGGTGTAAATTCTATTGGACTTAGAAGAAGAGGTTTTTCAGACGAGGCAATCCGTGAAATAGAAGACACTTACCGTACTATTTTTGTGTTAAATACAAACGTATCGAAAGGCGTTTTGGCTGTGAAAGAACAAATGCCCGATTCACAATACGCAAAAGAAATTATTGAATTCATCGAAACATCTGACAAAGGGATTATTCGTGGGATGATTTAAAAATCAGTGTTTTATATTTATATTCATCACTCATGTTTCATAGAGGAGAAATCATAACAGTTCGCATCACAGGATATGCGTTTGGTGGTAATGGAGTAGCAAAAGTCCCAACAGAAAACGGTGATTACGTGGTTTTTGTTGGCAATGCCTTTCCTGGTCAATTGGTACAAGCAAAAGTAGATGTTAAGAAAAAACGCTATTGCGAAGCAAAATTAATTCAGGTTATTGAACGCTCCCCTGTTGAAGTTGTAAGTGATTTCCAAGAGATTTCGGGTGCTCCTTATATCTATGTGCCGATTGAAGAGCAAAAGAAAGCAAAAATAGATAGCACCTTAGATGTGTACCGTAAACTTGGCTACATCAAGGATATTGCAGATAAATTTGATGCGTTTATTTCTTCGCCTTCTATTTATTTCTATCGTAATAAAATGGAGTATAGTTTTTCATCTATTGAACATAACATGGAAACGGGCGAGGACATAGATGATGCTTTTGCTGTTGGATTTAAACGTAGAGGTACATGGTGGAAAGTTGAAAATCTAGCAAAACCAAGTGGTATGTTTGATGAAGAATGGGAAACAAAACTCATTCAAATTCGTGATTTCTTAAAAGCAACTGATTTACCAGCTTGGCATCCACCAAAGAAAACAGGATTTTTCCGACACATCATCGTTCGAAAATCGTTTGAACAAAATCAATTGTTAGTGAACTTAGTTACATCTTCTGAAGATTTAGAAAAGTTTGATGTAATTGCTTTTGGAAGCTATTTGCAAGAATTGTTCGGTAATCGTATTGCAGGTTTTCAACATACAATTAATGATGATGTTGCCGATCGTTCTAAAATTGAAAATGGAAGTTGTAAATTGATTTTTGGTGAACCGATTGTGATTGAAAAATTACTTGGTTTATCATTTGAAATTTCGATGGAAAGCTTCTTTCAAACAAATCCAAAAAGTGCTGAGTTACTTTATATGAAAGCATTGGATTATGTTTTTGAAGAAGAAGTTCCAGAAAATGATATTGTCATGGACTTGTTTTGTGGAACAGGTACCATCGGTCAACTATTGGCTACACGCAGAAATGATGTTAGAATTGTTGGTGTTGATATTGTTGAAGAAGCTATTAAAGACGCGCGTAGAAATGCAAAACGCAATGGCTTGACAACAGTTGAGTTTTATGCCGCTGATGTTGGAAAATTTTTAAAAGAACACCCTGAATTTGTGGGACGTATTACAACTATTATTTTAGATCCACCAAGAGCAGGTATTGCGCCTAAAACATTAAGAAAAGTGATTGATTTAGGAGCAAAAAATATCGTTTATGTATCTTGCAATCCTAGCACACAAGCTCGTGACACTGACAGTTTGCGAAAGGCAGGTTATGAACTTGAAAAAGTGTCTTTAGTGGATCAGTTTCCACATACAAGTCACATCGAAGCCATTGCTAAGTTTAAGTTTGTGGGCTTGCCAGAGGAAACAGAAGAATAGTTGTTTACAAATCCAATGTCAATTGCAAACCTTGTGGAGCAATCTCATCTACGAAGTTACTCAATTGAATACCTATCAAACGCACAGGCTTTTCTAAAGGAAATACTGCTGTTGTCAACTCATCAACAGCTTGTTTGATGTCTTCTATCTGCGTATACCCATGAATAGAAGTAATGGAGCGTGTTATGGATCTAAAGTCATTGAATTTTATTTTTAATTGCACCGTTTTGGCAATTTTTTCAAAGCGTTCATAACGGTTCCATAAACCTTGTAAAATAGCAACTGTTTCCTGCTGAAATTTTGGCAATTGCGTAATATCCTGCTCAAAAGTCTTTTCATAAGCAAGGCTTTTTCGTTCTCGTTCAACTTGAATAGGGCGATTGTCAATGCCTCTACATACTTCGTAGAAATAGGCACCCGATTTCCCAAATTCATTGATGAGAAAGCCACGTGGTAGCTCTTTGAGTTGTTTTCCAGTTGTTACTCCAAGTTTTAAAAATTTTTCTACCCTCACTTTTCCCACTCCAAAAAATCGACCAATAGGAAGTTGCTCTAAAAAAGCTTCGGCATCTTCAGGTTTTATCACATAAAGACCATCTGGTTTATCTTGATCAGAAGCCATTTTAGCCAAAAACTTATTGTAAGAAACACCAGCAGAGGCAATAAGGTTTAACTCGTTTTTAATTGCTGTTTTAATTTGCTGTGCAATGATTGTCGCAGATGGCATATTTTGCTTGTTAAATGTAACATCCAAAAAAGCTTCATCCAAGGCTAAAGGCTCGATGATGTCTGTAAAACGTCTAAAAATTTGATGAATTTGAGTGGAAATTTCTTTATAGCGATCAAAACGAGGTGGCACAAAAATCAAATCAGGACACATTTGAGCAGCTATTTTTGAACTCATAGCAGATTTTACACCATATTTTCTAGCTTCATAGCTAGCAGCTGCAACAACGCCTCTTTCTTTTGACCCACCAACAGCCAATGGTTTTCCTTTTAATTCAGGAAAATCCAACTCTTCAACCGATGCATAAAATGCATCCATATCGATGTGTATGATTTTTCGTTGTTGCATGATGGTTTCGTAATCCAAAATTACTGAAAATAACACAAAGAACAAAAGTTAGGTTTGTGGAAAATGGGAGAAATATAATCCATTAATAACTAATGTTTTATATTTTTTTGTAAAAAAGCTGTTAAATTTATTTTGAAAACAGCAACTTTTTATTTATTTTTAACGTCTACAGATTAATTAATCACTATAAGTGATGCTTACGAAAACAAATAAAATGATTATATGAAAACAGTGTATCTACTATTGTTCTGCTTTTTTATGATGGCAGATTCTTTATTTGCACAAAGCCTTAAAAACACTGAAAAAATCATTCAAATTTATGGAGAAGAATGGTACAATTTGCAAGCAAGTAATGGCATGACTTTACTCGAATTAATGGATAAATACATTGATTTTGGATTTAAAGTTGAAAAAGTAGATCATAATAAATATTCAGAATTAGCGCCGCTAACTGAAGTTCCATTGTTGTCTAAAAACGGATCATATATCAGTGTGCAAGAGTTTTTAGATGATTACAATAGTAGCAATTTCAATCCTTTAAAGTATCGTTTTTTTCCACAAGAAAACATTCAAGTGTATAAGTTAAATGGTGCAGACTACATTATTTATATTATAGACCAAAAAACAATAATGTCCCGTAAATAGCAAATGACACTTATGAAAACGACACTAACTACAAAAAGCTTCTTGGTATCCATTTTACTAGTTGCAATTTCTTTTATAGGTTTTGGGCAAACTTATAATATGAGCAATGGTTCTATTTCTGCTTGTTCGGGTACATTTTATGATAATGGAGGGACGGGTAATTACTCAAATAGTCAAAACCTTGTTTATACCATTTGTCCATCGACTCCTGGTGCAAAAATAAAGGTTAATTTTACTTCGTTTGATATTGAAAATAGTTGGGATTTCTTATACATTTATGATGGAAACTCCACAAGTGCACCTTCTCTAGGAGTTTATACTGGTACTTCTGGTCCAGGATTGGTGCAAGCAACAACATCTAATACAACAGGTTGTGTTACCTTTCGTTTTACTTCAGATGGTTCAACTAATTATGCTGGTTGGGTTGCGTCGATTTCTTGTTCAGTCCCTTGTCCCACTATAACATCTGGCATTGCTAGTACGACACCTGCAATAGCTGGAGGACTCATTAAATTATGCCAAGGACAATCAGTAAGTTTTGCAGCAACTACCGCAACGGGTGGAACAGGACCATATACCTATTCATGGAATATGGGAAATGGAACAACTTTAACAGGAAAAAATATAACATATAGCTATTCTACATCTGGAAGTTATCAAGTGTTTTTAACTGTTACCGACGCGAATGGTTGTTTTACAACAATGTCTTATTCTGCCATTGTTCAAGTTTCTACAACACCAACAATTGCTACTACAGCAACACCAAACCCTATTTGTTTAGGGCAGTCATCCAACTTGGGGTCAACAGTTACTATGACACCTTATGTGCCTAACTGTACGCCACCTGTATCTGGGATTACCTTTTTGCCTGATGGATCAGGAGTGTCATATTCAACAGCTATAACGGTGAATTGTTTTAATGCAGGACAAATAGTTACCTCAGTAAATGATATTGCTAATATTTGTTTAAATCTAGAGCATTCTTATATGGGAGATTTAGATTTTAAAATTATTTGTCCCAATGGACAACAAATGCAATTAAAAGCATATCCAGGTGGGGGAGGAACATATTTAGGAAGTCCTATTGATGATGTAACTTCTGGACCAGGAACTGGTTTCGATTATTGTTTTACTCCATCAGCAACAACACTTTTGGTAAGTGGTCCAACCGTTACAGCTGGAACTCCTGCGTGGAATTCAATAGCTCCAGGAAACTACATGCCTGTTGATCCCTTCACAAATCTGATTGGTTGTCCTCTAAATGGAGCTTGGACTATTCAAGTAACAGACCATTTAGGAGCTGATGATGGCTATATTTTTAATTGGGATGTTGATTTTACTGTACCAGCTGCAACAGGTTCTTTTACACCCTCTATCGTTTCTCAAGGATGGGTTGCAAATCCAACATTAACAACAACAGGAACAACTACGGCTACCGTTACACCAACATCTGCAGGTAGCTCATGCTATACTTACTCAGTAACTGATAACTTTGGATGTACTTATACGCAAAACCAATGTATTACCGTTAACCCAAATACGCCTGTTAATGCGGGGCCTGATAAAACAATATGTACAGGTGGATCAACAACATTAACTGCTACAGGTGCTGCAACATACACGTGGTCGCCTGCAGCAGGATTAAGTAGCACAACTGGAGCAACAGTTACAGCATCTCCAAGCACTACAACTACTTATACTGTGACAGGTACGAGTGCTGCTGGATGTATTACAACTGATCAAGTGATTGTTACGGTTTCTCCATTAGTTACCCCAACATTTAACCCT
>CAZOKJ010000016.1:33230-49730 GCA_964580465.1 uncultured Fluviicola sp. | reverse complement strand
TAATAAAATTTCAAAAAAACAAAAGAAAACATGAAATAAATCGCAATCAATTTCTTAATGTTATTCAATGAAATCCAAGTCTTTGTTATGTGTTTCAGGAACAGTTAATGTTGAATAAATCCCAAGGCCAAAAGCCAATACACCAACAATTACCGCTGCTTCAATTACACCAGTTGTTTCTTTAAAATGATTAAAAAGTAAAATCATAACAACTAATAACCCTCGTACGATATTAGGAATTGTTGTGGCAGCAGTAGCTCGAATGTTTGTACCAAATTGTTCTGCTCCCATCGTCACAAACAAGGCCCAATAACCAGTACCTAATCCCAACCAAACGCAATAAAAATAATAAGCTTCGACAGATTTTATACCACTAAAAAGCATTAACAATACCCCAACAATTGTAAACAACATCATATAAAAAACAGCTTTTTTACGCGATTGCAACCAATTGCTTAGAAACCCACTCGCAAAATCTCCAACAGATATCCCAACATAGGCCCACAGAATCGCTTTTCCTGGATCAACAGGTTCAACAATGCCCAAAGCAGCTCCAATTTGATTACTTAAAACAGCGAGGATACCGATACAAAACCAAGTAGGCAGTCCAATAGCAATACTTTTAGCATAACGCACAAAGCGGTTGTAATTGGTAAAAAACAGGAAGAAATTTCCTTTAGAAACGGAGGCATTGCGCTTTATGTCTTTATAAATCCCTGATTCAACAACACCTATTCGAAGGATTAGCAACACCAATCCCAACGCACCACCAATAAAATAAGAAATCGTCCAGTCTGGAGCTAAGTCAGCAGTCAAGCTAGCAACAACAGCACCAAGCAAGCCAAAACCAGCAACAATAGAAGTGCCTATAGCTCGCAATTCTTTTGGCAAAGACTCCGAAACAAGTGTGATACCTGCACCTAACTCACCAGCCAATCCGATACCTGCAATAAATCGAAATAGTGCATATGCGTTTTGCTTTTCCATAAAGTCAACATGAGGTAGCAAACCACATGCAACATTCGCTAAAGAATAGACCAAAATAGAACCGAAAAGTACCGAAAGTCGTCCCTTTTTATCACCAAAAACGCCCCACAAAATACCACCTAAAAGCAAACCTGTTTTTTCCCAATTTAAAATCATTGTTCCATAAGCATCAACATCTAAGCCCATGCTTTTTAGACTTGGAATTCTAACAATGGAGAACAATAAAAGATCATAAATATCAACAAAATAGCCCAAAGCAGCTACAATAACAGGCAGACTTAATAAGAGTTTTAGATTTTCTTTCGTTAGTTTCATGATTTAATAGTAGTAATTTTTCGTGAAAAACAGGTGTTACCAATGAATTATGTCTTTATTTATCGATTTTAAATAAGCATTAGCCAAGCTAAAGTGATTGCAACCAAACCAACCACCTCTGTTCGCACTCAAAGGAGAAGGATGATTAGCCTCCAAGACTAAATGTTTTGAGCGGTCAATGTTTTTACCCTTCATCTTTGCATAATTCCCCCAAAGCAAAAATACCACACCTTCTTTTTGATCAGAAATTTGTTGAATAACCGCATCAGTAAATGATTCCCAACCTTTCCCTTTGTGACTTTGAGGCAATCCTTCTTCCACTGTAAGAATAGCATTCAATAGTAAGACACCTTGATTTGCCCAGCGAGATAAATCACCATTTTCAGGAATATCAATTCCCAAATCATTTTTGATTTCGACAAAGATATTTTGAAGACTTTTAGCAAAAGGACGCACATCAGGATTAATAGAAAAACACAAACCATTTGCGTGACCTTTTGTAGGATACGGATCTTGTCCTAAAATGACTACTTTAACTTCGTAAAAAGGACAAGCATTGAAAGCCCTAAAGACAAGTTCCTGTGGAGGGAAAATTGCATTTGGTCGTTGATGATATGCTTCAACTACAAATTGTTGAAGCGATTGAAAATAAGACTTATCAAATTCATCTTTCAATCTATTGCTCCAAGAAGGTTCTAAGTTCCAATTCATACACAATAAAAAAAGCCGCTACCCAAAGATAGCGGCTCAAATTTATACAAAAAATTGATTATTTAACAGTCAATTTTTGAGTAACTTTTGAATCGTTAGCGTTGATAACTACAGTGTAAACACCAGTAGCTAAAGTTTCAGCGTTAACTTCTACATTGTTAGTACCAGCAACTGCTTTCTTAACGATAGTTTGAACTGTTTTACCAGTTACGTCAACTACATTAATAGTTACATTAGAAGCTTCTTTCAAGTTAAATTGAATTGTAGCAGCTTCAGTTGCAGGGTTAGGGAAGATAGAAACACCAGAAACAGCTTCAGTATTTTTAGCAACAGACATTGCAGGGTCGAAGTTCATGCGAACAACTGGAATTTCATCAAAAGTACCCCAAGTTTGGCTACCTTGAACTGACATCCATGCTTGGCTAGTTTTTAATTTACCAGCACCAGCAGCGAATTCGATGTGCTCAGAACCAGCGAATTTAATCAATGCTAAGTAAGTTTCACCAGCGTTCAATTGAACTGGAGTATTGAAAGCTAAAGATTTCATTACGTTAATATCAGCAGCTGACTCAACTGTAAAGATATCAGACTCACCCATTGGACCAATCCAATAATCTTGCAAGCTTGTTGCATTTGGGTTGTATCTGTAAATTTCAGCAAAAACTTCTGCACCGATAGCTGTAGCAACGTCAGGATCTGTAGCGTCTTTGTACAACATAAAGTCTAAACCATATACTTTTTGGCTAGCAACCACGTCGTAAGAAGTACCAACACCTGTAATAACAACTGGGTTACCACCAACAGCTAAGCTGTACAATGGGAAATCAGAATAAGGAGCTCCTTTGTCAACAGCATAAGTAAAGTTAGACACAGAGAACTTAACATCTTTAGAGAAGTCGTTGTTCGCTGGGTTATCATCTGTTTGATCCATTGTCAAAGCAGTTGTTACAACGTAATCACCAATAATAGGGTTTGGAGTAAACAAAGCTTCTAATGTATCAACGCCCATTGTGTTCAATGTTACAGCAGAAGAAACACCAGCGTAATCACCTCCTAAGTTCAATTTCACGTTTGTCAATGCATTAGCACCTATGTTTTTAACACCAGCACGAACTGTAATTGGTTGAACTTGAGTTGTTGGAGTTTGTGAATATTGGTAACCTTCTGAATGGAAGAAACCGTAAGTGTACACTAAGTCAGCGTCATCTAATGTCCAAACTTTCACATCGTCAATCATCCATCCGTAACCAGAACCGTATTGAGCACTTGTGCTAGAGTTTGCCCATCTGAAACGTAACTTAACTGTTGCTGAACCGTTTACAGCGAAAACAAGCTCTTCTGTTGTTTGAATAGAAGGGTCATTTGTAGGAACATCAGCGTTTACTTCTTGAGATTCCGCCCATGTTGTACCACCATCTAAAGAAACTTCAACTGTAGTAACGTCAGTGTTGAACGCTCTATAACGTTGTTCAAAAGTGATTCTTGCGAAAGTCTCACCTGTCATGTCAATTAAACCAGATTCAACCCATGCATCTTGAGCTGTAGCTGTTGAGTTAAGCAAGTACTGTACACCATTAAAATACGCATAACCGTTTGCTGCAGATGTAGAAGCCATTGCACCGATGTATTGGTTACCGTTTCCAGTCCAAGTACCAATAACAAATGATCCTTGACCTTGCGTACCAAGTGACCAGTTAGAAGGAGTTGAGAAATCATCTTGCCATTTAACTGTCCCTGCTTTTGTTGTGTTGTTAACAACTTTAGTTGCACCTTTTGAAAGGCTGATTTTTTGCTGAGCTCTAGTTAATTCTAAACCAGAAGTGTTCATCGTTTGACCGAAAGATACTCCCGCGAATAACAAAAGTCCAGATAATACCGTAATTTGTTTTTTCATGACTATCAAATTTAATTTCAATGTTCAAATATAATCAAGTTTTTTTAAAAAAACAAAAAAACAAATAAATATATCTGTACAAACAACTCCAATGGTAGTTATTATTGAGTAAACGGACATAAAAAAAGCTTAAAGCGTCCAATGTATCAATCTAACAAAGAACGCTTTAAGCTTAAAAAGAAATGGAATTTATTGAATACCTGCTAAATTGTAGCGTAGTTTAATACCTGTACTCATATTACCTGTTGGATAAGAAGTGGCAATCTTAGGTGTATTCAATGTTTGATCATAATACAATTGAACAATCAAGAAACGACCTACTCCATAATCCAACGATGCTTTAATTGACATAATTTTTTGTCCTGCAGTAGCTTGATTGGTGTTTTCTACCACTTTGCGAATCACCGTTATGTTATCGCGTAATGAGAAATCAAAACGGAAATTCATATCACTTGCTGGTAACTTCTTAGCAAAAGGTAATTTCACATTTGCAAAACGATAACCTGTACCAAAAACATAAGTCGTTCCTAACATTTCAGTTACTTGATTATTGCTCAAAGCTAAAGTCGTACTTCTTTCTTTCGTAATTTCGAACTTCGTAATCAACCCTTGTTTCTTCACATTCCATGTTGCGTCAAAACCAATTAGTGGGCTGAAACGTTCTGTCATTGCAACATTCTGAACTTGCATTCCTGCAATGAAGTTGTTGTTAATGTCTAAAGAAGTTGGACTACCATCTCCATCAAACGTAGCATTCAAGTTCGTTTGCATTCCTGCTACAGTAATTGTTGAATTATAACCATGTTTTAACACGAACGAACGAACGTATTTTTTCATAAACTCCAACTTAGACAATCCATTGTAATTAATGGTCCAGTTTGGCAATGGAATGTTCTTAACAGGGTTAATGTTTTTGCCGTTCACACCTCTATTTGTATAAGAAGTTAAGAAAGCGCCTATTAACACTTCTTGTTGACTTCCTCCGTAACCTTTGTAATACCCAGATCCTAATTGCATAGAGTTCGCATTCTGTTGGCCAATCAATTGAGACACTGCTACTCTATTATCCAACATTTTTTGGAAAATTTTCGAGCTATAATCTGATTTGCCTAAAACAGCAAAAGCAGAACCAACTGAAACGTTGGTGTAAGTAACCTGTGCTATATCTACTCTACTTTGACCTTCATATTGAGCCGTTGTTTCGTTCCATCTAAAGAATTCTGTTGAATTTTTGCCATAGTTACGGGTGGCTGTTAACTCAATTGTTAAATCTTTAATTGGTTCCAAACTTGCGCGCAACGCTATGTTTTGTGTATGCGTATTCGTGTATTGTCTGTTAATGTTTTCATTTTTCACCAACCAACCACGTTGAGCTGCAGCTTGTGCAAAGTCAAATCCTGTATCTTTTCCTGTTACGCTG
Organism: uncultured Fluviicola sp.; assembly: GCA_964580465.1. Lineage (GTDB taxonomy): Bacteria > Bacteroidota > Bacteroidia > Flavobacteriales_D > Crocinitomicaceae > Taishania. The sequence continues at coordinate 44,403 of CAZOKJ010000016.1, read as the reverse complement.
AAACGTTGTTTACCAAATACAAATCCTGCTAATGGAGCACCTCCACCTCCGGTATCAAATCCTAAAATATGGGATTCACGCCCGTAACCTGGCAATAGGGTACCATCATTTTGAGTATAAGTAGCCCCAACATTTCGGACAGTCATCAACAATCTCGCTGCAAAACCTGCTGCTGGATGCACTTTATTGTTCTTTTGGCGTTCTGCACGTTTGCGAGCTCGTTCAACTTTTTTCTCCCATTTCTTAATCTCTTTGTCCCATTTCTTCTTTTCTTTCGGAGTCATTTCGTTCTCCGGTTTAGGTGGAACAGGTTTAGGATACTTTTCTTCAATAGACGGCTCTTTAGCTGCTGGTGCTTTTGTTTGATTAGCCTGGCCAGCATTAGGTCGGGCAACACTCACTCTATTTCCAGCAATTTGACGCGTTGATCTTCCATCATCCAAGACCTTTTTAAAGAATGGAATCTTATTGTACAAACTTGTAAAATTCAACTGTGTTTGTCCATTAATAGTTCTTGTATTTTGAATGGTATTTCCAAAATCTTGTTGTGCCAATGGAGCTCGTTGCCAGTTGTAAGTACCTCCGTAAGCAATGGAAGCTGTTGTCCAATCTAAAGCTGGAATTTTATTCAACGGCAATGTGTAGTTGATATTATAGTTGTGAGTGTAGTCAACTGTTCTACCAAATGTTGCCATTTGCACACGAATTGAATCTTTAAACTCTCTGTACAAATCAGGATTTTGACGTCTATCCACTTGACCATCTGCTTCTTCGAAAATAGCGCGATTGTTCGCTGTAAACGTTAGCTTCAAGTTGCGTGTAATATCGTAAGCAAAATTATACGATCTATTCCATGTAAAGCGTTTAATATAAACTGGTCTAAATTCATAAGTCGGAACGATATTGTTTTTCACTTGTCGCTCGTTGTAACTTCTCAACAAATCATTAGAGAAACTGAAATTCTTCGGCAAATAATAGATATTTGCTTCTCTAATCAACGCCAACCATTTTGACTTTTTATACTTGTCTTTTTTGAACACATTTTTAAATGGCTCCCACGGTTTTGCTTGGAATGAATAATTGTAATTTAAGTTCCCCGTCCACAGTTTTGTTCGGTCATACTTGATATTAAAGTCTCGTTTCAAGTCTTCTGAATAAGAATAAGAAGCAGACCAGTTAGCCAATCTCCAAAATGCTGGTTTTGCTCCTGCTTTCAATTGTGTTCTAACATTGGTAAAGTTATACGACAAGCGTTCTGTAAACTCTTGCCCTTCTTTAGCACGTCTTCTTCTTTCAGCACGATCGTCATATTCCTTCAATTTAATATCAGGATTATATGGATCAAACTCTGGGTTGATAATACCAACTGAATAGCCAAAGAAGAAAGGCAATGACACGCCTAATTTTTTACCAAAGAATTGTCCTAATTGCCAATTAGAGTTAAAGTTAGCATTGATTCTTTCTTCGCGTTGACGTTCCATTACTCTACTGTCAACAGCCCCCCAATTATAACCTGAGTAAGCACTTGAAGCAGTGATGTTAAAGAAATCAGCTCCTTGAACTTGCAACTGAGCAATTGCAGCAGACCCACCTTCAGAAACGAAATCTGTTAATCTCAATTCATTCACCCACACAATTCCACAAAGCGGTTGGCCATTATCTGGGTAAGGATTTGATGCATTATTACGTGGGTTTCTAATTCCAATCATAATGGTTTTTACTCCCTGCATGTTTGGATTTCCTTTGATTTTAATTCGTTTTTGAGAATAGTTAGGATCTGAAAGAACGTACTCTAAATTGTAAGAAACAGATGCACTTCCTGCTTCAATCAACTGGTTGCGTTTTTTCTTTAAATTAATAAGATCTTCAAAAACAATCTCAATTTCGTTTTCTGCAGGCCAAATATCCGTATCCAAAGTAGATTGGAAAGGAGTAGGTTTTAACGGAACTTCATATTCGTAATAGTTCTCATTAAAGTCTGTACCCAAACGAATAAAAGCAGTTAAATCTCCGGTATTTAAAGGGATTTCGTTCACTTTTGATTCAGCGTGAACAAACATTTTCATCTTTTTATACCCTCTGATATCAAGCGTTACGTTTTTGTATGCAGCTCTAGCGTCTCCATCTTGTAAGCCACACACTTCCAAGCTTAACGATTGCTCATTCCTACGACGTTGCACTTGTTGTGACGGGTCAATTTCACGTTCAATACCTGGAGGTAAAACGTAATTAATTGGACTACGCTCAGAGTTTTCTGAAACGTTAACAGCACTAATATCAAACTTTGTCAAATTAGGGTCTGTTACAACATTTTCGCCAGGTTGATTCAAATCTTGTGTAAAACGTCTCCATTCACCACGTACTAATTCCAACTTAGCAAAGCGAAGTAACACTTCTTCGTCAAATCCTTTTAAGAACATACGCATAAAACGAATTGAACGGAAATCACTGATGCCATTGATTTTATCTTGGTAATCGCGAACTGGTATTTTAAATTGGTACCAGTATTCTTTTACTCCATTCCCTTTTACATATTCTTGTCTGTTGGTAATGTAATTTGTACCAACAACCATGTCTTGTGGACGTAAGCTTACCTTGTATTGGAAGTAATTTTCCGTTTCTTGTAAGTTATTGTCTTGATTGATATCTTCTCTATCAGGGTCTAATCTAGGTCCTACAGTGCTATACCCTTTTGTGTTCATCGTATCGTACATTTCTGGTGTTGGCGAGTTTCCTTCCATACCATTGTACTTTTTATAACGATCTAAAACTCCCATTTGTAACTGGTCATAATTATCATCTAAGTAATAATTATAATCATCCGAAGAAGGGTCTTTCAATAATTTTGCTTTCGCTTCAGGTGATAAGGTTGTGTTATTATTCACCCAGCTAACAAAATCTGCAAAATGCGCACGTTCAGCAACGTTGTTAAAGCCATCTAAACCTACGTCTTGGTTGATTCTAGAAGCAGGATTATTGTCAAAAGCATTTACAGTCACTTGATGATTAGGCACTTGAGCCCAAAGTGTAGTATCCATATCATTTGGATTAGGCGTACCTGTTGGTGACAAGCCATTTTCAAAGCTTTTTCGAGAGTCAGGTAAAATGTCTTCTGAGATATTTCCCAAGTTGAAATACAAATCCCCCCCTGTCATCAAGGTGTTTGGATTTGCATCTTCAGCATCTTTATTAAATGGATCTAATACCCAAAATTGAATGTATTCGATGTTTGCTAATTCAAAATCAGTTGTTGTCATGGCACGCATAATACCTCCCCATCTATCTTCAGGGTTGGTAAAGTGGCCATCTGCATCTATCATGCTTGTTGTATCGTAGTTGTACATCCCTCTTTCTTTAGGATAATAAGCCAACTCTAACAATTGCAAGTTAGACAAAGTACCATATTGATTATCTTGTTGAGGGAAAACATCTTTGTAATTCACGTTTCTTGTTCTACTGTCAGAATTGACCATTGGGTCATTTGCAATATGAGTTGGAGTATTTGCATCTTGACGGTAGAAGATGTTGTCTATCCGGTACCAAACTGTTTTTGCTCTATTAAATGCACGCTTCAATCCTGTTGCTTGTGACTCTGGAAACAATGACGGTTGTCCATGAGGCAATGAAGCTAAATACCAAGCATTTAAACTACTTGCTAAGTCAATCGTAGATTGCGCACCTTCAAAATCATCTACATACGAAATTCCTTTTTTAGAAATGGCACGTGGTTGACCAGGAATCAAATGAGCAAACTCGCCTGAGAATGACATAAACGATTTCTCTTTGGTTGATAACACAGGTAACCAGTCAATTGCTTTCGTTAAGAATGGTAATTCTGTTTTATATTGAACATCAAATCCTACGATGTTGTTTTTGTAAGGCTCACTTCCGTAGTCAATTTTTTTTGTCACCGGTCGTTCCATCATTCGCATCCACGTAGCTCCAACATTGAAATCTTTACTGAAACGATAAGCTACACGTGAACCTATTAACGATTTCGATTGGAAACCGAAGGCGGAGTTGCTCTCAACTGAAACATTGATTTGCTGGTTAGAAGCTAACAATCCTTCATTCAAAATACGAACACGACCTAAGTTGTAATCAACAGTATAATCAACTCCTTCTGTTAGTTGCACACCGCCAGCGGTAACCTTTACAGCTCCTTCTGGAACATTTAATGAATTTAACGGAATATCGCCTGAAATGGATGATTTATACTCTCCTTTGAATAAGAATCTATTTTTAGATGGTATTTGCTGAGCTGCTGTTTTAGTTGAATCGTACAATTCTGTAAATGCAATGCGATCTACTGTTGTTTGTGGAATACCTTTTTCAATCATTTTGGCAGCAAGAACGCGACCAAATGGTTCTGTTGTAGAGAAATAAACACGTCCATTTCTTGCGTTGATTGTTCCCCCATTTTCGAAGCGATTTCCACTTAAAGTCATCGGCACAAAGTCAAACACCCCATCAGAGAAAGGTTGTCCCATTTGGTTTAATCGGTCCATTTCCAACATGGTAACAATTTGTATATCGTCTAATCCATCTTGAGGGAAGAATGGTACGTACAATGAATTTTCAGGATTATTATACAACACATCCAAACGGAATCCAACTTGATCAACTTGATAAGCACCAATTGAATACACGTTTTTCATCATTAATTTCCACAGCTTATTTTTAGGGTCTGTCATGGTTGGTTTCAACAATTTAAGAATGATTGCATCTGTTCCTTCCACACCATCTGTTGACAACTCACCTACTCGATAAGTTTGTCCTCTATAAGTATATTCGTAAGCTACCCCTAAAACCTCATCATTATTTAGAGGAGTGTTCAATGAAATAAATCCTAATTGCGCATTGTAAGTGAATTCTGCATCCAATAATTTTTTGGCGCTTTCCACTTTTTCATAGTCAACTGATTGAACAAAAGGGCCTGGAGCAATAGCCTGAGAAGCAAGTGTTCCAACGGCACTTGAGAAATCACGAATACCAGGTTGTGAAGACGCCCATTGGTACAATGCATTTGCTGAGTTATCTGGTAAATCACTGTTAGAATAGCCACCTGGTGTTCCTTGCACATTTTCAGGTTTCCCTTCCCCTAAGTCCGTGAAAGCAATAATGTTTCTGGTATTTTCTGTCGTATTTGTTTTGTTTGTCACCCAGACTTCTAAGCGGCTAATGTTCACACCTGAATTAACAATTGGTAAAGATTTCATTGCCTCATCATAGTGATCGCGATGATAGAAATTCAAGAAATAGTGACGGTTTGCTTCGTATTGATCAGCATTCAATTCAAAGCTTTGTTTTTGAGCTCCGCCTTCCACTTTAATTTCTTTTCGTTGCCCTTTTGCAGAAGCAGCGATTAAATCAACAGTTGTGCGACCAAAGCGCAACTTAGTGCTGGCACCAAACAACGTTTTAGAACTTGGTATCAACGTTGTTGGCAAGTTCAGAGACACATTTCCTAAGGCGATACTTTGAACGATTTGGTCTTCATCACCATTGTACTCTAGCTTAGTAAGGTTGTCAAACTCAAATTGAGCTTGTGTGTTGTATTTTAATCCTAATTTTAATCGTGTACCAATTTGACCAACAACACTAAAGTTGATGTTTTGATTAAAGTCAAAACGCGTAATTCTACGTTGTTTTACAGGAAGAAGCGGATTGTCATATCTTGAAGAGTTAACCCCTAGCCCAATTTCCACGGTTCCTTGAGGTTTGATTGATATTACATCCGAACCAAAGAAGCTTTTGAACAGTTTGTTATTGATTTTGATAGGCAACTCAAAAGGTTGACTATTTTTAGTTTGCTGATCTATCTTATCTTTCCAGTTGTCATTTAAAGACTTTCTACGCTCATATTCAAGGTATTCATCCATCGTCATCATGGACGGCGGGCGGAAATTCATATCAGTATTTCCAATTGTTTCTTTAAAAACGTATTTCCCCGTTTTAGGGTCATAAACGATAGAAGTTTTAACATTAGACGGATCGCCTAAGTCGAAACTTTGTTTTTGCGTATGAGTAGGATCGTACGATTTGTTCACGGGGTAGCGCAAGGAATCGTTTTGTGCAAACACTCCTGACAATGCAATAACAAAAAATGAGGCTAGTAATAGGCCTCTATTCCAATTCCCCATAAGTAGATGAGTTTTATTTTTCAACACTTATAATATTTTCAATGCTTCTTTAATCAATTTTTCTACTGTATCATCACCTTGAGCCACTTTATCAATAGCTTTTTCAGCGGCTTTTTTATCAAATCCTAGTGATACTAATGCTGTTAACGCATCAAAACGGTTTGTATTGTCTTTCACAAAAAGATTTTCTGAAGAAAAGTTCATTTTAGCCACTTTGTCTTTCAAATCTACAATAACCCTTTGTGCTGTTTTTGCTCCAATACCTTTGATACTTTGAATAGTCTTAACATCCTCTACCAAAATAGCTTGTGCTATTTCTTCTGGAACCAACGATGATAACATAATCATAGCAGTGTTAGGTCCAATACCAGACACAGAAATGAGGTTTTCAAACATCGCACGCTCTTCAGTAGTAGCAAAGCCATACAACAACTGAGCATCTTCTCTTACAATGAGTTTCGTCCAGATTTTTACAGCTTCATTGTTACCAAGTCCTGAAAAAGTATTCAAAGAAATAGCAACAAAATAACCAACACCGTTACATTCTATAACGATGTTGGTTGGATTTTTTTCAACGAGTTTTCCGTTTAAATGTGTTATCATTTTTATTTGCTTCCTGCATCAACAACGGCCACTTTGACCATATTAATAATCTCTCTTACTGACGCTCCCATTTGTAAGACATGTACTGATTTTTTAAGTCCTACCAAAATTGGACCGATAGCATCTGCACCTGTTGCTTCCAAAAGCAGCTTGTAAGAAATATTTCCGGCTGTTAAATTAGGAAAAATTAATGTATTAACCTTTCTATTTGCTAATTGTGAGAAACTAAATTTCTCATTCATTAAGTCACCGTTCAAAGCAAAGTTTGCTTGAATTTCACCATCTACCACCAAAGTTGGATGATTTTCGTGTAAAATTTTAGTTGCTTTTGCCATTTTTTCTGGATCTGCACCTGGAGAAGAACCAAAATTAGAATAAGATAACAAGGCAATTCGAGGTGTAATTTTAAACTTGCGCATTGTTCTTGCCGTATTGGCTGTTATTTCAGCTATTTGCTCAGCAGTAGGATCAATGTTCATTGTCGTATCAGCTAAAAACAATGGCCCACGTTTCATGTTCAAAATATAAACACCCGCAACGGTTTTCACATCTTTTTCCAATCCAATTGTCTGAATAACAGGCTTTACAGAAGTACGGTAATTACGTGTTAAACCAGTAATCATCGCGTCAGCGTCACCTACATCTACCATCATTGAACCAAAGTAGTTGCGTTCACGCATGTATTGAATAGCCTCAAATTCAGTTACTCCTTTACGTTTGCGCTTTTCAAAGAATTTCTTACCATAATCTACACGACGTGCTTTTTCTTCATCTGACTTAGGGTCGATGATTGTCACTTCGTTAAAGTCCAAGCTATATTCTTTGATTAAATTCTCAATAATTGCCTTGTTCCCTAACAAAATAGGATAAGCAACACCTTCTTCACTTGTTGTTTGAGCTGCTTTAAGAATTTTGATATTATCTGCTTCCGCAAACACTACACGTTTAGGATTGTGTTGAACTTTGTCAGTTAAGTTTCTTAACAACTTGTTTTCAATTCCTAAACGATTCTTCAATTCTAACTCATATTCATTCCAGTCTTTGATAGGATTTTTTGCCACGCCAGATTCCATTGCTGCTTTTGCAACGGCTGGAGCAACATAATAAATCAAACGAGGATCCAAAGGTTTAGGAATGATTGATTCTCTACCGAATGAAATGTTTTTCTCATTGTAGGCTTCAATAACCTCCTCTGGAATTGTTTCTTTTGCTAAAGCTGCAATAGCATGAACTGCTGCCAACTTCATTTCTTCATTAATAACAGTTGCTCTAACATCCAATGCACCTCTAAAGATGTATGGGAATCCCAATACATTGTTCACTTGATTAGGATGATCCGAACGACCCGTTGCCATGATAATGTCATTACGAGTACTCATTGCGTCTTTGTAAGAAATCTCTGGTTCTGGATTTGCCAACGCAAACACAATTGGATCTTTCCCCATGCTTTTAATCATGTCTTTTGATACTAATCCGGCTCTAGACAATCCTAAAAAGACATCTGCTCCTTCAAATGCTTTTTCAAAAGAAAGGTCTTTTTTATGAACGGCAAAGAACAATTTATTCTCGTCTAAGTCTGTTCTATCTTTGTGAATCAATCCCTTAGAGTCGTACATAAATATATTTTCCAACTTTGCTCCTAATGAATTGTATAACTTTGCACAAGACAAAGCTGAAGCACCCGCCCCTGAAACAACAATTTTAACTTTTTCAATTTTTTTATTTGCTAATTCTAATGCATTTAACAACGCAGCCGCTGAAATAATGGCTGTTCCATGTTGATCATCATGCATTACTGGGATGTCTAATTCTTCTTTAAGTCTTCTTTCGATTTCAAATGCCTCAGGAGCTTTGATATCTTCTAAGTTGATACCTCCAAAAGTTGGCGCAATAGCTTTTACAGTTTGAATGAAAACTTCTGGATCTTTTGCATCTACCTCAATGTCAAACACGTCGATATCAGCAAAAATTTTAAACAACAATCCTTTACCTTCCATTACAGGCTTAGATGCTAGCGGCCCAATATCTCCCAATCCTAAAACTGCTGTACCATTTGAAATAACCGCCACTAAGTTTCCTTTTGCTGTGTACTTATATGCATCTTCTGGCTTTTCCTCAATGCGTAAACAAGGTTCAGCAACTCCAGGCGAATATGCTAACGATAAATCTCTTTGTGATGTGTAAGGTTTTGTTGGTATGACTTCAATTTTTCCTGGTCTGCCAGAAGAATGGTAGTCCAATGCTTCCTGTTTTTTTTGCTTGCCCATAATTTTTAATTTAAGAAAACAAAGTTAACAAAATGAATTGAGAATGTGATTTTTTCGATTATAAAATATATGTTTGTAAGATGAAAAATGTGAAAAAAATAGTTTTTTACGATGGAGAATGCGGTTTTTGCAATCAAACAGTGCAATTTATTTTAAACCACGAGAAAGATCATTCTATTTATTTCTCCGCTATTCAATCCTCATTTTCTTCTGCTTTTTTTCATTCAAACAATTTGTCATCTCCAGATTTATCAACGTTTTACTTTTTTGATGGCAATCAATTACACGATAAATCATCGGCTGCATTTCGTGTGCTTAAACACTTAAAATGGTATTGGCAAATCTTGCGCATTTTTCAATTTTTACCCATTCAGCTTAGGGATTTTGTCTATAATTTCATTGCAAAAAGACGCCATCGAATTGCTGGTCGCTACTGCGTTATGGTTGATGAAACAAATCTAGCACGCTTTCTTAAAGAGTAGGTTTAGACACAAAAAAAGCCATGCCTTTCAGCACAGCTTTCTTCATCAGTTATTCTTCGATTATTTAATCGTCATTTTTTGAACAGAAATTTTATCTCCTGCAGCAACTTTCACGAAGTAAACTCCACTTTTCGCGTCATTTAAAGCAACAGTAGCTCCTGCGTTAACAGTTGAATGATAAACAACTTTACCAGTAACATCAGTAACTTCTACAGCTGCTTCTGTAAAATCACCTGACACAACAAATTTACCGTTTGAAGGATTCGGGAATATTGTTAAGTTTTGAATTTCTTTTGTTGTAATTCCCATAGTAGAAAACTCTTTAGAAAACACTTGTCTATCTTCTCCAAAAGCTCCCATTTGCAAGAAAGCATCAACAAAAACTGGTAATCCAGGATTGTTTTTATCATAGTACTCCATTTGTACACGGATAACCTCAACAGATAAGAAACCTGCATCTACTTCAGAAGTATCAATAGTTGTCAAACGCATTAAGTTTGGTATAGTCATTGTTGGCAATTGCAAAGTTCCTTCACCGTCAATCGTTGAGTAAACCTTACCAGTAACAGTTGCAGCACCCATCGGAGTTGTAGTTGAACCTATATACGTATCAGTATTAGTACTTCCATAGCTAAAAGGGTAAGTTAAAACCTTCGCTTCATCTGTATCAAACACTACAACAATTTCACCTAAAGTTGGTTCTGAAAACACAAATCCTTGAGAAACACGTTCAGTAGCAGTTGAATTAAAATACTGTAAAGCTGTTCCTTGTGTAATTGCTTTTGTAGATGTTGGATAGCTAGCAGCATTAGATGTAACAGTTGGATCTTCAATTCCAATCACACCAACATTTGAAACATTCATGGTTACAGTTGAGTAATTCCAAGTAACATTGCTACCAGTAACACCTAAAATTGTTTGTAAAGCTGGTACAGAAGCTGAATCGATCTTATACATATCGTAATAATCACCAACAGCGGGTTCATTTGCTTGAGTTAATTGCCCGAAACTTGCGCTTGATACAAGAAGAGCTACTACATAAAGTAATCCTTTTTTCATAAGTTCTTATGTTTAAAATTAGTATTTCTTTTATTTAAGATACGCACCAAAGATATGTAAAAAATATTTTATTCTTGTTTTTTTTAACAAAAAATGTAAAAACTAAAAACGACACCTTAAAAAGATGCCATTCTTATTAATTATAAACAATCAACTATTCATTAAAATTTAACTGTTTTCACAACTTCAGCTGTTCCGATTTTAATAAAATAGATACCTGTAGGTTGTGCCGACAAATCAACTGTCAAAGAAGTTTCATTCATTTGTAACTCAGTTACTACTTGCCCCATCGCTGGAGTAACAACGATTGAAGTATTCGCCACTGAGTCTGTTGAAACAGTTACTTTACCTGAAGTTGGATTTGGAGCAACCTTCCAATTAGCAGCTAATTCATTTTTCAATCCTGCAGTTGTAATTGTTGTGCAATCTGACAATGACATACAGCCATTAGCAGCCGTAATAATTACTGCATACTGACCATTCGTTGTTGCTAAAGTAAATGCTCCTGTTCCATCGTTCATGTACAATGCGGTTACAAGCTCATAATAGTCTTCATCACCAGTCATTAACAAATCGACATTACCATCATTATCTACATCTTCAAACACAATTTTCGATA
>CAZOKJ010000016.1:0-33130 GCA_964580465.1 uncultured Fluviicola sp. | reverse complement strand
ATTAACAAATCGACATTACCATCATTATCTACATCTTCAAACACAATTTTCGATAAGGCAAGTGCAACTAAGTTTTGGTTAGTATCTTCCGTAAAAGTACCTACTCCATCATTTAAATACACATGTGTTTCATTTACATAGTCTATACTAATTCCAGTGTTAATGATGTCTAAATCTCCATCATTATCAATGTCTGCAAGGTTAATATCACCCCAAGCTAGAGATACAAAAACTTCAGGAGATTCTGTAAAACTACCTGTTCCATCGTTCAAGTATAAAACAGTCATTGGGAATCCAATATCATTAGACCCAGAAACAACTAAATCTAAATCACCATCAATATCAACATCTGCAAATTATGCGCCATCTCTTGATAGAGGGTAAAAAGGATGATTTTGTACCGATGTAAACGTTAAATTTTCATTATTAATCAACAAATAAGAAGCATTTTCAAATTGATCTGTTTCCCCAGATAAATAAATATCCAAAAATCCATCATTATTAACGTCACCTACAGTAATGATTGTCTGAGATAAGCAGGGAAATACTACACCGCTTAGCAGCGTAAAGTTACCTGCTCCTTCATTGATAAATCCTTTAGTAACAGGAGAGTATCCCGACTCACCTGAAACGATTAAGTCATCGTCTCCATCGTTGTCTAAATCAACAAAATTACTTTGCTAAAACCTACTTGGTCGAACATGTTATTTTGAGCACTTTCCACAAAGTTTAATTGCCCAAAAGCACTGCTGAAGAACAAGGAGCTAAGCAATGCAATAGATGTTTTTTTAAGAGTCTGTTTTGTATACATTTTTCAATAATTTGATTTTAAAATTCCTTCAAATATCAATTTTAAATCGTTTCAAAAAAACCAAAGTACGGTTAATATTGGATTCCTATCAAAAAAATAAAGTAGAATGAAAATAGAATAAACTTTTTTAGTTACTTTTGAGAAAACATCAGCAAATGGCAAAAGAGAAAACTAGCACAACAAAATCAACCAATCAATCGTCTTTGTTCTTAGCGTTAATTCCAATCGTTATATTGATTAGTCTTTTGGGATTGAATGTTGCCTTATACGGTTCTGATGCTACAAATGGTCCAAACCAATTAGCTTTACTTATTGGCGCAGCAATTGCAGTTATTCTTGGCTTCTCACTTCATTTCTCTTGGAATGATTTATTAAAAGGAATTGTTAAAAGCATCAAAACTTCTCTATCAGCTGTTCTAATTTTATTAATTATTGGGGCATTAACAGGAACATGGATGCTCTCAGGTGTTGTTCCTACAATGATTTATTATGGATTAAGCTTCATGAATCCTCAATTTTTCCTTGTTGCAAGTGTTCTCGTAGCTACAGTTATTTCCATATCTACAGGGAGTTCTTGGACAACTGTCGGAACGGTTGGTGTAGCTTTAATTGGCATCGCTCATGGACTTGGAATACCTACTCCCATTGTTGCCGGCGCCATTATTTCAGGTGCTTACTTTGGAGATAAAATTTCACCTCTTTCTGACACCACTAATTTAGCTTCAGCCATTGCAGGCACTGACTTGTTTACACATATTAAATACATGATGTACACAACAACTCCAACCTATGTCATTACTTTAATTATTTTTACTATTCTTGGATTCACAATTGATACTCACCCGACAGGTAGCACGGTTGATGAGCTCATGTTAACACTTAGCAATACCTATTACATCAGTCCTATTTTATTTGTGGTTCCTGCACTGGTGATTTTCTTAATTTTAAAGAAAATGGATGCAGTTCCAGCCTTATTTATTGGTACCATTGCTGGAGCTGCAGTTGCGATTATTGCACAACCAGATATTGTGCAGCAAGCAAGCGGAATAGGTTCTTATGCAAAAAATACGGAAGAATACATCACCCATGCGTACAAAGCAGTGGTAAATGCAATGTCGAGTAATGTTAGTATTCAATCTGGCAACACACAAATCAATGAGTTGATAGAAACAAATGGTATGCAAGGTATGCTTAATACTGTATGGTTAATCATTTGTGCAATGACTTTTGGTGGAGCAATGGAAGCCACTGGATTTTTAAAGAAAATAACATCTTACATCGTACGTTGGGCACAATCTTCAGGTTCGCTAATCGCATCAACTGTGGCAACAAGTATATTTTTTAACGTAACAGCTTCTGATCAATATTTGGCGATTGTGGTGCCAGGCAAAATGTTTCAAAAAGTGTACAAAAAACGCGGCTTAAAGCCAGAAAATTTAAGTAGATCATTAGAAGATTCAGGAACTGTCACCTCTGCCCTTGTACCTTGGAATACATGCGCTGCATTCCATACTGGCATGCTGGGCGTAGCAACAGGGGAATACTTTTTCTATGCTTTTTTCAACTGGATCAGCCCATTAATGTCTGTTCTTTTTGGTTATTTCAATATAAAAATTAGACGCTATTCAGCTGAAGAAATGGCCAATTTTCAACCTAAAAAGAAAAAGAAAGAAAAGCCAAGGAAAGTAAAAAAGATGAATGATCAAAAAGAGATGGAGGAATAGTAATATTTCTTAACATAGGTCATTGCCTAGCCTTTTAAGCTACGCTATCTTTGCCTTAATTAAAATTGAGTATTATGGCAATTAGAACAATCGAATTAATCGCATCTCCACGTCCTCCTCATTTTGTAGGGGATGGTTTTAGAGTGCACAACTTTATACCAAGTGATTACAGGATGGACATGCAACGCATGGATCCATTTATTTTATTGGATTACAATTCTCCTTTTTATTTTGAACCTAGTCAACATCTTAAAGGTGTGGGCGTTCACCCTCACAGAGGTTTTGAAACAGTAACAATCGCCTACAAAGGTAGTGTTGCTCACCATGATAGTAGCGGAGGCGGAGGTATAATAAGCGAAGGGGATGTACAATGGATGACAGCAGCATCTGGTGTATTGCACAAAGAATACCATGAAGAGAACTTCTCAAAATCAGGAGGTGAATTTCAAATGGTGCAGCTTTGGGTCAATTTACCAGCGAAAGATAAAATGTCTGCTCCGAAATACCAAGCTATCAAAAATGCAGCCATTCCTCGCGTACAACTAGAAAACAATGCTGGTGAAGTAGAAATAATCGCGGGAGAATTCAACCAAAAAAAAGGAGCTGCTAGTACTTTTACACCTGTTAATTTGTTCAATGTAACATTGCAGGCAAATAAGGAAGCATCTTTTAGTTTTCCAAGTAATTACACTACTTTTTTCTTAGTAATCGAAGGAAGTGTTGTCGTGAATGGAACACAAAATGCTCCAGCCAATCATTTGGTTTTATTTAAAAATAATGGAACAGATTTCACAGTAAAAGCAGAAGAACATACAAAACTATTGATTCTTAGCGGTGAGCCGATTAACGAACCGATTGCAGCACATGGACCTTTTGTAATGAACACGCATGATGAATTAATTCAAGCCTTCCACGATTTTAACCACGGAAAGTTTGGATATTTAGAAGATTAACCAATAAAATCTAAACACTATGTCTAACATTGAACTAATCATAGAAGAAAGAGCGGCCAGCTTAGGAAATTTCTTAGTTGGCCGCTTATTGCCTTTTCGACAAAAACGCTCCGTTGGCCCTTTTGTATTTATCGACCACATGGGACCGTCAACAATTGAAAAATCCAACGCGCTTGATGTGGGAGCTCATCCACATATCGGTTTGTCAACTCTGACTTATCTTTTTGAAGGTGCAATTTTACACCGAGATAGCATTGGGAATGAACTAGAAATAACACCAGGTGCCGTTAATTGGATGACAGCAGGAAAGGGAATCGTGCACTCGGAACGTACACCCGAACGTTTAAGAAACACGTTGAGTACCTTACACGGTTTGCAAATTTGGGTAGCCTTACCAAAAGAATTAGAAGAAACAACTCCTTCCTTTGCACATATTGAAGAAAAGGATATCCCTAAGTGGGAAGAAAATGGCGTCCGTTACCAATTAATTGCTGGAGAAGCACTGGGTAAAAAATCTCCCGTTCCTGTCCACAGTTCTCTTTATTTTATTGAAGTAAAAACATCCAAAGATTCTGAAATAAATTTAGAAAACCAACTATTCGGGGAAAGTGCACTTTATATTTTAGAAGGTGAAATTGAACTTGAAGGGCATAAACACGGTGAAAAACAACTACTTGTTGCCAAAAACAGTCATCTATGTCAGTTTACATTAAAAGCAGGAAGTACGATTTACATTTTTGGCGGAGAACCATTTCCAGAACCTCGATTTATTTATTGGAATTTTGTAAGTTCAGATAAACAACTGATTGAACAAGCAAAAAATGATTGGGAAAAACAATTGTTTCCAAGTGTGATAAATGAAAAAGATTTCATACCTTTACCTAAGTAAAACGACTTAAACGAAATTCTATGAGTATCAAAGCAACCACACAACGAGAACATTACAAAACACTCGTTCAAAGTAAAAATCACAGTATTATCGCAGATGAACCGATTGATTTAGGTGGGCAAGATTTAGGTATGAATCCAGCTGAATTAGTTTGCGCATCATTGGCAACTTGCACATCCATCACTTTAAGAATGTATATTGACAGAAAAGAATGGAATGTTGACACAATTGAAGTGGATGTTACGCTTAACGAAGACAAAGACAATCCGAGTTTTACTAGAATTGTTACTGTAAAAGGTCAATTAGCTGACGATCAAGTTAGCCGTTTGTTATCCATTGCAAATGCGTGTCCAATGCATAAACTATTATCAAGAGGCACGGAAATCAATACAACTATTAATTATCAGTCAAATAATTGATATGTTTTGTTCAAAGTGCGGAACGAAGTTAAGTAATGAGGCTAATTTTTGCTCTAATTGTGGCACGCCAACCAAGCATTCAAATTCTACTCAAAATTTAGAGATAGTAGACAGAGAAGTTTATGAATTCTCTTCAAGCATTCTTCGCGGTGGTGATATTCTCACTCCTGACAGATTAATAATTGGACCAAACGAGGTCATCTATAGAAAGCGAAACAAATACTTAATAGGTGTTGATGAGTTAACTATTCCTTTTCATCGGATTGCTGGTGTTAAATTAGACAGGCGATTAATAAGCACCACCATTGTCATTACCACTACAGGCAGTGAAGTAATACGCTTGGAAAATTTTGCTGTGTCAGATGGGAAAAAAATTCAACGACTTATACAAGAACGTATCCATTAATCCTTCTTGTTTTTTTGCTCCAAAGAATAAGCAACTGCTTTATCGAAATCATTAAACACGATAAACGTTGAGGAAGTTTTGTACTTTTTCGTGTAATAATTCGCTATTATTCTATCCGCCATGTTTTTGGCGTAAACAGCAATGCTTTTCACTGTTTCTTTAAATGACAATTGTTCATGCGAAATGGCTTTTTCAGAGATATTGAGGAAATTTCCTAACTCTATGATAACAGGTATTTTTTCGCCGTCACCTTTAAAATACTTTAATGCTCCCGCAATATTTTGCTGTAAGTCAGACTCTATTTCCGTCTCGTCTTCAATAAAAATATGTGCAATCCCATCCTTTCGAAGGCCTACGCTATATCCTTCGAACTTTTTGAGTTCAACTATTTTATCGATTTCGTGCATCTGTATTAAAGTCTTTTATTGTCCAATGACGTTGCTAAAATACAAATTCTTTTTTTAAAACCAAAAAATTTTAACATTTGTCTACAAAAATTGACTGTTCGTCGACGGTTTTTAAACAGTCGACATAAGAAAAAGATGAAAACAAAAAAGGCTATTCTATTCGAATAACCTCATTTGTATGTATTTATAACCGTGTTATTTCTTCAATAAATTCTTCACGAAGTTAGGTGTTGCAAAACTTGCTCGGTGAATCTCCGCGTTGTAATATCTAAGACCTTTTTGATCAACAAAAGCTTCGATTATAGCATCATTTGCAACTGTTTTTGGTTGAACAGCTCCTTTTAAACCATATTGGAAGCTCCACATTCCAGAAGGGTAGGTTGGAACATAAAACAAAGAAACTGGTGCATTTTCTTTACCAAAAATATCTTGTAATGTATGGTTTAACTCAGCAAATGCTTTTTCATTGAACTTAGGAGATTCTCCTTGTGCAACTAAAATACCACCATCTTTCAATGCATTGTAACAATTAGTATAGAACTCTACCGAGAACAATCCTTCAGCAGGACCAACAGGATCAGAACCATCAATTACTACAATATCGTATGTTTTTGGTGCTACGTTTTTCACGAATTCAATACCATCAGCAACGTGCAATTCTAATTTAGGGTTGTCAAACTCTGCAGCAATTTGTGGTAAATGTTCCTTACACGCTTCGATTACTTCTCCATCAATTTCAACCATCGTTACTTTTTCTACCCCTTCATGGCGTAAAAATTCACGAACTGTTCCACCGTCACCTCCACCAATAACTAAGATGTTTTTAGCATTTCCGTGAGTAAACATCGCTGGATGAGAAATCATTTCATGATAATGATACTCATCTTGGATAGTAGTCATCACCATATCATCCAATGCCAACATTTTACCATATTTAGTAGATTCTAAAATACGTACACGTTGAAAAGGAGATTGTACATCGTGGAAAACTTCACCAGTGAAACGCAACGAAAGAGCTTGGTCTTGGTCTTTGTCTGTAAACCAAACATTACGTGTATAAAATTCAGGATTTCTCCATTCAGCAGTTTTTTCACGCATGGAAGAAATATCAAAATCATTTCTAGTTAACAAGTTAACCGAACCACGTTTCATTTCTAATGCAGAATATGACTTCGACTTAAAGCAATCTTTCAAATAATCAAAAGAAATCCAAGCGTCCATTTCTCCACATGTAAATAAGTCAACTGCAGCATAGCCATACTCAGGCCATGTATGAATAGCTAAATGACTTTCTTGGATGACCACAACACCAGATACACCGTAAGGCGAAAAATGGTGAAAGGTTGAGTTAATAACTGTTGCGCCAGCTTTTCTAGCTGCGTCAACCATGTCACGCTCAATCGTTGCCACATCATTCATAATGTGTGGATCACAATTCATAAACTCTACGAGAATATGATTTCCAAGTGCTACATTACTCATTTCTTATAGGATATATTAAAATTAAGACTGCAAAAGTAGTGTTTTTATATGACTTAATCTATAAATTAATCGAAAAACAACCTTTAGACGAACAGAATGCTATAAAAATAGAACTCTAATCAGACTTTCTTACAAATGAAAAAATGAAAAAACCTTTGAATCAAACACTTCCTCAAACAAATGTGGATAATGCAATTTCATCTCAGCATTCATTAATTCAACTGGAACATCCTCAAAATCTCCATAAAAATGAACGTATTCCATAAACTGTTGGTCTCCTTGAAATGCTTGAAACATAGAATCCGTTTCCCCATCCCAATCCAAAGGTTCTACTTTGTTTATTCTACAAATCATTTTATCAAATGCTGGTGTACATTTAACCCATTTCCCTTCAATAAACAAAGAAACATATCCATGAAAAACAATTTCTTCTTTCCGCAAATAATGCGTTAATTTTTCTGTTCCAATGTGATTAACAACAATAGCATAACCTAAAGAAGAAGGAATCCCAACCTTACGAGCGCAAGCGGCCAACACAATGGATTTTTCAACACACCACGCACGTTTTTTAGTGAGTACATGAGATGCTTGCAAAAATTCTGGTCTTAGGTCCAAATGAAATGGATCGTATAAAAATGCATCTCGAACATGGTAGTACAACTGAATGGCTCGCTCTTTATCATTACCCGACAAATCCACTCCTTCCAAAAAGGAATCGAAACTTAGGTCCGAAAAGTTTAAAATCGATGTTTCACTTAAAAAATTGCTCATGTTCATCTACTTCATTATTTTTGTAGTATTATGCACGATAAAGAATCACCAAAAGTAGTAAACAATTCTGATTTATTTCGACCGCATTTAAAACGTGCGAAAAACATCCTATTGGGAGAAACAAGACCTCACTGGTTTGTTCAACTTACTTTCTATTTTGCCTTTCTATTATCTACCATTTTTCTACTTTGGAATGCTATTTCATTGTTTATCCTACTCTTTCCTGATTACCTTCGAATTCACAAAGGAGTGGACGTACAAGCAATCATCGAATTAAGAGGAAGAACTCTTGGTTTTCAAGAAGATGTATTCCATCACAATTTACTACTATTTTTTAGCATTGCCAGTGGTAGTTGGTTGCTTGCATTGATAGCCCTACCATTTATATGGCGTCAACAATTAATTGCTGTTTATGTTAGAGGCTTCTTACTCGTTACTTACGTGGTAACAATGTTTGTACTTCTCGGTAGCTCCTATTTCTTAGAGGACACCACCAATTTTGATAAATACAGTTTACTCACACTTACTGTTCTTTTGCTCATCTTATATTTTCAACTAAAAAAGAGAAAGTCAATCACTCAACCATTTGTTGAAACAGATCATTAATGCTCGTGGCAATGAACTTCGTAAATGACACCACCAACTTCTATGCCATTTTTCTCGTGATTTTTTAAATCTTCTCCACACAATTCTCCAATTTCAATCATCTGACCGTCCTTGTCATAATGACACTCGTGGCATTCTTCTTTTTTACACGCAACTAGTGTAACTGATAATGCAACAACAACAAATGCAATAACTTTCATGGTATTAGTATTTTAAATTAATAATTAACTTTACATAAAACGACCTCGCAGGATTGGATATTCCAATATTTTTCAAACGTGATAAATGATCTATGTAACGCGTGTTTGTCAAATTCTTCACTCCTACTTGAAGTTGAAAAGGAAACTTTCCAGACAAAGACGCTTGAAGTCCAAGATCTAACACCCCATAATCTACAGAAGTAGATTCAAAATTAGAAACTTTATGTTGTGGCAGAAAATAAGTATAATTAATTACGGCATTATCTAATTTGAACTTGCTTTTCATTTCAAATCGCGCAATAATCGTGTTTGTCCAACGAGGTTGTGGAATTAACGAATAAGCATCGGAAGTTTTAGCAAAAAGATTGAGGTATGAAAACGTGCTTTCAAGGTGCAAAATGTGGGCAAAGTGTGGATGCCAGTGAACGCCTAAGTCGGAACCAACTTGAACAACTGGACGTGAAGCTTGTCGATACTCATAAACAGGCACATTCTCTACTTTTGTATTTGTTGGTTGAATAAAAATAAAATCACCAATGCCATTGATAAAAGGATTGACAATCACAGACAAGTGTTCACCCGAAAACTCATAAGAAGCATCTACTTGCAATGCTTTTTCAGTTTTTAAATTTCGCTCACCAATTTCATACCTAAAACTACCATGATGCACGCCATTAGATAACAATTCTGACAAGTGAGGAATACGAAAACCAGAACTCACATTTAAACGCAGCAAATGTTGTTTCGTAAATGCGTAATTAATACCAGAAGAAAAGTTAAAACCAACGTAATTTTTCTCAAAAGACGAAGTGAACTTTTCATCTGCTTTGGCACTCAACCAACGCATATCGGCACGTCCACCAATTTGAAATTTTAATTGATTTTTATTCCAAGTCGCAATGGTATATAGACCATTATCCAATTGTTGAGCATCTGGAATCAATCGATCCATTGCTATAGCCGCATTTTTTTGATATACGTACATTCCCTGCCAACCGTAATTCAACTGCCAATTATGCGCTAAAAAAGAAGTAACATTTAACTTAAACGGTGTAACCAAAGTATTCATTTTTAACTCAGGAATGGTATGTTTTTCTTCGTGCTCTGTTAAACGATTCCATGTAAAAGAAGTTAGTAATTGCACAATATGTTTGTCCAGCACAAATTTATTTTCCCATGCTGCAATGTGATTTTCTAAATACTGTACAGGTAAGGTTTTCTTACGTAATTGTTTAGCACCTAAAAAATCAGCAACTTCTGGCAATGAGTCATGTGAATGTCCAGGAATACCGATGGTAGAGTTCGACCAGTCATATCGAACGTTTCCTACCCATCGACCTTTAAACCACCCCAATGCCAACTTAGCATTCTCATCTTGAAAGCGAGCGTTTCTAACATATTGCTTCCCTGGAATTTGATAATCCGCATGTGAAGCAAATCGTCCACCTGCCAATATCTTCCTATTTTTAACAGTACCATTATACAATAAGGCATTAGTTGTCCCCATTGAAACGCTTTCAAATTGCGAGCTAAGTGTAATTTCATGTGTATTTTGATTGGCATAATGTTCATTAGAAAGATACAAAACACCACCCAGTGCATCGGCACCATATTGCAAAGAAGCAGGGCCTTTTAGCACTTCAATTGTTTCAATACCCAGTTCACTCACACCCATTCCATGATCCCCCCCCCATTGTTGTCCTTCTAATCTGACACCATTCAACAAAGTTAAAACCCGCGTTCCTTGCAAGCCTCTTATCACAGGTTTAGCTATTCCTATTCCAGTTGATGAATTATACACTCCTGGTATTGTTTCAATAAGTTGTCCTAGTGAATTTTTGGGGATATCATTCAGCTCTTTAACAGACTTTAGTTCAACATAAGAAACACTGTTTCGTTTTAACTCATTACCAGATGCTGTAACGGAAACCTCATCTATTTCAAGGTGAATAGGCACAAGGTACAATTCTATTTTTTCTGCACTATTTATTTCCGTTGTTAAAGCCTCATAACCAGAAGCCGTAACACGAATTCTACAAACTAGAGGAAACCGTCCTTCTAACTCAAAACACCCCTTATCATCTGTAAGAGTTGCACTCTGAAAATCAATTAATGTCACACGGGCAAACCCCACCCCATCCTTTGAGCTTTCATCAATAATCTTTCCTTTAATTACTTGGGCTGATAGTTGAAAGAAAGTCAACAGAGCAATAAAAAAGGTAGTTGTTCTGATCATTGTTGATTGCTATTTATGCAAATATAGTTAGTTTTTCTCAAAAAGACAAGAATTAAAAAATCTATCTATAAACCTCAGTTCGATTTATAAATTGATATTCAGATTACCTTTGGTGCTACTTCGTAGTGCGCTAAAAATTTGTTATTCAAGGAATTTATTTGAAAATTTAGCGGGCTAAATTGAAAAGAAATAACATAGAAGAACGGGGGTTTTAAATCTTTTAATATGGATAAATAGCTCACTCCAAAACAGGTGATTAATGTTATTTTTTTGCTGAATTCAAAATTTAAAGTTAATTTTTTTTCACATCAAACTTACTGAAAACGCTAGCCCTATTGAAAATCAACAGTTTAAATTTCAGATGTTTTTGCCATTTTTTTTGGTAGTTTATTTTTTTTGTCATAAGTTTGCTAAACCACTTATTCAAAACCACTAATTATGAGATCACAATTATCACGCGTCTCACTGAAGAAAAGTATTTTTCAATGGGCATTAACTTTGGGGCTTTATACATTTGCAAACTTCCTTTTGTTTGCTCAACCGAGTAATACATGTAATGGTTATACAGGAACAGGAATCCCCGTTTCAGAAGAATGTATTTTAAGGGGGTTTAATATTGAACCAACAAACAATAATTATTGGACTTCCGCAGCTGGTTGCAATGCTTCAAGTAGCTCTAGTTATAAAGATGCTTATTGGTGGTTTGAAGCAACGAGTACAGAAACAGTCGTAACGTATTATCCAACAGGAGGCGTTAATAATGCAGGATATTACGACCCAATTTTAACAATTTTTTCAGCAAATCAAACGTGCGCAACAAACATGTCAAGATGGAATTGTGTTAACAACTATGGAAATGGCATGCCCGAAACCATCACTTTAAACACTGTTATTGGAAGTAAATACCTAATTCGTATTCAAAATAGACAAAACAATAGTTCTGCTGGTACAGCAGCAATGTATGGGCAAATATGTGTGGCTAATAAAAGTGTTGCTGGAGATGAACCCTGCACAGCGGTTGATTTGAATGTTAATGGGGTGTGCAAATCAAATTGGTTTTCCAATAGTGTTGCAACTCGTACTACATCGATTGCTGCACCTCCTTGTGGTTGGAACACTCAAACTGAAACACGCGACGTTTGGTTCAAAATTGTCATGCCTAGTAACGATTTAATTATTAGTACAGAACGAAATGGAAGTACCTCAATGACTAGTTCTTCTATTGCTATTTATAAATCTACTAGTGGAGGTTGTACAAGTAATGATTTAACCTATTTAACTTGTAGTTCAAGTGGAGGACTAGGAAGCATGGCAAAAGTTCATCTTGTAAATGGTTTTGCTAGTTCAGAGGTAGCAACCGGAACCGTTTTGTATGTCCGAGTTTGGGCAACGGTTAGCGGTTCTAGTGACAACTCACCAACTAAGAATGGTATTTTCGGTATCTGTGCTTATGAAGCAACAAAATGTGGCAATCCAATTGGACTATTGAACGATTTTTGTGAAAATCCAGCAACGATGTACAAAGATCCTATTTCTAATTTTTCAGCTTCTACAGCTGGAGTCTTTACTGGAGATCAGTTTCTAACAACGAATGAATCTATCATTAATCAAAACGGTAAGGGTGTTTGCTTGTCTCAAAATCCAATTTACATACACAATAATTCTTGGTATCAATTCACAGCAACAGCTACCACTGAAACTTTTCCATTTTCAACCTCATGCAATGGTATTCAAGCTTTGATTTTTGAAGTAACACACAATGCAAAAGGATGCTGTACTGGATTCAAGCGTGTATCTAATTGCCATGGGCGTATGCCTCAAGGAAGCAATGTTTATACATTAACTGCCACAGATTTAACGATAGGCAATACCTATGTTTTAATGGTTGATGGATTTGCCGGCGCTCAATGTGATTTCGTTGTTCATGGTTGGAATGCTGTTAACGTACTATTATCTATAGAGTTAGATCGCTTTTACGCTGTTGAAAATGACTGGTCTAATACCATTCACTGGTCGACTGAAACAGAAACTAATAACAGCTATTTTGAATTGCTTCGCTCTTATGATGGCCTTACTTTTGAAAAAATAGCAACCATAGAAGGTGCTGGCACAAGCCAACAAAAACATCAATATGAGTGGGAAGACAAAGAGGTAAGAAGTGGCAACACCTACTATCGCTTACAACAAACGGATTATGATGGGAAATCAACTAGTGCAGGAACAATTGCAGTTGACAGAAAATCAAAGGATGAAGGTATTACTAGGGTTTATCCTAACCCTGCAACCAATGAAGTAACTGTTTGGGTAGTAAACAAACAAAATGAATCGGCTCTTGTGCAATTAATCGCATCAACAGGACAAGTAGTTCGTTCAACAGTCATCGATCAAAAAGGAAATTATTCGTTAAATTACGATTTAAATGCTATTCATTCAGGTGTTTACACCATCAAATATACAGATGCAAACAACACCTCTTATAAACAGCTTGTAGTAAAGTAGTAATAGTGTTTTAGGTAAAACAAGTCATTGTAACTTACTAGTTACAATGACTTTGTTCTTCCACCATCTACAGGAATGTTAATTCCATTAATATAAGAAGCTTCTGGAGAAGCTAAAAATACAATTGCATTGGCAACTTCTATAGGCTCAGCAATGCGTTTCATTGGTGACTCCATTGCCATTTCATCAAAAATAGTTGCTGTTGATTCTCCTGTTTTCTCTGATTTCGTTGCCGCAATGCTTTGTAAGCGACCAGTATTCGTTGCTCCAGGTAGCACATTGTTCACGGTAATGCCATATTGGCCCAATTCATTTGCTAAGGTCTTGCTCCAATTAGCCACTGCCCCACGTATTGTGTTTGAAACACCCAAATTAGGCAAAGGTTGTTTCACACTCGTTGAAATGACATTGATGATGCGTCCATAACCAGACTCAATCATACCTGGGTAAAGTGCTTGAACTAACACATGATTACATACTAAATGCTGTGTAAAAGCACTATAAAACTCATCAATTTCAGCATCTTTTATTGGTCCTCCTTTTGGTCCTCCTGTATTATTCACTAAAATATTTGCTCTGTTTCCTTTGTTTGTCCAAGATGTAATCACCTCTTTAAGTTGCTCTGGCTGAGAAAAATCAGCTACTAAAAATTGATGCGTTTGTTGGTTTACCACGGGAAGTTCTTTAACTCGTTGAGTTAGTGCCTCATGATTTCTCGCAACTAACACCACAGTTGCACCCTTTGAAGCTAATAATTTGGCTGTTTCCCACCCTATTCCTTGTGTGCTTCCACAAACGATTGCTGTTTTATTCTCAAGTGTCATGTTGTTCATTTTTCTACAAAGTTATAAAATATTACTTTTGTAGGACTGAATATAAAGCTGTGTTAGAATGAAAAATCAATTACATTGGGTAAATAAATTGTTTAATGAGTTAAGCACAAAAGAACTATATCAAGTTTTACAGCTTAGAGAAGAAGTTTTTATCATTGAACAAAGTTGTATTTATCTAGATTTAGATCAGAAAGATTTTCACTCCTTACACGTAATGGGATATTTACCCAATTCCGATGAACTTGTTGCGTACGCACGGTTAGTTCAGCCTGGTATCTCATACGAAGAGCCGTCTATTGGAAGAGTTCTTACATCCAAAAAACATAGAGACAAACGCTATGGAAAAGAACTATTATCCACTTGTCTTTCCATAATGCAACAAGAATATCCGCAACATTCAATTAAAATTAGCGCACAAACATATTTAATTGCTTTCTACCAACAATTTGGATTTAAGACCATTGGTTCACCTTATGATGAAGATGGAATCGAACACATTGAAATGCTAAAAACAGCTTATTAATCAATCCTTATTGTTGGCATAGATTTCAACAATGAAAGGAGGATAACATTGCTTGTTTAAGCAAAATTAATCGTTCAATTTATGCTACTTTTGTATCACCTTAAATAGATGATATGAAATTGGATAGATCCTACACAGTCAAAGAAATTGCCGCATTGATTAACTGTACGTTTGTTGGCGATGAAAACCATGTTGTAACAGGCATCAATGAGATTCACAAAGTGGAATCAGGTGACATTGTCTTTGTGGATCATCCAAAATACTATGATAAAGCGCTTAAAAGTGCTGCCACAACAATTCTAATCGACAAAGAAGTTGAGTGTCCTGAAGGAAAAGCCTTATTGGTTTCTACTGCTCCATTTGATGATTTTAATAAATTAACAAGACACTTTACGCCTTTGTTAGATCCAGTTGGACCAATTGGAAATAACACTTTCATTGATCCGTCTGCTGTTATTTATCCGAATGTTTACATCGGTCACCAAGTAAGAATTGGTAAAAATACGCGTATTTTGCCTGGAGCTGTAATCATGGACAGAACCATTATTGGAGATGATGTTATCATTGGGCCCAATACGAGTATTGGACATAATGCGTTCTATTACAAACGCAAACCAGAAGGTTACGACCGCATGCACACGTGTGGTTGGGTGCACATTCATGACAAAGTGGAAATTGGCGCAAATTGTACAATAGATGCCGGAGTATCTGGAAACACTGAAATCGGAGAGGGAACAAAAATAGACAACATGGTTCATATTGGTCATGACACTGTTGTTGGCAAACACTGTCTCTTTGCTGCCAATGTTGGAATTGCTGGTTGCGTAACAATCAAAGATAGAGTAACGATGTGGGGGCAAGTTGGGTGTGCATCTGATGTTGTTATTAATGAAGGGGTTGTTGTGCTTGCTCAGTCTGGTATTGGTAAAGATTTAGATGCTGGAAAAACCTACTTCGGTAGCCCTTGTGAAGATGCTAAAATTAAATTTAGAGAAGTAGCAGCTCTTAAACAATTGCCTGAATTATTGAAGCGTATATAATGTATGACAAACGGATAAATGACCTCGAAATTCAATTGTTCCAAAAAGACTTTAAACTAAATTCTCTTTTGGAAATCACCACGGCTATCAATGCCAATGAGTCGGTGGATAGGTTGACTGAGCTATATTCTTTTATCCTAAAAGAGCAACTGGAATTTCCTCGTTTTTTATTGTTTACTCGCCAAGATGAACATCAATGGCAGTTATTGATTAAAAATGGTGTACGCGGAAAAATGCTTGATATTCATCCTTCAGAAGAGTTGTTGCGTTTCAAAAATATTACATTTATTGAGTCATCATCTGCTTCTTCGTTGCAAAATTTCGACATTGTCATTCCTGTTTTTCATAAAGACAAAGCGTTGGCTTTCCTCTTGTTGAAGTTAAACCATCCCATTGACTTCTATCACGAAAGTATTCATAATAATTTAGGTTTTATTCAAACACTTACCAATATCATCGTAGTGGCGATTGAAAACAAGACAATGGCAAAACAGCGTGTGATACAAGAACGAATAAAAAAGGAACTTGAAGTAGCGCGTGAAATGCAAAAATTGCTATTCCCATCCAACCTTCCATCCAATAAACAAATGGATATTTCAGCCAAGTACATTCCTATACATGAAGTAGGGGGTGATTATTACGACTTTATACCATTGGGAAAAAACGAATTTATCATGTGCATAGGTGATGTTTCTGGCAAGGGAATTGGTGCTGCAATGCTCATGGCTAATTTTCAAGCAACGCTGCGAACGCTCTTCATTTATCAAAAATATGATTTAACTTTTTTGGTCAACGAATTAAATGAAAAAGTAATAGAAAGTGCACAAGGCGAAAAATTTATTACTTTGTTCATCGCCCATTACAATTCAGATACACGCGTTTTGAAATACGTCAATGCTGGCCACAATCATCCGATTTTAACAACTGGTAAAAAAGTAACTTTTTTGAGCGAAGGTACCATTGGATTAGGAATGCTCGATACGCTGCCTTTCATCAATGTGGGAGAAGTTACTTTAAAACCTAATACCACGCTCATTACTTATACTGATGGTGTGGTAGAGCTTGAAAATAAAGAAGAGGAACAGTTCGGCTTAGATCGTTTGGTGAAAACAGTTCATTCTTTTTATCCTCTTAGCATGGAAGATATGAACAACCTTATTTTTTCTAAATTAGACGAGTGGAAAGGTGATTTACCCTTGGTTGATGACACCGCTATTTTCACTTGTCGTTTTTTCTAATGACATTTTGTGTTTATTTTAATAAAAAGCTGTAACTTCACGCTATTCAAAAGCAGTAAATTAGATGTTATTTCATCAAAATTTACACATAAGTTAAAGTAATGCATTCAAAGATTCATGAAGAAAATTGCATTGATATATTTTATTGTTTTTTTGTTAGCAAGTTGCTCTGAGCAAATTTCCGAAAGCAAAAAAGTAATTAAAACAGTCCATCCAAAAGAGGGGATTTTCAATCTTTCATTTTTATACAGTGAAGGAGAAAAGTCCATTTCATTCCCTATATGGTTCAATGATTCTATCATTCAAACAAAAAACATTGTATCCATCGAACGAACAACTTATTATCCTTCGCTCAATAAAAACACGTCATCAACAGATGAGGAAATGATTCTTGAGAAAAGAATGTTGTACGAATTCAATAAAAATGGTGCTGTAGAACTGCTCACCATTAGTAATTATTATGACAACCGACTAATTAGCACAATCAAAGCAAATTACTCCAAATGGGATAAAACAACAGGTTACGCAAAAGTTGAATTGAGCGAAACATTAGTCTCGGAAGAGTTTCCCTACATAGAATACACAGAAACCACTCATAATAACAACCTATACGTTTTTCAAAACAGCAACTCAAACATGCGATTAATGATTATTCCTAACAAAGAGAATTGGAAGGCTTTGGTCATTGACACCTTGTGTAAACCTTCTAAAGAAGACATAATCGTTTGGGGTTCTATCATTAGACCAGAAAAAACATATAGCATTCAAAATCTTGTTGAAGAACGAAACGTTAGAACATTTACTTATAAAAACGATGCTATTCAATCCATTGATTGGACCGATCATCCTTTTAACATACACCGAACTTTTCAATATAATTCTAAGGGAGCCTGTAAGGGTTTTGTAGACTCTACTTTTAGCATGGGAGGCTTTGTATCAGCAACGAATTATTCCTTTGAATTAAAGGGCAATCTTCCAGTAAGCGTAACAAAAACAAGAAACTACAACGGCAATAAAGTGTTTGTGTACAAGGAAGTATTTACCTATAAAATGAAATAAGGGCATCCATTTTGGACACCCTCTTACTCTTATAATTGAGCGATTAACTCATTTTCTTTTGTATATTTTAGCTAATTTTATCAAATCCAGTAAACGGACGCAACACCTCTGGTATAACGATTCCATCTTCCGTTTGATAATTTTCTAAAATAGCGGCAAGCACACGTGGAAGTGCCAATGCAGATCCATTCAATGTGTGTGCCAAGTAAGTCTTTTTATCTTCGCCTCTATAACGCAATTTTAAACGATTTGCTTGGAATGTATCAAAGCGTGAAACTGAAGACACCTCCAACCATTTTTGTTGAGCAGCTGAATACACTTCGAAATCATACGTCATTGCCGAAGCAAATCCAGTGTCACCTCCACACAAACGTAAGATACGGTATTTCATGCCTAATGTTTCCAATAAATGTTTAACGTGCGCCAACATTTCCTCCAATGCTTTTGCTGTGTTAGAAGGGTGTTCAATACGCACAATTTCAACTTTATCAAACTGGTGTAAACGGTTCAAACCTCTCACATCTTTACCATAGGATCCTGCCTCACGACGGAAACAAGGAGTATAACCTGTCATTTTTATTGAGAAATCTTCCGAAGGAAGAATCACATCGCGGTAAATGTTTGTCAACGGAACCTCAGCTGTCGGAATCATATACAAACCATCAATCGGAATTTGGTACATTTGACCTTCTTTGTCAGGTAATTGACCAGTACCAATACCAGACGCTTCATTCACAACATGTGGAGAAAGGTATTCTGTATAACCTGCCTTTTCAGCTTCAGTTAAAAAGAAATGAATTAAAGCACGTTGTAATTTTGCTCCTTTTCCTCTGTAAAAAGGAAATCCAGCACCAGTAACTTTTACGCCTAATTCAAAATCGATTAAATCATATTTTTTTGCTAAATCCCAGTGAGGGATTGCTTCAAAGCCATAATTAGGTTCAGTCCCCCATTCATAAACAGTTTCATTATCCAATTCATTTTTACCAGCCTTCACCAATTCATTTGGCACGTTTGGCAATTGGTACATCAACTGTTGAATAGCAGCTTCAAGTGCATCTACTTCTTCTTTCAACGCAGCCTCCTTTTGTTTCAATTCAGCAACAGCAGATTTAGCAGTTTCCGCCTCTTCTTTTTTGCCTTCTTTCATCAAAAGACCTATATTTTTCGCATACGTGTTCATTTCGGATAAAATCGTATCTAAATCCGATTTTTGCTTTCTCCATTGTTCATCTTTTTCCAAAATTTCATTCACAATAGGAGCTGCATCAAAGTGTCTTTTTTTCAATCCTTCAACGATTGCCTCTTTTTCTGTACGAATGCGTGTAATTTCCAACATAATCTTGAGTTTATATCTGCAAACTTAAGGATAATAAAGAAAAAAGCATTGCGAAATGAAAAAAATATTCCATTCGCAATGCCCTTTTAACTTTTTTAATAGTGTTTTACTTCTTTAATGCCAATTTCTTCTGCTCAAAGGCTTTTTTGATAATCATTGGGTGAATGCTTCCAAACTCAACAATGCACCATTCTTTTAATCGCTTCACTTCCTCTGCATCTGTTATCCATTTCAATGCTTTGTTTAATTCTTTTTGAAACAACAGCGCATCAAAGCTTACTTTTTTTAGAACGTTTTTAGTTAATTCTAACATAGCTTCACGGTTTAATAGTTCTTCAGCCACCAAATTACTGAAAAAATATTGATAAAAAAAGAATTTAACGATCTTTTACGTTAATTAATTAACAGCTTATCTCAGACACTTAAAATAATCAAACGGCTCAAGACAATCATTGCATTGATACTGTGCCTTACATGCCGTGCTGCCAAACATGGAAATCATTCGTGTGTTTTTTGAATGACACAAAGGACATTCTACAGTCACAGCCTTACCAAAAAGAACTCCTTTATCTACTTCATCTTCTGGGGGAGCAATCCCATATTCTTTTAACCTAACCCTACCTTTTTCAGTAATCCAATCTGTGGTCCAAGCAGGTGAAAGTACCGTTTCTACTTCCACCTCTTGAACACCTTTATCTTTTAATAATGTGACGATGTCTTCTTCCATCACTCGCATAGCAGGACATCCAGAATACGTAGGCGTAATTGTAACTAGCACCTTATCATCAGAAATTGTTACCTTTCTAATAACCCCTAAATCTGGGAGTGTTAGCACTGGGATTTCAGGATCTGAAACCTCTTCCAACCATTGCCATATTTGTTCTTCAGTCCATTTCATGTTACCACTTCATATTTGGATAAGCACGTTGCATATATTGCATTTCTGTTAAAATGTACCCCATGTATTCCGTGTGACGTCCGATTCTTCCTCCTGCTTGTTTCCATCCATTTGTCGGAATAGTCAAAGTCGCTTCATTTAATACATTAGTAACTGTTTGCATCCATTCTTCTCTTAAAGAAGCCAAAGAAGGCGCAATTCCTTCTGCTTGCAATGCTGCATCTACTGCATCTTCGTAGAATAATTCGTCAGCATATCTCCACAAATTATCAACTGCTTTTTGCGCACGCTCATGAGACTCTTCAGTACCATCGCCTAAGCGAATAACCCACTCAGAAGAATGGCGTAAATGATACTTTGTTTCTTTTAATGATTTTTCAGCAATTGCTGCTAATTGAGCATCCTTGCTATTCGTTAATGCTTCATAAAATGGTTTTCTAAACGCATCAAATAAAAATTGACGAACCATTGTGTCAGCAAAATCACCATTTGGTTGCTCTACAAGCAAAACATTTTTATACTCATGTTCAAGTCTTACAAAAGCCAACTGGTCTTCGTCACGTCCTTTATTTTCTACCTTTGCAGCATAATCAAACAAAGAAGTAGCTTGTCCAATGAAGTCCAAAGCAATGTTTGTCATTGCAATATCTTCTTCCAAAATTGGACCGTGACCACACCATTCAGATAAACGTTGCCCGATGATAAGACTATCATCTCCTAAGCGCAGTAAATATTCAAATAAATTGTTGTTCATTTTCAATCAAATTACATGTGAGAAACTCCTTCTGGAACTTCATAAAAAGTCGGATGACGATAAATTTTAGAATCTGCTGGTTCAAACAATGATTCAGCCTCACTTGGGTCAGAAGCAAATAAATCTTTTGATTGAACAACCCAAATGCTAATTCCTTCTGAACGTCTTGTGTAAACGTCTCTTGCATTGTCAACTGCCATTTGTGCATCAGCTGCACGTAAACTTCCTACATGTTTATGATTTAAACCTTGTTTACTTCTAATAAACACCTCCCAAAGAGGCCAATTTGGATTTGCCATATTTTAATTTTTTAGTCTCGTTAATATATTATGCGCGATTTTCTTGCTCTTTTTTAGCTCGTTTTTCTGCATAAGCAGCAGCAGCTTCACGCACCCACATTCCTTTTTCTTTAGCCATACGACGATCATCAATACGTTTTTTGTTGCATGGCCCATTTCCTTGAACTACTTGCCAAAATTCATCCCAATTGATATCGCTAAATTCATAATGTCCAGTTGCTTCATTGAACTTCAAATTATCATCTGGAACTTTTAAACCTATTAATTCAGCTTGAGGCACGGTAATATCAACAAATTGTTGACGTAACTCGTCGTTAGTTTGACGTTTGATTTTCCATTTCATTGACTGATCTGTGTGCTTAGAATCAGCATCTGCAGGTCCAAACATCATTAACGCTGGCCACCAAAAACGATTCAAAGCATCTTGCGCCATAGCCTTTTGCTCTGGAGTCCCTTTTGCCAAAGTTGTCATAATTTCATAACCTTGACGTTGGTGGAAAGATTCTTCTTTACAAACACGAACCATGGCACGAGCATAAGGCCCATAAGACGTTCTGCACAACGGAACCTGATTCATAATTGCTGCTCCATCAACTAACCATCCGATAGCTCCCATATCTGCCCATGTTAGCGTAGGATAATTAAAAATAGAAGAATACTTTGCTTTACCTGTGTGCAAATCATCAATCAATGACTCTCTATCTGCACCTAATGTTTCAGCCGCACTGTACAAGTACAACCCGTGTCCAGCTTCGTCTTGAACTTTTGCTAACAAAACAGCTTTTCTACGTAAACTTGGGGCACGTGTAATCCAATTCCCTTCAGGCAACATCCCTACAATTTCTGAATGCGCATGTTGTGAAATTTGACGAATCAACGTCTTACGATAAGCATCAGGCATCCAATCACGAGGCTCAATTTTAATCTCTGCATCTACTTTCGCTTGAAATTGATGCTCTAATTGTTCAATATCTTTATTTTCCATAATCATTTTGAGTACTCTACAAATCTAATTAAAAAACTAAACTAAACATCATTTATTTCATGAAAATGTTTTATCTTTAACACAAAATTAATTTAGTGTGATATATTATTCCACTCTATTCACTCTAAATGATTAAATTCGCCGTCTAAAAGATTTTAATACGATATGACACCTAGATTTCATACACTAACAGTTAAGGAAGTAAGAAGAGAAACGAAAGACGTTGTTTCTATTGCATTTGATTTGCCTGAAAATCTAAAAGAGGAATTTTCATTTATTCCTGGGCAAAATTTGACCATAAAAAAAATAATGAATGGCGAAGAAATTCGTCGCTCCTATTCTTTGTGCACAGCCCCTTACGAAAATGATTTGCGTGTAGCTGTTAAACAAATTACAGATGGGAAATTTTCTACTTTCGCCAACAATGAAATAAAAGCTGGTGATGAACTAGAAGTAATGACTCCAAATGGTCATTTTACATTCAAAGCAAATCCTGCTGCTAAAAACTCATACGTTCTTTTCGCTGCTGGATCTGGCATCACACCTATTATGTCCATTTTAAAAGAAATGTTGACACAAGAACCCATGAGTGATGTTACACTTTTTTTTGGTAATAGCAATTACAATTCCATTATTTTTAGTGAGGAAATCGAGGGATTGAAAAACAACTACATGAATAATTTTAGAGTTATTCACGTATTGTCTCGTGAAAATTTAGGTAACGATATTCAAAAGGGCCGTATCGATGAGGAAAAAAGTAAGAAATTGTATCAAGCATTTTTGAAAGATACTCCTATTGATGCTGTATATGTTTGCGGACCTGAAGGAATGATTCATGCTGTGAAAGACAGTTTTACTGCATTGGGTGTACCTGCTGAAAAAATTCATTTCGAATTATTCATTACAGATAATCAAATTGACAACAAAAAAGCAACATACGAAGGACCAAGTATTCACTCCAATGTAAAAGTAATCATTGACGATGATGAATTTGATATTTCTATGGATTCTAATGAAACAAACATTCTGGATGCTGCTATTAAGGGCGGTGCAGATTTACCTTTCTCTTGCAAAGGTGGTGTTTGTTGCACATGTAAAGCAAAAGTACTTGAAGGAGAAGTTAGAATGGATGTGAATTACGCCCTAACACCTGAAGAGGTAGAAGCTGGTTATATCTTAACATGCCAATCACATCCAACAACAGAAACCTTGGTCGTTTCTTTTGATGAATAAAAACACAACATACAACTAAACATTACCATGAGTTTTTTCGGAAAGATATTTAAAAAGGAGCCTGTCATAAAGGCTCCTCGTGGTTTTTACACGGTCCAAGTAAAAGAAATAAATCGACTTACCAAAGATTCGGTGGAAATTGTCTTTGATATTCCAACAGAGAATGCATCATTGTTCGATTTTGAACCAGGACAGTACATCAACATTGCGGTAACAATCGATGGGAAAGAACAAAGAAGGTCTTACTCCATTTGTAGTGCTCCAACTTCACCGTTAGCAATTGCGATTAAGGCGGTTGACAAAGGAATTGTTTCCAACTGGGCAAACACGCAACTTAAAGTGGGAGATCAACTATTTATATCTAAGCCTGAAGGAAAATTTGTTCTAAACAATTCTAAAAACATTGTTGGAATTGCGGCTGGGTCAGGAATCACACCTTTAATGAGCATGGCTTATGCAATTGAAAACATGGAAGGTGCTTCTTTGCATTTGTTCTATGCAAACCGTACGGAACAAGACATTCTTTTTTATGCTAAAATTCGTGAACTAACTAAGACGAAACCCCAACTATTCTTAACACAAGAAGAAAAAGAAGGATTTAGTAAAGGACGCATCAATAAAGACGCTTTTATGCAAGCAGTTAAAAATGATTTGTCGTTATTAAAAGCGGATGGATTTTACATTTGTGGTCCTGAAGAGATGATCATGGACGTCAAATCTGCTTTGGAATTATTTGGTGTGAACGAATCAAAAATCCATTATGAGTTGTTCACTCCAGTTGTTGAGGAAACATCTACAGAAATGTCAACAGCAATTATTAGCAAAGCAGTCGTTAAAATCGTTATTGACGATGAAGTCTATCAATGTGAAACCGACGGTAAAACTTCTATTTTAGATGCTGCTAATCAAAGCGGAGCAGATGCACCTTATTCTTGTAGAGGTGGGGTTTGCT
Source organism: uncultured Fluviicola sp. (assembly GCA_964580465.1). Taxonomy (GTDB): domain Bacteria; phylum Bacteroidota; class Bacteroidia; order Flavobacteriales_D; family Crocinitomicaceae; genus Taishania. The sequence continues at coordinate 8,574 of CAZOKJ010000016.1, read as the reverse complement.
CTACGTGTAGAGCTAAAATCGTTAAAGGTTCTGCTGTGATGAAGAACAACTACACTTTGACAGACAAAGAAGTGGAACAAGGGTATATTTTAACTTGTCAAGCTTATCCAACTAGTGAAGAATTAATTATTTCTTACGATGAATAAAACAGTAGTCATTATTGGAGCTTCCAGAGGAATTGGTCGCGCAATGGTAGAACGTTTTGCTCAAGACTCAAACTTGACTATCTATGCATTGTCAAGGGATATTGAACGAATGGGGCAGCAATACGCTCACTTCTCAAACGTTATCAGCAAGAAATTTGATCTTAGCGGCAATTGCATTGAACAATTACAAGCAATATCATCTGAGATACAACAGATTGATATTCTCATTAATAACGCAGGTTACTTAATTAACAAACCTTTCCCTTCATTGACACATGAAGATTTGGTAAAATCTTATCAAATTAATGTAATAGGTGTTATGGAAAGTGTTCAGGCTTTGCTTCCAAAAATGGAAAAAGGAGCGCATATTGTTAACATTAGTTCCATGGGAGGATTTCAAGGAACTGTAAAATTTGCTGGACTTGCAGCTTACTCTACCTCAAAGGCTGCTTTAGTTAGTTTTACTGAATTATTTGCGGAAGAATATAAAGACACATCTATCAAAATGAATTGTCTGTGCTTAGGCTCTGTTCAAACTGAAATGTTAGAAGAAGCCTTTCCAGGTTATCAAGCAAGCGTTTCACCTGAATCGATGGCAACTTATATTTGTGATTTTGCGCTAACAGCACACAACTGGATGCATGGTCGAGTATTGCCTGTTTCGCTTACAACTCCATAATAATCAGATATTTAACTTAAAAAGAAAGGCTATCCAAATTGGATAGCCTTTCTTTTTTTGCTTCAATATTTTTAAATTATTTTACTTCTTCCACAGAGAAAGTGTAGCTTTCCATAATTTGGTTTGCTAATAATTTTTTGCAAGCTTCATCTACTTTTTGTTTAGCTACGTCCATTGAACTAGCCTCAACAAACAAACGGATGTGACGACCAATTCTAACACCATCAATTTCAGGTAATCCAACACTTTTCATGCTGTTTGTTACCGCTTTTCCTTGAGGATCTAACAATGCTTCCAATGGCATTACATCGATTTCTGCTTTAAATTTCATGCTGCGTATTTTTTTCGTTTATTTTCTATAACTGATAAAATCAAGTACAAAGTTACAATAATTGGAATAGACCAAGCCAATAAAAGTAAAATTAATACCAAACTAATGCCCAAAAATACAAATTTTATTTCATTCCCACGCCATTTGAAGTGTTTAAATTTTAATGAAAACAATGGCAACTCCGCAATCAACAATAAAGACATGGTGATTGTAATAAGAACCAAAACCCAAGGAGTTAACAAAAAGTCTAAAACAGCACTCTCAATTCCTAAGCGATAGTTACGTGCCATCAATAATGGGAAAGAGGTAAAAAATAGCGTATTTGCAGGAGTTGGCAAACCTATAAAACTGTCAGATTGTCGCGTGTCGATGTTAAACTTAGCTAATCTAAATAAAGAGAAAAAAGGAATGATTAACCCAGCAAAAACGATCCATCTTTCCGTTGGAAAATTAGCCAAGTCAAACGCCAAACTACTTAAGAATTGTTGGATTTTTAAAAACACCTGACCAGAGAATGATATTCCTTCCGCATATTGTATTCCTCCTTCTGTTTGGATAACTAATAAAATCAACACCAAAATACCTGGAGCAACACCAAAGGTAACCATATCAGCTAATGAGTCTAATTGCTTACCTAATTCACTAGAAATTTTCATTTTTCGGGCTAAAAATCCATCAAAAAAATCAAGCAAAGCAGCAAAGAATATAAAATAACATGACAATTCCAGTTGACCAGAAAAAGCCATGACAATCGACAAAATACCACTCAGTAAATTGCCTGCGGTAAATAAATTCGGTAATTTAAACATTCTGGACGCTAAAATACACATTTTAACGTTTCTATATCAAAGAATAAAATTATTTTTGTAATAAAATTAAAACATACCACATAATAATACGTTATTGAAAAAAAAATGATGACTAAATATATCCTCACTCTATTCAGTGCTTTGTTGCTATTCACTGGTTTTTCACAATCAATTGCTCCGAAGTACTCCAATGAGTTTTTGTCCATAGGTGTGGGTGCCAATGCGCTTGGCCTTGGCAACGCAATCGTAGCCAATACAGGTGATGTCATGTCTGCCTATTGGAATCCTGCTGGTTTGACCCGCTCGCAAAAATGGTTAGATGTTGGATTAATGCATAGTGAATACTTTGCTGGAATTGCAAAATACGATTATTTAGGCTTATCACATTCCATTGACAGCAATAGCGCTGTGGGCTTTTCAGCCATTCGCTTTGGTGTTGACAATATTCCCAACACCACACAATTAATCGACAACAATGGTAATATCGATTATGATAAAATCACGTCATTTACAGCAGCAGATTGGGCTTTTTTATTTTCCTATGCTCACAATATCAAAAAAGTAAAAGGTTTGAGCGTTGGAGGAAATGTAAAAATCATTTATCGGAAAGTCGGAAAATTTGCAAAAAGTTGGGGATTTGGATTAGATGCTGGTGTTCAGTATCAGTTAAAGGACCATTGGAAATTTGGTGCTGTATTAAGAGACGCAACGTCAACTTTTAACGCTTGGATGTTTACCTTAGATGCGGAAACTAAAGAAGTTTTTGAGCGTACAAACAATGAAATACCGCAAAATGGATTAGAACTAACAATGCCAAGACTTATTTTAGGTGCTTATGGCAATTATCCTTTAGGGAAAAAAGGTATTTATTTTGCAGGAGAGGTGAATTTTGACATCACAACAGATGGTAGAAGAAATACCTTGGTTCGTTCTGGTGTATTCTCTATAGATCCAAAAATGGGAATAGAGTTTGGCTTCAGAAAATACGTAGCTATCAGAGTCGGAATCACCAACATGCAATTTACCAAAACATTTGACGATAAAAAGCGATTCAACATTCAACCTAACATCGGTATTGGACTAGGTATAAAGGACATACGATTAGACTATGCTTTCACCAATATCGGAGGAGCTGGTGTAGCACTTTATTCTCACGTTATTTCTTTGCGAATTGGTTTAAATAAACCTAAATCTCTTTCAAAATGAAAACATATTCACTCACATATCTAACACTGCTTTTTATTCTTTTCATTGGGTTTAATAATGTTCAAGCCCAAGTATATGGAAACGAATGGATTAATTACAGTCAAACATATTACAGTTTTCCTGTAGTTCAAACAGGATTAAAACGAATTAATTATACTGACTTACAAAATGCTGGTGTACCAGTTGGAAACTTTACACATGAGCAAATCCAGCTGTTTGGAAAACAAAAAGAAATTCCAATTTGGGTAGAAACCAACGGAGACGGTACTTTTGACCCAGGAGATTATATTCTTTTTTATGCAGAGAGAAACGATGGATGGCTTGATTCTACTTTATACCTCGACCCGTCCAGAATGGCTAGTCCAACTTATAGTTTGTTTAATGATACCATTCATTACTTTTTTACTTGGAATAATCAAACCAACAACCTAAGATTTTCACTTGAAACTGGTGCTGATTATACCAATTACGCTCCTCAAAACTATGTGTGGTCAAAGGTAGATCAAAATTATCCTCATGCGTACATTCAAGGAGAAACGCTTCAATCTGCTGTTTCGAGCTCATTTTATGTGAATGGTGAAGGTTATGGTAGAGCCCCTGTAAATGGTGTAAATGGATACAACCTGCCAATTACCGTTCCTACGCCAAATCCTTACACAGCAAGTGACGCTCCATCATCAAAATTCCTAGGGTTAGTTTCAACCACTGCAAGTGCTGCTGTCCAACAGTTTGGTGACCCCAATCATCACACACGCTGGAAAATAAATGGACAAACTGTGTTTGATCAAACTGGGTATGGACACTTTCAGTTTAAAGCTAATACCCATTTTCCAAGTACTTCATTAACAAACTCAACCAACTTAGTTTGGGAAATAGTAGGCGATTTACCAGTGGCCACAATGTATGAGTCTCTGACTTATTGGTCATTTGAGTACCCTAGAATAAGTAATTTTGGGGGACAAACTCAATTCAGTGTTCGCGTTAACAATGGAACACAAGCAAAAACGCGTGTTGACGTTAGCAACTTCACGCCTTCCAATCCGATTTTTTTAAGTTTTGGATCAACTCCTACGTTAATTCAGACGGTTGTAGACGGCGCTAACCAAGTATTACTTTTACCTAACAATACTATAGATACAACAACATTTTTGTATGGAGCAAGTTTAAACTCCGCTCAAGCAATTACCAACTTTCAGGCAGTGAATGGAACGGGAAAATTCACCAATTACGCTGCAATGAATCATGAAAAAGCATATTTGCTTATCTATCATCCAAGTTTACAAACAGGTTCAGAAGCTTATAAACAATACCGTCAAAGTTTGGCAGGTGGCGCGCACAATGTATTAATGGCCAATATTGAAGAGTTGTATTTTCAATATGGTGGCGGAATCAAGAAGCATATTAATGGAATCCGTAGATTTGCACAACAATCTTTTGATTTAGCTACCGAAAAACCAGAAGCATTGTTTTTATTAGGCAAAGGGCAATATCCTACGTCATCACGTGTCAATGTTGCGTTGTCTAATCAAAATTTAATACCAACTTTTGGAACGCCACCATCCGATGTTTTAATAACAGCTAATTTACCTGGAACTTCAGTTTGGTCACCATTAATTCCAACAGGACGACTTTCTATACAAACAAACGAAGAAATACAAAATTACCTTGATAAAATTACATCTTATGAACAACAGCAAGATCCGAATAGCATTTACGACACACCGAGCAAAGATTGGCAAAAACATGTTATTCATTTAATCGGAGGAACGGATTTAGGGCAACAAGCTTCGTTTAACGCTCAGATGGAAAGTATGAAATGGAAAATCCAACAAGACAAGTTTGGAGCTGCAGTTCATACTTTAAAACGAGAATCTGATGACCCTGTTGCGCCAACAAGTTTACAATCTATCATGAATCGTATTTCAGATGGAGTGTTTTTGATGACATATTACGGCCATAAAGGTGTTGGTGGTAATTCAGGTTTTGAAATTAACCTGGATGACGTGGAAAATTGGAACAACAAAGATAAATACCCATTGATGCTAGTAAATTCATGTTACAATGGTGATATTTTTGAACCTGGCTTAACTTCCTCTTCAGAGTACTTTGTCAATGCTAAAAATTTAGGAGCAATTGGTTACATTTCTTCTGTTAGTGTAGGTTTCCACCCTATGGTTGGTATTTACAGTAATGGATTGTATGACCAATTAGGTAAGTATTCTTACGGAAAATCCATCGGCTTAAATATGAAAAACAACATAGCAAGCCTAGAACAACCTGGGAATTTATACATGGAAGTTACTGCGACTCAAATGACCTTAAATGGAGACCCCGCACTAAAGGTTAATAGTCACAATAAACCAGAAATCGAATTATTGGAAAACAATGTTTTTTTAAAGCCTTCTTATATAGACTTAAACACAGATAGCATTGAAGTTAACATTGCTTTGAAAAACCTAGGTCACTCTATTGTAGATACATTTAATGTTGAAATTGTTCGTCATTTTCCAAATTCTTCAATAGATTCCATGTACAATATAAAAGTACCAAGATTAGACTACGTTGACACAATCAAATATAAAATGCCGTTACAACCTGGACTTTCGGCGGGCTTAAATGTATTTGACATTAAAGTGGATATTCCCAGTTTTATTCCAGAACAATACGATGAAATCAATAACAATCAAATTGTAAAGAATTTCTTCATTAATTTAAGTGGAATAAAACCAGTCACTCCTTATGAATTCGCAGTAATTCCAACAGATACAATTACCTTAAAAGCCTCAACAATCAATCCACTTGCTGAGTTCAATACGTATCGTTTTCAAATTGATACTACTGATTTGTTTAATAGCCCTTTCTTAAAAAATGCGTTAGTATCTGGACTTGGAGGGGTGAAAGAAGTTAAACCAAATCAATGGGATAATGGTCCACTTGTTTTCACGGATAGTACGGTTTATTTTTGGAGGGTAGCTGTAGAAGAAACCAATCCATCTTGGACTGAAAGTTCATTTCAATACATTAAAGGACGTTCTGGTTGGGGACAAGACCACTTCTTTCAGTTTAAGAAAAATGATTTCGCCCATGTATCATATAACCGGAACGATCGTTTAAGAGAATGGCATACAGACTCGCTTCAAGTAACGATAGATGTGTACGCTGATATTAGTTATGAAAACGCATTTTATATTAATGGTACATTACAAGATTATTCTGTATGTTCGTGGACTCCACCACTTCATGTTGCTGTAATTGACCCTGTCACATTCCAACCTTGGGGAACGAATTACAATGGTGCTAATCCAGACCATGACTTTGGAAATGTGCTTTGTCGTCCTCGTGTTGAAAGGTTTTTTATCTTTCATCAAGACAATTTAGCTCACTTACAAGCCTTCCAAAATATGGTGCTAACTGAAGTGCCAGATGGTTACTATTTACTCATTTATACGCCTATTACAACTCGTTACGATCTTTGGAATGCGCTAGACTCAGCCAATATGTACAACACCTTTGCGGCTTTAGGATCAGATAGTATATATCCAGGAAGAACCAATGGTCCTTTTGCATTTTTTACACGAAAAGGCTATCCTAACACTGTAAAAGAAAAAGTTATTGACCCTGCAACTGGTTCAGGTGCTGAAACAGGTTATTATTCTACACACTTGGAAGCTTATATGTCAACTTCAACTTCTATTGGTGAAGAAACATCTACCTACATAGGTCCAGCATTGAAATGGGGAAATGTATATTGGAAACAAGACAGTATAGATGCTTTTAACAACCAAGACACTACTCGTTTAATCATTACCCCTTACGAGTGGGATAAAACACCAGGAACACCGATTAACTTGTTATTTAGTAACAACGATTCATTGATGAACTTGTCAAATGTGGTGAATGCAGCTCAGTATCCATACATTCGTCTAAAAGCTTCGTATAAAGACACTACCAATTTCACTCCTGCACAGATAGATCGTTGGCACGTTTTATATGATTTAGCTCCTGAAGCTGCCATTGATGGTACAAACGGTTTTTACTTTAGTCATTTGAACGATAGCATTTTTGAAGGACAGACTCTTAAATTCGCTGCTGATGTAAAAAACATCTACACGATAGACATGGATTCACTCCTCATCAACTATTGGCTGGTTGATAAGCACAATGTCAAGCATCCAATTACTTATGCACGTCAAGATTCATTAAAAGTAGGACAAACGCTTAGAGATACGATTAGTTTTTCTACAGTAGGATTAAATGGATTCTCATCTTTATGGATGGAGGTTAACCCATATATTAATGGAAATTTGTACATCACAGACCAACCGGAACAACATCATTTTAACAACGTTTTACAAATACCTTTTAACATCATAGGCGACGATGTTAATCCATTGTTAGACGTAACATTCGATGGAAGACACATTATCAATGGAGATATTGTTAGTCCAAAATCAGAAATTGTAATCACTTTGAAAGATGAAAATCCCTACTTAATCATGGATGATGTTTCCGATACTACGTTGTTTGGAATTTACTTACGAGATCCTTCTGGAAACGTCAAACGAATTCCATTTGTTGATGGACAAGGGAATAGCGTCATGCAATGGATACCTGCAGAAAGCACTCATAAAAAATTTAAGATTGTTTATCCAGCTACGTTTGAGCAAGATGGTAAATACCGTTTAATGGTACAAGGATCTGACAGAAGTGGGAATTTATCTGGAGACTACCAATATCAGATTAACTTTGAAGTAATCAGTGCGTCAACAATTACACACATGATGAATTATCCAAATCCATTTTCAAGTAGCACGCGATTTGTATTTACGGTTACAGGCTCACAAGTTCCAGATGATATTATTATTCAAATTATGACCATAACAGGTCGAGTAGTAAGAGAAATCACAGAAAGTGAATTAGGACGTATATACATTGGTAAAAACGTTACCGAATACGCTTGGGATGGAAAGGATGAGTTTGGCGATCAATTAGCAAACGGAGTGTATTTATACACTGTTAAAGCCAAAATCAATGGTGAAGACATCGATCACAGATCATCTGGGGCTGATAAATACTTTAAAAAGAATTTTGGTAAGATGTATTTGATGCGATAGTATAATTACCTTCGACGCTAGTTTTGTGACAGTTTGGGTTTATTAGCGATCTGAATGCAATTTTATTAATCGAACTAAGGTTAATAAGTAATTATAAATGAACAGATGCTTATTCGTGGAATAGTTGTAGACTTAAATTAAATCATACAAGAAAAACAAACATTTACCAAAAATAACATTTGAGTAAAGGTGCTATTATAGATGAAATCTAAAGAGTAAAACTATTTCCATATCTAGTCACTCCTTAATTTGTTTTAATTATTTGAATATCAGTTTAATATACTCGATT
>CAZOKJ010000015.1:0-52501 GCA_964580465.1 uncultured Fluviicola sp. | reverse complement strand
GATTCAAATAAATTGGATTGGCGTAAAACTGTGTAAACGACGGATCTTGGGCTTGAGAGTGGTGCGGAAGAGCAAAAATCAAAAACAGATATAAAAACGCTAGTCTTTTCACGCTATGGTATTTCGAATATAGTGTATTCATTAGTGCGATTCATTTAATACTTCGTAAATATACTACAAATTAGGTGAACATAAGATAATCTTTTTTTGAGATTTTATTAAAAAAGAACAAATCAACGTTTAGAGTGAATAAAACTGTTGTTTCATTGAATATTTTTAATTGTTATTTGAGTTAGATTTAAATTTTTACAAAATTCTTCAAAAATACTTTGTTTTTATTAAAATGTTTGGTACATTAGTCGAAACCATTTTAAAACAAAAAACAGATGAGTGAATTAAGATTATTTGATTTAGCATACAATCAATTGGAAAAATATCCCAATCCGGAGATGTTTGTAACAAAAACAAATGGTGTGTGGAAAGGAATTTCAACTCAAGAGTTTATTAATTCCGCAATGAATCTTTCAAGAGGCTTGATTGCCTTGGGAATTGAGCCTGGTGATAGAGTAGCGGTAGTATCTGCTAATAGAGTGGAATGGAATATTTCCGATATAGCTTTGCAGCAAATTGGAGCAATTATGGTTCCTGTATATCCTAATATTTCTGAATCAGATTATCGTTATATCTTTAACAATGCAGGTGTCAAATTATGTATGGTTGGTACAACTGAATTGTACCAAAAAATACAAAATATCAAAAACGATGTTGCGTCTTTGGAAAAAGTATATACTTATGACCAAGTAGATGGTGCAGAGCATTGGTCGGCTATCACTTCATTGGCGGATCAAGTTCCAGAAGGATCGGTAAAACAACGAAGTGAACAGATTAAAAACGAGGATTTAGTTACCATTATTTATACTTCGGGTACAACGGGAAATCCTAAAGGAGTGATGTTGTCGCACAACAATATCTTATCCAACGTGTTTTCTTGCCAATCGCGCATTCCTGCAGATAATTACTCGAGAGTATTGACTTTCTTACCTGTTTGTCACGTGTATGAGCGCATGTTGCATTATTTATACATTCACGTTGGTGTTTCTATTTATTTTGCTGAGTCTCTAGATACAATAGGCGAAAATATCAAAGAAGTAAAACCACATGTATTTACGGCTGTGCCTCGCTTGTTAGAAAAGGTATTTGACAAAATTATCGCTAAAGGAGAGGAACTTACAGGAATTAAACGTAGTTTGTTTTTCTGGGCAGTTTCTTTGGCTGAAGAATACGATGTGGTCGGAAAATCTGCTTGGTATAAATTCAAATTGGGTATTGCGCGCAAATTAATCTTTTCTAAATGGCAAGAAGCATTGGGAGGTGAAGTAAGAGCGATTGCTTCCGGTAGTGCGGCCTTGCAGCCTCGATTGGCTCGTATTTTCCTTGCCGCAGGAGTAAATATCTTAGAAGGTTATGGATTGACGGAAACTTCGCCGGTAATTTCTGTTAATTGCTTAATCAATGGTATTCGAATAGGAACGGTTGGTCCACTTATAGATGGCGTGCAAGTGAAAATAGCTGAAGATGGCGAAATTTTGGTGAAAGGACCAAATGTTATGATGGGATATTATAAAAATCCAGAGGCAACAGCTGAGGTAATGGATGCAGAAGGATGGTTCCATACGGGGGATATTGGAGATTTTGTAGAAGGAAAATTCTTGCGCATTACTGACCGTAAAAAAGAAATGTTCAAAACTTCTGGAGGAAAATTCGTTGTGCCACAAATTATGGAAAATACCTTCAAAGAATCTCGTTTTATTGAGCAAGTAATGGTACTTGGGGAAGGACAAAAATTCCCTTCGGCATTAATCGTTCCAAGCTTTGCTTTTTTGAAAGATTGGGCTGAAAGAAAAGGATTTGATTTAAAGAATAAAACAAATCAAGAAATTATTTCTGACAAGCGTGTAATTGATAGAATTCAGCAAGAAGTAGAGCTTTACAACAAACGATTTGGTCATTGGGAACAAGTGAAGAAATTCAAATTGTTAGCAACAGAAATGAGTATTGAAGGAGGGGAGTTAACGCCAACTTTAAAGCTTAAACGTAAAATTATACTAGAAAAATATAAAAATTTAGTAACGGAGATTTATTCTTAAATATACTAATAAATACCCTTTCAAGAAAAAGAGAGTGTCCGAAAAGTCAGACACTCTCTTTTTATTTTAAGATGTTCAAAAATGAATGAAATGTAAGGTGTTGAAAATGAAGTGGAAGGGGTGTGCTAGTTTGTCTTACGAAGTATGCACCGAAGGTATCACAACAACGCCTGCACTGAGCTTGCCGAAGTGCAGTTCGTCACTTTTTGGACATCGCCTTTTTTTATGGATATGAGTTAGAAACTTTTAGAATAAAATTAAAACTTACCTACTTCTTCTTCTTTTCATGATACAAATAATAACGAAAAGCAATCATAGCAGGCATCGCTAACGTGAAAATAAAAACTAAAAAGTAACTCGCTGGTTTTAAATAAAAAACACTAACGTTATCTAAGTCTCCTTCGTTAAAACCTCTGCCAATAAAGTACGATAAGCTTAAAGGTACATCGTAAGACAATTGTTGCAAACCATTGTTGATCTCTATTACGCCTGGAAAGATGTTAATCGGGAATAAAAGTAAAGGAGTGGTAATGCCGATTGCCAATACGGCAAATAGAAAAATCGCTTGTTTAAAGTTTTTGCTCATGTTTTACGATTAAATGTCTAATGTTTCAAATGGATTGAAATGGTTTAAGCCGTTAATTTCTTTTAATAAACCATTTTCCACACGAACAACTCTTCCAGGGTATTTTTCTACAATTGTCATATCATGTGTAGCCATAAAAACAGCTGATTTTTCTTCTTTCGCTACAGCAATTAATAATTGCATGATTTCTTCCGAAGTTTCTGGATCTAAGTTGCCCGTAGGCTCATCGGCTAATATCAAAGCAGGCTTGTTAAGCAATGCTCTTGCAATGGAAATGCGCTGTTGTTCTCCGCCGGAAAGAGCATGTGGCTTGACGTTTATTTTTGATTCTAGTCCTACTAATTGTAATACTTCAATGGCACGTTTGTCCATTAGACGCTTATCTGTCCAACCTGTAGCTCCCATCACAAATCGTAAGTTGTCACCAACGGTTCTGTCTGTTAAGAGCTGAAAATCTTGGAACACAATTCCTAATTTTCTTCGCAACAATGGAATGTCCTTTTTCTTGAGCTTGGTTACGTCAAAATCAACAACGCTTGCTTCTTTGGCATCAAGAGGAAGTTCCCCATAAAATGTTTTTAATAAACTACTTTTACCAGAACCTGTTTTACCAATTAAGTAAACGAGCTCGTCACTGTTCATTTCAAAGTTAATATCTCTGATCACAAGCGAGTTGTTTTGGTAAACTTGCCCGTCTTTTATGCGAATAACTTGTTCCACTATCTCTATTTTTTTGTAAAGTTGCAAAATATTCAATGAACTTCATCATTCCTTTTTAAAATAATCTTAACATGTTGCCGTTTAAAACTTTTACTTGCAAGTAATTTCCAGAGGATAATCTGCCTTAATTTTACGCAATTAAAAACATAGTGAATATGAATCGATTGTTGTTAGTTTTATTTATTGCTTTTTCAGTGGCTGCTTTTGGGCAATCTACAGAGAAATACAATAGTGTTTACGCCGATTTTTATAAAGCCGAAGAGTTGTTTCAAAAACAGCAATATGGGTCTGCTCGCAAAGAGTTTAGAAAATTTGTTGACAAATGGAATCAACCTAATGATCCAATGTACATTAAAGCATTATATTATGAAGCTATTTCTGCTTTAGAGTTATACAACAACGATGCTGTTCTATTGTTGCAAGCCTTTTTAAAAAATTATCCAGAAACAATTTATAGACATTCTATTTATTTTCAGTTAGGAAATCATTATTATCGTTCGAAAGATTACAAAGAAGCGTTGGCTTATTACACGCGTTTTTCTGTGAAAGATTTGGATAAAAGTCAACACGATGAATACAATTTTAAAGTAGGATACGCTCATTTTCAAGAAGGCAATTTTACTGCAGCAAAAAATGCGTTGAATGAAGTTAAAGATGGTGATTCTCAATATGCAAATTCTGCTTTGTATTATTTTTCCCATATTTCTTATACTGAAAAAAGCTATCAAACAGCACTTGAAGGTTTTCTTAAATTAGAAAATGACAAAGGTTTCGGAAAGGTTGTCCCATACTATATTCTTCAAATTTATTACTTGCAAGGAAAGTATGAAGAGGTAACGAAGTATGCTCCTAAATTAGCAAATGCAACTTTGGTTAATGAAAAAGACATAAGCCATTTGATTGGAGATGCTTATTATCGCATAGGAAAGTATGATGAAGCTGTGCCGCACTTGGAGAAATACGATAAGTTAGCAGAAACAACACGCGATGATGATTATCAATTAGGATTTGCTTATTATAAAAGTCGTCAATTTGATAAAGCAATTAAGTTGTTTGACCGTGTAGCACGAAAAGGACAAGATAGTTTATCTCAAGTTGCTTATTATCATATTGGAGAGTCATATATTGCAACCAAAAATAATTTAGCAGCTCGTTCAGCATTTCAAAAAGCTTCAGAAATAGATAAAGATCCAAAAATTCAAGAAGACGCATTGTATCAATTTGCTGTTCTTTCTTATAAGTTAGATGTTAATCCTTACAATGAATCAATTATTGCTTTTGAGACATATTTGAATAAATATCCAAATTCAAAACGCAAAGAAGACGTGTATCAATACTTGGTAAATGTGTACACTTCGACTAAAAACTATGAAAAGGCATTGGAAAGTTTGGATCGTGTTAAAAACTTAGATATCACCTTAAGAAAGGTTTATCAACTTATAGCTTATAATCACGGAATCGAATTGTACCAAAAAGAGCGCTTCCAAGAAGCAATTAATACATTCAAATTAGTTGAAAAATACCCTATTAACCCGCAGTTTTCAGCGCAGGCTATTTTTTGGTCAGCTGATGCTTCTTATCAATTGAACAATTTTCAAGGTGCAATTAATGGATATAGAAACTATTTAAGTATGCCGGGTGCAACTTCGGAAGCATTAAAAAGCGATGCTTACTATAACATAGGTTACGCGAACCTACTAAAAGGAGATACGATATCAGCGATTGAAAGTTTTAGAACATACACACAAGGAAAACCTGCCGATCGTAAAAAACTAGCAGATGCTTATATGCGTTTGGCGGATAGCTATTTTATGCGTAGAGAAAATCAAGCAGCAGTTCAAAATTATGATTTGGCTTTGCAATTAAATGTTAGCAATGCAGACCAAGCATTGTACTACAAAGGAATCACTCATGGAGTGATGAATCAAAAAAGCGAGAAGATTTCCACTTTGTTGAATTTGGTGAATAATTATTCGAAATCAAAATATGTGCAAGATGCTTTGTTTGAAATAGCATTTACGTACAAAATCACACCTGATTATGCAAATGCAGCGAAATACTTCCAACAATTATTAGCGGATTATCCAACTACTTCTAAGGAAGCTTTTGTTCGAATCGAACTAGCAGATGTGTATTACAAGTCTAATAATTACAAACAATCTGAAGCGGAGTATTTACGTGTGTTAGAGAAATTTGGACACGATACCATTTGCAACGCTGTTGGGGAAGGTTTACAACATGTTTATGCAGCAACGAAGCAGGTTTCAAAATTAGAAGAATATGCTAAAAAGTACCCTTGTTTGAATATCAATACAATGACGTTAGAAAACTTGGTATACAATCCTGCTGAAACAGATTACAATGCTAAAAAATATGAATCTGCAATAACGAAATTTGAAGAGTATTTGCAAAAATATCCGCAAGGTTTCCATGCTAAAAAAGCACGTGCGTTTTTGGCGGATAGCTATTATGAAATTGATAATATGCCTAAGTCAATTGAACAATATGAACTTATTTTAAAAGAATCAACATCAAACTATACAGAGTTGGCGGCAGTTAGAACGGCAAGATACTATTTTAATAGTAAAGAATATGCTAAAGCTATTCCTCATTACGAACGCACACTTCAAGTGAGTAGCGATCCTGAGGTGCTTTTTAATGCCAATGTTGGTTTGATGAGAAGTTACTTCCATTCTAAAGATTATGCGCCTGCATCAGCTTGTGCAAAAACAGTAAATGCTAGTGCTTTATTGAAAGCAGAAGGAAAATTAGAAGCTCAATACATTGCAGGTATGTCGAATTATTATATTAAAAATTACGACGATGCAATTACAGCACTTACGTTTGTTAGCAAGTCAACAACTAAGCAAGAAGCATCAGAAGCTAAATTTATGATTGCACAAACTTACTTTGAGCAAGATAAATTAAATGAAGCAGAAAAAACGGCAAAAGAAGTATTGAACATGAAGCCTTCTTATGATTTTTGGATGGCAAAATCATTGATTCTTCAAACCAAGATTTTGGTTAAAAAAGATGATCTTTTCCAAGCAGAACAAACTATTTCTTCTGTATTGCAACATTATCCTAAAGCAGATGATGGAATCAAAGCAGAAGCGCAAGTTGTTTATGATGAATTGATGCAACTGAAAAACATGCCGAAAAGTAGCTTGGCTCCTGATGGCACAACTGTAATTGAAATTAACGAAGGAAAATAAGAGTTATGAAAGTATTTGTTTCCATTCTATTTATAAGTTTAAGTATTCCAGTTTTTGCTCAAGATGTTATCTTGCAAGGGAAAACTCGTCGTCAAGTAGAAAAGGCACAACGTATTGCTACCAAGCCTGTTATTGACGAAAGTGTTACGCAACAAAAAGTAACAGAATACCCTCTGTTGAGTGTTAATTACAAAACAACAACAGAAGTTGATCGCATTGAGCCGGCAACTATTAAAATTAAAGAACAATTAGATCCACTTTATACTACGTATGTAAAATTAGGATTTGGTTCTAAAATCATGCCTTTAGGTGAAGTTTATTTTAATAACACACGTTCTAGAAAATACATTTATGGAGCTTCTGTCAAACACTTAAGTTCATGGGGAAATTTGCCAAAATATGAACGTAGTACTTTCGATCGAACTGCTTTTAATGCGTATGGTGGTATCAATGATAAACGTTATCAATTATTAGGGAATTTTAATTACCGCAATCAAGGATTACATTATTATGCAATTCAAGCTCCAGTTGATTCTTTTCCAAAAGATAGTATTCGTCAGCGCTACAATGATATTGGCTTTGATGTAACATTTAAAAGCAACGCAAAAGTAGATACATTTGGGTTAAATTATCAAGTGGGATTAAAATACAATCATTTCAATACCTTAAAACCAAAGGCTGATTCGTTGAAAGATTGGAGAGGAAGAGAACATTACATTGATATAAATGCGTTAGTCGATTATTCTTTGAAAGAAAATTCCTATGGCGTTGGGTTGGATATTGTTCATAACAATTACCGCTATGGAAACCGATATGATTCAATAAGTCCTATTGACACAGCAATTATTCGCCCAAACACACTTATTCGTCTTAAACCAAGTTTTAAAACGTATTTATGGGGGGATAAATTTAGAGCTGTTGTTGGTTTAGATTTAACTTTAAACATTGGAGATAATAAATTTAAAGTTCATGTTTACCCGAATGCTGAGGTTCGTTACGCATTGTTTGATGGCATGTTTATCCCTTATGTCGGAATTAGAGGTGGAATGAAGCAAAATACCTTGAAATCATTAACATTAGAAAATGAATTTATTCGACCTAATTTAAAAATGTTGAACGAAAATACGCAATTTGATGTGTATGGTGGATTCAAAGGTTCAATTATCAACGGTCTTTCTTTCAACATTGGAGCTAGCTATGCGATGATTCGTAACTATGCAATGTTTGTAAACGATACAGTTTATTCACATGGTAATCGTTTTGATGTTATTTTTGACTCAATTAAAATGTTAACTATTCAAGGTTCAATGTCTTATCAACTAAAAGAGAAATTAAAAGTTGATGTTATTGGAACATATCGTTATTACGATTTAAGACACAATGCGTTTGCGTGGAATAAACCAGATTTTGAATTGATGACAAGAGCTTATTATAATTTATTTGACAAGTTTTATGTGAATTTTGATTTTAAATTAGAGTTGGGTAGAAAAGCATTGATGTATGAAGCTGGAGAAAAAATAATGGAGAAAAAAGGGCAATATTATACCAAGTTAAATCCAATTTATGACTTTAACTTAGGGTTTGAATACAGATACACACGCCGATTGTCTGTTTTCTTACAAGTGAATAACATTGCAGCACAACGTTACCAAAGATGGTACAATGCGCCAGTGCATAGCATTCAAGTGTTAGGAGGCTTAACTTTTAGATTTTAATAATCGAACTCAGGTTAATAGTGATTAATTCAACTAAATAGTTTAATTTTGTAATTATAAGGCTGTCAAAATTACTGACAGCCTTTTTAATAGATGAATATGAGAAAACTAGTTTTATTACTTGTCGCTTTGTGTAGTTTTGGTGTACAGGCTCAATCCTTTTATTTTAACAACAAAGAGTTTACGTTGGTAAAGACGCCTACTCAATCGCCTGCTCATTGGTATATTGAAATTTTTTCTAATTTGGATCATCCTATTAATTTAAGATGGAAAGCACTTTTTACACATGTTCCAACGGAATGGGTTATAAATTTTGATGACCAAACACAAAATCACACTCCTGTTCATCATGGAGACTCAGCCGATTTTGTGTTGCAATCTAACCCAGAGTTAAGCCAAAAACTGATTATTGGAGCAACTTTAAATAATCAACCTGGAAACGCAACGATTTCTTTTGTGATTTACAACCCAAGTGATTTGAATGAAATAGATACAATTCATTTTCATTTTAAAGTTGGTGAATTAGGTTTGCAAGAGCTGAGTCAAAAAGGAATTTGTACAATTGAGAATGGTAAATTAATCATAATTAATAATTTATTTAGCCAATTAGCGATTTACAGTGAAGATGGAGCGGAATCTATTGTAATAGAAGATTTTTACAGTTTCGACTTGTTAGAATTGAGAAGTAATACGTTGTACTTCTTTAAGATTAGTCAAGGAAATGACCATTACTTTCTGAAATTAAAAAAGATGTAAGTTGCAATAAATTACACATTTTTGAAATATCTTTCATTTTTAGCTGTCATTTACAGCCTTCTTATTATCTTTACAGCAAAGATTTAACGAATGAGCAAAATTCTTATCATTGACGATGAACGTGCAATCAGACGAGCATTGCGTGAAATTCTTGAATTCGAAAACTTTGAAGTGGACGAAGCTGAAGACGGAAAACAAGGTGTTGAAAAAGCAACTGCGAATGAATATGATATCATTTTTTGTGATATTAAAATGCCGGTTATGGATGGCATGGAGGTGTTAGATGCTTTGATGGAAGCTGAAATTGACACACCTGTTATCATGATTAGCGGTCACGGAACTGTAGAAACAGCCGTTCAAGCAATAAAAAAAGGAGCTTTCGATTTTATTGAAAAACCGTTGGATTTAAACCGTATTTTGGTTACGGTTAGAAATGCTTCTGATAAATCAGCTTTAGTTGAAGAAAGAAAAGTGTTGAAAAAGACAGTTCAACGAATTAAAGGAACTTCTATCATTGGTGAGTCGCCGGAAATTATGCAAATCAAAGCGATGATTGATAAAGTTGCTCCATCAGATGCACGGGTGCTAATTACTGGTTCGAATGGAACAGGAAAAGAATTAGTTGCTCGTTCTTTGCATGAATTGTCAAATAGAAAAGACCAAGCCTTTATTGAGGTGAATTGCGCTGCTATTCCAGCTGAACTTATTGAAAGTGAATTGTTTGGTCACGAAAAAGGAGCGTTTACCTCTGCTGTTAAACAGAAAAAAGGAAAATTTGAGCTAGCAGAAGGAGGAACTTTGTTTTTAGATGAAATTGGCGATATGTCTGCCTCTGCTCAGGCAAAAGTGTTGAGAGCGTTACAAGAAAATGTGATTCAACGAGTAGGAGGTGAGAAGGATATTAAAATCAATACGCGTGTTGTTGCTGCAACGAATAAAGATTTACGCAAAGAAATTGACGAAGGTCGTTTTAGAGAAGACTTATACCATCGATTGGCTGTAATTTTAATTCACGTCCCTTCATTAAATGAAAGAAGAAGTGATGTACCCATTTTAGCAGAACATTTCTTGACATTGATTTGCAACGAGCATGGTATAGCACGTAAAAAGTTTAGTGCAAAAGCATTAGAAGCGTTGAAAAATACAGATTGGACAGGTAATATTAGAGAGCTGCGCAACATCGTAGAACGTTTAGTTATCTTAAGCGGAAACGAAATAACAGACGAGGATGTTACTATGTTTGCTAATCCTAAAGGAATAAAATTATAAATTTCACTATTTTTTATACATGAACATGAAAGCTTTTTTTCAAAAGAATTGGATTCATTTTGCTGCTGTTGCTGCAATGTTGATAGTTGTTGCAATTTATTTTCAACCTCAATTAGAAGGATACGGGATGAACCAACACGATGTGGAGCAATGGAAAGGAATGGCTCATGAAACACAAGCGTTTAGAGACAAAGAAGGAAAAGAACCATTGTGGACCAATTCCATGTTTGGAGGTATGCCTACCATGCAAATTACTATGAAACAGCCTGGAAACTGGGCTAAACAAATTATTTCA
Organism: uncultured Fluviicola sp.; assembly: GCA_964580465.1. GTDB lineage: Bacteria > Bacteroidota > Bacteroidia > Flavobacteriales_D > Crocinitomicaceae > Taishania. The sequence goes on along the minus strand of CAZOKJ010000015.1, from coordinate 41,798 downwards.
TTTTACGAAGAAGTAATTCCAAGTCCAATGGGAATTGTGTTTTTACACTTAATTGGGTTTTATATTATGGGGATTTTCCTAGGTTTGAGTCCGTTGGTTTCATTGGTGGGAGCTTTTGCATTTAGCTTTGCAAGTTATGAAATAATCATCATTCAAGCGGGACACTTAGCTAAAGCAATGGCTACTGCTTTTATGCCTCCAGCATTTGGCGCTTTTGTTCATGCGTACAGAAAACAGAGTTGGCTGTCTGTCTTGTTTTTTGCGCTATTTATGGCCTTTGAATTGGCAATCAACCATGTCCAGGTAACTTATTATTTTGGAATGTTGCTAATTGCTGTTGGAATTTACTTTTTTGTTAAAAGCATTACAGATAAAAACATTAAAGATTTTGCTATTACAACGGCTGGATTAATAGGTGCAGCTGTAATTTCTTTGGCGATTAATTATGGCAATCTTTCTTTATCAAATGATTATGCTAAGCATACCATTCGCGGAAAAAATGATGTAAGTATTGATCCAACTGGAGCACAAGATGTTAATCAATCAAAAGGATTGGATAAAGATTACATCACACAATGGTCTTATGGAATAGGTGAAACATTTACTTTAATTTCACCTAACGTAAAAGGTGGTGGCTCTTTTGCTATTGGAGGAAGTCCATTTGAACCAATTTTAGAAAATGCTGATTTACCTTCTCAAGTAAAATCTACATTGAAAGATTATCCAGCTTACTGGGGCGACCAACCTTTTACTTCTGGTCCAGTTTATATTGGTGTTGTTGTAGCTCTTTTAGCAGTTCTTGGAATGGTGTTTTTAAAAACACGCTTGAAATGGCCTTTATTTGTTATTACGTTGTTAGCAATTGCGCTGTCATGGGGTAAAAATTACATGGGATTAACCAATTTCTTTATCGATCATGTTCCTTTCTATAATAAATTTAGAACGGTAACAATTATCCTTGTTTTAGTTGAATTAATTGTTCCAGTTTTAGGCGTATTGTTCTTGGATATGTTGATTAAAGAACGCGAACAATTGAAGGATAAGAAAAACCTATTATTGGGAACTGTTGGTGGATTCTTTGTTTTCTTGTTAATCGTTAAATTTGTTGGACTTGGAGATGGATATTCCAATGAGTCTGACAGTGGACAACTTGCTTCAATTGAAAAAAGTATTACTCAACAAATTTTAGCGATGGATCCAGCTGATTTGCAAGAAAGATTTCAGTTGGATGTTAATAATCCACAACAAGTAAAGCAATTCGTTACAGGTCAATTACAAACATATCAAAGTAATTTCGATCATTTAAAAACAGTTCGTAAAGCTATTTTTGATAGCAGTATGAATCGTTCATTGGCTTTCACGTTCTTTGCTGGGGCTCTTGTATTGATTTTCGTGTTTACAAGTGTTTCTTCGTATGTGCTATTGGGTGGAATGTTGGTGTTAACCTTGTTGGATGTCGTTCCGATTGCACACCAATATTTGGGTAATCAAGAGCAGGGAAGTGGATATAAATACTGGATTGATAAAGGTTTAGCTGAATATCCTATCTATGCGAGTGACGCTGATGAGCAAATTATGCAAAATGAAATAGCAGCGAATCCTAAATTGAAAGGTATCGTTGCTGCTGCTGAAAGAAGAGGTGCTCAAAAAGCTGATGATTTGGGCTATACTGGTTCAGCTCGCAAAAATATGATGGAAGCAGAACGATTCATGGCATTAAATTTTGAAACAAATTACCGTGTTTTTGATTTAAACGGTGGATTTAATAGCAGTAAAACTTCTTACTTGCATAAATCTCTTGGAGGTTATCATGGAGCTAAATTGAGAAATATCAATAACTTAATGAATTTTCACTTGTCAAAAATGAACAATAAAGTATATGATATGATGAACGTTAAATACTTTATTCAGACAACTGAAAAAGGAGAAGTGGTGCAAGAGAATCCTACTGCAATGGGACCAGTTTGGTTGGTTAAGAAAGTAGAGACGTATGCAACACCAAATGATGAAATTCGTGCTTTAGGTTCTCGCTTTAAATTAACAAATGCAGGTCAAGGACAATTTTTTGTAAACGGAAAGGCTGTGACAGATGCACAAGTTTTTGGTGCTGAAAATTTGAAATACGTATTGCCAGGAAGTAGTGATAGCATCGCTGTTCAACTAACAAATGGAATGAGCGAAGGAATGTCTGCTATGTGGGTAATGGATGTTAAAGGAACAACAAATTTAGTGCCATTGCAAACACTGGAGGCTGATACAGCTAAATCATTTTTGAAATTAGTGCAAATTGATGTTGAAAAAGAGTTTAAACCTGCTGAAGTAGCTGTTGCTTTGGAAGAACAAGCCAAACAATTATCAACTAAATCATTCACTGCTGACGGTAGCATTGTCATGAAATCTTATGCACCGAATAAGTTAGTGTATGAAGCAAATGTAAACGGTAAGCAATTAGCTGTATTCTCAGAAGTTTATTATCCAGAAGGTTGGAAAGCGTTTGTAAATGGAAAAGAAGCTCCAATTGTGAAAGTGAATTACTTGTTGCGAGCTGTAGAGTTACCTTCAGGAAAAAGTACAGTTGAATTAGTGTTCGACTTACCAAAGTACCATACATCCAACTTGTTGTCGATGATTGCGAGTATTCTTTTACTGGTGGGAATTGGCTGGTTGTCATTTAAAGCGATTAAAGCAAGAAGAAACGAAGTATGATTCCAGAAAGAGTAAGGTCTATCCAATTAATACTACTAGATATTGCTAAAGATATTGATCGTGTTTGTAGAAAACATCAAATTCCTTACCTACTGGCTAGTGGTAATTTATTAGGAGCAGTTCGTCACGGTGGCTTCATTCCATGGGATGACGACTTGGATATTTACTTTTTTCCAGATGATTTGATCCGCTTTAAAAAGGTTTTTAAGGAAGAAATGAAAGAGAAGAAGTATTACTTCTTTTACAATGATTTTCGACCATCCAATTATGGTGAATACTTAGCAGATGGACGTTATGTTTGGGATTTTTTCTATCCTGTGAAAGTGGATCTATTGCAAATGAAATCGCTACCAAACACTCCTGAAGCATTGAAGGAGGACTTTGAAAGAGTGAGAATGCTAGGCTTTTTATACAATAAAAATAGAGGAGAAGATTTTTCTGTAACAAGTTATAGCTTTGCCAAACGTATATTGAAAGACGGATCGTGCTGGAATCGTAGGGAGCGTTATATGGATGAATTTCATCAATATGTATTGAGTCATTCAGCTAAAACTGAGGGGAATTTGTATCATTTTGACTATACAGATACCTTTTTACCTCGTTTAAAACAAACTTATCGGCCAGAAGATTATTTTCAATATAACACCCTTTTCCCATTAGGAGAAATACAATTTGAATGTTATCAATTTATGGCACCTAATGATGTTCACGGTTTTTTAATTCGAAATTACGGTGAAAATTACATGACTCCACCACCTGTTGAAAAACAAAAATGGGAACACCAATCACTAAGAAAAGCACTTATTCCATCAACGACAAAGTGGAATGTTGCCCTTTTGTATCGATTAAAACAATTAAAAAATACTTTTACAGTCTATTTTAAGACAAGAAAACTAAAAATTAATTAAAATGTCTAAAACAATCATTAAGGCAGGTAAAAAAAATATTTTGCCAGATATTAAAGAGTTAATCCGTTACAAAGATTTATTTATAACACTTTCGTGGCGCGACTTTAAAGTGCGTTATGCTCAAACAACCATTGGATTGTTGTGGGCAATACTTCAGCCTATTGTAACCATTGTTATTTTATCCATGGTTTTTGGAACATTTGTTGGAGTGGAAACACCAGTGCCACATTTGCTTTATACTGTTTCGGGAATGAGCATTTGGACCTATTTCTCATTTGTTTTAACCAATTCAGGAAGTTCCATTATTGCTAATCAAGGAATGGTAAAGAAAATATATTTTCCTCGATTAATTATTCCATTGTCGAAAGCTGTTGTTGGGTTAATAGACTTTGCCATCACTTTTATGATATTAATTGTATTGATGGTCTATTACAAAGTAGTTCCATCTGCTAATGTTTGGTTGGCACCATTGTTTTTGCTCATTGGGATGATAGCGGCTTTAGGCGTTGGTATATGGCTAAGCGCATTAACCGTAAGATTTAGAGATTTTCAGCATGTTGTACCATTTATAGTTCAAATAGGCATGTATTTAACACCAGTTGCTTATCCAGCTGACTATGCGGTTCAGTTTTTACCAAAATGGGCTGCCACTATCTATTTTCTAAACCCAATGGCAGGTGTTATTCAAGGATTTCGCTGGGCTTTATTTGGAGGAGCAGCTCCCGACAATATGTTTTGGGTTTCGATTTTAATGGTTTTGATTATTTTCGTTTCTAGTTTATTCTACTTTAGAAAAGTAGAAGACGATATGGCAGATTATGTATAACGCATAAACTAAACGAATAGTTGAATTAATTTAATAAGATTAAAGGTGGCCAATCCCTCTCTTTTTGAGAGAAATAAGACTAATAACAAGCAAAAGTTGATAAAAACAATAAAAAAATCAAAGTTTTTGTATGTTTCTAAGTTTAAATGATTACCTTTGTCGTCCAATTTTTATGTAAAGTGGCAAAAAGTAAACGTGAATTTGTGATACCTTTCATAGGTTTAAAGATTGGAACTCACATTTTTGAGTTTGACATTTTAAAGTCGTTCTTTGATGGTTTTGAGTATTCTATTGTGCATGACGGAAACGTACATGTAGTATTAGAGCTTGAAAAAAAGGAAACAATGATGATTGGTAATTTCTCTTGTAAAGGAGAAGTATCAACTTATTGTGACCGATGTAATGATCCGTTAAATGTACCGATTGAAGGTTCTTTTCAACTAGTTTTTAAACTAAGTACAGAACAATCAGACGATGAAGCATTAATTATTTTGCCTCCAGAGGCGTATGAATTAAATTTAATGCCGTATATTTACGAATTAATTACAGTTTCATTGCCAATTCGCATGTTGCACCCAGAAGGGGAGTGCAACGAAGAAATGGTAGAAGCATTGAGTCGCTATGTGATTAATTCTGATGAAGAACCAGATTTCGATGAGGAAGAATGGGACGATGAAGATTGGGATGATGACGATTGGGGCGACGAAGACGATGACGAAGATTGGGAAGATGATGAAGATGACGATCCAGATGGAGAAATAGATCCGAGATGGTCAATATTAAAGAATTTGAATTAAATTTTATATAAACAAAGTAAAATGGCACATCCTAAACGTAGAGTTTCTACAACAAGAAGAGACAAGAGAAGAACACACTTCAAGGCAGTGGCAAACAATATCGCAACTTGCCCGACCACAGGTCAGCCACATTTATTCCACCATGCATACTGGCATGAAGGAAAATTGTATTACAAAGGTAAGGTAGTAGCTGAAAAAGAAGTTGCAGTTTAATTACTGTTAATTTAATAACTTCTTTATGAAGATTGGAATAGATATTTTGGGCGGTGACTTTGCTCCAGAAGCGAATATCTCTGGAGCAGTCCTTGCTAAGAATGAACTTCCGTCGGATGTTACTATAGTATTGATAGGCGACAAGGATCAAATTCTTAGTGGCCTTTCTTCGTTGGGAGCAAATGCTGATGATTTTGAAATCGTTCATGCTCCTGACGTGATTACTATGCACGACCATCCAACGAGAGCTATACCTAATAAACCAAACAGTAGTATTGCCGTAGGTTTTGATTTGTTGGCTAATAAGTCTATACAAGCATTTGCTAGTACAGGTAACACTGGCGCAATGCTTGTTGGTGCATTATTTAAAGTACATGCAATACCTGGGGTTATTCGCCCATGTATCACATCTATTTTGCCTACAATTGACGGTAGTCAGTCTATTTTATTAGATGTTGGTGCAAATGCAGACTGCAAACCAGATGTATTGTACCAATTTGCTGTTTTGGGTTCTTTGTACTCTAAAAGTGTATATGGTGTTGAAAAACCTAGAGTTGGTTTGCTTAACATCGGGGAGGAAGAAACAAAGGGTAACTTGTTGACTATTTCAACTCATAAATTATTGTCTGAATCTGAACAAATAAATTTCGTTGGTAACATCGAAGGAAGAGATTTGTTTATGGGGAAAGCAGATGTAATTGTGTGTGATGGTTTTACAGGTAACATTGTTTTGAAACAAGCCGAAGGTATGTACGCTTTGTTGATGAAAAGAGGGTTGAAAAACGATGAGTATTTCAATCGCTTTAATTATCAAAACTATGGAGGTACCCCTATATTAGGTGTGAAAGGAAATGTTATCATTGGTCACGGAATATCTAATGATGTGGCTGTGAAAAATATGATTAAACACGCTTATGAAGTAGCTCACTCTGAACTTACTTCTAAGATTAATGAAGCATTTAGCTAATATGAAAAAAATTACTGCAGCCATTACTGGTGTGAATGGTTATGTTCCCGAGGAAGTTGTAACAAACGAAGATTTATCAAAATTTGTTGATACATCTGATGAGTGGATTACTTCACGTACGGGTATTAAAGAACGTCGTATTTTAAGAGAAGGTGCTTCTTCAGATATTGCTGCAGCTGCCGTAAAAGGACTGTTGGAAAAAAAGAACATTGATCCCCTTGAAATCGACTTGGTGATTGTTGCAACTGTTACCCCAGATTATCCTTTCCCTAGCACATCTAACGTTGTTTGTGACAAAATTGGAATGAAAAACGCTTGGGGATATGATTTGATTGCAGCTTGCTCTGGTTTTATCTATGCTTTATCAACTGGAGCTCAATTCATCGAAACAGGACGTTACAAAAAAGTAATTGTGGTTGGAGTAGATAAAATGTCTGCTATTTTGGATTATCAAGATAGAACAACTTGTGTTATTTTTGGTGATGGCGGTGGTGCTGTTTTACTTGAGCCTAATGAAGAAGGTTATGGTGTTAAAGACTTTATTCTTCATGCAGATGGTTCAGGTAGAGAATACTTGGTTCAACCAGCTGGAGGATCGTTGAATCCTGCTTCTGTTGAAACGGTTGAAAAACGCATGCACTATGTTAAACAAGAAGGTAAAACAGTATTCAAGTTTGCCGTAACAAACATGGCGGAAGTGTCAGCTCAGATTATGGAAAAAAATAACTTATCAAGCGATGATGTTGATTGGTTAGTTCCTCATCAAGCAAACCTTCGTATTATTGATGCAACAGCTGAAAGAATGGGATTACCTAAAGAAAAGGTAATGATTAACATTCAAAAATATGGAAATACAACAGCCGGAACACTGCCTTTGTGTTTGTGGGATTATGAAAAACAATTGAAAATAGGAGACAATATTATTCTTTCTGCTTTTGGTGGTGGTTTTACATGGGGAGCTGTTTATTTAACTTGGGCATACAATTCATAAAAAAAATTAATATATTTACACTTTAAACTTTGCAATATGAATATTAAAGAAATTCAAGATTTGATTAAATTTGTCGCTAAAGCAGGAGTGACTGAAGTTGAAATAGAACAAAAAGATTTTAAAATCACGATTAAAGCAGCACAAGAAACTGAACGTCAAATTTTAGTTCAAGCTGCGCCAATGCAACAAGTAGCAACACCTGCTCCAGTAGCAATGCCTGCTGCTGCACCAGCAGCTCCAGTTGCAACTCCAGCAACTCCAGCAGAAGAAGATAATTCGAACTTAATTACAATCAAATCTCCAATGATTGGTACATTCTACCGTGCTTCTGGACCAGATAAAGATCCATTTGTAACTGTTGGACAAACAATCAGCACTGGTGATACAATTTGTATTATTGAAGCAATGAAATTGTTTAATGAAATTGAAGCTGAAATTAGCGGAAAAATCGTTAAAGTATTGGTAGATGATGCTACTCCAGTAGAATACGACCAGCCTTTGTTCTTGGTTGAGCCATCTAAATAATTGATAAATAAAATTATAAAAAGGAGTTGAAAAGCTCCTTTTTTATCATGAATTAATACATATAACCATGTTTAAGAAGATATTAATTGCCAATAGAGGTGAAATTGCTTTGCGTGTCATCAGAACATGTAAAGAGATGGGAATCAAAACGGTAGCGGTTTATTCAACAGCTGATAAAGATAGTTTACCAGTAAAATTTGCTGACGAAGCTGTGTGTATTGGTCCTGCTTTAAGTAGCCAATCTTATTTAAGTATTCCAAACATTATTGCAGCTGCTGAAATTACTAATGCAGATGCTATTCACCCAGGGTATGGTTTCCTTTCTGAAAATGAAAAATTTTCTAAAATTTGTGAAGAAAGTGGAATTAAATTTATTGGTGCAACTCCAGAACAAATCTCTCAAATGGGAGATAAGTCTAATGCTAAAGCAACAATGATTGCGGCAGGTGTACCTTGTATTCCTGGATCTGAAGGGTTGTTAAAGGATATCGAAGATGCTAAAGCTACGGCTAAAAAGATTAAATATCCTGTTATCATGAAGGCCACTGCTGGTGGTGGTGGTAAAGGAATGCGTATTGTTTGGAAAGAAGAAGAAATTGAACATGCGTGGAACTCTGCTCGTCAAGAAGCTGCGGCTGCATTCGGTAATGATGGTATTTACATGGAAAAATACATCGAAGAACCACGTCATATTGAAATTCAGATCGCTGGTGACCAGTTTGGTAATGCTTGCCACTTGTCAGAAAGAGATTGTTCGATTCAAAGACGTCACCAAAAGTTAGTGGAAGAAACACCATCTCCTTTTATGACAGATGAATTGCGCGAAAGAATGGGGTCTGCTGCTGTTAAAGCAACGAAAGCAGTTAACTACGAAGGCGTTGGTACTATTGAGTTCTTGGTGGACAAAAATCGCGATTTCTACTTTATGGAAATGAATACTCGTATTCAAGTAGAACATACCATTACAGAAGAAGTTGTCAACTTTGACTTAATCAAAGAGCAAATCAAAATTGCTGCAGGACATAAAATTTCAGGAAACAATTATTATCCACAAATGCACGCGATTCAATGTCGTATCAATGCAGAAGATCCTAGTGCAGATTTTAGACCATCTCCAGGAAAGATTATTTCTTACCATTCGCCAGGAGGACATGGTGTGAGAATCGATACGCACGTTTATTCAGGATATACGATTCCGTCTAATTATGACTCAATGATTTCTAAACTAATCGTTGTGGCACAAACACGTGAAGAAGCAATTGCTAAAATGAAACGTGCTTTGGATGAATACATTATTGAAGGAGTAAAAACTACGATTCCTTTCCACCAAAAATTAATGGAAAACGAAGACTTCAAAAAAGGAAACTTTACAACGAAGTTCATGGAAACGTTTGAATTTTAGTTAATATTAAAAAAGGCAGTCATTAGTGAGATTTGCAAAATATTGTTAAACTCATAAAAATAGATTGCCTTTTTTTTGTTTATCTGATTAACTTATTATATTTTTACTATTCACATTATAGAAAATTTTAGATTATGTCAAGCGAAGAACAACCAAACCAAGGAAAAAAAGGATTGAACACCATTTTAACGCTAGTGCTTTTAGCTGCAGTGGGTGTTATGACATTTATGTGGTCTTCCACTAAATCAGAGCTTAGTGAAAGCAACTCTCAATTAGAAACTTTATCAGCAATGATGTCTGAATATACTGGTGAAATTTCTAAGGATATGACATCTGACTTAAAAAACATGTTGCAAACTTATGATGCTTTAGAAAAGAAAGCAAAAGCTCAGGGGGATATGAATGCGGAACAAGCTGCGGAAATTGAGCAACAAAAAGCTCAAATCCAAGAATTGTTAACTAAAGTTGAACAAGGAAAATGGACTGCTTCTGAGTTAGCTAAAATGAGACGTGAAAATGAAACGTTAAGAGGAATTATGAAAGGATATGTAAAACAAATTGATTCCCTTAATACATTAAACCTTTCATTGTCTTCTAATTTACAAGAAACTAAAACGCAGCTTAACACAACAACGCAAGAGCGTGATACTTACAAGCAAAGTGCTGAAGAAGCAACAGCTAAAGTAAAAGAAGGTAGTAAATTACAAGCATACGGATTTACAACAGAAGCTTTAAGAACAAAATTGAACAACTCAATGACATCTACAGATAAAGCAAAGAATGTTGTTCAAATTAAGTCTGCATTTACTATTGGAGCCAATCCTATTACCGAAAAAGGCAACAAATCTGTTTATATGCAAATTACTAAACCAGATGGTACTGTATTTCAAAATAGGGCATCCAATGTTGTATCAACTAGTGCTGGTTCGGTTGCTTATTCTGATAAAAAAGATGTTGATTATACAGGTGAAGCAGTAAGCATGGCTGTATATTATGATTTAAGAGGAGAAACAGCTCAAAAAGGAAATTATACAGTTAGAATATATTGTGATGGGCAATTAATTGGTTCGGATAATTTCACACTGAAATAATAAAATAGTAATTTAGGTAAATTTAATATAATGGTTAATATTTTTATTGCAAACCTTGATTGGACGATTACGTCAGAAGATTTGAAAACTACTTTTTCAACTTTCGGAGAAGTGCATTACGCACATGTTGTCTTCGAAAAAGAAACTAAACGCTCAAAAGGCTATGGGTACGTTGAGATGGAAAGTGCGGAAGCGGCTATTGCAGCTATTTCAGCTTTAAATGGAATGGAAATTAATGGTAGAGCGATTGATGTGAAAATTGCTTCTCCTAAAGGTAACCGTCCTCAAAAAGTTGAAAAAGTGGAAGAAAAACGTCCTTTCAATAAAAAGCCTGGCTTTAAGTCTGGATATGGTAACTCTAACCGTCAAGGTGGCAACAGAGGTGGTGGAAATTACCAACGTCGCTCTGATAATGGTGGTGGATACCAACGTAGAACGGACAGTGAAGGCGGATACCAACGAAGAACAGATGGTGAAGGTGGATATCAACGCAATTATGATCGCCCAAATTATTCTGATAATTCGCAAAGATCTACACGCCCAAGAAGACCAAGAGTTGAAGGTGACAAACCTTATGAGCGAGTAGAGAGACCATCTGAAAACAAAGAAGAAACTAACGATTAATTAAATATGTCAGTAGAACAAGCTGTTGACTTAGGTCACGTTGAATATGCAATCGCTGATAATGGCATTGCAACGATTGAATTTGGTCACCCAATGAGCAACTCTTTGCCGGGTAAAATTTTACAAAAATTAGCTGATACGATTACTGAATTGGGTAAAAATGATTCAGTGAAGGTAATTGTTTTAAAATCAGCTGGTGAAAAAGCATTTTGTGCTGGAGCTAGCTTTGATGAATTGATTTCAATTAAAGATCTTGAAACAGGTAAACAATTCTTTTCAGGCTTTGCAAAAGTAATTAATGCTTGTAGAAAAGCTCCTAAATTTATAGTTGGACGCGTACAAGGTAAAGCTGTTGGCGGTGGAGTAGGCGTTGCTTCTGCTGTAGATTATTGTTTGGCTACACAAAATGCAGAAGTTAAATTATCAGAATTAGCTGTAGGCATCGGACCATTTGTGGTAGGACCAGCTGTTGAAAGAAAAATTGGCTTATCTGCTATGAGTGAATTGGCAATTAATGCTACAGAGTGGCGTTCTGCTGAATGGGCTCAAAGCAAAGGTTTGTTCACAGAAGTTTTTGAAACTGTTGAAGACATGGATGCAGAAGTAGAGGCTTTAGCAAATAGATTAGCTAGTTCAAATCCTGAAGCAATGGCAATGTTAAAAGGTATCTTCTGGGAAGGTACTGAAAACTGGGATCAATTACTTGCTGATAGAGCTGCGATGAGTGGTAAGTTAGTATTAAGTGATTTTACAGTAAACGCAATTAATAAGTTTAAGAAAAAATAATTATTTCGATACTTTTTAGAAATCCCTCATTTATGAGGGATTTTTTTTATTTTAGCAGTGTGAAATTAATAGCAACCATATTTTTACTGTTCTCAATTAATTTGTTTGCTCAAACAGATTCAACTACTGTGAAAACTTTCGATTCAAATGAAACAACGCCTTTTCGAAAGAGTAGAGTAATAGGCGTTTCAACAGGAATTGGTGTTGCCTGGGCCGGCAGTATGATTGGGTTATCTCAGGTTTGGTACAAAAATATGGAAATGGTTCCATGGCATTCATTTGATGATTCAAGAGAGTGGTTACAAATGGATAAAATGGGACACGCTTATACAGCTAATAAAATTGCGAATTTAACATATGGTGTATATTCATGGGCAGGATTGAAAAACCGTGACGCAACTCTCGTTAGTTTTGGCATCGGAATGGGATATTTATTTACCTTAGAAAGCTTAGATGCCTTCGGAAAAGATTGGGGATTTTCATGGAGTGACATGGCTGCTAATACGATAGGGGGAGGATTGTTCTTAACCCAACAACTAATTTGGAAAGAACAACGGATTATAACGAAATTTTCAATGCACCCAACAAAATATGCTGCTTACAGACCTCAAGTGTTAGGTAGTAATTTCGCAGAACGATTATTGAAAGATTATAACGGTCAAACATATTGGTTGAGTGTTAGTCCAGGGAGTTTCATGAAAAACTCCAGATTTCCTAGCTGGCTATGTTTTTCTCTTGGATACAGCATTGATGGAAAATTAAATGGTGAAAAGGATATTTACAACGTACAATCACATGGTGAAACAATCACCTTTCATGCAAAGCGTGAGTTTTTGCTATCTCTAGATATTGATTTTAGTAAACTACCGATTAAAAACAAAGTACTCAAAGCATTTGTGCGCCAATTTAATTACTTGAAACTTCCTTTTCCTGCACTCATTTTGTCAGGTGACAAACTCAAAGGAAGTTGGCTATATTTTTAAGCTGAACTAAGGTTTTTAGTGCTATCACAAATCTTTTCTAAAACTGTGAATATCGTTGTGATTTTCTTCTATTTTATCCTTTACTTCCTTAATTGTTTTTGTTAAAAACAAAATATCTTGTGTTGCGTTGGTTCTTAACCATAGCAAGCTGTCGGTATCATTTTCAACGGCAAGCGCCATGTGATAAAGTAAATCAAATTGATGTATTTTTAGCCATTTTTGTGCTGACTCTATTCCTTCTGCTGCATTAATAAAAGCCATTAAATGAGCATATCCATTTTGTGTCAGCCAATCGCGTGCTTCTGGTTTCAAATAAATAGCAAAAGTAGCCATGAATAACTCCTCGTAGCCATTTTCCTTTAACCAATTCGTGATTTCCTCATTCCCTTCAATGGCCTTAGCCCAAGCAAGAATAATTTTAGGATCATAATCAATACTTTTCAATAGCGTTTTTTGCTGTTGATCAGGACTGATTTTTCTTGTTTTAAAACGTTTGAAAAAAGAAAACATACGCAATTTATTAATGAGCATAAAAGATGTATGCCATGATTATTCCTATTATTACAGCAGCTAAATCAGCCAATAATCCAACTCCGGCTGCGTATCGTGTATTGGTAATTTTTACAGAACCAAAGTAAACAGCTAATACATAAAATGTCGTTTCTGTACTTCCTTGAAATGTTGCTGCTAACTTCGATGTAAATGAATCAACGCCATAAGTATCGAACATTTCAAGCATTAATCCGCGGGCTCCAGAACCGCTGAAAGGTTTCATATATGCCACAGGAAGAGCGTCCACAACCGCATCAGCATGAATGCCAATTGTGTGCAATGCCCATTTTATTCCATCTTGCATGGCGTCTAACGTACCCGATGCTCTAAACAATGCTACTGCGGCTAAAATTGCAACTAAATACGGAATAATATTCACAGCAACTTGAAATCCACCTTTAGCTCCTTCAATGAACGAATCGTAGACATTCACTTTTTTTCTTGCAGCCAATGTAATAAATAGAACAATAATTGCTATTAAGAAGAAATTTCCTCCAATTTTTGAAATTAAATCAGTGTATTGTGGATGTTTAATTACAATGTAAAGTAAACTTAGCAATAGGGCAGAAATGCCTCCAAAATAAGCTAAAATAACTTTGTCCAATAAGTTGATTTTTTGTTTAATTGCGACAATTGTGATGCCCGCCAATAATGAAAAAAAAGTAGTAAATAAAATAGGAATAAAAACTTCCGTTGGATTGATAGACCCTGCTGCTGAGCGAAATGCTAAAATGGTAACAGGAATAATGGTCAATCCAGCGGTATTAATCACTAAGAACATAATTTGAGCATTGCTAGCTTTTTCTTTTTCTGGATTTAATTCATGCATTTCTTTCATCGCTTTTAGCCCTAAAGGAGTGGCTGCGTTATCCAAACCTAACATATTAGCACTAAAATTCATCATGATAGAACCAACAGCTGGATGATCTTTCGGTATTTCAGGAAATAATTTAGAGAAAAGAGGAGAAACAGCTTTTGAAAGTAATTGTACTGCACCGCCTTCTTCACCAACTTTCATTATTCCCATCCACAAGGCTAAAGCTCCTGTTAAAAATAGAGATAGTTCAAAACCTGTTTTAGCTGAATCAAACAGAGATTTAACCATTGATTCAAAAATGTTTACATCATACCAAAATAGCAGTTTGCTTAAAGCAACTACGAATGATAAAATAAACATGGATATAAAAATACGATTCAATAACATACAACGAAAATAAAGAAAAGTATTGATTTATATTGTTGTTTCTACGAAAACTATAAACAATGGTATTTTGAAAACAAAAAAAGAGCTGCCAAACTTGACAGCTCTTCTAAGTTGATTACTTGTTGTTAGTGAACAATTAATTTCTTAGTTGTTACAACATTTCCTTTAGCTAATTGAACTAAATAAGTACCTTTAGCAAAATGACTAGTTTGAATAGGCAAGTGAGCGTTACCTGTAATTGCGTAATTACGTTCAGCTACAACTTTACCTGTTAAATCAGTTACTGTTAAAGTGATTTCTTCACCATTTGCACCAATAATATCAACAAAAGCCATGTCATTTGCTGGGTTTGGATACAAATCAAAAGAATAATCCTCCATAGAAACTTCGCTTAATCCCATTGTAGCGTCACAAGAAGCTAAACCGTTTGCAACTGCATCACTTACTGAAGAGAAACTAGCATTGTCGATTTTTCCACTATTGTTAATTAACAATCCTACAATGTTCATTTTTGAAATGTCCCAAGTTGATGGAATGTCAAAAGAATAACAAATTGTATGTACTGTTCCATTCATAGTATTAGCAGGGAAAACATTGCCAGCACCAGCAAATGAAGGTTCAATTTTTCTTGCTACGTGGTTGTATACCATTTGTGCAGCTGGTACAGGATTTGGCAAGCTTTCAAAACCACCCATTTCTCCTGCTGCATTGTTTGCATAAGCATTTGCTTGATTGTAACCTGAAGTTGTTCCTCTAACATCGTCTTCTGTTAAAACACAAGCAGTTTTCCAAGCTGAAGATACAGATGCGTTGAATGTATAAGTAACTGTAACATCTAATCTTCTAGTTTGCGCATCAAATGAAGCTCCGTTTACTAAAGTAGCTTTAGGCGCAACTTTAACACGTTGAATGAAATCACCTTCCATTTGTGAAGGGTCAATAGAAGTACCTCTATCTACTAATGCACTTGGATACCCTTGAATTTTAGATCCCATACCAGCATCATAAATAGGATCTTTCATTGGGTCATTGTTGTGAACAGCAATTCCTGCCCAAAAACCGTTGTATTTATTAGCCATCATGTCCATGAAAACAGCTCCACGAGGACACCATTGACACCATGTTCCTGTTCCTTCTTCACCTACCACAATTTTTCCAGCAGCTGGAATAACTGGATTAATAGTGATTGTCTTAGCATCATCAGCTGCATTATCATCAGCTCCACCGTTATTTACATTTTCAATTTTTACTTGCAAAGGCTTTGAACCTCCAATTAAAGTAATAGGTGTTGTGAATGTATATTCATAAAAACTTAAAGAAGGAATGTTAACTCCAGTAATTGATTCTGTAACTGGTGTTCCTCCTGCATAAGTATATGTTAAATCAAATGAAGTAATAGGAGTTGTTCCTAAGTTTCTAATTTTTGAAGTAACAGATACAGATTGACCAGCCAAACCGTCAATGGCTGTAATGTGAGTAACTCCTCCATTTACTGGTGGAAGCGCTGCTGGCATGTGATTGTAACTAACGTCATCAATGTAAAATTCTGATTGTCCATTACCTCCTTCAGATGTTGAGTTAACAGGGTAAAGGTCTAAAATACCAATTGAATTTACAGAGTTTGAAAACGTACCAATGCTAGTTCCATCAATTAAAACGTCCCAAATATTTGTTGTTAAATCAACGCTAATTGTCATGTCAAACCATTGACCCATTGGTACAGTTCCATTGATTAATGCAGCATTGTTTTTATCTGTAAATTTGATAACACCTGTGTTTAACATGTGACAGTTTAAAGCCCATACTTGACCAACAGTGTGACTTTGTTGCAAGTTGAAGTATCCACCCTTACCACTTTCTAAATAAACACTCATGTTTAATGTAAATGTTCCAGATGTATAGACTTCATCAAACTTCAATATAATATCAGAAGGCCCTCCATTTGCACTTGTAGATTTGAAATGCAATGAGTTCGGCGCACTTTTTGAACGTGTATTTGAAATTTTTGTATCCTCTGCTGAACCTCCAGCTCCACCACTCCAAGTTGACCATTTTAGTGGATTGGAACTAACGATAAAATCTCCAGCTGTGTAACTGTCAAAATTATCAGAAAAAATTTGAGAAAAGCCAGAAGCAGAACCCAAAAGTGTTGAAATTAAAAATAGTTTTTTAAACATAAGCAAGCTATTTAAAGAGTTAATAATACTTGTAGATGCATAAACATCACTACAATATTACGCATATATGTGCTAAAAAACAATTCAATTTACTTTTTTGTTGAAAAATAAATATTCATTACTGTTCACCTATTCTGCTACATACACTTCGTTCCCTTTAATAAAGGTGTACATGGCAAAATTAGATTGGTAATTTGTATTCTCTTTTATTGGTCGTTGAAAAATAGCAAATGTTGCGTCCATTCCAACTTCTAATCGACCTGAGTTTTCTTCTTGAAAACTTGCAATTGAAGCCCACACAGTCATTCCTTTAAGACATTCTTCTATTGTCAAATGTTCTTGCGGATAAAAACCTTTTGTAGGCTGATTATCTTTGTTTTTTCGGTTGACAGCGGTATGAATAGTTTTAAAAGGATCATACTCGTCAATGGGATAATCTGTGCCAATAACAATAATCCCTGTGTTTTGAAGAATGGTTTTATAAGCATAGGCATGTTTCATTCGCTCAATTCCTAATCGTTTTTCAGCGAAAAGATAATCAGCTAAGGCGTGCGAAGGCTGAATGGATGGAATGACTCCGTATTTTGCAAGTTGTATTAAGTCTTTGTTTTGAATAATTTGAGCATGTTCCAAACGCCATCTATGATCTGGGTTGACAAGTGATGCTTTTTCAAAGTAGGGGAGTAAAAATTGAACTGTTTTATCTCCAATAGCATGAATGTTTAATTGATAACCTAAATCTATGCATAACTGTGTCATTTCATCTACTTGTTGCTGTGGAATTGTTAACTGTCCGTGAGTGTCTGCGTCAGCATATTTGTCAACTAACCAAGCACCACGACTTCCTAAAGAACCATCAGCGAATAACTTAAAACTTCTTACAGTCATGTTTTTGTGCGTATAAATACCATTCTTTTTAGCGAAGTTGATATTTGCTTCTGTAGGCAATAGCATTGCATATAGATTCATTTTGAAGCGGTTATCATCAATGAGTTTTTTATACATTTCAATTTCAGGAGCTTCTAAACCTGCTTCATGAATGGATGTAATACCATATGCAAAGAGCTCGTGTTGAATCTCAATAACTTTTTCAGCTAATTCTTTAAGGGAATATTGTGGAAGTTCATTTTTAACCAAATCCATGGCTTCATCGGTGATTATTCCAGTTAATTCTCCATCTTTTTGTTCTGCATTGCCATTTTCAAATACTGAGTTTTTATCGATTCTTGCTTTCTTAAGCATGGCAGTGTTTACCAACGCTGTATGACCATCGTAACGAAACAAACAAACTGGTATTTCAGGAAATAATTGGTCTAACTTTTCTTTTGTTGGTAATTCATTTTTACGCCAAAGGTTCTCGTTCCATCCTTGACCGACTATTATTTTTAACTGCTTTTTTTGTTGATAAATTTCAAGATTAGTAAGCATTTGTTCAAATGATTTACTTTCACTTAAATCCAAAGCCATTCGTTGTTTAGCTGCTAATAATAAATGAGTGTGTGCATCGGTCAGCCCTGGGTAAACTTCTCGACCTTGTGCGTCAATGGATTGTTCTGAACGATACTTGTTTAAAATTTGTCTTTCCGCTCCTAATTCGATGATTTTTCCATCTTGAATCGCCATTGCTTCGTAAGTTTTATTGTTTTCATCCATGGAGTAAATGACTGCATTGTGAATGATTAAATCAACCTTTTTTCCTTTTACGCATGAAGCAAAGAGTGTTAATAGAAGTAGGGTAATTGCGAAATATCTCATAGTTGTTTTTTAGTGCAAAAATACAATTAAAAAAGATTTGTTCTAAAAAATAATAGGGCGCCCAAATTGATGGACGCCCTAATGTTGTAGGTAAAACCTAAATTTTACTTTTTAAAAGTCTGTTAATTACACTAAATCAATACTTCTTTCAATAAAACTATTCAAAGACTCTCCACTTAACATTCCTTGAGCTAATAGTGCAAGGTCTGTTAATTGCTTGATTTTATTAGTTTGTTCCTCTGACGATTGTGTCAATAATTCGCTAATTTTAGCATGATTACTATTTACAACTAAGTTGTATTTTTCAGGGAAGAAACCATAGAAACCTCCACCACCCATGCGTTGCTGCTCCATCATTCTTCTAATAAACTCAGGTTGAGTAATAATAATTGGAGCTTCAGATGGACTCATGCTTTCAAATTGCACATCGAATTTATCTTTTTCGATGATGGCAGATTCAAAAATAGGTTTCAATTTTTCTTCATCTTCTTTTGAAAGTTTTGAAGGAATTTCCTCCTCTTTTTTGATTAATTTATCTAAAGTATCGGCATCTACTCTTGCAAAACTTATGTTTTCAAAAGTTTGCTCCATTTTTGCTATCCAATGTGGTGTCAAAGGACTTTCAAGATGTAAAACATCGTATCCTCTTTCGTTCGCTTTTTTAACAAAACCAAAATGTGCATCAGGGCTGTTGGTATATAAGAAGACAACTTTTCCATCTTTATCTGTTTGCAAAGTAGCTACTTTTTCTTTGTATTCTTCAATGGTATAAAACTTACCATCAGTAGATTTAATTAAACTGAAATTTTTAGCTTTTTCAGCAAATTTTTCTTCTGAAAGAGTACCATATTGTACAAAAACCTGTAAATCTTCCCACTTTTGTTCAAAGTCAGTTCGATCATTTTTGAACATTTCAGCTAATTTATCAGCTACTTTTTTAGTGATATGTGAAGATATTTTTTTCACATTTCCATCACTTTGTAGATAAGATCTTGAAACATTTAAAGGAATATCTGGTGAATCAATAACCCCATGAAGCAATGTTAAAAACTCAGGAACTATATTTTCTACGCTATCTGTAATAAATACTTGATTTGAGTATAAATTAATTTTATTTCGCTGAACTTCAACGTTTTCTTTTATTTTTGGGAAATATAAAATCCCAGTAAGATTAAAAGGATAATCTACATTCAAATGAATATGAAAGAGAGGACTTTCAAACGTTGTTGGATACAATTCTCGGTAGAAAGAATCGTAATCTTCTTTCTTAAGATCAATTGGAGCCTTAGTCCAAGCAGGTACAGTGTTGTTTATTTGATTTTCAACATCAACAGCTACACGCTTCACTTTTCCATCTTCATCTTTATCACCTTCTGGAGAGTCAATGTATTCTGTTTTAGTGCCAAAAATTACTGGAATAGGTAAAAACTTACAGTAGCGGTTTAAAATTTCATCGATTTTAGATTTTTCTAAGAACTCAACAGAATCCTCAGCAATGAATAAAACAATATCCGTTCCTCTCGTATCTTTATCTATTTCAGTGATTGTATATTCAGGAGACCCGTTGCTTTCCCATTGCACAGCTTGTGTTCCTTCTTGAAAGCTTTTTGTGCGAATCTGAACCTTTTCAGCTACCATGAAAGCCGAGTAAAAACCAAGACCAAAGTGTCCAATTATGTTTTCAGCTCCCTCTTTTCCTTTGTATTTTTGCACAAATTCTTCAGCACCAGAAAAAGCAATTTGATTGATGTATTTGTCTATTTCATCAGCTGTCATACCAATACCATTATCGCGAATGGTAAGTGTTTTGTCGGCTTTATTTAAAATAACTTCTACTTTTAGGTCGCCTAATTCCCCTTTAAATTCTCCATTTTTTGCGAAAAATTTTAATTTTTGAGACGCGTCAACAGCGTTTGAAACCAATTCACGCAAAAATATCTCATGATCTGAGTATAAAAACTTTTTAATAATCGGGAAAATATTTTCCGTTTGTACATTAATTTGTCCTGTTCTCATGATTTTAATTGTTTTTTAATTGATTCTCACTATGTCAATTATCATACCAAATAAAAAAACACTGACAAACTGTCGTAGTAATAACATTTTGTGTAAATAATAATTGAAAAAATGTCACTTTATTGATGAGATGGGAGGGTGCTTTTTTGAGTCAGTGTATGCCAAATCAGGTAAGAAATAGCAACGATGCATAATATAGCAGCGAAATAAAATGAATAATGTGCCGATACTAAGGTGTTGTGATAAGTCAGGATAGATATGCCAGCACCAAACATAAATCCAGCTTCTAAGGCCATAAATAACGTGCCAGAACCAACACCTCTACGTTTTGGGTGAGATAAATCAGCCATCCATGCCATCAATGTTGGGCTCGAAATTCCTGAGGCTACTCCGTAAATTAATGCAGCAATAAGGAAAAGAGTTTTAGAGTTAGCATTGGCAACAAACAACATTGCTACCCCAAGTAAAAATAAAGCCAAAATCAAAGTGTTTCTTCTTCCAATTTTATCAGAAAGAGGGGCAGATACTAAGCGTATAACTAAAGTACTTAACGTATAAAATCCAAAGAAATAACCTTTGTTGTCAATGGACAAAAAACCAGTCATATCAGGGGTAATAACAAAGATAAATCCTGAGCACGCAGCAGAAAGAAACATCACGATGGCGGCTGGTCGAACAGAAGGTTCTACGATGTCGTTTATTGAGAGTTTTAAAAGAGATGGTGATAAAGGTTTTATTTGTTCCTTTGGCAATGTTTCTTTTACTTTGATTAACAAAATTGCTGCTATAAAAGCCATTGAAGAAGCAATAATAAATAGTGACTGATATCCCAAAAATTGAATAATAGGAGTAGAAAGAATCTGTCCAACGCCAAAACCAAGAGCAATAAATACACCCCATATCCCCATTCCTTGCCCTCTTTTTTCCGGAGGAAGAATGTCAGTAACCATTGCTGTAGCACCTGTTGGGTGAAATCCAGCACTAAAACCATGCACAAAGCGCAATAAAAGGAAAAAGAAAACAGTGTGAACAGTTGGGTAAATTAAACAAGAAATAGCTCCTAAAAGTATGCCCATATACATTACTGTTTTTCTACCTATTGTATCAGAAAGCTTTCCAGAAATTGGACGAGCGATTGCAGCAGCAATAGAAAAAAAGATGAAAATTAACCCTTTTTTATCACCAGCTTCTAATTTTTCCATGATACCATTTAATTCTGGTATTAGTAAATTAAAACTTGTCATAAAAAACAAGACACCTACTGATAAAAGCCAAAAATTTTTGCTGTATCCACGCATAAGTTGAAGCAAAGTTAATGTTTTTTTAAAATACTCGTCGAATATATAAATGAATAGTAAAAAAATGAGTAATTTTGCACTTCGATAATATACAAAATAATAGCATTATGTCTAAAACGATTGTAATAGGAGCGGGAGGTCAAATTGGTACTGAGTTAGTTACAGCATTGCGTCAATTAAAAAGAAACGATCTAGTAATTGCGGCGGATATAAAAGAAGAAGCTTCTGAAGTTTTAGCGGCAGGGCCTTATGTGCAAATGGACGTTTTAGATCGAGAAAAAGTTAGAGCGTATATTATAGACAACGCTATTGAGGAAGTGTACTTATTAGCAGCTTTATTATCAGCAACTGCTGAGAAAAATCCAGATTTTGCTTGGAAACTAAACATGGAAAGCTTGTTTACAATTTTAGACTTAGCGAAAGAAGGACATGTTAAAAAGATATTTTGGCCAAGTTCAATTGCTGTTTTTGGTCCAACAACTCCAAGAGAAAAAACACCGCAATACACAATAATGGAACCAACGACGGTTTATGGTATTTCTAAACAAACTGGAGAAAGATGGTGTGAGTATTATTTTAACCGCTATGGTGTTGATGTGAGAAGTATTCGATATCCAGGTTTGATTTCTTATACTTCATTGCCAGGTGGAGGTACTACAGATTATGCGGTAGATATTTTTTATAAAGCAAAATCAACAGGTTCTTTTACTAGCTTTTTATCTGAAAACTCAGAGTTGCCAATGATGTATATGGAGGATGCCATTCGTGCAACAATTGAATTAATGGAGGCTCCAAAAGAGCAAATTAATGTTCGTTCTTCTTACAACATAGCAGGGTGCTCTTTCACACCTTCTGAGTTAGCAAAAGAAATCCAAAAACACATACCATCATTTGTAATTGACTATGCGCCAGACTTTAGACAGGCAATTGCCGATTCATGGCCAGCATCAATTGATGACTCTAAAGCGAACAGCGATTGGGGGTGGAAAAGCAAATATGGCATCGAAGAATTAGTTCAAGTGATGTTATTGAATGTTGATCCTACAAAAATTGTTTAATTCGTCTATGAAATAAATTAATTTATCGAAAAAAAAAAAAATAAGTTTGCATAATAAATTATTTTTTTTAATTTGGTCATGAAAACTTACTTAGGTTAAAATTGTATGACTATGAGACTACAAAATAAACTTTTACTATCTTTTCTATTGTTAATAGGAATTAGTACAGCAACACATGCAAGAATTTCTGATTCTGGTCAAGAAGGGAAACTTAATTACGTGGATGGAAACGGTAAAAAGCAAGGTAAATGGGTTTATCTTGGCAAAGACCGTCCGAACGAAGGAGTGGCTCCAAATGGTAAAGTTGAAGAAGGTGCCTATAAAGATGATCGTAAGGAGGGAATGTGGATTAAGTATTACAATGATGGAATTACCCCAAAGCTACGAGGAATGTACAAGAATAATCGTCCAGAAGGAGAATACGTTAAGTTGAGTCCTAATGGTACTATTATCGAAAAAGGTAATTTCACAAAGGGGAAATACATCGATTCTTTAACTCGTTTTAATGCTGACGGTTCAATTTTATATCAAGGTTTTTATAATGACAAAGGTAATGAGGAAGGAAAAGTTAGATATTATTACCCAAATGGACAAATAGAGTTTGAATACACTACTGAAAACGGAGCTTTACGAGGCAAAGCAGTGCGTTATTATGAAAACGGAGACATTAAAGAGATCATTCAATATAGCGATGAAGGGACGGTAACAAGTTCTGAAAAAAGAGAAATGGTGAGTCCAGCTATAAAAGTGAAAGACCCATCAGCTTCCAAAGAGCAAGCTCCTGCTTTAAACAATCCAAATACGAAAGACGTTAAATTCTTGCCAAATGGTTACAATAAGGTGTATAACGCTAACCACGAAATTTGGCAAGATGGAGAATTTAAAAATGGACGTCTTTGGGATGGAAAAGTTTATGTGTATGACAAAGACGGTATCTTATTAAAAGTCAAAGTCTTTAAAAATGGTGTTTATCATTCAGATGGACAGTTGAATTAATAAAAAAATCATTATTAAGAAAGGAGTTGGAAACAGCTCCTTTTTTTTGTATTTTTGAAGGTGCTCTTCTGAAACTATTATTTCTTTCTAAAAACGTTTAATTGGTTGATTAATTGAGTTTTGTAGATAACTATTAACATTTTTTAATAAAAATGTGTATAACAACTTTCTATTTGACTTTTATTTTTTGATTTTTTAAATTAAATTTGCACTCAATTTGATAAAAAGGTTTTATTAAAATTGAATTCTAAAAGAGCATAAAATGCCAAAAAACAATTCCATTAAGTCCGTATTATTAATCGGTAGCGGACCAATCGTAATCGGTCAAGCATGTGAGTTTGACTATTCAGGTTCTCAAGCAGCACGTTCATTAAGAGAAGAAGGTATTGAGGTGACACTCATTAATTCAAATCCTGCAACAATTATGACAGATAAATTGGTTGCAGATAATGTTTATCTTAAACCTCTTGAGCCAGAAAGTATCATCGAGATTTTGAAAAATCATAAAATTGATGCTGTATTGCCTACTACAGGTGGACAAACAGCTTTGAATTTAGCGATGAAGTGTGATGAAATGGGAATTTGGGATGAGTATGGTGTGGAAATCATTGGTGCTGATATCAAGGCTATTGAAATTACCGAAAATAGAGAGGATTTTAGAAATTTGATGAATGAAATTGGGGTTCCAATGGCTCCTCAAGCAACTGCAACTTCTTTTTTAGAAGGTAAAAAAATTGCACAAGTATATGGTTTTCCTCTTTGTATTCGCGCTTCTTATACATTGGGCGGGGCAGGGGCTTCTATCGTTCATAGCGCTCAAGATTTTGATGGGTTATTAGAAAGAGGATTGCAATTGTCTCCGATTCATGAAGTAATGATTGATAAAGCATTGCTAGGTTGGAAGGAAATTGAAATGGAACTTGTTCGCGACTTAAATGATAATGTTATTGTTGTTTGTACGATTGAAAACTTCGACCCAATGGGAGTTCATACAGGAGATTCAATCACTGTTGCTCCAGCAATGACTATTTCTGAAAAAACACTTCAGAAGTTGCGCGAAATGGCTATCAAAATGTTGCGTTCAATCGGAAATTTTGCTGGAGGATGTAACGTTCAATTTGCTATTTCACCTGATGAAAAAGAAGAAATTATTGCGGTTGAAATTAATCCTCGTTTATCTCGCTCTTCAGCTTTGGCTTCTAAAGCTACAGGTTATCCTATTGCTAAAATTGCTGCTAAATTAGCTATCGGATATACATTGGATGAATTGCAAAACCAAATCACTAAGAAAACTTCTGCGTTGTTTGAACCGTCAATTGACTATGTGATTGTTAAAATTCCTCGTTGGAACTTTAATAAATTCCCAGGAGCTAACCGTGAATTAGGTTTACAAATGAAGTCTGTTGGAGAAGTGATGGGAATTGGTCGCACGTTCCAAGAGGCTTTACAAAAGGCAGCTCAATCGTTAGAAATCAATAGAAATGGTCTTGGAGCTGACGGAAAAGAATTAACTAATCAAGCTGAAATTTTACACAGCTTAGAGCACCCATCTTGGAATCGTTTATTCCATATTTACGATGCGATTAAGTTAGGAATTCCTTTTAAAACGATTATCGAGAAAACAAAAATCGATTATTGGTTCTTAAAACAAATCGAAGAATTAATCAAGTTTGAGTCGGTTATTCAAAAGTATAATTTAGAAACATTGCCTAAAGATGTGTTGTTTGAAGCTAAACAAAAAGGATATGCTGATAGACAAATTGCACACTTATTGCGTTGTTTAGAATCAGAAGTAAGCAAAAAACGCTACGAATTAGGCATTAAACGCGTGTACAAACAAGTAGATACATGTGCTGCTGAATTTGAAGCATATACACCTTATTATTACTCAACTTTTGAGGAAGGAAACGAAAGCATCGTTACAGACCGCAAAAAAGTAGTCGTACTTGGTTCTGGACCAAATAGAATTGGACAAGGAATTGAATTTGATTATAGCTGTGTGCACGGAGTGTTGGCAGCTAAAGAAAGTGGCTACGAAACAATCATGATTAACTGTAATCCAGAAACTGTTTCTACAGACTTTGATACTGCTGATAAGTTGTACTTTGAACCAGTATTCTGGGAACATATTTACGATATTATTCAGCACGAAAAACCCGAAGGTGTAATTGTTCAATTAGGTGGACAAACTGCTTTAAAATTGGCAGAAAAATTAGACCGTTATGGAATTAAGGTGATTGGTACAAGCTATAAAGCACTTGATTTAGCTGAAGATCGTGGACGTTTCTCTGAAATGTTGAAAACCTTAGGTATTCCTTTCCCTCAATATGGTGTGGTTGAAAATGCTGAGCAAGCACTTGAATTGGCTGATGAATTAGGATTCCCATTATTGGTTCGCCCTTCTTATGTATTGGGTGGACAAAAGATGAAGATTGTAATCAATAAAGATGAATTGGAAACACACGTTGTTGACATCATCGGAGAAATGGGTAGCAATCAAATTCTTTTAGACCATTTCATTGGTGGTGCAATTGAAGCAGAAGCAGATGCTATTTGCGATGGTAAAGATGTGCATATTATTGGTATTATGCAACACATTGAACCTGCAGGGATTCATTCAGGAGACTCGTATGCAGTCTTACCTCCATATAACTTAGGAGATTTTGTTCTTCAACAAATTGAGGATATTACCAAAAAAATTGCTGTTGCTCTTGAAACAATTGGATTAATCAATATTCAGTTTGCAATTAAAGACGATAAAGTATATGTAATTGAGGCTAATCCTCGTGCATCTCGAACTGTTCCTTTTATTGCTAAAGCGTATGACGAACCATATGTGAATTATGCAACAAAAGTAATGTTGGGTGAGAAAAAAGTGAAAGATTTTAACTTTAATCCTAAGAAAGAAGGATATGCAATTAAAATTCCAGTTTTCTCTTATGAAAAATTCCCTGAAGTGAAAAAAGAATTAGGCCCTGAAATGAAATCAACAGGTGAGGCTATTCGCTTTATCAAAGATTTGAAAGACCCTTTCTTTATGGAAATTTATGCACAAAGAAATATGCACTTGTCAAAATAAAATACACATTCTTTGAATAGTAGAGCAGGTTTTTTTTTAAAACCTGCTTTTTTTTTATCAAAACATACTTTCGACTCTTTTTTTTCGTTATCTTTAGTATAAATTTACAATTATATGTCCTATTGCGATTATTGTTCTGACCTGCCTTTGGATAACGTACACCGTGTTTATCATGATACTTTGTATGGATTTCCAATTGAAAGTGATGACGAATTGTTCGCTCGATTTGTTCTTGAAATTAATCAAGCAGGTTTGTCTTGGGATACTATTTTAAAAAAGGAACAAAATTTTCGAGAAGCGTACGATCAGTTTCAAATTAAAAAAGTAGCGAACTATACAGAAAAAGATGTAGAGCGATTATTGCAAAATGCAGGTATTATTCGCAACCGTTTGAAAATTAATGCAGCAATTTATAATGCCAGACAAATAGTAGCCCTACAAGAGAAATATGGTAGCTTTTCAACATGGTTAGAACAACAAAAATGCCAAAATTTAGCTGAATGGGTGAAAATATTCAAAAAACAGTTTAAATTTGTTGGTACAGAAATTGTTAATGAATTTTTAATGAGCAGCGGATACTTAAAAGGAGCTCATGATGAAACATGTTCAATTTTTGATAAAATAACTAAAAAACAACCGATATGGAAACAAAATTAAAATATAGTTTAACCTTATTCATGGGATTGTTATCGTCTATGACGCTAGCACAATTCGGAATAGGTGGAGGTTTGAGTACTTTGTTGGAGTTTGGCAACAAAAAACCATTTGTTGGAATGAATTTTTCAGTAGAAGTTCCTAGAAATAACCGAGTTGTGTTTTATGGAAGAGCTTCTTATTTGTTTAGACAAAATAATGAGCACGATTTCGGAACGTTTACAGCTGTTGCTAAAGATATAAACACAGAACCACAATGGCTAAATGTAGGAGTAAATTACTTAACTTCTGTTGATTACATCACAGTTGATGGAGGTACAAGATATTACCTTATCAATGGTTTTGATGAGGGGTTTTCTTTATACGGAGGAACCAATTTAGGACTTATCGTGAACAATGTAAAATATGGAACTAGAGTAGAAAAGTTTGACGAAGAAAAGTACATGTTAAATTCAGGAGATTTTTCTACTAACTCAGGAAAAGGAGCTATTCTTAGAATGGCTATTGGATTTACAGGTGGTATGAAATATACTGTTCCACGCATTGGAACATTCTTCTTTGATGTTAATCCTTACATCACCGTCTTTGGAATACCAAGCAATACGAATATTCCTTCATCAGTTTACAAATCAGTAGCTTTTAATTTTAATATCGGCTATAGAAAAGAAATATACAGATAATTAACACAAAATAATCATGCAATTTAAAATTCTTTGGGCCGACGATGAAATTGAACTGTTGAAGCCTCATATTTTATTTTTGGAATCAAAAGGATATGCTGTAACTCCTGTTAACAGTGGGGTAGATGCTGTGGAGAAAAGTCTTGAGGAACATTTTGATGTTATTTTCTTAGATGAAAATATGCCTGGTATTTCTGGGTTGGAGGCTTTGAATCAAATAAAGGAACAGCGTGCAAATGTACCTGTTGTAATGATTACTAAAAGCGAGGAAGAATTTATCATGGAGGAAGCAATTGGTAGTAAAATTGCCGATTATTTGATAAAACCCGTTAATCCTAATCAGATTTTATTGAGCTTAAAGAAAATTTTAGACCAATCTAAATTAGTATCACAAAAAACAAGCGCAAATTACCAACAAGAGTTTAGACAACTTGGAATGCAATTAGGCGGTCGATTGGATGCTGAAGAATGGGCTGAAGTTTATAAAAAAATTGTGTTTTGGGAACTTGAATTACAACAAACCAATAACACAAGCATGCAAGAAATTCTAACCATGCAAAAGAAAGAAGCAAATACTCTTTTTTCTAAATACATTGAGCGCAATTACATCGATTGGTTGCATGGCGATGATGACGCACCTCAATTGATTCATACGCTGTTCAAAGATAGAATTGCACCCGTTGTCGATAAGGAAAAAACATTTGTTTTAGTAGTGGACAACCTCCGCTATGATCAATGGAAGATATTGCAACCTGTCATTGAAAAGTATTTTACTGTTGATTCTGATGAAATTGTTTACTCTATTTTACCTACGGCAACGCATTATGCAAGAAATGCTTTTTTTGCTGGATTAATGCCCTTGGAAATCGCTAAAAAGTATCCCAATTTATGGGTAACAGAGGAAGATGAAGATGGAAAAAACTTACATGAATCTGAATTTTTAGCGAGTAATTTAAAACGTCTTGGCAAAAACTATAAATGGAGTTATTCAAAAATCACTAATCTATCTGCCGGAAAACGTTTGGTAGATAATTTTAACCAATTATCGGATAATCAATTGAATGTGATCGTTTACAATTTTGTAGACATGCTTTCTCATGCTCGAACTGAAATGGAAGTCATCAAAGAATTAGCAGACAACGAGGCTGCGTATCGCTCTTTAACACTTTCATGGTTTGAACATTCCCCTTTGCAAGAAATGATTAAAAAAATAGCTGATTTAAAGGCTCGTTTAATTATTACAACTGATCATGGAACTGTAAAAGTGACCAATCCAGTTAGAATCATTGGTGAACGTGCTACCAATTCAAATTTGCGTTACAAAACGGGAAGAAACCTTTCGTATAATGATAAAGAAGTGTTCCGAATTAGCAATCCTGAGGAAGCGTTTTTACCTAAAACATCTTTGTCTTCTGAGTATGTTTTTACACGCGAGTCAGACTATTTTGTTTATCAAAACAACTATAATAAATTTGTTAACTTTTACGCCAATACATTTCAACATGGAGGTATTTCATTGGAAGAATTGTTGATTCCTTACGTTGAATTAAAAGCAAAGTAAAAATTAATTAAAGAAATCCCAGGTAATGCCTACTCTAATTTGGATAGCAGGAATAGGATAATCTACGGCAATCAGTTGTTTTCTGTCAGTCCAAAAATAGCCAAAGTTTTCTGCTCTAAAGAAAAAACGAAAACGTTGCACCTCGAATGCTCCAAACAAGTGCAAATTCGCCATTGGTGCAGCTTTTTGTTCACTTAAACGAAATATATCCATCACAGGGATGAGTTCTAAGGCTTTGTAACCAGTGTGATAAGAAGCTTCTACACCTATTTGTGCTAATAATTTACGACCTTTAAATAAACGACCCTGAACATAAATTCTACTTTGAATGAGTAAATTAGGCATCCAATTGGAAGCATTGTAACTTCCTCTAAGGTCAATATGAAACGCTTTAACAGAAGTTTTTCCAAAAAGACCAACGCTCAATGCATTTAATGTTTGCAACGTGTCGTTTACCCATTTGTTATCGTAGAACCAATAATTATTGGTCAATACAGCATTTTTGGCAAAAACACCGATTTGATGCTGTTTGTATTGATAGGAAAATTGGGCGTTTACATCAAGGTTAAATTGTTTTTTTATGTTGGCTAAATCTGATAAGTAAATCAAAGTATTGGAAAAATAAAAACGTTGAAAAGGATCTGGCAAAAGGTGATTAACATTGGCGTAACCTTTGAAGTGAAATTGCTTCATTTTAAAACCGACCGATGTATTGCTGAACCATTCGCCATTTGCACCTATAAAATTAAAAGAGCTTTGGTTTTCGATTTGAACAGCTTTTACTTTAATACGCATGTTTGCATTCAGGTTCATTTCAAACTGCGCAATGCGGTTGCCAATGTTAAAGAAATTCCACCATTTATGAGTGACACCAGCTTTTATGAAAAATTCGTTTCGGTTGTAAAAGACACCAGCACCATTCGTTAAGCTTGAAAGTTGGTACTGATCATTTGTGCTATCAGCATTGAAGTAGATGGTAGGGTAAATCAATCCTAAAGTGTCTGATACTTCTCGGTACTTCCGGTTAAAGACAAATAGTTGATTGTCAACGAATAGACCTAATGAATTGATAGAGTCTTTGGTTAGGAAGTCAACAAAATGTTCAATTTCTATTCGACCAGCATTATATTTACTAGAAGCTTTATCTTTGTTTACAGGAGTGAAAATCAATCCAGAAATTGGAATTAAACTATCTGTTGTTACACCGCCATTTTGGCCGTATTTATTGTGCATGTATTGCCCTCTGAACTGCAAAGAATAAACTTTTCCAATATGCTGGAACTGCAATTGCACATCGTGATTTTCAAACGCATTTGATCGCAAATAAGCAGACCCTTTGTTTAAATTATAGTCAACATTTAACAAATTATACTGTTTAAAAGCGTGTGTGTAATTTGTTTTTACAATTTGAGTAGCTTGTGTCCCAAAAATATAACCAAACCCTAAGTGAGGAAGGGCAGAAAATCTAACTTTTTTCCAAGGATTAAATGTTCTGAATCTAGTGCCTCCTTTGTTTTGAATAAATAAATCATAGGGTTGCGTATTTTCTAAAGAATAGTTGGAACTCCCAGAAAGTGTAGTGCTATGACTAGAAAAAGAAATATCGATAGAGTCAATGACACCGCCTGTAAAGTAATGGGACTTTAAGGTGTCTTTACTTCCTAAAAGGCTTGTGTTTTGTGCATAAAGAGACACAGAAACAAAAAAGGAAATAACCGAAAATCCAATCTTCATCTTTTTTAATGTAAAATTACAAAAAAAGGGGCAATTTGCCCCCTTAAATATTGTTTTTTCACTAAAATGTGACTAATTCTTACAATTTATTGATTCTCAATTGAAGACCAGAAACAAGATTCGCAGCTTTGTTTTTGTGAATGATGTTTTTCTTAGCCAACTTTTGAACCATAGAAGTTACTGAAGGTAATAAAGCTTCAGCTTCTTTCTTGTCTGTTGTTGCACGTAATCTCTTAACAGCGTTACGTGTTGTTTTATGTTGGTATTTGTTAAGAAGTCTTTTAGCATTGTTACTTCTTACTCTTTTAATTGCTGACTTGTGATTCGCCATTTCTTTATAAATTAAAAATTTTTAGTTTCAAAAAATTGTAGCCCGTAGGGGAATCGAACCCCTCTTGCAAGAATGAAAATCTTGAGTCCTAACCGATAGACGAACGGGCCAAAAGTTACTTTAGCAGCCCATAGGAGAATCGAACTCCTGTTTTAAGAATGAAAATCTTACGTCCTAACCACTAGACGAATGGGCCTTGTTTTCCTTTTAACAAAGTTTGTATGTCAAAAATCGGAGTGCAAATATAAGTACAATATTTGAATGTGCAAGCGTTTTTTTAAACTTTTTTCAAAAAAAAATAATAACTCTCGTGTATTTCATTCAAATTGAGCTAAAAACAATTTGAAAAAATATAACTTTTGTTTGCGCAAACAAGCTCCTGAAAAGCAAAAATTCAACTTTTCGCAATGTTATTCTAACTTTAATTCTTTTAAAAAATGATTTTTATTCTTATTTAGATTGATTTAAAACAAAGGTTTTTTGTAACTTTGCATTTATGATGGAATCAAAGGTTATTAAAGCATTTGATGTTGATGCTATAAGAAGGGAGTTTCCTACGCTTCACCAAGAAGTGTATGGGAAAAGATTGGTGTATTTTGATAATGGGGCAACATCACAAAAACCACAAGTAGTTATTGATAAGATTTCGGATTATTATACGTTACATAACGCAAATATCCATAGAGGAGTTCACTATTTAAGCCAGCAAGCTACGGATGAATATGAAATTGCTCGAAAATCTGTGCAAAAGTTTATCAATGCGAAACATGATTTTGAAGTTATTTTCACAAAGGGAACAACTGATAGCATCAACCTTGTAGCCTATAGTTTTGGCGAATTATTAAAAACTGGTGATGAATTGTTGATTTCTGAAATGGAACATCATTCTAATATCGTGCCTTGGCAATTGTTGTGTGAACGAAAAGGGACTATTCTTAAAGTTGTTCCTGTGTTGGATAATGGCGAATTAGATTTAGAAGCTTTTGATACTTTATTAAGCGAACGTACAAAATTGGTTGCCATTACGCATATAAGTAATACGTTAGGAACCATTAATCCTGTTAAAGAATTGATTCAAAAAGCACATGCTGTTGGTGCAAAAGTTCTAGTCGATGGCGCTCAATCTATTCAACATTTATCAATTGATGTGCAAGATTTAGATTGTGATTTCTTTGCTTTTTCAAGTCACAAGGTTTTTGGGCCAACTGGCGCAGGTGCTTTATATGGTAAAGAGTCTTTATTAAATGCAATGCCTCCGTATCAAGGTGGGGGAGATATGATTGCAAAAGTGAGCTTTGAAAAAACAACCTATAATGAGTTGCCATTTAAATTTGAAGCAGGTACACCTCACATTATAGGAGGAATCGCAACGGGTACAGCTTTGGATTATTTGACATCTTTAGATCACCAAGGGATTTTGGCTCATGAAACGGAACTGTTGAATTTTGCACAAGAAGAAATTAGTAAAATTGATGGAGTGAAAATAATTGGGACTGCCAGAGAAAAAGCAAGTGTTGTTTCATTTGTTGTGGATGGAGCGCATCCTTTTGATGTAGGTACTTTACTCGATAAACAAGGAATTGCAGTTCGAACAGGGCATCATTGTACGCAACCTCTAATGGATCGCTTTAATATACCTGGGACGGTTCGAGCAAGTTTTGCTTTTTACAATACAATAGAAGAAGTTGAATTATTTTTAAAAGCACTTCAGAGAAGTGTTTCAATGTTGAGATAATATGAATTTAGAAGAAAAGCAGCAAGAAATCATTGATGAATTCGCTATTTATGATGATTGGATGGATAAATACGAATACATTATTGAGTTAGGTAAAGAATTGCCATTAATTGATGAGTCAAAAAAAACAGAAGATCGTTTAATTGAAGGATGCCAATCACGTGTTTGGGTCGATTCAGAAGTGAAAGATGGTAAACTGTTTTTTACAGCCGACTCTGATGCAATTATTACAAAAGGTGTGATTGCATTACTGATTCGTGTTCTTGACGGCGAAGAACCTAATGCAATTTTACAATCTGACTTTAGATTTATTAAAGAAATTGGATTACAAGAACATTTGTCACCAACAAGAGCAAATGGTTTGTTAGGAATGATAAAACGATTGAAATTAGCAGCATTAACAGCAGTAAAACAATAAATAGATATGGATAATTTGGAACAAAAAATAATGGGAATGGAGATGAAGGTGATTGAGGTGTTGAAAACCATTTATGACCCTGAAATTCCAGTAGATGTTTTTGAATTAGGATTAATTTATGAAGTGCGAATAGACGAAGATATGGGGGTGTCAATCGATATGACATTAACATCTCCTAATTGCCCTGTGGCGGAATCTTTACCGAAAGAAGTTGAAGATAAAGTTGCTGCTATTGAGGGAGTTACTTCTTCAAATGTTGTTATTACGTTTGACCCGCCATGGGATAAGGATATGATGAGCGAAGTAGCTAAATTAGAGTTAGGATTTTTGTAATAAATAGTTGTAATGAAAGTGGTTTTATTAAATTTAACAAAATAGCCTTTAAATGTTAAGAATAAAATTGCTGAAACCAAATGAATAAAGTATTTTTGGAATGAATTTATAAACTATTAAAATGCTAACAAGGGAAGAATTATTAAAAATGATTGATGAAAAATATCAATCATTGGGAGAAAATCCAGATATTTATTTGTCAGGTTTATTACAATCTAAACCAATTACATATTGGGACTATGTTCAAGTAGATGCTTTATTAGGTTTACAAACGCAAAGAACAACCTCGCCGGATGAGATGGTTTTTATTATGTATCATCAAATCAATGAATTATTGTTTAAAATGATTTTGTGGGAAATTAAACAAGTGGCCGACGCTGAGACGATTACCCCTCAAAAGTTTTCAATGCACTTAGGACGTATTAGTCGTTATTTTGACATGCTTTCAAGCTCTTTTAACATCATGCAAGATGGAATGGAAGTTGAACAATTTATGAAATACCGCGATACTTTAACTCCTGCAAGTGGTTTTCAAAGTGCGCAGTATAGAAAAATTGAAATTGCATCAACTGATTTGCTCAATTTAATTGACTTTAGAGTTAGAGCAACTATTGATAGAAACACACCTTATGAACATGCGTTTGACAATATGTATTGGAGAGCGGCAGGACATAATAGAGAAACAGGAAAGACATCTTTATTGTTAACTAACTTCGAAAACCGTTATAAGCGTGAATTAATCGATTTTATGAAAGATTATAACACCTTAAACTTATTAGCTAAATACCACTCGTTACCAGAGGAGGATCGTAATAACTTAGAGTTGATTAACGCTATGAGACATTATGACCATACAGTTAATATCAGTTGGGTAATGCATCACTTTAATGCAGCACGTCACTATATTGAGACTGGAAAAGGTTCTGGAGAAGCGACAGGAGGAAGCGATTGGAAAAAATACATGTTGCCAGAATATCAACGTCGAATTTTCTTTCCAGAATTGTGGACGGATGAAGAATTAGAAACATGGGGAGTAAACAATTTAGAAGGTTATAAGACAATTACAGATATATCAGAATTAGCAAATAAAAAATTCAAAGGATGGCAAAAGTAGGAATCATTATGGGGAGCAAGTCTGACTTGCCTATTATGCAAGAAGCAGCTGAAATGTTAGAAATGTTCGGTATCGCTTATGAAATGAACATTGTTTCAGCACACAGAACTCCAGATCTAATGGTCGAGTATGCACGCGACGCTCGAAAAAGAGGAATTAATGTAATCATCGCTGGTGCTGGCGGCGCTGCTCATTTACCAGGAATGACAGCTTCATTAACTGCTTTGCCTGTTATTGGTGTGCCTATTAAATCTTCCAATTCTATTGACGGCTGGGATAGTATTCTCTCAATTTTACAGATGCCGAATGGCATTCCGGTTGCTACTGTAGCTTTGAATGGAGCGAAAAATGCTGGAATCTTGGCAGCTAAAATTATTGGTGCAAGCAATGACCAAGTTCTTGCAAAGATTGATGATTATATGAAAGATCTTAGAGATGCAGTCATTAAAAGTCAAGAAGACATCAATGAAAATAAAAACAGATTAGACGATTAATGAATACTTAATTGGTAACAACAATTTGTAATAAGGGTTCTAAAAATAAGAACCCTTATTTTATTTTATATATCTATCTTATTGTTTATCAGTTTGTTGTGTTCTTGTTGATAATCTGTAATAAAAGTTATATCGTATTAAGTTGTTCAATTCATAAAAATGACTAATTTTGCCTTTTACCAAATGAGATGAGTAATTTAGATATTCAAGAAGTAGTAAAAAATATATTTTCAGCATATTTGGAACAAAACGGGCATCGTAAAACGCCCGAACGCTTTGCTATACTCGCTGAAATTTATAGTTATCCAGGACATTTTGACGTAGAAGCCTTGTATACAAAGATGAAAAATCAAAACTATCGTGTGTCAAGAGCTACCTTATATAATACCATCGAATTATTGTTGGCTTGTAATTTAGTTCGCAAGCATCAATTTGGTAAAAATATCGCTCAATTTGAAAAATCGCATGGAAACAAACAACATGACCACTTAGTATTAACTGATACAGGTGAAATGATTGAATTTTGTGATCCTAGAATTCAAACGATAAAAGCAACAATAGAAGAATTGTTTGGAGTGGAAGTGCAACACCATTCTCTATACTTCTATGGTGTAAAGAAAAAATAAAAAAATCCTTTTTGATATGAGTTTTAAAACAGAATCCATTATTCAAGATAATGTCCTCATTCTTTCTTTAGAAGGAAAGGTGTTAGAGGAAACTGTTTTAAAACAATTGCTATCTGATTTAGAACAATCAATCAAAGCAGTTAAAGGAAAAGTTATTATTTCTATTGAAAAGTTAGACTATATTAATTCTACAGGAATTAATTTTTTTATAAAAGTGTTGACAAAATCGCGTGTCTTAGGTGGTGATTTAATCATTGCCGGTGCTCAAGGTAGCGTTCAGCACATTGTTGTAACATCTAAAATGAATGAGGTGTTTACAATGACAGAAACAGTTGAAGAAGCATTAACATTACATAAAACAACAAAATGAGAGTAGATGTACTTTTAGGATTGCAATGGGGGGACGAAGGTAAAGGAAAAATTGTCGATGTATTAACTCCAAAATATGACATCATTGCACGTTTCCAAGGTGGACCAAACGCTGGTCATACTTTAGAATTTGAAGGAATTAAACACGTGTTGCACACCATTCCTTCTGGAATTTTTAGAAATGATGTAATGAATATCATTGGTAACGGAGTAGTAATTGACCCTGTTATTTTTCAAAAAGAATTGGAAAAATTAGAGCCTTTCCAAATTGATTACAAAAAAACATTGCTTGTTTCTAAAAAAGCGCATTT
The DNA here is from genome assembly GCA_964580465.1 of uncultured Fluviicola sp. Classification (GTDB taxonomy): domain Bacteria; phylum Bacteroidota; class Bacteroidia; order Flavobacteriales_D; family Crocinitomicaceae; genus Taishania. Next base: position 4,484 of record CAZOKJ010000015.1, on the reverse strand, counting down.
AATTGTACCAACTCACAAATTGTTGGACGCTGCTTCAGAGCAATCAAAAGGGAAAAATAAAATTGGCTCGACTTTAAAAGGAATTGGTCCAACTTACATGGATAAAACTGGAAGAAATGGTTTACGTGTAGGAGATATTTTTGCACCAAACTTTAAAGAGAAGTACGATGCCTTGGTTGAAAAACACATGGGAATTTTGAAACATTATGAAGGTTTCGAATTTAACCTTGCTGAATTAGAACAACCTTGGTTTGAAGGAATTGAAGTATTGCGTCAATTAACTGCAATTGATAGTGAACATTATTTAAATAATGCGCTAAAAGAAGGTAAAAAAGTATTAGCAGAAGGTGCTCAAGGAACAATGTTAGATGTTGATTTTGGAACTTATCCTTTTGTCACTTCTTCCAATACTGTGACCGCAGGTACTTGTACAGGTTTAGGAATAGCACCTAATAAAATTGGAGATGTAATTGGTATTTTTAAGGCTTATTGTACTCGTGTAGGTTCAGGACCTTTCCCAACAGAATTAAATGATGAAGTAGGCGAGTTTATCCGTAAAGAAGGACATGAATTTGGTGCAACAACAGGTCGCCCAAGAAGAACAGGATGGGTAGATTTACCAGCATTGAAATACGCTATCATGATTAATGGTGTCACTGAGTTAGCTATGATGAAAGCTGACGTTTTGGATAAATTTGAAACAATTAAAGTGTGCACTCATTACATTATCAATGGTGAAAAGGTTGATTATTTCCCATTCGATATCAATGATGTAGAGGTGACGCCTGTGTATGAAGAAGTGAAAGGATGGAATACAGACTTAACTAAACTTACAGATTATGCAAATGCACCAAAAGAATTGGTTGATTATGTAGCATATTTGGAACGAAATTTGCAGGTACCTGTTACAGTGGTTTCTGTTGGACCAGATAGAACGCAAACATTGAATACTAAAAATTGATTTGGAATAAAAATAGTTATTTAAAAATTGCGCTTGTATTAAGCGCATTTTTTTTGTGCGCTCCAGTTTTTGCACAAGCGTTTGGAGAATTATTGCCTGGATCCAAAGAGTTATCGTACGATGCTAAAAAAGGAATTCATAAATTACTTGGAGGAGCAAATTTTATCTACCAAGGTAATACCTTTTACAGTGATTCAGCCTATTATTTTGAAAAAAACAAATCAATTCGCGCCTACGGAAATGTGCAAATTAGAAAATCAGATAACATTAATTTGTTTTGTGATTCGTTGGAATATTTTTCTTCTAACGGGATGGCAACAATGTGGGGAAAGGTTCGAGCAACTGATGCTGAATACCGACTCACCACAAATGAATTATTGTACAACACAAGAAAAGAACAAGGCGTTTTTTATAATGGTGGAAAAATAGAAAATCAATTTAAAAATGAAGTATTAACTAGCCAAATAGGCTATTTTTATCCAAAAACAAAAGATTTTTTCTTTAAAACAAATGTAGATTACAAATCTGATAGTTTGCAAATGACTACAGATTCCTTACAATATAAATACGCTAAAAAAACGGTTTATTTTAATGGCTCAACTTGCATAACAACCGATAGTGTTAATATGGAAGCTGAAAAAGGATGGTATAATGTACAATCTGGTGACGGTAGTTTGGTTAGAAATGCGCTGATAGAGCAAAAAAATCGAACTATTTTTGGAGACTCTTTGTTGTATTCCAAAAATAATAAAATAGCAGAAGGGTTCTCAAACGTTTTTATCAAAGATACAACTGAGAAAATTGCCTTTTCAGGTAATTATGCTTATTTGAACGATTCCTTGAAGTACTCTTTATTAACAGATGATGCACTAGTGATAAAATACATGAAAAATGACACCATGTATATGCACGCTGATACACTATATAACTTGAATGATTCGATGAATAATCGTGTACTAACATTAGGATATCACAATGTTAAAATCTTTGGAAAAAGCGTTCAAGGAATTGGAGATAGCTTATCTTTTGCTAAAAAAGATGGATACATGGAACTTTTTAAAAATCCAATGCTGTGGTCGCGTAAAGGAGAATTGAAAGGTGATTCAATGCGTGTGTACATGGATGACTCATTGGTTCATGAGGCAAGAATTTGGGGAAAAGCAACAGCTATTATGCAGGTTGATTCAATTGGATATTACAATCAAGTTGGTGGTAATTACTTGTATGCTTACTTCGATAAAAATCAACTAACTTCAGCAAAAGTGGTAGGAAATGCACAGACAATTTTTTATCCAGAAGAAGAAAAAAAGAAAGTGAAGGAAGAAGAGGCTTTACTGGACGATGTAGCAGTTGTTGATACCATAATCATCAAGCGAATGGGGTTGAATCGATTTTTTGCATCTGAAATTAAAGTTTATTTTGATAGTGGGGAAGTAACAGGTGTAACATATTATGACAAACCAGATGGAGTTTTTTACCCGATGGATCAAATAGACCCAAAAGATCAATATGTTCGTTATTTTTCAACAAACTACGCATTAAGACCAAAGTCGGTTCAAGATATATTATTGAAAAAGTAGCTAATTGATAAACACGCTAACCATTCATCCATAAATTTTACCATAAAAGAGTATATTTTACCTTTTTTGTAATAATCGAACGTTCTTTCGATATTTTTTCGCATATTTGAGCAATTAAATGAAATTTGATAGTTTAATCAACAGAATATGAAAAAAAGAATCATTCAATTAAGTCTTGCAGTTTTTGCGTTTGGAGTAACAAACCTATTGTATGGACAAGAAGTTAAAAAAGACGTTTTAAATTGGTACAATGGTAAATACGGTATGCAAACTGAGAAAGCATACAAAATGTTAAAAAAACGTAAGTCTGAAACAGTTGTTGTTGCTATTGTTGACTCAGGAGTGGATATTAACCATGAAGATTTGCAAGGTAAAATCTGGAAAAATGAAAAAGAAATCCCAGGTAATGGAATCGATGACGACGGAAATGGTTATGTAGATGATGTACATGGTTGGAACTTTTTAGGAAATTCTAAAGGAGAAAATCAAAATTATGCTCGATTAGAAAAAACACGAATCTTAGCTAAATTATCAAAGAAATTTGATGGAGTAGAAGAGAGTGCTGTGAAAGAAGCAGATAAAAAAGATTATGCATTGTATGTACAAGTACGTGATGAAGTCGCTGCTGAAAGAGCTGAATACGAGCCATACATTGGTCAAATGGATCAATTAGATGGTATTCTTGACCAAGTTCCTACGATGATTGAAGGTATGATTGGTAAAAAGAATTATACTGAAAAAGATTTGTTAAAGTGGAAACCTAAAGATCCTCAAGGAATGCAAATGAAGCAATTAGGTTTAGCTATTGTAACAGGTAAATTGACAAAAGAAGTTGTCCAAATGCAAAAAGATCAAATTAATCAAATGTTGAATTACAATTTGAACGTTGATTTTAACGATCGTGAGTTCATTGGTGATGACATGGATGATTTCAAGGATGTGCATTATGGGAATAACGACGTGAAAGGACCAGATGCATTACACGGGACTCACGTAGGAGGTATCGTAGGTGCTATTAGAGGTAATAAATTAGGAGGTGACGGTGTTGCTGAAAATGTTAAATTAATGGCTTTACGTTCAGTTCCAAATGGAGATGAATTTGATAAAGATATTGCTTTGTCTATTCGCTATGCAGTAGATAATGGTGCGCAAATTATCAATATGTCATTCGGAAAAGGATATTCACCTCATGCAAAAGAAGTATATGAGGCATTTGCTTATGCTGATTCTAAAGGAGTGTTGTTGGTTCATGCGGCAGGGAACTCTTCTAAAGATATCGATACTGAGCCTAATTTCCCAACTTCAAAGTATGAATTCCAAACTAAAAACTTTGATCATTTCTTAACAATTGGTGCTTCTACTCGTTTTGCTAAAGTAAAAGGTCAAGACTATGGCTCATTAGCTGCTCCTTTCTCAAATTATGGACAAACTCACGTAGATGTTTTTGCTCCTGGAATGGAAATTTACAACACAGTTCCAGAAAATAAATACATGGAGTTACAAGGTACTTCAATGGCCGCTCCGATGGTTTCTGGTGCAGCAGCTTTGTTGAAATCATACTTCCCTAAATTGTCAATGAAAGAAATTAAGGATATTTTGTTGTCAACAGTAACTAATTATAAAGGTTCAAAACAACAAAAACCAGGCGCTAAAGAAGCAATTGATTTCGGAACATTGTCTGTAACTGGTGGAACAATTAACTTGCCAGCGGCTGTTAAAGCAGCTTTAGCTTTAGAAAAAACAAAATAAAAATTATTTATTTGAATTATTTTAGAGGTTATTCGTAAAGAGTAACCTCTTTTTTTTGTCGTAAAAATTAAATTTAATCAAAAATAAATAATAAAAAGAGAGCTGAATTAAGCAAAAATAAAATGCTCCCTATACCTTAATATATATAGCTACATCTTCAAATAAAAAAAACTAAAAAAAAATGTTTCACTAAA
>CAZOKJ010000014.1:9380-55007 GCA_964580465.1 uncultured Fluviicola sp. | reverse complement strand
AGTTACGGCGTCGCCAACAGCAACACAAACGTATACGGTAACGTATGTTAGAAGTAGCTGTATAGCAACAGACCAAGTGACAGTTACAGTAAACCCATTGCCGACACCAAGTATTGTACCAGTTTCTCCACTTTGTGAAGATGCAGCGGTTGTAACCTTAGTTGGAACGCCTTCAGGAGTGGGAGGAGTATTTACTGGACCAGGAGTAGCGGGTGCTAATTTCAATCCAGCGACAGCAGGAGTTGGAACACATACAATCGAATATGATTACACCGATGCGAATGGTTGTTTTGCATCAACTACCACCACGATAACGGTTAAACCAAAACCAGTATTTACAGTTTCTTCTACAAATCCAACAGTGTGTGCTGGTACAGACGGAACAATAACATTAAATGGTTTAACACCAAGTACATCTTATAGTGTTTCTTACAACAATGGTACGACTACAGTTGGCCCAACAACAATGACTTCAAATGCTTCTGGAGCAATTGTTATCAACGGTTTATCATCAGGGACATACGCTAACTTTACAGTTGATTTGAACGGCTGTGTGACATCAGTTGCAACACCACAAGTATTGGTTGACCCATCCGCACCAACAGTCAATGCAGGAGTAGATCAAATGATTTGTTCGGGAACAAGTGTAACATTAACAGCAACAAATCCAAATGGAGCAGTTATTACATGGAATAATGGTGTGATAGATGGAACGCCATTTACACCAGCAGTTGGAACAGTTACTTACACAGCAACAGCAACTTTAGCGGGTTGTGTAACAACAGATCAAGTGACAGTTACAGTAAACCCATTGCCGACACCAAGTATTGTACCAGTTTCTCCACTTTGTGAAGATGCAGCGGTTGTAACCTTAGTTGGAACGCCTTCAGGAGTGGGAGGAGTATTTACTGGACCAGGAGTAGCGGGTGCTAATTTCAATCCAGCGACAGCAGGAGTTGGAACACATACAATCGAATATGATTACACCGATGCGAATGGTTGTTTTGCATCAACTACCACCACGATAACGGTTAAACCAAAACCAGTATTTACAGTTTCTTCTACAAATCCAACAGTGTGTGCTGGTACAGACGGAACAATAACATTAAATGGTTTAACACCAAGTACATCTTATAGTGTTTCTTACAACAATGGTACGACTACAGTTGGCCCAACAACAATGACTTCAAATGCTTCTGGAGCAATTGTTATCAACGGTTTATCATCAGGGACATACGCTAACTTTACAGTTGATTTGAACGGCTGTGTGACATCAGTTGCAACACCACAAGTATTGGTTGACCCATCCGCACCAACAGTCAATGCAGGAGTAGATCAAATGATTTGTTCGGGAACAAGTGTAACATTAACAGCAACAAATCCAAATGGAGCAGTTATTACATGGAATAATGGTGTGATAGATGGAACGCCATTTACACCAGCAGTTGGAACAGTTACTTACACAGCAACAGCAACTTTAGCGGGTTGTGTAGCAACAGATCAAGTGACAGTTACAGTAAATGATTTACCAACGGCTACGATTGCAGGTACAACAGCGGTTTGTCAAAATGATTCACAACCATCTGTAACATTTACTGGTTCAACAACTACATCTCCTTATACATTTACTTATTCGATTAATGGAGGCGTATCGCAAACTGTGAATTCAAGTTCTGGAAATACAGCAACGGTGTTAGTTCCAACTTCAACAAGTGGAGCTTATACCTACACATTATTGAGTGTTTCTGATGGTGGAACTCCAGCGTGTTCTAATGTGCAATCTGGAACTTCTATTATTACTGTTAACCCATTACCTACTGCCACAATTAATGGTTCAACAATCGTGTGTCAAAACGATGCTGCGCCTTCTATTACTTTCAATGGTTCAAATGCAACAGCAAATTACACATTTGAGTACAAAATAAATGGAGGAGCCATTCAAACAGTGACCTCTTCGGGCACAACAGCAACGGTAACAGTACCAACAAGTATTCCAGGAACATACACGTACGATTTAGTTTCAGTAACAGACGGAAGCACAACTACATGTCACAATGCTCAGACTGGATCGGCAACCATTACTGTTAATCCTTTGCCGACTGCAAGTGTTTCAGGAACTACTTCTGTTTGTCAAAATGGAACTCAACCTTCGGTAACATTTAGTGGTGCAGGGGGCTCCGCACCTTATACATTTACTTACAATGTGAATGGTGGTGCGAGTCAAACAGTCACAACTGTTACTGGAAACTCTGTCCAAGTTGCAGTGCCGACGACTTTATCAGGTACTTATACCTATAATTTATTAGCTGTTTCGGATGCAAGTGCAACAGTTTGTTCAAATGTACAAACAGGAGTAGCTACTATTACAGTTAATCCTTTACCAACAGCAACAATAGCAGGAACTACTTCTATTTGTCAAAATGGGGCACAACCAAACGTTACATTTACAGGAGCAAATGGGACAGCACCTTATACATTTACCTACAATGTGAATGGCGGTGCAAATCAAACTATTACAACGTTGGCTGGAAATGCTATTACGCTTGCTGTGCCAACTTCTATTGCTGGTACATTTACTTATAATTTAATTTCAGTTACCGATGCTAGTTCCACATCTTGTACAAATAATCAAACAGGTTCAGCAACGATTACTGTAAATCCTATGCCAACAGCTACAATTTCTGGAACTTCAACAGTATGTCAAAATGATCCAACCAATCAAGTTGTTACATTTACAGGAGCAAATGGGACAGCACCTTACGTGTTTACTTATACATTAAATGGAGGGGCTAATCAAACAATTACTTCAACAGGTAATACAGCTACAATAACTGTTCCAACTACTGTTTCAGGTACATTTAGCTATGAATTGGTTTCTCTTCAAGACGCTAGTTCTACAACTTGTTCTAATACGCAAACTGGTAATGCTACGGTTGTGATTAATCCACTTCCAAATGCTTCTTTAGCTGGAACTACTACAGTTTGCCAAAATGATTCACAACCGACATTAACGTTTACTGGAAGCAATAGTTCTGGAGGTTATAATTTTACATACACAATAAATGGAGGAGGTAGCCAATCTGTTTCAACAATTGGTTTTAGTACTACAGCGACAATTACTGCTCCGACAAATGTTGCAGGAACGTATACTTATGCTTTGACAAATGTTGCTGACCCTATAACAAGTTGTAATCAAAATCTTACTTCATCACAGGTGATAACTGTCAATCCACAACCTACAGCTTCAATTGCTGGTACAGTTACGCGTTGTCAAGGAGATCCATCAGCAACAATAACATTTACTGGGGCAAATGGAACTTCAAATTATCAGTTTACTTATACCTTGAATGGCGGAGCACCACAAACGATTACATCAACTGGTAATAGTGCCTCAATTATTGTTCCCACAACAACTGCAGGAACTTTTAGTTACGCATTACTTTCTGTAGAAGATGTAGCAACAGGTTGTTCACAATCACAAACAGGAACAGCGATAGTCACTGTAAACCCGATGCCTAGTGCAACAAGTAGTGGAACAATTACGGTATGTCAGAATTCAGGAGATCATGATGTAACTTTTACGGGGCAATATAGCTCAAGTGTATACACATTTAGTTACACTGTGAATGGAGGGCCTGTTCAAACAATTTCTTCTCCTGCAGCTGTTCCAATTGGTGTAGATGCTTCTGTTTCAGTTGCGCAATCATCAACTATACCTGGTACCTATGTTTATACTTTAACAGATGTTTTAGATCCTCAAACAGGATGTCATCAAAACTTAAATGAGGTTGAAACCATTGAAGTCAAACCGCTTCCGATAGCATCAATTTCTACAGCTGTTGCAGCTTGTCACATGGATGCTAATTCACCTCAAGTAGTATTCACCGGATCGACTGGAGCTGCGCCTTATGTTTTCACTTATAATGTGAATGGAGGTTCTAACTTAACAGCAACTTCTGATGCGAATGGTACTTACACGATTCAGGTACCTACCAATACGGTCGGGACTTTCACTTATACAATTTCCTCGATTGTAGAAGGAAGTTCAAATGCATGTCAACAAGTTCAAAACACATCGACAACTGTTACAATCCATGCTTTGCCAACTGTAGAAGCAGGAAGTAATCAGACTGTGTGTGAAGGTGTATCTGTTACGCTATCAGGCTCAGGAGCTACGACTTATGCTTGGAATCAAGGAGTGACAAATAATGTAGCCTTTACTCCAGCAAGTACAACAACTTATACAGTAACGGGCACGGATAACAACGGATGTAAAAATACAGATCAAGTAACGATAACAGTTATTCCTACGCCTATTGTAAGTTTTGATGGGGATAATTTAACGGGTTGTGATCCAATTCACCCAGTTTTATACAACCATTCAGTAGGGAATTTATCAAGCTGTAAATGGTATTTTGGAAATGGCCAAGTGTTGGAAGGATGCACATCTGTTTCAACAACTTTTGATGAGCCAGGTTGTTATGATGTGACATTGGAAGTAAGTACTCCAGAAGGTTGTACCAATGCATTAACACAGCAAAATTATATTTGTGTTTATCCTCAGCCAATTGCTAATTTTCACCCAACAGAAACAGTGTTAACCTCTTATCAATGGACATCGCAAATGGTGAATGAGTCAGTTGATGCAGATTCTTATATTTGGGATTTTGGGGATGATAGTTCACTATCGTTTGATTTTTCTCCTACACATGATTTTCCTAATGATAAAGCTGGAATTTATACCATCCAATTAATTGCATATAACTCTTACGGATGTGTAGACACAGCTTATCACCAAGTAAAAATGGGAGATGATTTATTGTTCTATGTTCCAAATGCATTTACACCAGATGGCGATGAGCACAACAACGTGTTCAAGCCTGTGTTCACTCATGGTTATGATGCTTATGACTATACTCTTCTTATTTTTAATAGATGGGGAGAGAAGATATTTGAATCACATGACGTAAATTTCGGTTGGGATGGTACGTATGGAGTGAATGGAAATTTATGTCAAGATGGAACGTACGTGTGGAAAATAGAAGTGAAAACTACAGCTAATGATGAACGTAAACAGTTTATTGGGCATATAAATCTAATTCGATAGAATATTTTATAATTGTAATAATGAATACTTTTTTATGAACCAACCATAATTTTTTGTAATTTGCACATTATTTTTAAATCAATGTGTTTATGAATTTACCTGAGGAATTTAAAGGTTTGACGAATAAAGAAGTAGAAGAATCACGTCAAAAAAATGGACACAATGATTTAGAAGTAGAAGGTCATTCTAAATGGCATGTGTTGGCGCATGTTTTTATGGAGCCAATGCTCATTCTACTGATTGTTATTACAACCATTTATTTTATTCTGGGAGAATGGCAGGAAGCATTTTTTATGATGCTTGCAATGATTGTTGTAATAGCTTTGGAATTGTATCAATATACCATAAGTGATAAAGCACTTGATGAATTAAAAAAACTATCTGAACCTATAAGTAAGGTCATTCGAAATGGCGAAGTTATTGCGATACCGACAAGTGAAATTGTAATAGGAGATTTATGTCTCTTAGTCGAAGGAAATAGTGTTAATGCTGATGCAGCCATTTTGTATAGTAATGATTTTTCAGTGAATGAATCTTCTTTAACTGGAGAAAGTATAAGTGTTTTTAAATCAACACAAACTGAAGACAAATTTGTATATGCAGGAACAGCAGTTGTTGCCGGTCTTGCTATTGTTGAGGTTACAGCAATTGGTGTAGCTACCAAAGTTGGACAAATAGGCAAATCATTAGCAGCGGTTAAACAAGAAAAGTCGCCTTTGCAAATACAAATAAATCGATTCGTTAAATCGATGGCGATTATTGGTATTGTGATATTTTGTGCTTTTTGGGCATATAGCTACTTTCAATCAGGAAAAATTTTAGACAGTTTACTTGGGGCATTAACCATTGCAATGTCTTTGCTACCAGAAGAAATACCTGTTGCTTTCACTACTTTTATGGCGATTGGCGCATGGAAAATGATGAAAGATGGGGTGATTGTGAAACGGAGTGATTTGGTAGAAACATTGGGAAGTACAACGGTTATTTGTACAGATAAAACGGGTACAATTACTCAAAATGTTATGCAATTAGGCGCTTTGTATGACTTTAAAACAAGGAAAAAATACACCAAAGAGGAGTTTCAAGATTCTTCCTTGCATGATTTGATTCAATATGCCATGTGGAGTAGTGAACCAGTTCCATTTGACCCAATGGAAAAAACAGTGCATCAAGTGTATGAAGCAACGCAACCAGAGGATGTTCGCTCTCAATTTGAACTTGTTCACGAGTATCCATTAGAGGGGAAACCTCCTATGATGACGCATGTTTTGGAAAACAAAGTTGGCCAGCGTATCATTGCAGCCAAAGGAGCTCCTGAAGCTATTTTGGCAGTTTCAAGATTGACGGAGGAGGAAACGAACTTTTGCAAAGAGTTAATTACAGCATTTGGAAAGGAAGGATATAGGGTACTTGGCGTGGCTAAAGCTCAATTTGATGGGACTACTTTCCCAGAAAAACAAACAGATTTTTCCTTTGAATTTATCGGTTTTACTGTGTTTTATGATCCTCCAAAAGTAGGGATTGATACTGTATTTCAGCAAATTGAAGAGGCAGGAATCGATTTGAAAGTAATTACTGGAGATAATATTGATACGACCCGAGCAATTGCAAAGCAAGCAGGTGTAACCAATTATGATCATTCCATCAGTGGAGCAGAAGTGAATGCTATGTCGAAAGACGAGCTGAGCAAAACCGTAGATGAAGTAAGTTTGTTTGCTCGTATGTTTCCTGAGTCTAAATTGACCGTTGTTAATGCCTTGAAAGATAATGGTGAAATTGTTGCAATGCTAGGTGATGGTGTAAATGATGCACCTGCTTTAAAAGCAGCGCATATCGGTGTTGCAATGGGTCAGAAAGGTACAGAAATAGCCAAATCGGCAGCTGATTTAATCATTGTGGATGATGATTTAAGTAAGTTGGTACTTGGAATTGCTGCTGGAAGACGTATTTATGCTAACCTTAAAAAAGCAATTCAATACATTATTTCGATTCATATTCCACTGATTACAACTGTTTCAATTCCGTTGATTTTAGGCTGGATTTATCCTTCTATTTTTACGCCCATTCATGTTATTTTTTTTGAGTTAGTCATGGGGCCAACATGTTCAATTGTGTATGAAAATGAACCTATTGAAAAAAACACGATGCAACAAGCTCCACGTAAAATGTCCGAGACATTTCTCAGTTGGAAAGAATTGAATATTAGTATTCTTCAAGGGGTAATGATAGGAATTGGGGTCTTAGCTATTTACCAATTGAGTTTAAATTTGGGAGATTCAGAAACATTTACAAGAGCAATGGTTTTTACAACGGTTGTATTTTCTAATGTGTTTTTAACTTATACCAATCGCTCATTTTATTATAGCGTTTTCACCACACTACGTTATAAAAACAAGTTAATGGTTATGATCACCACAGCTATATTTCTACTTGTAGGAATAATTCTTTATGTTCCATTTGTAGCTGATTTTTTCGAAGTAGAAGCTTTGAACATAGTAAATCTCCTAATAGCAATGGGAGTTTCAGTGCTATCAGTGTTTTGGATGGAAATTTACAAATGGTTTAAACGCCGACAATCACAAATCAATAATTGATTTATGGTAGCGTATGTTTTTTTTACATTAAAGTGATTCCAAAATTTTGAAAAATAATTCGCGCTTTGCTGGAGACAAAGGAACTTCTGAACCATCGCGCATCACAACAGCACCTCCATTCGCTTTGATGTACTTATCTACATAATCAAGGTTGATTAAATGGGATTGCTGTACACGGATAAAATTATAACCAGTTAATAAAGTCTCAAAATCTTTTAATGTTTTGGAAACAATGATTTTCTTTCCTTCGTTTAAGTAGAAAGAGGTATAGTTTCTATCGGCTTCGCATCGAATAATTTGATCCAAATCTATCACGTGAACAGAGTCTTGTGTTTTTAAAACCAAACGACGTTTTTGTTGTGGTGAAATGTTGTTTTGCAATGCTTCAAATTGACTTTCATCACGTTTGTCGGCCATTGTAGCAAGTGCGCGTTCAACCGCACTTCTCAATTCATCTTGGTCAACAGGTTTTAAAATATAGTCCAACGCACTAAATTTAATCGCCTTGATTGCAAATTCCTCGTGTGCAGTAATGAAGATAACTTCAAAATTTTTGTTGGGAATAGCTTTCAACAAGTCAAAACCAGTACCGTCAGGCATTTGAATGTCTAAAAACACGATGTCAGGCTGATGTTCTTCGATGGCTTTAATTCCCTCTTGAACGCTTCCAGCTGCTGGAATAGCTTCAATGTTTAAACCAAAAGAATTAATCATTTTTGAGATTAAATCCCTTGTTCTGTTTTCGTCATCAATAATAATCGCTTTTTTCATGTCTATAGGTTTTATAGTGTCTGTGTTTCGGTTCTATATGGCAACGAAATTAATACTTTCGTGCCAGTTTGCAAATTTTTATCGTAATCTTCCACTAACAGATATCCTTCTGTTTTGTATTTTTTATTTAAGTTGTTGATTCGTTCATACGTAATATTCATCGCCATACTCTTATGATCACGACTTTTTTTGTTCTTTTCAGCTCCCTTACGCCCAATTCCATTGTCTTCAATACTTACTTCAAGCATATCTCCATTTTTTCGGAAATAAATGTGAATAAAACCGTCTTCCAATGTATGTAATTGCCCATGTTCAATGGAGTTTTCGATAAATGGTTGAGTAATCATCGGAGGAATCATTGCGTTTTCATGGCGCAATTCTTCATCTATGAAGATATGGAATGAAAAACGATCTTCAAAGCGCAATTTTTGTGTTTCTAAGTATTTTTGCAAAATTTCTTCTTCTAGTTCTATTCGAATTTCCTCTTTGGAGGAGTTTTCAAGTATTAAACGCATTAATCGTGAAAAGTTAACAAGAAATTTTGAAGAATTTTGCACATCGTTTTCGTAAATATAACTTTGAATAACCGACATGGCATTGAAAACAAAGTGAGGGTTCATTTGCGTACGCAACAGTTTTTGGTTCATTTCTGCTTCGCGTTGCTGTTGTTTTATCTTTGTTTGATTCCAACGAATGTAAAAAATCACTCCAAAAAGAAAGGCTACAACAAAGAAACCAATAATAAAATAGGTTTGAAAACTGTTTTTTAATTGTACATTTTCTAATTGAGCAGATGTTAATTCCTTTTCATGTCGTTGACGATCCAACGAATCTGATTGCGATAAAATTAAACGATCTCGTTGTTCAGCACGATATAATTCGTTGAGTTCTGCTATTTTTCCTGTTGCTTGCTCAATAACGTTGCTATCCATGTAATTGGCATACAAATCCATGTACTCCAATGCTTTTTGTGTTTTTCCTGTGCTTTTATATACATCAGCAATTACGCGGTAAGAACTGTAAAGTTGTGATGAATAGTTGTACAATTTACTAATTTCAATAGCTTTGTTAAGGTAATGTAATGCGTTGTCGTATTTTTTTTGGGCATAAAATACTGTTCCAACATTGTGATACACATTGGCAATTTGAGCTTTATATCCAATTGCTTCAAAATGAATGAGTGCTTTGTTGAATTGAGAACTTGCTTTAATGAACTCCTGCTTTTCACGATAAATTACCCCAAGCGTATTGTAGGCATTACCTAAACCTTCCTCGTTGTTGTATTTTTCGAAAATTTGAATAGCCTTTTGACAATTAGAAAGTGCTTCATTGTCATTTTTTTTATTGAAATAAATCGTTGCTAATTCTACTAAAGCTGTTCCTTTGTTGTTGTCATCATTAATTTTTACAGCGTATTCAAGTGCTTGATTGAAGTAATATTCTGCTTCTTTAAGGTTGTGGATGAGGTATTGTGATCGACCAATGTCAATAGAAAAAAGTGACATCAAGCGATAGTGATTGATTTCTGTTGCTATTTGAAGAGCTAAAATATCTTTCGCAACTCCTAACTCTAATTGATTGAATTGCTTGTAAGTTAGTGCTTGTTGGTGAAAACATTCTGAAAGCAAAGCTTTGTTGGATGTTCTTCTGGCATTTTGAATGGCAATATCTATAAAATACAAAGAAGAATCGCGTTCATTAAGCGAAGCGTAATTTTGAGCTAAAAGTAAATAACCACGTGCTAATTCTTGCTTGGAATTTAACGAACGAGCAGTTTTTAGGAGTCTACGAATATAAAAATCAGCAGTTTCGAGCTCTTTTGTTAATAAATGATACGTTGCTAAATGGCGGTTGATTTCAAGTTGTATGGCTTCATTGTTAACACGATTTAAAAAAGGTTGACATTCCAAAACATACTTGAAGTAGTTGTTTCGATCTCCATTCAATAAAGATGTTTCTGCTTTAAACAATAGAGCTGAAAGACGAGTAGAATCATTAAAAACAATACTTGATGAAATCAGTAATGTAGCGATGGAGTCAGCTTTTTTTATGTTGCTAACTTGGTATAGTTTTCCTAATTCTAATTGTAAACCGTACCGTTTTTTTGAATTTTTTTCACTTTCTATCTTCCCTATTAAATTGTTTTCCTTTACACCATCTTGAGCCAATGGTGAAAGAATAGAAACAAAAAGAAGAGATAAAAACAGAAAAAAACGCATTACCCGTAATTTAGTTAAACAAAAATACATTTTTTAATTAAATAGTTGCTATAAATCTGTGTTTGATTAATAAAATAAAATGTAGAATCGTTTCTTCCTGTGCAGAATAAAACTTCGTTCATACAGAACAAGCGACAGCACTTCAGTAATATAAATCTCCAAGCCAAGAACTTCGTAGGTCCTCAACTTAATCTTATAACCTGAGTTCGATTGTAAAATTAACATTCAGATTACCTTTGGTGCTACTTCGTGGTGATCTAAAAAACTGTTAGTCAAGGTGTTTGTTTGAAAATTTAGCGGGCTAAATTGAAAAGAAACAACGCAGAACACGCAGTCTCACCGAAGGTAATAACGGTTTTTTAGGCAAAGTAAAATAATACTCCGCTGATAAACAGCACCACGAAGTAGCATCGCAGATAATCTACATCATAAAGCAACCTCAATGTATCCCGATACATTTTCGTTGCTTTATATCGTATCTCACTGTTTATTAGCGGTCTGAATGCAACTTTATTAATCGAACTCAGGTTTATACCATTAGCAAGTCATTAAGTAAAATCGTCAATCAGTCAACAAAAAACAAGAAACACAGATCGTTAAAATCAATCATCGTAATAAGAAATGGTACAATTAACAATAAGTTTTGCATAACAAAATTCAATTTTTTTGTGTTTGTAATAAAAAAAGTGTACTTTTCGGATTGTAAAAACAAGAAAATTAAACTTTTACTTATGGAATGGTACTTGAAAGTGCTTCGAATGTATGCCGAATTTAATGGTCGAGCGAGGCGCAAAGAATTTTGGATGTTTTTCGTCTTTAACTTACTTTTTAGTTTTTGTGCAATGGCGATTGATAATCTGACCGGTTATACGTATTCCAATTCTGGAACTGGGTTGATTTATTCTTTGTATTCATTATTTGTGTTTATTCCTGGATTGGCTGTTTGGGTTCGTAGGTTGCATGATATAGGTCGGTCTGCTTGGGCAATTTTAATGATTTTGGTACCTTTTGTTGGTTGGATTTTTATGATTATCTGGCTGTCCTTAGATAGTGAAAAATCTACGAATGAATATGGACCTAACCCCAAAAAATAAAGGCACCCACGTTAATTGGATGCCTTTCGATTAAATTGTTTTTCGTTTTATTTTTTGTTTTTTAAGTATTTTTCTAACCATTGATCTTGTTCCCAAAGCAAATGTAAAATAGATTCTTTGGCAGCGTATCCGTGACTTTCTTTTGGTAATACAACATAGCGAACTGGTGCTCCAAATCCTTTCAATGCTTGGAAGTAACGCTCACTTTGAATTGGGAAAGTGCCTGAATTGTTATCATCTGCCCCATGAATTAATAATAATGGCGTTTTCATTTTGTTAGCATAAGTGAATGGAGACATTTTATCGTATACCTCTTTAGCTTCCCAATAGTTACGCTCTTCTCCTTGGAATCCAAAAGGAGTTAATGTTCTATTGTAGGCGCCACTTCTTGCTATTCCAGCAGCAAATAAATCAGAATGAGTTAACAAATTGGCCGTCATAAATGCTCCATAGGAATGTCCGCCAACAGCAACGCGCTTGCGATCAATGTAACCCAATCCATCTACGTAATCAATTGCCGCTTTTGCATTTGCTACTAATTGCTCTATAAATGTGTCATTGGGTTCTTCAGTTCCTTCGCCAACAATAGGAAAAGCTGCTTTATCTAAAATGGCATAACCTTTCATGACCCAATAAATAGGAGAACCATAGTTAGGGAAAATAAATTCATTGGGATTGGTTGTGTTTTGTCCAGCGCTACTTTTGTCTTTAAATTCCTGTGGATATGCCCACATAATCATTGGTAATTTTTCCTTTTTGGTTTTATCATATCCAGCAGGTAAGTACAATGTAGCCGATAAGTCAACGCCATCAGCGCGCTTGTAGTGAACCACTTCTTTGCTAATTCCTTCTAATTTTTCAAATGGGTTTTTAAAGTGCGTGATTTGTGTTAATTGATCTTTTCCACCAACTTTGCGAATGTAATAATTAGGATAAACGGTAGGCGCTTGTATTTGTACTAATAATTCTCTCTTTTTTACATCTAGCAACGCTGTGATTTTTTCCAATTTATCGGTGTATTTGGAGCGATAAATCGTTTTTGTTTGTTTCGTTTTCAAATCAATTTGATTCACAAAAGGAAATTGTCCTTTTTCTGTGTAGCCTTCACCTATCAAATAGGCTGTATTTCCCTTTAATTGTAACACATCTCTATCGAATTGGTTTTTAACAGTTTGAAAAGAACCTGGATCGGTGTATTTATCTTGATAGTTGCGATCAAAAAGCACCGTTGGCTGAACGGTGTTGTTGCTTGGATTGAAAACGTATGTTTTTGTATTGCGTGTATTGTACCAAGAATCATAAGCAAGGGCAATGTTGTCTGTTCCCCAATCGATGCCTGAATAACGTTGTATTGTTTTAATCAGTACGCGTCCATTTTCAGCAGAAAACGGCGCTACTAATTCTACTACTTCATCTCTGAATGGGACTTGTTTTTCAGCATCTCCACCATCCAAAGCTTGTACGTAAATTAAGTTCGATGGTTTGTCATTTCTCCAAGTAATAGAGCGTTTGTATGGATGCGTTGACATAAATCCTTTGGGGATATTGTCAGAGGCAGGTTTGTCTTCAATAACAGCAATTTCTGTTCCTTCTTTGTTGACAATAATTGTTTTTTCACCAAAACTTTGCCATGGGACTAAGTAAGAAAAAGGCTCTTGAATAGTACTTACAATGGCCATTTCACCATTAGGTGAAAATTGAATAGATCGGTATAAACCAGCTTCTTTCCACTGTTTTTTATTGCCGTTTAGGTCGAAAATATACAGTTCACTTCTCACCATTGTTTTAAAGTTCTCTTCATCTTCTTTGCTTTTTAACAAATCAGGATAGGTTCTGTTTTGGGACACAGTTCCGTCACTTACCAATACGGATGGTCCAGAAGGTACGGCTTGAGAAACGTCTATAAATTCTTTTCTATCTTTTGGCAAAACGCGCACCAATAAACCGTCGCTTGTTGTTAGCCATTGAAAAGGAGTTCCTAAGTTAGCATTTAAGTTTCCATCGCTTAATTTTTTTGCTTGCAAACTTTTAACATCAATCACCCACAATTCTATACCTGTGCTAGTTGCATTACCAAAAGCTATGTATTGGTTGTTAGGCGACCAAGCAAAGTGTGATAGTTGTAGGTTTTCTGGTAATCCTTTGACATCTTCAATGGCTCCTGTCCTACTTTTCTGAATGCGAATAGCATGAATAAAGGAAAGTTTTGAAGTTGCATTGATTTTTGGATTAATGCGTTGCCCAGCGATGCGAAGTTCTGTTTCCGCAACAGCTTCAATAGATTTATACATTGAAGTATATAAATAAGCCAAGGTTTGCTTTTTGTTATCCATTGATACAAATGGAGCTCGTTCAACATCCACCAATTCTAATATCTCTTGAGAAGGTTTTTGGTAGTTAAGATTTTGTTGTGCAAACGAAGTTGATGCAACAAACAATAAAAATAGAAATCTAAAATTATTCATACTTTTTTCTTTAATAGCTGTAATGGACAAAGATACTCTTTTTTATACAGTTTTAAAATAACTTATTCATTATCATTTTTAATGATTGTTTCTAAAGCTGTTAAAATGGCTGTTTCAGTTGGATGAATGTGGATATTAAAATAAGTTTGGAGAGTGTACAGCAAATCAGGTAGATTCGTTAATTGATTGCGTTCAATTTCTCCATCTTTATGATAAATTGAAAAAGTTGTATTGTTTAATGTCAAACGCTTGTCACTTTCGATGCGAGTAACCATTAATTGTTTGGTGAAACTTGAGTTTGGATGTTTTGAAGTAAACCAATTTCCAACCTCAAAGTCTCCTTGATAATAGGGAACAAAATCAAATTGATACATTGCTTTCCATTCGCCTTTTGAATAAATTTGCAGTGTATAAATATCATTTTTTTCTTTGATTATTCGATACGATTCTAAAGTGGTTTCTTGTTCTTGGTTAATGATTAATTCAATTGGTTGTGGAGCGCCTAACCCACCAAAACCAACGTCAACTAAGAATTTTTTAGCTTCCACTTCAACAATTAACACCATGTGCGTGCGACCTGGAACTCGATTCTCTAAAATTACTCTGCCCATTAGAGGAGTTACGTTAAAACCGATTGTTTCAAGCACATTTTTTAACACACTATTTTGCTCAAAACAGTAGCCACCACGCATGTTGTCAAGAAATTTGTGCTGAAGTTGCTCCATTTCTAATGAAACGGTTTCGCCAGACAAAGGAGTGAGGTTTTCAAAAGGAAATGTGCTAACATGTAATTGATGAATGCGTTTTAAGGTCTTAAAATCAACCTGTGGAAGATCTTGAAAACCAATTTTTTTTAAGTATTGATGGATAAAGTCGGATGATATCATGTGTTAAATTGTTTTCAAAAGATAAATAAAAGTAAATAAATACGGATATTTTTTCATCGTGTAACTTCTGTTACTGAAAGGTATGTTTAAAATGGCTTACCTTTGTCCCACAAACATAAAGATAAAAATTAAATACATACTGAAAATGAAAGTTGTTGTGATAGGTGGTGTAGCAGGTGGGGCAACTGCTGCTACAAGACTAAGAAGAATGTCAGAAGAAAACGAGGTTATCATCTTTGAAAAAGGGGAATATATTAGTTTCGCTAACTGTGGTTTGCCTTATCATATTGGAGGAACTATTCACAAAAGAGATGCTTTGTTGTTGCAAACTCCACAAAGTTTAAAAGAACGCTATAATTTGGACGTACGTGTTCAAACAGAAGTGTTGAACATTGATTTATCTAAGAAAGAAGTTGCAGTTAAAGATTTAGCTACAGGAAAAGAATATTCAGAATCATTTGACAAATTGTTGCTTTCACCTGGTGCGGAGCCTATTCGACCTCCTTTTGAGGGCATCAATTCTGATAAAATTTACACCTTGCGCAATATTCCGGATATGGATAAAATTGTTGCAAAGACAAAAAATGCTGAATCATTTGTGGTTGTAGGTGGTGGATTTATTGGCTTAGAAGTAGCTGAAAACCTTGTAGAGTTAGGTAAAAACGTAACACTTGTGGAATTAGGCAACCAAGTAATGGCACCTGTTGATTACGATATTGCAAGTTTTGTACATAAAAAAGCAGCAGAAAAAGGATTACAATTTTTATTAAATACAGGTGTAGAAAAATTCAATGATAAAGGTGAAGTTATTGAAGTATTCCTTAACAATGGAACATCAATGGATGCGGATGCTGTTATCTTAGCGATTGGTGTTCGGCCTGAAACTAAATTAGCCAAAGAAGCAGGACTTGACTTGGGTGAAACAGGAGGGATTTTGGTAAATGAATTCATGCAAACATCTCATCCAGATGTTTACGCCGTAGGAGATGCTATTGAAGTTGTTCACTACATCCATCAGAAAAAGGTAATGATTCCATTAGCATGGCCTGCAAATAGACAAGGACGTTTAGTGGCGGATAACATCACTTTTGGCAATAAATACAAATACGCTGGAAGTTTAGGTTCTTCAATTTTGAAATTCTTTGAATTATCTGTCGCATCTACTGGATTGAATGAAAAATTATTAAAACGTAACAACATTCCTTACAGAACTGCCATTGTTACACGTGGACATCATGCGGGATACTATCCAGGGGCAAAAGACATCGTATTAAAATTGATTTTCAATGATGAAGGTCGTATTTATGGTGCTCAAGCAGTAGGTGAACAGGGAGTAGATAAACGCATTGACGTTATTGCAACAGCAATTAAAGGTAATTTAACTGTTTATGATTTAC
Organism: uncultured Fluviicola sp.; assembly: GCA_964580465.1. GTDB lineage: Bacteria > Bacteroidota > Bacteroidia > Flavobacteriales_D > Crocinitomicaceae > Taishania. Next base: position 38,473 of record CAZOKJ010000014.1, on the reverse strand, counting down.
CTGAAATTGAAATTACTTACGCACCACCTTATAACTCTGCGAAAGACCCAGTAAACATTGTTGGTTACACAGCTGAAAACATGCTAAAAGGGGATTTAGACATGGTTAACTACGATCAATTCTGGTCGTATGTAGAAGAGAAAAATGCTGTCATTTTAGATGTTAGAACAAGCAAAGAATTTAGCAGAGGTTATATTGAAGGAGCAATAAACATCAACGTAGATGATTTGCGTGAACAATTAGAAACCCTAGACAAGTCAAGAAACTACGTGGTTTATTGCCAAGTAGGTTTAAGAGGTTACTTAGCTAATCGCATCATGCGCAATAATGGTTTTAATGTGACTAATTTGAATGGAGGTTACAACCTTTGGAGCACTATTCATTCGAAAAATGAAGTTGCAGTAGCTCATTAATAAAGGCTATAAGTTTGACAACAAACAACAACAAACAACAACAACAAACAACAAACAACCGAAGAGGGAGTGTCCGAAAAGTCAGACACTCCCTTTTTGTTTAGTGCTTTCTATGGCATTCAAAATAATCGTGCCAGCTTTGCGAATTTCTTCCTCTGTGATAGTTAATGGTGGGGATAATCTAAAGCTATATGGATGCGACAAGAACCAGAAGCTCACCAAACCATCTTCTAAACATTTTTTGACTACTTTTTCAACTCGTTCAAAAGATTCCATATCAAATGCAAAAAGCATTCCGATTCGTCTCGTTTCTTTAATTTCATCAGATTGACAAATGATGGATTGCAATAAGGCTCCTAAGCGTTCCACTTCGTTGAAATCTACTTCTTTTTCCATGACTTCTAAGCCTGCCAAACCAGCAGCAGCAATTACAGGATGACCGCCAAAGGTTGTAATATGACCCAACATTGGATTGTAGGTAAATTCCCAAAGGTTCTCATGTGATGAAACAACAGCTCCAATAGGCATGCCTCCCCCTAATGCTTTTCCTAATGTTAAAACATCTGGAACAATTCCAAAGTGCTCAAAAGCAAACATTTTTCCTGTGCGACCCATACCGCATTGAATCTCATCAAAGATAAGTAAGGCGCCAACTTCCGTACAACGTTTGCGTAGAGCAGTTAAAAACTCTAAGGTTGGAACCCTCACTCCAGCATCTCCTTGCACGGTTTCAATAATAACGCCAGCAGTTTTTTCTGTAATTTGATTCAATTGCTCCATGTTGTTGTGCTGTAAAAATCGAACATCAGGCAGCAACGGTCGAAAAGCTTCCTTTTTGATTTCATTTCCTGAAACACTCATAGAACCGTGCGTGCTACCATGGTAAGAACCTCTGAAAGAAACTAATTCTGTTCTTCCAGTTACTCTTTTTACCAGTTTCAAAGCAGCTTCGTTGGCTTCAGTACCCGAGTTGACTGTATAAACAGTGTTGAGCGATTCAGGTAAGAAAGAAATAATTTTTTTACAAAAATCAACGTGCGCATCTTGTATGTATTCGCCATATACCATAACGTGCATGTATTTGGCAACTTGCTCTTGTACTTTTTTGACAACATAAGGGTGACTGTGGCCGATGTTGTTAACAGATACGCCTGAAATCATGTCCATATACGCCTTTCCCTGCTTGTCGTAAAAATAAATTCCCTCTGCTCGTTCCACTTCAATTAAGTACGGAAATTGATTGGTTTGTCCAGCAAATTTTAGAAATTCTTCTCTTTTATTCATAACATTAAACTTTTGTAAGTTTATTGCAGCAAAATTACTGATTTTTGATGACAACGAAGCAGTTTGTCGTTTTTTGAATATCTTAAAAAATAAAAGGGTGTCTGAATTTTCAGACACCCTCAACAAACAACTTACAAGTTATTCAATAAGTTTATATTACTGAAGTTTATGGTTTAGTTCCATCCAAGTTGTATTTATACGAAGTCACAGAGTCAATACCAAAGATAAACTCTTTGGTTATTATTTCGTAACCATCGCTATTTTTCTTAATGATAAAAGAGTCTGGTTTTTCATTCGCTTTTGAATTTCCTAAAATTAACCAATTAAATTGTTTCCCATTCTTTGCGTTAAGTGACATGTAATAAGTCATCCCATTGTCAGACTTTGTTGCGTAAAGCATCATAACGTTTCCTTTTTCAAGAGAAATCTTACCTATTTCATAATAAGCACCTCCTTCTCCTTGAGTCATGTAGTACTTTTCACCATTTTTCTTTTGAATTTCCATCAAAAAATCATACTCCTTGTGAGTAAAGATTTCTTTTCCAAAAACATCAAATTCATCCATATAGCCAATGAAATCTTTCCATTTATCTTGACTGAATGAACTAAAAGTTAGAATAAATCCTAAACACATTAAAACCATTTTTTTCATATTAGTTTATTTTAGATTAATAGAAGCAAGTTAGTGATAGTGATTGAAGTTTTTTCTTCTTTTTAATCAATTCATTGTAAAACTTAATGAAAGAGGGGTTTTATTTGTTGAGAAGGGGGTGGTTTTAACTGAAAATCCACTCTTCCCAACCTTGTATCCACTTTTTTTTGAACGTTTATTTTGTTTTTTACAAAGTTTTTTTGAGCTTGATTATTCCAACTTTATTGTGTATCTTTGAAGTTAATTGTTGAGGATAAATCCCATTGCTTCATTTGATTGTTTGAGAAGTCTTGCATAAGGGATTTTGAAGGTAGAGAAAGTATCCTTGGGTAGCAAGAAAAGTGCTGGGCACGTGAGACAGAATTAAAATAAAGAATGAATAATTTCGATGAATATTTAAGACAAAGTTTCGGCTCGTATCGTGGAAATTTTAAATGAACAAACTTTTACGTTTTCACCAATGGAATTTTTATCCATTCACCGCAGGTTGTTTCAAGATGTTTATAAGTTTGCTGGGAAAATTCGTGATTACAACATCACCAAAAAAGAATGGGTGTTGAATGGAGAAACGGTTTTATATGGTAGCGCCAATAGTTTAAAAGAAACATTGGAGTACGACTTTCAACAAGAAAAACAGTTTAGTTACAAAGGGCTTAGCCAACAACAAACAATCGAACATATTGCACAATTTATTTCGTATTTGTGGCAAATCCATGTTTTTGGAGAAGGTAACACTAGAGCAACAGCAATTTTTTTAATAAAATATTTGCGAACATTAGGTTTTAAGGTAAACAATGACTTATTTGAACAACATTCTTGTTATTTTCGAAATGCTTTGGCACGAGCTAATTACAATGATAATACGAAAGATATTTACGCTATGCCTAAATTCTTGCTTTACTTTTTAGAAAATCTCATACTTGGAGAGAATCATGTTTTAAGAAACCGAGAAGAACATGTCCAGTATGATGCATTTATGAAACGTGAAGAATCTGATAAAGATCAAAAAAGCTTCAAAGAGAATCAGGAAGAATTTATCAAAAATGAATATCAAATAGCAAAAGGTGGTCAGAAATAACAGGTGGTCAGAAAAGGTGGTCAGAAATTGTTTTATTGATCAAAGAAAATCCAAAAATAACTAGAAATGAGTTGGTTGAAAAATTAGGAATCAATCCTTCGGCTATTCAAAAACACATAGCAAATCTAAAAAACAAAGGAATAATAGAACGTATCGGAGCAGATAGAGGTGGTCACTGGAAAGTTATGGAGAATGAATTAGATAAATGGAGGGATTAATGTTAATGCAATTGATCTTCAATCAGCCCCTAATTCTATGCTTTTGACGAATTCTTCGCTTTATAGGGAGGTGAAATGCGTTTTTTACACTATTTTTGCGAATTAACAAAGTGAAATTTAGTTATCATAGATAAAATGCAACAAATGTTCGACGTTTCAATTATTGACTTATACAGAATGAGCAATCAATATGGAAGAGAAATTGATTTAGAGTATGAATTTCTTCCAGATGATACGGTTGTGAACCGCATTACGATTGGTCAAAAACATTTAGCAACACCAAAAGCAGCTCATGGAGGCGTGCTTGCAACGTTGGCAGATTCAACTTTAGGTTTGGCAGCGTTGGCAATTTCTCATAAAAATGGAAACCTAGTGTCAACTGTTGAGTTTAAAATCAACTACTTAAAACCTGCTTTGTTAGGTGATACAATTACTGGTATTCCTCGTGTTCGACAAGTTGGTAAAAAGATTATTTTTGTGGAAGCTGATTTTTTTAATCAAAACAACGAATTAATTGCAACTGCTAGCGGTACGTTTAACCAATATCCTTTTACTAAGGTTTTTTAACTAATCATCATTTTATGCAACAATTGCCAAAGGATTTTATTGACAATGTAACGAATGACCCTTTCTTAGAAATAAGTTTATTAGATGCTTTGTCAACAAGTTCACCTGTTTCAATTCGTAAAAATCCTTTTAAGCAATCGTTTCACTTTCCAGAAGAGCGCTCTATTGAATGGTGTAAAGATGCAGTGTTTTTAAAAGAGCGACCTTCGTTTACAAAAGACCCATTGTTCCATGCAGGAAGCTATTATCCGCAAGAAGCAGGGTCAATGTTGCTAGACTATGTGATTAAGAGCATTGAGTTAGATAAGCAATCAGTTGTATTAGATTTAAGTGCTGCTCCTGGTGGAAAAAGCACTCTATTGGCAAGTTATTTAGAGGAAAAAGGTTTGCTTGTAGCAAATGAGGTTATCAATCAGCGTGCAAAAATTTTACGTGATAACATGAGCAAGTGGGGAAGTTCGCATGTTATCGTTGCCAATAATGATCCATCTGATTTTGAACGTTTACCTTATTTCTTTGATGCAATTGTGGTAGATGCACCTTGCTCAGGTGAAGGAATGTTCCGAAAAGACGAGCAGGCTCGTGCTGAATGGTCGCTTGAAAGTGTTAATCTTTGCGCAGCAAGACAAAAACGTATCCTCGGTGACATTTGGGGAAGCGTTAAAGAAGGAGGGTACTTGATTTATTCTACGTGTACTTTTAATGAAAAGGAAAACGAGGAGAATATCCAATGGTTGTGTGAAAATTTTGACGCTGAATACTTACCAATAAATGCTCCTTATCAGTTTAAACAAGGCAGAAATGGAGTAGGTATATATGGTATGCCTGGAATGACCGAAACAGAAGGGTTTTTTATTGCTGTTGTTAGAAAAATAAGCGGGAAAACAAGTAAAATAAGCTTAAGCAAACGGGCAGGTAAAGGATTGACTCTATTAAAAGACACACAATTCTTAACTGATTGGTGCCATACAGAGGGGTATCTTTTTTACCAATGGAATGAGCGTATTTTAGCCATTCCTTCTAATTGGAAGCAAGTGTTTTTACTTGTTCAAGATAAATTGCACCTTGTTAAATGGGGTGTAACGATAGGAGAGTTTGCACGAAAAGGATTGATTCCAGATCACGACTTATTGATGTGTCCTTCGCTTCGAAAAGAATACCCAAGCATTGAGTTAGATGAACAACAGGCACTGCATTATTTGAAAGGAGAAACTTTCATTTTGCCAACAGCCTCACCAAATGGATTTGTTCAAATGACGTACCACCAAGAGCCAATAGGTTGGATTAAAAACATCGGTAATCGTTTCAATAACCTATATCCCAAAGAGTATAGAATAAGAATGAGTATTTAACTTGTTTATTCAACTACTTTTTTAAGCAAATTAATCTTTATAACCCCTGAATGGAATGCTGGGTAAAAAGTTCCAGCTTCAAATTTCACACTTAAAGCATAGCTTCTTGCTCTAACTTGAAGTGGCGTCGAAATTGGCGTTGAACGATCTGTTAAAAGTTGAGCTGAGGTTACTTTTCCTGTTCGATCGACAGCAATGCGGTAGTACAAAGCTCCGGTTGTTGTTTCTTTCATTTGAAATTCAAAAGGCTCTAATAAATTGCGCTTACTATCTTTTAATTCTCCCTCCATTAATTGAGCAGAGCAAGAAAATGTTAATAAGAAACCGATAAAAATGGCTAAAGTTGTTCTCATGAGATTGTTTTGAAAAACTAAATCTACAAACAATTTTCAAATAACGTTCACATTTAATCTAAAAATATGTACTTTTAAAACAATTAAAATAAATTACAATGAGTTTGCAAGCATCAGAATTGGTTTTAGATAAATTGGGACGTGTTTACCATTTGGGAGTGTACCCAGAACAAATTGCAACGACTATTTTGTTGGTTGGTGACCAAGACCGGGTAGCAAAAATAAGTGCCTTTTTTGATGAGGTTGAGCATCGTTCACAACATAGAGAATTTGTTGTGCATACAGGAATTTATAAAGGGAAACGAATTTCAGCTATTTCTACAGGAATAGGAACGGATAACATTGATATTGTCATCAATGAATTAGATGCCCTTGTAAATATAGATTTAAAGCAACGAACAATGAAGGAACAGCACACTGAATTAACGATGGTTCGCATTGGAACGTGTGGGATTTTGCAAGAAGATATTCCTGTTCACGCTTATTTATTGAGCAAAGCAGCTTTGGGTTTGGACAATGTTGCACATTTTTATGAAATACCTTATACAGCAGAAGAGGAGCATAGTGCTGCAGCCATCAACCAACACATTCAATTGCCAGAGCGTGTCATACCTTATTATATAACATCCAATCAAGAATTAACGAGCCGATTAGATACCCCTGATGTTTTTAAAGGAATAACAGTTACCAGCAGTGGATTTTATGGACCACAAGGACGCATGTTAATTGCACGAACAAAAACAGTACATCTCAACGAGCGATTAACCACTTATCGAAAAGGAGCGTCTCGCATTATAAATTTTGAAATGGAAAGTTCGGCACTTTTTTCCTTGTCACGTTTGTTAAATCACAAGAGTACAACCATTTGTTTAGGCATTGCAAATCGACTAAAGAATCAGTTTTCAGAAGGCTATGAACAAGAAATGGATGCATTAATTATTTATGTTTTAGATAGAATTTAGAAAAATAAAAACCATTTCATTCAATAAAACAGACAGTTAACATAAATAAAACGACCGTTTAATAAAAAAAAATGCGAACTTTTTAATTTGATTGTGCATATTTCAATTCCTTTTATTAAGTTTGCGAGATTAACTAATGTTTAAGAACTTAAAAATTAAATTATGAGTAGTAAAAAAACAGCGGGAGGATTCTCTGCACTAGTGGGCGCGATTACGATTGTAATTGCTTTAGTAATTGGTATTTTAGTGTATAACTTTATTTTCGGTAATCCATCAAACTTCGTGGATAATAACCCTGAAAATGAGCCGATTCAAGGAAACTATTTTGGTATTGTTTACAAAGGAGGTTTCATTGTACCAATTTTGATGTCAATCGTAATGATTTCAATTATTTATTCAGTAGAGCGTTTCGTTAACTTAGGAAAAATCAAAGGAAAAGGAAACTTGGATAAATTTGTTGCTAACATCAAAGAATTATTAGCTGCTGGTGATATTCAAGGAGCTAAAGAAGCATGTGAAGCTCAAAAAGGTTCATTAGCGAATGTTGTTGCTGCTGGTTTAGAGAAGTATGAAGCTACTCAAAACGATAGTTCAATGACAAAAGATCAAAAAATTGAAGCTGTTAAGAAAGAATTGGAAGATGCAACAGCATTAGAATTGCCAATGATGTCTAAAAACTTACCAGTTTTATCAACTATTGCATCTATTTCGGTATTAGTAGGTTTGATTGGTACGGTATTGGGGATGATTAAATCATTTGGTGCGATGGCACAAGGAGCTCCAGATACAGCGCAATTATCAGCGGGTATTTCTGAAGCCTTGATTAATACTGCACTTGGTATTACAGGTTCGACTATTGCGATCATTTTCTACAACTTATTCTCTACGAAAGTTGACCAAATGACACACAGCATGGACGAAGCAAGCTTTACAATTGTACAAGACTTCGCAAAATCTGCAAAATAATTCGAACACACATTTAATTAAATAAAAACGAAAATGGCGAAAGTTAGTAAACCAAAAAGCGCTCCAGGGATTGACATGACACCGATGGTGGACTTGGCATTCTTGCTAGTGACTTTCTTTATGCTTTCCGCTAATTTCCGTACTGATGAAATTGTTCCGGTAGATGTTCCTGCCAGTATCGCTGAAAACGTGATTCCAAACTCAATGTTGGTGCGTGTAACAGTGGATAAAAATGGCCGTGTATTCTATGGTATAGCAGGTAAAGAAGAGACGAAACAAAATATGCTTATGCGTATGTCTGAAAAGTACAAAGTAAACTTTACAACTGCACAAGTTAATGAGTTCGTTAAGTTGTCTGATATTGGTGTTGGGATTTCTCAATTACCAGCATTTTTAGATATGAATGAACACGAACGTGGACAAATAATCGAAAAGTCAATGGGGGTTCCTACTGACTCGACGAATAATCAGTTAAAAGACTGGATTGCAGCAGGCAGAACTGAGTTGCTTGCATTTGGTGAGTCTGAATATTTAACAGCGAGACAAAAAGGTTTCGATGTTAACGTGTCGGATTTTAAACCAAAATTTGTATTGAAAGTTGACGGAAACGCAGAGTATATCTATGCGAAAAGAGTAGTGGAAACGTTTAGAGATTTGAAAGAAAATAATTTAAGTTTCATCACGTCTTTGAAGGCGGACCCAAGAAAAACGCACGAATAATATGGCACAAATACAAGATACAGGTGGCCAAAGCGCTAAAGGAGGTAAAAGAAGACCAAAGAGAGGTATTCCTACAGTGGATATGACTCCAATGGTTGACTTAGGTTTCCTACTCTTGACGTTCTTCGTAATGACGTCAACGTTTAGTAAGCCGAAAATTATGACTCTGGCTTACCCACCAAAAGAAGATAAACCAAAAGATCAAACGGACGACAGGCCGAAAGTAAACAATGCAATTACTTTCTTGCTTTCTAATGACCGTGTGTTCTATTACGAAAATCAGTTCTATGCTCCAGGGAATAAAGATGGAAAACCTGCAACTGAATTGCAAGAAACAACTTTTTCTCCTGATGGCGTTAGAAAATTATTGACCGATAAAAACAGATATGTACTTGAGCAAAAAGCTGGGTTGGACAAGCAATTAAAAGATAAATCAATTGCTGATACGACTTATACGCGTTTGTTGAAAGAACACAAAGGAGATCCACAAGCTCTTAAAGTTCTTGTTAAAACGGATGATTTGGCTAAGTGCAGAAACTTTATCGACATGATTGATGAGTTGAGAATTGCTGAAATTGGAGCGTTCTTACCTTCTGATATCAATGGTCCTGAGTTGGAATTAGTAAGAGCAAAAACTAAAAAAGATTAATTATGAGTACTACAGTAGTAATAGTGATCGCTGCACTCGTATTAATTGTTTCATTGTATGATTATTTTACATCGAGAAGTTGGCAACAAGTAACGTCTGCCTCTCGTAACGAAATAGTTTTTGCTGATAGAAATAAGGAGTACGGAGCGTATGAAATCCGTAAAAATTATGACAGAACGATTATTTTCGTTATTCTTGGTCTAGTTGCGGCTATTGGTATTGCTTATGGAGCGTATTTGTTTGTTAAATCTCTTCCTGAAGAGGAAACTGAGGTGGCTTACAATGAGTTCCAAGCAGAATTTGATATGCCAGATGAACAAGAAGAGGAAATTATCGAAGAGGAAATTCCTGAAGAACCACCTGTTGAGTTAGAAAAACAGTTAGACTTTAGAGAGTTCGTGATTACTGACGAAGTTGTTGAAACACGTTTGAATACACAAGAAGACGTGAAGGATACAAAAGCGGGTAATCAAGATATCAAGGATGTGGAGGAAACATTCAAGGAGCCTGAGATTAAACAACCAACAATTGTTACACCGAAGGAACCAGAAAAAATCGAAACATTCGTTGAGGAAGAAGCTGAATTCCCTGGTGGTTATGCTGAAATGATGAAATATTTTGGCCAAAACATGAAGTATCCTGAAATGGCAGTTCAAGCTGGTATTGAAGGAAAAGCTAACGTTCGTTTCGTTGTTGAGAAGGACGGTTCTATTGGAAACGTTACTGTTCAGAAAGGTGTTCCTAACTGTCCAGAATGTGACAAAGAAGCTGTACGTGTGATTAAGAGTATGCCTCGTTGGAAACCTGGTAAAATCGGTGGAAAATCTGTGCGTAGTTATTACAGCATGCCAGTTTCATTCAAACTTAAATAATTAGTTTAGTTATAATAGAATAGGCTATCCATCTGGATAGCCTATTTTTTTTGCTTGATAGTTCAACTCTAACGGAGTTGTTATTGTAAGTTTCTTGATCCTATTATTGCTTGATGAACCAACCTTTTAAAAAGTCACCTAATCCAAAGAAGCAGACAAAAGGATTTAAGTTTCGCTTCATAAAGCGTGTGACAAAACCATCGTTTTCATCAAATTCCCATTCTAAAAAATCAGATTCTTCAGTTAAAGGAACACGCTTTTTAGCACTTGCAAGTTTCTTTTTAGAATAACTAACTCCTGTAACTTCTGTTTCCATTACTTTGAATTGGTTGTTTCTGAATAATCTCTTAAAAGGCTTTCTACTGTAGTAAACCAACCTGAAAGGAAAAGAAATTAAACTGTATTTTTCTCTTAAACGAATTCTAAGAATAGAGTTGTAGTTAGGAGTTGTCGCATACACTAACCCACCAGTTCGAAGTACAGATCGAATCTTTTGTAGTATTTCATTTGGATTGGTTACATGTTCCAATACACTTCTTACACAGACAATGTCAAACGTGTCTTCATCAAAATCACTGAAATTGAAGGAACCTTCACAAATATCTAACCCCTTGCTTCTACACAAACTCAAGGATTCAGAAGTGTCAGCAGTGCCATAAACTTTCCAACCTCTTTCTCTTGCCATTTCCAAAAATTCGCCGTGACTACAATCTAAGTCAAGCAAACGATTTGTTTTTCTAAAATGTTCAAATCGATCCAACACATGATTGTATCGTTTAATTGCCTCTGGTGTAATATGATCTTTCCATTTTTCTTTGCGTTGAATGCGATCAATTTCTTCCTGAGAGGGTTGTTTATCTGAAAATACTAAATTACAATTTAAACATTGTACCAAATGAGCCTTCTCATACCTATCGAGAGGTATAAGTTCATCATGATTACAAACGATGCAATGTAAATGTTCTATTAGATTTTTACCCATTTGACTGCGTTTCTTGTTTTGCTTTCTTCTTCAATAATAGTCGTCTTGGTTATGGAAGTCCTTACAAATACAATTTCAAAAGGATGAGAAGCAAAATTACACATTTTTTTAAAAAAATGCAACATAACCAAAATGGAATTTGCTATCTCTAATACGTATTGGGTTACTAAATTGTTTTCCTAACGCATAAGAAATTGAAAAAACTCCAATTTTTGTCCCAAAAGAAAAACCTGCTCCAAATCCAAAAGGAGTATCGTTGTAATATTTCTTGGAGTTATTTTCATACCAAGACATATCGTAAAAAGCAAATGCATACGAATTTTTATCTACCAAAAAACGGTATTCAACTGTACTAGTGATTTGTGCTGTTGCTAACAATTCTTCCTCATTGAAACCTCTTTGAGAGATTAATCCTCCAAAGCGGTGTGCCTCATTGGCAAAAATTAATGGAGCACTATACAAGTGTGAACTTCCTTTTAAGGCTAATACATGTCTTTTTGCCAAGGGAATATAGCCTGAAATTTGTATCATAGCTTTATAAACAGTTGTTTTTTCTGCCTTTGTTGAATCTGGAATTTTAGCACTTCTTATTCCTGCTGAAAATTGTGTTTCTACTTGAATTCCCCTTGTTGGATTTGGTAAATAATCTATTTTATTGTAAATAAATGACAGACCGTATGCGTTTGTTTTGACACTTCTTAGATTATCAATCGTTGAAGTAGCTGTGTTTCCTAGCAAATTCGATGAATTATTTTGATAAAAAACATGTACATAACTTCCACCAGATAAGTAATAATTAACACCTACACCGCCTTTCATTTCTAAAAAAGTAGTATCTCGTTTGTAGAGGTCAAAACTCCCATCAATCCCAAATCTGGTATTAAATAGATAAGGGTAGCTTAGTTTTGTTTTTAATGCTTGTGTTTTAGCTTGAATGCTTCTCCAATCGATGTACAACAATTCACCTCTTTTTAACACGTTTTGCAACTTTAAGGTTAATTCACCTGTTAGGTTTAGTTTTCCGGTTACTGGATTGGGTTGTAGTCCGATGATTCCGTTAACTGAACTTAGTGGTTTTGACTTTAAATAAGTATATAAATCCACGCCTTCTGGTGTAAATAGCAATTCAGCAGGTTTTAGTTCCTCAAAAAAAATAATTTGTTTGATTTTCTGAGTGATACGCATAAAATCCGATTCACTGTACAAGGTTTTTGGCTTAATACCTATAAGACTAGCAACAAACTTTTTGGAAATACTTGAATCTCCTTTTACAATTAATTTATTCCATTTTAACTGTTGTCCTTTGTCGATTGAAATGCTTGCGTTGATACTATTTTCCTTTATTTCAACTTCTTCTAACTGCACTTTAATAAAAGGATAACCATTGTCTAAATAAGCATTTTGAAGGGTATTCATTAATAAGTTGAATTCTTTAGGTGTAAGTGGCGCTTTTAAAAGAAGTTTTTCATTGATGTTTGCTTTTCTTTTGATGAATTTTTGTTCTTCTTTTGGTAGTGTTAATGATGCGTTTTTAAACTGATTTCCAATGGTGAATAGGCAATGAAATTGATTGTTTTCATTTTTTTTCAAACTATCCACAGATGCCAATAAGTAACCTTTTTTTAGAGCGCTTTGTTGCAGTTCATATGTATATTTTTTGAGTGAAATGGAATCTTTAAAAACTGTTTGCGGATATTTTTTAATAACTTTATAATCATTGTTCATAAAATACAATTCATACTTTTTTTGACCAAAGGAAACCAATGGTACAAAGAAAACCGTAAGTATGATAATCCACTTCATAATTAATTCGACGGTAGAAAATTACGCATTTTTATCTATTTTAATGAAAAGATTTATGGTTTATTGTGTTGGGTATGTTTTTTTTTATATATTTGCTATCTGTTCAGTCTAAATCTTTAAACAAATTAAACAACAACAAATGAGAAAAATTTTTGCCTTAATGCTAGTTGGATTCGGTTTGGTGGCTACGCTTTCTGCGTGTGGTTCTTCTAAAGGAGGTCACTGTGATGCCTATGGTAGCATAGAAGTTGCTCCAGCTGATGATTTAGCTAAAGCATAAAAAAAACTATTTTTTTTTAAGGTGATCGATTTAGGTCACCTTTTTTTATGTCTTTTTTTGCGATTGATTTTGTATCTTTGCACTTAAAAATTACAACGTGAAAGTCAAACAAATTATAGAGTTTCTTAATTCTTATGATGAAAAACAAGTAAAAAAAGCCTTGAGTGGTTTAAAAACAGAAGGCGATGCAACTGTTATTGTGCCACTTGCTGAATTGCTTTTAAAGGATTTAGAGACAAAAAAGTTTCATAAAGACATTTTAGAAATTTTTTCAAGTTTAAAAGACACTTCAACTGTTGAAACAATGATTGAAGTGATTCGCGAAGAACGATTTTTACCTGTTAGACAATTATTACTTTCAACAATTTGGAATACAGGATTGGATTACACGAATTATTTGTCTGATTTCGTCTTGATTGCTTGCGAGGGTGATTTATTGGAAGCCCTAGATTGTTTGACTATTTTAGAAAACCTTCCAGGTGAAATAGAAGAGCGACACATCTTGGAAGCTCAATGGCATTTAAAAGAATATTTAGAAGATACAGCTCCTAAAGATGAAAAGAAAGCTCATATTATTTCTGAAATAGCATTGTTTTTGAAAGATGCAGATCAGCAAATAGATGGTTTTTAAAAGTATAAATGTAGAGGCGATGTCCAAAAAGTGACGAACTGCTGCGTTGTAATACCTTCGGTGCATACTTCGTAAGTCAAATATCAGCAAAAGTCATGTACTCTAGTACACTCCTTTTACTTCATTTTCAACGCCTTGCATTTCATTCATTTTTGAACATCTTAAAATAAAAAGAGAGTGTCTGACTTTACGGACACTCTCATGTTTTTGTATATGTATTGATTGTAACTAAGATGCGTTATTAATCTAACTTTTCAAAACGAGATTGGAAGAAACGCAAGTACTTAGGTTCGTAAATCATTTTTAAACCTTTTGCATTTTTTCTATTTTCGTACAATTCTGCCACTGAGTAAGCAACTACGTCAAGGTGAGCTTGTGTATAAACACGTCTAGGGATAGTCAATCTCACTAATTCCAATTCTGGCATGTATTCTTCACCTGTTTCTGCATTTCTTCCTGCTGATACGATACCTCTTTCCATGGTTCTTACCCCTGAATTGACATACAAATCAGCAGCCAAAGCTTGAGCAGGATATTGTGTTTGTGGAATGTGATCGTAAAAACGTTTAGCATCTAAGAAAATAGCGTGCCCTCCAAAAGGTTTAACCATTGGAACACCATATGCATCAAGCAATTCACCTAAGTATGCAACTTGTTTCACACGTGTTGAAATGTGCTCATCTTGAATAGCTTCTTCCATTCCACGAGCCATTGCTTCCATGTCACGTCCAGCTAAACCTCCATAAGTGTGCAAGCCTTCGTACACAACGACCATGTTCCTTAATTCTTCGAATAAATCCCAATCGTTTACTGCAACAAAACCACCGATGTTTACCAATAAGTCCTTTTTACCACTCATGGTAGCAGCATCAGAATAGGAAGCAAATTCTTTTAAAATTTCAGCAACAGATTTGTTGGCATATCCTTCCTCTCTTTGTTGGATGTAATATGCATTTTCCATCGCTCTTGTAGCGTCCAAAACTACTTTGATACCATGTTTATGTGCCAAAGCATTTACAGCCTTGATATTTTCCATTGATACAGGTTGTCCACCAGCCATATTAACAGTTGCACCAACGGTGATGTAAGCCACTTTATTTGCTCCTACTTTATTGATTAAGTCTTCAAATTTTTGCAAGTCAACATTTCCTTTAAATGGATGTAAACTTTGAGAATCATGTGCTTCGTCAATGATAACGTCTACAAATTTTCCACCTGCTAATTCTTGATGCAATCTTGTTGTAGTAAAGTACATGTTTCCAGGTACGTATTGCCCCTTTTTGATTAAGCATTGAGATAACATGTTTTCAGCACCACGACCTTGGTGAGTTGGAACTAGGTATTTATATCCATAGTATTTTTGCACATTTTCTTCCAATGTATAGTAGTTCTTACTACCAGCATAAGCTTCATCACCGAGCATCATTCCTGCCCATTGATAATCACTCATTGCGTTGGTACCACTGTCTGTCAATAAATCGATGTACACATCTTCTGAGCGCAACAAGAACGTGTTGTATCCAGCTTCTTTGATATAACGTTCGCGATCTTCACGAGTTGTAACTTTAAGTGGCTCTACCATTTTAATTTTATATGGTTCTGCCCATGGTTTTGTTTTGAATTTCATTTATTTATTGTTTAAGTTATTACAGCATAAAAGACCTTTTTTACTTTTATCAAAACAAATTGATTAACTATTAAAAAAAATAATTAATCAATTTAGGTCTGAGAGTTTATTTGTATTCTTTTACTGTTTTGGCAACAGTAGAAGCTACTTTATCGACATCGATTTCTAATCCTTCTTCTTGACTGATCATTTGCCCATCTGGACCAAAGACAGTTATAATGTTTGAATGTGAGAAATCAATAGGGTCAATCTTTTTATATTTCATAGCAAGTACGTTTGCAAGTACTTGAGTATCATCTTCGTTGGAAGTTAAGAATGTCCATTGAGGAGCATCCATTTTGTTTTTCTTAGCAAATTCTTTAAGGCGAGCAGGAGTGTCTGTTTCTGGATCTATTGTTACTAGAATCAGGTTCACATCTTCAATGTCTTTACGGCTAATTTTTTGTTCAATTTGTTTCATTTTAGCAACAAGAATTGGACAAGCAGATTGGCAAGAGGTATAAATCATAACCACTACCATCGTTTTGCCACGTAAATCCTTTAATTGCATAGCTTTATTATCTTGATTTTTCCATTCAGAAGTCAAGTGAAAAATAGAATTAGAAGGTAATTCTGAAAGTTTTTTTTCTTTACCGCCTCCACAAGAAGCGAAAAAGATAGCAGTTGCTAACAAAAGTAAATTGGCTACTTTCATGTCGTTTGTTTTTTATTCGTTAGAATCTTTTGCGCATCTAAATCCTAAGTTGGAAATAGTGTACTCTGCTTTCACAGAGGTTCTCATTCCAAATCGCATAAATGCGGCGTAATTCATAATATCTCTAGCACTCGCGGCACCACCAGCACAGAACAAGTTTTTGTCGTCGTTTTGTCCTGTACGTGAATCACCAATGTCTAGCACAGAGTTGAAATCATCTGTCCACTCCCAAATCAAGTCAAACATGTTGTAAACACCCCAGTAATTAGCAGGTGATTTTTTTACCGCTTGGTATTGGCGATCTCTTTGAAGGTATAAATCCACAATATCTCCGGAGTAACTAGCTTTTTTTCGTGCGTTTGGTACTTCTTTATCAGCCATTGCAATGAATTCCCATTCGTCTAATTTAGGTAATCGTTTACCTACACTTTTAGCGTATGCCTTAGCAGCAAACCAAGAAACAAAGGTAACAGGAGCATTTGGATTGGCATCTTTTGGTAATTCTAAATCTGAAGGCCAATCGCGCAAATAAGTTGAATCAGTGAAAATTGAGCTGATTTTTGATTTTCTGTATTGCGGATTTGCTTTTACAAATTCCAAAAATTGTGCGTTTGTTACAGCATGTTCATCTATATAAAATGGTGCAACATACACCTTTCCAGAGTCAACACCATAAAACGGTTCATACTCCCCACCGGGAATATGAACCATTTTAGTGTTACTTTGAACAGGTTGAATAGTTGAAGGAACAGATTCTACGATAGGTGCAACTTCTTCATTGGATTTTTGATCTTTTGAGCATGCGACTGCTGAAGCTGCAATAAGTAATGCTATAATTAATTGTGCTTTCATGTTCCTTTATTTTAACCTACTCAATGGTATGATTATTTTACTTTTTTGAAAATTTTTTCGTTATCGGGACCAGTAACTTTCAATTTTCCAATACATCCTTTGTTGAATGCTCTTGATAAAGAGTGGTCAACTAATACGTATTCACCAGGTACATCTACTTTGAACTCTACGATAGCAGAACCACCAGCAGGAATCATTGTAGTTTGGATGTTGTGAGATACTGTTGATCCGCCTTCTATGTAAACGTTATCGAAGATTTCACCAATTACGTGGAATGAAGAAGTCAAGTTTGGTCCACCGTTACCTACGAATAAACGTACAGTTTCACCAACTTTTGCTTCGATCATGTTGTTTCCTAATAAAGCTCCTTTTTTACCGTTGAACAATACATAGTCTGGTTGCTCAGCTACTGCTTTATCGTTGTCGAATTCTAACAATCCTTGTTTAGCTGTAGAAGCTTTTGTGTAGAAATCACCTTGCATGATGTAGTATTCTCTGTCAACAGGTTTTAAACCTCCAGCAGGTTCAACTAAAATCAATCCGTACATACCGTTACCGATGTGCATTGGTACAGGAGGCGCAGCACAGTGGTAAACATACAATCCAGGGTTAATCGCTTTGAAGTTCAACACAGCGTCTTTACCAGGAGCAGCAGTTGTTGCAGCAGCACCACCACCAGGACCAGTTACAGCATGTAAGTCAATGTTGTGTGGCATTGAGCTGTTTGCAGCATTTTTCAAACGCAACTCAACTTCGTCACCTTCTCTAACGCGGATAAAGCTTCCAGGTACAGTGTTGTTGAAAGTCCAGAAAGTGAAGTTAACACCTGGTTCGATTTCAGCTTCAATTTCTGTCGTTTCTAATTCAACGATTAATTTTTTAGGACCTCTATTACCAACAGGAGCTGGTACAGCAGGTGCTCCAGTTACTTCTGCCATGATTGGCTCACCTTCAGCCACCATGTCAACTGGATTGATCTTGTTTTCTTCCGAAGCAGTTGCAGCAGCTCCGTCTTTAGATCCACAGCTTACAAGTGTCATCACCGCAACTGCTGATGCCCACATGATAAATTGTTTCTTCTTCATATACTTTAGATTTAAACGTTACATAATCATTTTCTTATCTTCAATAGAGTAGGGTTTACATTCAGAGCAAACCACGCCCATTGTTGATAAGATTTGCCATTAACGACGTTTTTTAAGTAGTTGATAGTCGGTGTAGTAATGTAGAAAGAATAACCTCCTAAGATACTGACAAATTTATTAATTTTATAATTAAAAAGCAAGTCGATTTCTTGTCCTAAATTAGCATCATAGTTTTGAGTTAAGCTTTCCACTTTGTTTACAGTAAAGAATTGATGAACAATTAAGTTCAATCCAAAACCTTTCTCTGTTTTAAACCCAACTTTTAGGTAAGAATCTGATAATCCAGCATTGGAATGTCCGTTCCCAGCATAGTAATAATCCATGTGTCCATAGAACTTATGTCCTGTGTGGAAAATTGGATTAAAAGCTGTGTTTCTCTTTTGTGCGCTACCTACGTTGTTTCCGCTAACAATATCACTACCAATCCCAATGTTCCACTGATTGTTGATGTTGTAAGCAACATTCAATGCACCCATGTAAGCTTCAGTTATTTTTCCGCCTGCATTTCTACCTCCTTGGAAATAGGCTGCAACTTGAGCATCCACTTTTTTTGTTTTTAAGAAATAGTTAGCACCATATGTTTGCATAAAATAATCAGGTGCGTTTTGGTTTGCTGCTGTTGTGTTTTGGAAACCTAAATTCGCTACAACCGCTGTGATTTTTGATGCTTCACTTAAAGGGAATGACGCCCATACTGTTTGCATCCATTTGTGAGGGAACGCATCATTTGTAGCATATAAATTTCCTGAAGGGTTGCTAAGATTGTTTCCATACAGCGTTTTGTAATTTTGGTTGTATGCAAAGAATCCTTTTAACTCGTACTTATTTTTGCTAAAATGAATGGAGACAGCATCGTGAGCTCTTCCGCCTTGCGCCCAATCTAATTCTCCGAACAAACGCTCGTCATCTAATGAAATAACTTGACGCCCTACTTGTGTGTACCAAGATGGAGAAATTCTAATTTTTGCCCAAGTTTCAAATAATCCTAATTTGTTTCCGCTGTTTTCAGCTCCTTGAACCATGTTTGCTTGTCCCCAAACGTTTACTGCTTGCGGAGTAACACGAATTGCTAATACATTTTTGTAAGAATAGTCAAATTTCAAACGAATGCGATCGCTAATCAATGCTGCTGGTTTTTCACCTTTTACTAATGGACGGAAATTCCCATCTCTAAACTCTAACTTTGGACGAAATTGAAAAGAGAGTGATAAGTCATGCTCTAAGGTATCCCTTTCTTGAGCATTCACATTTGTCCCCATGAATGCACTAGTAAGAATAAGTGCTGTAAAAATGTTTCTTTTTATATAATTGAACAACATAACAACTGTTTTTATTGGTTTCAATTTCTTGTGGCAAAGATATGCAACGAAAAAACTAAAATTTTATGATTGAAAACATATTAGAGTACTTTTTTACTTTTATTTTCAATTAACACAATGTAAAAATTACTACTACGCTCCTTTTTTTACTAATAAATAGAGCTTAATTTTTTAAGAAAGTTGTTTTTTTTTGATATTTCTATCTTTTCAATTGTCAATTTCTTCATCTTAACCAACAAAAGTTTATCTTTGTGCAAAATTTTAACATGGAAAATGAAAATTCTTCAACAAGTAAAGCTCCGAAACCAGTTGGTGCTTATCCATATACACGCAAGGTAGGGAACTTGTTGTTTCTTTCTGGTGTTGGTCCAAGAACTGCTGGTTCTGATGCAACTGATTCAGGAGTGCCTGGATTAGAATTGGACAAAAATGGAAATTTTTTAGCTTTTGATTTTGAAGCTCAATGCCGTAGTGTATTTGAAAATGTTCGTTATATATTAGAAGAAGCTGGTTCGTCTTGGGATAATTTAGTGGATGTCACAGTGTTTTTAACAAACATGAAGCGCGATTTTCACACTTACAACCGTTTGTATGCAGAGTATTTCAAGGATAATCAACCATGTAGAACGACTGTAGAAATAAACTCTTTGCCTACGCCTATTGCTATTGAATTAAAATGTATTGCAACAATTGATTAAGATATAAAATTATGATTGGATTTATTATTAAAATTGCTTTAGCGCTTGTTTCTTTGATTTCAACTGTTAGTTTATTTGCTAACGGATATTGGGGATGGGGAATTGTAATGATTTTGGTTACTGCCTTTATTGGCTTATTCTTTTTCCGTCACGAACGCATTATTATGGCGTTTTACTACATGCGTTTAGGTAATCAAGAAAAAGCTAAATATCACTTTAATAAAATTACACATCCTAACTTGTTGCCTAAAAAACAACATGCTTTTGTTATCTATATGCAAGCGGTTTTGGGTTCTCAAGAGTTGGGATTGGCTAAATCTGAACAAATGTTGCGTCGTGCGCTTTCAATGGGATTACGTACAAAACACGATAATGCCATCGCTCGCATGCACTTAGCAGGTGTATGTGCTCAAACAGGTAGAAGACAAGAGGCACTGCATTTACTTGCAGAAGCTAAGAAAATTGACGATTCTGGAATGTTGAAAGACCAAATTTCTATGTTGCAAAATCAATTGAAAAATGTTCCTTCTGCGAATCAAATGCGCATGGCTCAAATGGCAGGTGGACGCAAAAAAATGCCTCGTAATCGTTAAGAATGGCTAAAAAGAAGTTATATACCCAAGGTTGGGCTGATTACGAATTAATCGATGCTGGTGGCGGTAAAAAATTAGAACGCTGGGGCAAGATTATTACCATTCGCCCAGAAGTGCAAGCTTATTTTAAAAGTGAAATACCTTTTGCGAAATGGTATGAAATGGCTCATTGGGAGTTTATTCAAAAAGGTACTTCAGGAAAATGGAAAGCATTGCAACCAAATGCACCACAAACTTGGGAGATTTCT
The DNA here is from genome assembly GCA_964580465.1 of uncultured Fluviicola sp. Taxonomy (GTDB): domain Bacteria; phylum Bacteroidota; class Bacteroidia; order Flavobacteriales_D; family Crocinitomicaceae; genus Taishania. Next base: position 17,515 of record CAZOKJ010000014.1, on the reverse strand, counting down.
TATCAACGATTAAAATTCAATTTAGCTTTAACAAAGTTCAAACATATTGGATTATTCCCCGAACAGCGAATTAATTGGGATTACATCGATAGTCATTTAAAAGATGAAGATCGTTTCTTGAATTTATTTGCATACACAGGGGCTGCTTCTTTGGTGGCTCGTAACAAAGGCGCAGAAACTTTTCACGTTGATTCTGTAAAGCAAATGATTTCATGGGCAAAAGAAAACATGGAGTTATCTCGTTTACTCAACATTAAATGGGTGAACGAAGATGCTTTAAAATTTGCGCAACGCGAAGAAAAAAGAGGCAATACATATAAAGGTATCATCATGGACCCTCCAGCTTGGGGCATCGGTGTGAAAGGGGAGAAGTGGAAAATTGAAGAAAAAATGGATGAATTGCTTTCTTCAGCTGCTTCTTTGATTGAACCAGGCGGTTTTTTAATTGTCAATACTTATTCTCCTCAATTAAGCTTAGAGCAATTGAAAGAACTAGCTGAACTCTACTTCTCAGAACAACAAGTAGAACTCAATGAGTTATGGATGAAAACTAGCTCAGGTAGAGAACTTTATTATGGTAATCTTTTGAGGGTTAGTTTTGCTAAAGAAGAATCGGACGACGATCTTATCTAACCAACTCTTCCTGAACCACCACAATCGTTTGTTCTTGTTTGTCTCCTTGGGCGTATTTACCAATAATTACAGCAATTTCACTTGGTTTTTCCCATTTGCTAAAATCAGCGTTGGGCATCGCAGCTCTATTTTGAGGTGTGTCGATAGTGTTCGGCACGATAACATGTGCTTTAATTGCTGTTCCTTCGCATTCTGCATTGATGATGTTAGCTAAACCAACTAATAAGGATTTACCCAAACCATAAGCTGACATTCCTTTTGCTTTATTGGTGTCAATACCAACCATTGAACCAATGAAAAATATGCGCCCATGACCTTGTTCCTTCATTTTTGCTAAAACAAGACGAACCAAATTATAGGCTGTCAAGAAATTGAGCTGATACTGAAATTCAAGTTCTTTAACGCTTGTACTTGCAATGTCATTCATAGCAAAACCTCCAGCTGTCATAACGGCTACATCGATGGAAGCATTAGCTGTTAATAACGGTTGAATAACAGTACTAGAAGCTTCTTCGCTAATTAAGTTGACTTCATGAAGCTCAATTCCTGTTGTGATGGGCGTTTAGGTAATTTATGATCTAATCCAATGACATGAAAATTTTCGTTTAAAAAATAACCTGCAACAGCACTTCCTAAGTTGCCACTTGCTCCTGTTATAATAACTGTTTTCTGTTTCATAGCTTATTTTAATTCGTCTTTCAAATACCTTGCTGTATGTGATTTTTTAGCATATTTCTTTACAAACTCTTCGGGTGTGCCTTCTCCTACGATGTAACCGCCGCCTTTTCCACCTTCGGGTCCAACATCAATGATGTAATCAGCCACTTTGATGATGTCTAAATTGTGTTCAATGACTAGAACAGTATTGCCTTCATCTACTAGGCGTTGCAATACATTCAATAGGTTGTGAATATCCTCAAAATGCAAACCTGTTGAAGGTTCATCCAAGATGTAAATTGTTTTTCCGGTACCTCTTTTGGATAGTTCTGATGCTAACTTAATGCGTTGAGCTTCACCTCCTGATAATGTGGTGGATGATTGTCCAATGGAAATATAACCCAATCCAACTGAATGCAACGTTGAAAGTATGCGGTGAATTTTTGGTACAGCCTCGAAGAACGTAACTGCTTCTTCAATGGTCATATCTAACACGTCTCCAATGGATTTACCTTTGTAGCGTACTTCCAATGTTTCTCTGTTGTAGCGTTTCCCGTGACACTCTTCACATTCCACGTAAACATCGGGTAAGAAATTCATTTCAATGAGTTTCATTCCTCCTCCTTTGCAGGTTTCACAACGTCCACCAGCAACATTAAAAGAAAAACGTCCTGGTTTATAGCCACGAATTTGTGCTTCAGGCAAGGAGCTAAACAAACTGCGAATTTCATCAAATACTTTTGTGTAAGTTGCAGGATTGGAACGAGGCGTACGCCCAATTGGTGTTTGGTCTATTTCAATGACTTTATCCAAATGCTCTAATCCTTTTATTTGCTTATATGGCAACGGTTTTTTTACACCATTGTAGATTTCTGCCAATAAAATAGGGTAGAGAGTTTGGTTTATCAAAGATGATTTTCCACTTCCGGACACTCCTGATACACAGGTGAATGTTCCAAGTGGAATGCTTAAATTGACATTTTTTAAATTGTGTCCATTAGCACCTTTTAGTTCCAAAAAATGACCGTTTCCTTTTCTTCGTTTTTTTGGTACTTCAATGGTTTTAATTCCTTTGAGGTATTGTGTGGTCAACGAATCTGTTGCCATCATCTTTTCAACGGTTGTCGCATTGATGATTTCACCTCCGTGTTTACCTGCACCAGGACCTATGTCCACAACAAAATCAGCTGCTTCAATCATTTCTTTGTCGTGTTCAACAACAATGACAGAATTTCCAGTATCACGCAAACGTTTTAAAGACTGAATGAGTCGCGTGTTGTCACGTTGATGCAAGCCAATTGAAGGTTCATCTAGAACGTATAAAACATTCATTAACTCTGAACCAATTTGCGTTGCCAATCGAATGCGTTGTGCTTCACCTCCGGAAAGTGTTTTCGCTGAACGGTGTAAGGTTAAGTATTCTAAACCAACTTCAAGAATAAAACCTAATCTTGAGCGAATTTCTTTGAGGATTTCAACGGCGATGATTTGTTGGTCTTTCGTCAAATGATTTTCAACAACATCAAAGAAAGCAGACAATTCAGACAAATCCATGGCTGCTAATTCGCCTATGTTTTTGTTCCCAATTCGGAAGTACAAAGCTTCTTTTTTTAAACGAGTTCCATCACAAGTTGGGCAAGTAACTTCGTTCATAAAACTTTGAGCCCAGCGTTGGATAGTGGCAGAACTTTCTTCAGAGTGACGACTGATTATGCTAACAATACCATCAAATCGAGTAGCGTTTTTTTGAGAAAAATCCATGTCGGAATTTCCGTAAAGAATGACGTTCATCACATCTTCCGAAATGTCTTTTAATGGCGTTTTAATGGTATAACCTTCCGATTGTAAATAATTTTCCAATTGATTGAAAATCCAATTGTTTTTATACTCTCCAAGCGGAACCAAACCACCTTGTCGAATGGATTTTTCAGGTTCGGGAATCATTTTCTCAATGGAAGCTTCCGACACAACGCCCAAGCCATTGCAATGCGGACAAGCTCCATAAGGTGAGTTGAACGAAAACAAGTTAGGTTCAGGATCTGGGTAACTAATTCCAGAAGTTGGACACATCAAGGTACGCGAAAAGTGTCGTACTTTTTCCGTGTCATAATCCATTATCATCATTTGTTTGTCGCCACGTTTCATCGCTAAGATAACAGCGTCATAGATGCGTTTTCTGTCTTTGCTATCTACAGCCAATCGATCGATGACAATTTCGATGTCGTGTATTTTGTAGCGATCCAACTTCATTCCTTTGGTGATATCCATAACAGTGCCATCCACACGCACTTTGGTATAACCCATTTTCAGGATTTGTTCAAACAATTCACGATAATGACCTTTTCTACCTTTTACGATAGGAGCCAAAATGATCACTTTTTTACCGTTGTATTGTTCTAAAATTAGGTCAATAATTTGATCGTCAGAATATTTGACCATTTGCTCTCCAGAAACATAAGAATAAGCCGTGCCAACTCGAGCGAATAACAAACGCAAAAAATCGTATAGCTCAGTGATAGTACCCACGGTAGAACGCGGACTACGAGAAACTGTTTTTTGTTCAATGGCAATAACTGGACTTAATCCTTCGATTTTATCCACATCGGGACGCTCCAATCCACCTAAGAATTGACGTGCATAGGCAGAAAATGTTTCTAAATAGCGGCGTTGTCCTTCCGCAAAAATAGTATCAAAAGCCAAGGAAGACTTACCACTACCACTCAAACCTGTAAAAACAACCAATTGATTTCTTGGAATTTTTAAATCAATGTTTTTAAGGTTGTGCTCTCTCGCTCCGTATATTTCTATTTCTTCCATTTTCTTAAACCATTATGCTTTTCTGATTCGCTTGTAAACCTTGATAAGTAGCATTAAACCAATAGCTGTTCCAAAGAATCCAATTGTTCCTTTCCACCAATTCATTGCTCCTTTGGTGATGACAATGAAAACAATAGCAACCAATGCTAAAGTAGCCACCTCATTCCAAATGCGAAGAGCAGAAGAACTCCACTTAAATTGATCCTTTTTAAGTTGAAATAATATCTTTTGGCAAGTAAAATGGTAGATAAGCAATAAGCCCACAAAACCAAGTTTGACATGCATCCAAGGTTGATGGATGAGGTAAGTATGACCTGGATAAACGAGCATTGTTGTACCAAAAACAGCTGTTAAAATCATGGCAGGAGTTGTAATAATCCACCACAATTTTTTCTCCATTTCGATGAATTGAGTAGAAAGAATGGAACGTTCTAACTCAGGTTTTTCTTGTGCTTCAGTATGGTAAATAAATAGGCGAACGATGTAAAATAACCCCGCGAACCAACTCACCATAAAAATAATATGCAATGCTTTTACCGTTTCAAAACTCATGTTACAAATTTAGTGACTTTGATTCATTAAACGGTAAAAGAATACAGAAAATAAATCCAAGGCATTGATTGGTGATATCGCTATATGCCGATTTAACAAACAATATATCTTTCGCTAATCATTCAATTTTGATAAGAATAAGATAAAACCACATAGTGACATAGAGCTTATTAACAGGTGAGAAGACAACATACATAGAAAATTATTTCACACATAGTGTAAGTGTTTGAGCTTAATTCAGAACACATCCTACGTAAAAAAACTTATCTTTTATGCTTTTTCTTTCTGTGCAATAACTATGTACCTATTGTGGTTTATAAATGTAAAGTAATATGAAGGTTGGTTTTACTAATTATATTTATCACTCCAATCTTCTATAAAAATACAACTCCTTTTCATCAGGCAGAAAATCGGGATGAGCAATTTTGATTAAATCGTTGAGTACTTTATGAGGTTCAATAGCTGATTTTTCCCAATAAAAATTTTCATTGTGAGAGTGGCAATAGACCTGTTTTAATTGAAATGCATCAAATAAATTAGCTTTAGAGTTAATGGCTAGAAGTTCTTGAAATGAACTCACTCCTGGATTAATCCAAAGTTTAGTTGTTTTACAATCTACCAAAACTTGTTCCAGTGATTTTCCCAAACTTCCTGTTCCTTTCGTGTCAGCATAGATGTAGCGAATGTTGGCATCTTGAAAAAGTTGTGCAAAAAAACTTTCGCCTGCAGGAGTGTACCACTCGCCACCATATACGTTTCCACTCATTGTGAAATCAGATCGTTTCAAAGTTTTGGCCGTGTTTTGTAAGGCAATGTACTGGTGCTCTATTTCTTTAAAAATGGCTTTAGCTTCCTCTAATTTTCCATATAAAAACCCATAAACCATAATCCATTCTGCGCGACCCAAAGCGGTTTCTTCTCGCCAATCAAAAATAGGATAACATTGAATACCTGCGTTTTCAAATTGTTTTTCATGAGGAAAGTCTTTGCTAAATCCACTGTGTAAAATCAGAGCAGGTTGTTTGGCAATCATCGCCTCTACTGCAAGCTGAGTGTCATATCCAGATTCCACAATCTTTTTTTCTTTAAATGCTTTGTGTAAAAATGGACTATAAACATATTTCATTTCGGAAACCCCAACAATGTGTGCTTGTAAATCTAGCTTTTCCAACATTCCAATCATTGAAGCAGAAAGTGCAATGATTTTTTGATTGGTAGTCAATGGAGTAAGCTGTTTTAGTACTTTTTGATTGTCAGGAGAAAGAATTTCAACAACTTCTTTGCCATTGCTTAATGTAGCAAAGCGAAAATGTTTAGCGTGTTGAATGGTTATTTCTGCATGTTTTGATTCTTCAATTGGTGTAGAGTTTTCGGTACATGCTGACAGCAATAAAACTGAAAATAAAGAGAGGAAAACAAAGCGCATCATGATGAAAATAAGTTAGAAAAAATGAAGTAAGTCTTTAATTAATCGATACCATCTATCGGTTGTTTTGTATTTATTTGAAAAGTCGTTGATAAATGCACTTCTTGTAGTCCATTTTTTAGCTTTTGAATCAGTATACTTTTCGTTGACATCCATAAATTCTGTAGAAAAATTAGTTGCAAAATAGGTGATAGAACCATCTTCGTAAGCTAAGCCCATGATGGCACCAGGCAAATCCCAGTAACTTTCGGGGCCAACAGAAGGTAATACATGAGGATTGAACCATGCATAAATAGTTGTCGAATCATTGATTTTAGTTATTGCTTGCTTACAGTCTATTCCTGCAATATTTCGTACACGGTTAGTGAACTTCCATGTTCTTTTGGGTAAAGAGTCTTTAATGAGATAAGTTTCACCTAATATGCTAATTTGTGTTTCAATTGTTTTGTCGACAAAGTTCATTTTGGTATTTGTTTCAAATGTTTTTCGTTGATCATTTACATCTGGAACAGTCTCCGTAATAAATACTGAAGTTTTATCGTTGAAATATAGTTTTGCTTTTTCAACGAGATATGAGGGGGTAGTGTTTTGCACTCCTTTAGCCCTCCCTCCTTGAGGGGAGTTAACAACAGGAAAACGCTTGTTTAAATTGACACGAATTTCGTACTCAATTGTTCCATAATTACTTTGGGAAAAGCCACACAAGCTTATCCAAAGAAAAAAGAAACTAAGCAGTGATTTATAATTTAAAATTTTCATCTTTTACTTTTGGTTTTACTTGTAATGTACTATTAAACGAATACGTTATTCTCAACAAAAAATAACGAGCAATGATATTGGATCGAGAGTCAACAATAGTATTCAAATTAATAATTCGGTCAACTTGTGTGTTTTTATTGAATAAGTCATATCCTTCTGCGGCTATTGTCCATTCATCGTATTTTCCGATGCGTTTTGAAATAGAAGCATTCATTAAGAAGAATTTTGTGTTGAAGTTTTGTGACAAGTTGGAATAATTGTAATAGTTTCCTAGAATATTAATATCAATTTTCCAAGGTAATTTGATTATTAAATCATTGTTGAAGTTCCATATAGTGTTTCTGATGTTTAAAAATTGATTGGAGTTGTTTTTACCAATTTGTTCTGTCATTTTTAAACTAGTTGTAAAGTCAACATAATCGCTTTGAATGATAAATCGTAATTCAGGAGTAATGTTGTGAGTATTCGTTAAATTATTGACCATGTTCACAATGTTGTTTTGATGAGAATTAGTATAATTCAAGCGAGGGTTTATTCTTAGTATTTTATTAAACAATGGAATTGTCATTTGTGTGTTTGCTGACCACGAATTGAAAGTATGAATATTTTCATAATGTGAAATACTTCTACCGAGACTGTCATATTCGATAGATCGAGCGAAATCGTTAAACGTATAGCGTGCATTCAACCCGAGCGTAAAGTTTATACCTGAAATTGGTTTGAAAAAAGAATAATTGACATTTCCGTTGAGGTTGTAATTAGGTTTTAATGATTCATTACCAATTAAGATACTATTTGGATTGGTGTTGTCAACGGCTGGTGATAAGTAATCAACACTAGGAAGAGTAGAGTTGGTGGTAAAACGAGTCGAAAAATTAGAATTAGGAGAAATTTTGAAGCGATAATTCATAAAAGGCAAAGCACTTGTAATGTTTTGATGAATTTTATTTTCAGTGAATTGATTGACATTGTCGACCAATAAGTTTCGGCCTCTCACTCCGATGGTAAATGATTGTTTTAAATGGTTGAAACTTGCAGAAATACCTAATTTGTTTTGCAATTTATCAGTACGATAAACGTTTGAAGTCAATGAGTCTAAAATGGTGTATTCGTTTCCATCGAAATTGTATGAAAATTGACGTTTATCATTTGTGTTATTATACAATTCATAATCAAAATTCAATCCCCATTTTAAGCCAATAGGCTCTGTGTAACTAGCGCTAAAAGTATTTGCGATATTCATCCTTTTATTCTCTTTTAACTGACGTATTTCGTTGTCTGTTAATTCTGT
>CAZOKJ010000014.1:0-9280 GCA_964580465.1 uncultured Fluviicola sp. | reverse complement strand
TTTGTCGTTCTGTTTTTTGGGTGGAAGCTAATTCTGAAAAATAAGTAGTGTCAGGCAGTAAGTATTGCGTGTTGTTACTGTTTTCCTTTTTTACACGAGAATCATTGAAGGAATAATTTCCATCAAACGTTGTTTTTTTGTTGATTTGATCGCTAAAAAACACACCAGCTTTGAACGTTAATGGATGACCACTATTGTTGGAATTAGATGTAACTCCACCACTAACTCCTGCCATTTGGGCGTCTTGCCTGCTGATAGCGGCATTTAAAGTATTTGAACCCAATCCAAAAGCAAATATTTTCTGTTTGTTTTTAAATCGATTAAAGAGTAATTGTCCCTCTCCAAATTGATAAAAATCTGTTGCAGCTATTGCTTTTGCAAACCAACCCTTTTTAGCATTTTCCTTTAGTCTAAGGTCTAAGATTTGAAGTTTTTCATCAGAAACAGAACCATCTTCACGGTCAGCTTCATACACCTGTACGCGATCAATGCTTTTGGCAGCTAAGTTTTTTGTTGCAATGGTGGGATCTGAGCCAAAAAATTCATCACCGTCCACATAGACTTTATCTATTTGTTTACCATTGGATTTTATGCTTCCGTCTTGTTCTACTTCAATACCAGGCAATTGTTTGAGTAAATCCTCAACTACTGCATTATCTTTTGTGGCGAAGGAATCTGCTACGTATATTAATGTGTCTCCTTTATAATAGATTGGATCTTGGTAAGCAAAAATGGTTATCTCATCTAATTCATAACTTTTGTCGGGCAGTTGAATTTCTTTTAAGTCAAAAAAATGATTGTCTTTTGAACCTATGAAAGCATACTCTTTGTCGCTATAATGTGGGTGTGAAATAAAAAGACGATAATTTGAAATGGGAACATTGAATTGAAATTCACCACTTCTATTGGTATTTTGATAGCCTATGATTACAGAGTCTCTTAAATGAATCAAATAGGCTTTTGCGCCGTAAACAGGAGTTGCCCAGTTGGTATCAACTACAATTCCCTTTATTGTCATTTCTTGGCTATTTACAAAAAATGAAGTAAAAAATAGCATTAAAAATAGGACGCTTTTTTTCAACATAAAAACTAAACCACAAAAATAGTGCCTATTTTTGAGTTGCATAGGGGGATTATCAAGATAATGTTTCAAACTTTAGTTTATAATCTAATCAATAAAAGCGTTACAAAGCATTTTTTGCGTCAATCAACTCATTACCACTCGCATCATATTTAGCATATTGAAATCCGCCTTGAATGCAATACGCACCGTGTTCACCTTGTTTGTTTAAAGCAATGAATCCTACTTGTATGTCTTTTACGTTTTTGCCGCGTCTTTTGGTAATGTTGATAATGCGATGAACAGCCTCTTCACACGCTTGTTGAGGTGATTTTCCTTGGCGCATTAATTCCACAACGAGGTGACAACCAACCGTTCGAATAACTTCTTCACCGTGACCTGTAGAGGTTGCTGCACCTACTTCATTGTCCACGTACAAAGCTGCTCCAATGATTGGAGAGTCTCCTACACGACCATGCATTTTATAAGCCATACCACTGGTTGTACATGCTCCAGATAAATTTCCATGAGCATCCAAAGCAATCATTCCAATTGTGTCGTGATTTTCAATATTAACAATTGGTTTGTATTGGCTGGTCTTTAACCATTCTTTCCATTCTTTTTCTGATTCCTCGGTAAGAAGATTTTCTTTTTTCATGCCCAATGAAAGAGCAAAATCAAGTGCCCCTTTTCCAACTAAGAAGACATGAGGCGTTTTTTCCATGACTGCTCGAGCAACTGTTATAGGATGTTTGATGTGTTCCAAAGCAGCAACAGCACCAATGTTGAAATTCTCATCCATGATGCAAGCGTCTAATGTAACGCGGCCATCTCTGTCAGGTCTTCCACCGTAACCAACACTGCGCTCATTTGGATCTGCTTCTGTTAAACGAACTCCCTGTTCAACTGCGTCCAAAGCTTTTCCATTGGAAGATAAAACTTTCCATGCTTCTTCATTGGCCTGAATACCAAAACGCCAAGTGGACAAAACAATGGGTTTAATCACTTTTTTCTGTTTCTTTTTAGCGCTACTTTCTATTGTACTTGCTAAACTGCTAACAGGATTAACACTTAAAGCCAATGATGCTATGGTTGCCTTCTTTAAAAATGACCTTCTTGTTGACATGTAACTATCGAATTTGTTTGTAAAGATACAAAAAAAGCGTTTGTGCGTTTGGGAAGGCTCTAAGTATTGAATGGAGTTAACTTCAAAAAACTAGACTGTCTGCTCTTCTAAATAAAATTTTTCACAAGCTACTTTTTCTCCTGTTTTGACTTTACTTACATGTGCAAAACGGATATTTGGAGAAACAGCTATAAATTCATTCGCTTTTTTGATGCAGTAAGTTAAAGTATAACCAATAGAAATACATACCTTTTTATCGCCAACATAAGCCATGCCAAGGTATAAATTACTTCCCAATACATAATCTGGTTGACGGTTGAGTTCCATTTCTTTGTAAATGGCTGACTTTTGAGCTGAGTTGTTAATTTCTAAGTTCATGTTTTACGTTTTTATTTGTTAATATTCACTTTTAAAAAACGCACAGTGTTCATGAAATATACGATAATCATTGATTAATCGACAGTTACTTCAATCCACGAAAGCGTTGTCTAATTAAAAGGCAGGTATCTGACTCGTGGATTCTAAAAATAAGAAACTACTTACAGTTGCGGGACAGTTTGTGATTTGCACACAATTCCCTTTTAATTTACCAAGGTAAAACCTTCTAATCTTTAAATAAGGTACAGAACTAATAAGAGCAAATGTATACTTTTATTTTGATTTAGCAACGTGAATTGTAAAATAAATAGTGTTAAATAATTAAATTATTGATAATCAGATTATATCCAACCTTTCTTTCGGAAGTAATACAATAGAGCGAGGGTTATGAAAATCATTGCGCCCCAGGTTACAAAATACCCGGCAGCCCATTCAAGTTCGGGCATGTATTTAAAGTTCATTCCATACACTCCAACAATAAAGGTCAAAGGAATGAAGATAGTACTTACAATCGTTAATACTTTCATAATTTCATTCATGCGTTGACCTTGAACAGCATAATAGAGGTTGGTCAAACCATCCAAAGCATTTTTATTGGATTCAATTTCTTCTAAGATGCTAATGCAACTGTTTTTTAAATCGGAAAAATAGTGGTGTGTTTCTTTGTTAAATAGATGACTTTTAGAACTTTCCAAAGATGTAGCCATTTCTTTCATGGGCAAAACAATTCTTCTCAATTCCATTAGTTTTCTTTTTTGAAGCTCGATGGTCGATAAAATAATTGGATTACTAGTTTTGTTCACTTTTAAATCCAATTCTTCAATGATATCTGTGCTTGCATCTACTGCTTTGAAATAATTATCAGCAATGGCATCAAGTAACTTGTACAAAAGAAAATCGGCTCCTTTTTCACGAATAATTCCTTTGTTTTTGTCAATCCTATCTCGAATGATTCCAAAATAATCAGCTGGTTTCTGTTGAATAGAAAACAAATAATTTTTCCCGAGAATAAAACTTAATTGTTCTTGGTTAAATTTATACGCATCAGGGGCGGTAGGAACTGCAGAACGAATACTGAAATAAAGATAATCACCAAAATCTTCAAACAATGGACGTATATCCATTTCTTTAATGTTTTGAAACACAAGAGCATTGAATCCAGATTCTTTACAAAATTGCTCAATTGGTCCCAATTCATCAATGGTATAAACGTTTAACCATGAAGTTTGGTCTTCTGGCTCTTTATCAAAAGAAAAAGTGGGCAAAAATGTTGGCGTTTCAAACATGAATTTATCGAGTGTCTCGTTGTTGTAACGAATAATTTGTCCATACGATTTTGCTGCTTTCTCACCCATAGCGTCTTTTTTTTGAATTGATGAATTGAACGATAAAAATACACATAATTTTTTTAGTCGAGCACGTATCTTCATTTTCCTTGTCGTTAAAAAGTCATTATTTCATTTCTATTCCAAGGAATTCACACTATATTTGTCAACTAGAAAGAAGAGTACATGAAAAAACTATATAAATACTTATTGCGCAAACTTCCTCGACCGTTGCTAATTCGTTTGAGCTATCCCTTTAAAAAGGTTGCGCCTCTTTTATACAAAGGAAACAACGTTGAATGCCCTGTTTGTGAAAAATCTTATTCCAAGTTTTTAGCTTATGGCACCAATAACAGGGACAATGTATTGTGTCCTGGGGATTTGACTTTGGAGCGCCATCGTTTGATGTGGTTATACTTAAAAAATCATTCTAACTTTTTTACTTCACCGCATTTAAAGGTTTTGCATATTGCACCTGAACAGTGTTTTCACGCAAAGTTTAAAGCTCAAAAAAACTTAGATTATTTAACAGCAGACTTAGTTTCTCCAATTGCTGATATGCATTTCGATTTGCATCACATTCCTTTGGAAGACAGCCGTTTCGATGTGGTTTTTTGCAATCATGTTATGGAACATGTGGATGACCCTCTGCAATGTATGCGTGAATTGTATCGTGTAATGAAACCTGGCGGTTGGGCTATTATGCAAGTCCCGCAGGATATTAACCGAGAAACAACGTTGGAAGACCCTTCAATAACTTCTGAAGCAGATAGAGAAAAATATTATTGGCAAAAAGACCACGTTCGTCTATTTGGTTTGGATTATCCAAAATGGCTAGAAAAGGCTGGATTTAGAGCTGAAGTTTTTGACAAAGAACAAGAAATTGGATCGGAAAAAATGGAACGTTATCGTTTAATGAAAAATGAAATTTTCTATATTTTTCATAAAGATTAAATAGATTCAAATGAAATACTTACTACTTTACTTATTAGGATATTTACTTTTTTCGTGCTCTTCGCAACCAAAAGATGTACAAGAAGAAGTGGATAAAGATGAGGCTATTAGAACCTTGGGACAACTTTTGTTTTTCGAAGAAAGAATGTCGAAAGATAAAACGGTTTCTTGTGCTTCTTGTCACTTGCCTCAATTAGCTTTTACAGATGGTTTGGTAAAATCAAAAGGAATTGAAGGAAGAACTGCTTTTCGCAACGCGCCAACGTTGTTCAATATGGACAAACAAACGCTTTTTATGTTTGATGGAGTTATCGAATCACTAGAAATACAGGCGTTAAGCCCTATCCACGATGAAAATGAAATGGGAAGTAACATTGCCTTAATCATAGAGCGTTTAAAAGACGATAAAGTGTTTAAAAAACAATGTGACAAAGCATACGGTCGTCCACTTGATGCCAAGGCTATTACGGAAAGTTTGGCTGCTTATCAACGTAGCTTGGTTTCTTTAAATAGTCCTTATGATGCCTTTTTAAGTGATTCAATTGCTCATCCATTGCAATCGGATGCGAGAGAAGGTTTACGGCTTTTTACTGATAAATTTAAGTGCATTGAATGTCACTCGGGTATTTATTTTACCAATCATCAACCTGAAAGCAATGGTATTGTTTTGACGCAAGAAGATCAAGGTCGCTACCGAGCAACAGGAAAAGAGGAGGATAGAGGGAAATTCAAAGTTCCTACGCTGAGAAATATTGCAAAAACAGCTCCTTATATGCATGACGGTCGCTTTGCAACTTTAGAAGATGTAATGCATTTTTATGCTGGACTAAAAGAAAAACATGGGCATGAATTGGTGAAAAAATACCGTATTTCAGCTAAGGAACAAGAACAGTTAATTGCTTTTTTGAAAGCATTAACGGATGATAGATTTTAATAAAATCTAATTACATTTTTAATTCGTTGATTTTCTTAATGTCCCCCACAATCCATACGATATCTCCGATATTGAGTTTCATCGTAGAATCTGGGTTCAAATAGCGAACGCCATCGTGTTCCAACCCAACGATAATGCCATTCACGCGTGGCTTAATTCCCGATTCTCGAATTGTTTGATTAGCAAAGTAACATTTTTCAGTCACCGTGATAGCTTGTAAAGATAAATTAGAATCTTCAAGTAAATCTTGAGCCTCTTGAGACGGAGAAATAACCTGTTCCATAGCAGCCATTTGATCATCGGTACCTATTACACTAATGTGATCATAAGGGTAAAGGGAATCTTCAGCTGTAGGTACTTGAATGGTCAAATTACCACGTTGGATACAAGCGATGTTTACTCCAAGTTCCTCTCTCCACTTTAATTCCTTTAATTTTTTTCCAACAATAGGGGAATTCGCAGAGATTTCTACAATGGCAATGTGAGCATCCCATGGAGCTAACTCAGGTTGTCTTGCTTGTCTATTTTTACTTAGGGCAGCTGCTTCTATTTCTTTGGCATTTAAGTTGGTTTTGAATCGATCTTCAATAGAATAATAAAAGCGTTGAATACGTTTCTTAAATGTGATGATTAAAAAGAGAATGATGATGGTTGCAAAGCTTGCAACTAAGTCTGAAAAGAAAAAGCGCAACGTAAAGACGATAAAGAACAATGCGATGCCAAATTTTGCTAGACTGACCACATAAACTAATCGTCTATATTTTTCTTGTGCCAATAAGCGATTGCGTAATTCCGATTGAAAATTTCGAGCAATTAAAGCCCATAAAAATGGCGACATAACAGCTAGTGTTAATATGGCTGTTACAACGCTGGCTACAACTGGTTTAGGGAAAATATCCTGAATTATCGGTAGCAAATATTTGGAAGAAATAACAATCAATGAAATGATAATAACCGAATAAACGATAGTGTTTGTAAGCTCAATTTTTAATAACTCTTGCCAATCTTTTGTTGCAGAAGCTGATTGTGCATTAACGGTATAATCATTCATTCTATTTTTCAATCGCTCAGGCATTTTTTTGTCTAACCATTCATAAAATGGTAGAGAACCTTTGATGAGGTAAGGCGTAGTTAGCGTGGTTATCGCAGAAACAGCTACTGCAATGGGATGCAAAAAGTCACTAATAACACCTAAAGAAAGTCCCAAGGTGGCAATAATGAATGAAAATTCACCAATTTGAGCCATGGACATACCCGTTTGTACGGCTGTTTTCATTGGTTGACCTGACAAAAAAGCTCCAAAAGCCACAAAAAATCCTTTACCAAAAATAACGATGAAGGTTAGTAAAATAATAGGAACAATGTGTTCAACAATCATCGCAGGATTGATTAACATACCTACAGATACAAAGAAGACCATTCCGAATAGATCTTTTAAAGGTCTAACCAATATTTCAATGCGTTCACCTTGTTCTGTTTCAGCAAGAATAGAACCCATCATAAATGCACCTAATTCCTTTGAAAAGCCAGCTTGAACTGCAACTACAACCATTAATAAACACAATGAAAGCGCTGAAATTAACAAGGTTTCGTCGTTCATCATTTGTTTAAATCGTTTGAGCAGAGTAGGAATGAAGAAAATTCCAGCTACAAACCATAAAACCAAAAAGAAAACCAATTTTAATATGGACTGTATAACGCTAGTGTCTTGCGCAGCATCTGAACTTGAAGCCACGGTTGAAATCAATACCATCATAATGATGGCTATTAAATCTTCTACAATTAAAGTTCCAAAAACAACCCCGACGAATTTCTCTGTTTTCAATCCCATTTCCCCAACGGTTCGAAAAAAAATGGTTGTAGAGGTCATGGTTAGCATACTTGCCAAAAAGATGCGGTCCATTAATTGCCAACCTAAAAGTGTCCCAACCAAAAAACCTAAAAATCCAACACCTACGACTTCTGAAAGTGCAATAATAGAAGCGGATCCGCCTACATGCTTGAGTCGTTTAAAGCTAAACTCGAGCCCTAAACTAAAAAGTAAAAATATTACACCAATTTGCGACCAGATTTGAATGTTGGCTGGGTCGGTCACGTTGGGTAATAATTGAAAATGAGGACTTATTAAAAAACCGGCAAAGATGTAACCCAATACAACAGGTTGATTCAGCCGTTTGAATAACAATGTGATAATTCCCCCTGCGGTAAGGATTAAAGCAAGGTCGATAATAATGGTTGGTAATTGATTTTCCATAATTAATTATTGGCAAAAATACGAAAAATATTGATTGCTTTGAAGGTAAAAAAAATAGAGTGCCAATAATGACACTCTATTTAAACCTAACCTAACTACTACTTATGAAAACTAACTTTTATGAATGAAATTCACTAAAATGCTTGTCAATAGTTATTTTGACAAGTACCGTACTATTATTAACGAAGTAAAAAATGAATTATTGTATGCCTATAATTAAAAAAGAGAGAATCTAATGGAATCTCTCTTTTTTATTACCTAACACTACTACTTATGAAAACTAACTCTTACTACTATTGCTATTTAATGTGCTACTAAAATAATATCTATTTGTTCGCTGTGATTGTCTTTAATCACATTACAAAGATACAATACAAATGTATGCTTACATAATAATTAACATGTTTTTAACATTATTCTAATAGTGATGTTTTGAAGCAATAGCTATTAACCTGAGTTCGGTTGTAAAATTAGCATTCAGGTTGCATCAAATTAAAATAATCTACTCACTTCCCAAAATGCAAAAAGGAGAGCGAACTCTCCTTTTAACTTACCTAAACTACTACTACTTATGAAAACTAACTCTTCTTGCTATTGCTAGCTAATATCTTGTTGGTTTTTAACCATTTGTTCTAATTTGTTTTTTTCAGTTGGTAAGAGGCTCAAAAAAAACGGCTTAATTTCTTAAACCGTTTTTTAAACCTAACCTAATCTAACCACTATTCACTGAAAAAGACTTTAAGAATTCGATTTTCTCATCTTATTCTCTACTGCAAATATAAAACACAAATGCACACCTTGTATCTTTTTTTCGACAAATGAATAAATTTTGTAGATAATTGATGTTTTTTACAATCTTGTTAAAAAAAGTTGGGCTCTCTTTTTCTATATAAGGTTCATTTTTTTTTAAATGATATTAATTTCATTTTGAAATTTGAAGGATTAGGATTATTTACTAAATGGATGATAGCGTCTATTTTTTTAATCACAAAAAAAAACGGTTTAATTTCTTAAACCGTTTTAAACCTAACCTAATCTAACCACTATTCACTGAAAAAGACTTTAAAACTTGATTTGTTTTATCAAATTTATATTGCAATAATACTTTTAAATAAATCAACACGCAAATGTTTTTCGATGAATATCTATAATTTTTAGACGAATAACAATTAGAGTTCAAGATTTCTTTTTTGAATATTGAATCGTCGCTTTCATACCACAAAATTTGTAAACCGTAAATAGATTACGT
>CAZOKJ010000013.1:0-64896 GCA_964580465.1 uncultured Fluviicola sp. | reverse complement strand
TCGCGACCCTCAGCTTGGAAGGCTGACGCTCTACCAACTGAGCTACTCCCGCTTAACAAAATTAATGGTGGGAGGAGCAGGATTCGAACCTGCGAAGACATAGTCAACAGATTTACAGTCTGCTCTCGTTGGCCACTTGAGTATCCTCCCATCAAAACAATAAACTTAATAAGAGCCGATGGAGGGATTCGAACCCACGACCTGCTGATTACAAATCAGCTGCTCTAGCCAACTGAGCTACATCGGCTTATTGTGTTGATAAATTCAATAATTAAAGAACTTTCAAAATCCAATCTTTTCAAATCGGATTGCAAAGATACACAAGATTTTCTTTTCTGCAAGCGATATTGAATTTTTTTTTTGATTTTTTTTGATCTTTTTATTTTTATCAACCAATTAATGTGTACAACATCAAAAATAATCCCTAAAAATTAAGTAGTTACACTAAAAACCTTAAATTGACCTATTTTTTAATTAATTCAAATAATTCTTGAAGGTTCGGTGATATTATAATTTCTATGCGACGATTCTTTGATTTGTCAGCTGAATCTACAGGTAAAAATTCGGACCTGCCTGCTGCTGAAATACGCTTTGGATCCATTTTTGAATTGGACAATAAAATATCTATGACAGAAGTTGCTCGCAAAACGGATAATTCCCAATTGTTTTTAGGATGCGAAGAACTAGCTAACTTATCTGTATCCGTATGCCCTTCAACAATAATTTCCAACTCTTTTTCATTTTCTAATATTTTTGAAAGCTCAACCAAAGCTATCTTTCCTTCATTTTCGACTTTTATACTTCCTGAAGCAAATAAAAGCTTGGCCTCTAAGCTAACATAAACTTTACCATCTTTTTCATGAACTGTTAACCCTTTGTTCTCAAATCCTTTTAAAGCATTTGCTACTTTTTGGCGTAAAGCTTTCGTTGCTTGTTCTTGACGAGCAATCATTTCTTCCAACTCGTTAACTCGTTGTTCTCTGTCTTGTAGTTTTTGTTGTTTTTCACGCAATTCTAACTCCAAAGCTGCTAACTCATCTTGTTTGCGTTGTAATTCTAAACTTTTTGCGTCTAACTCAGCTTGCAAAGTAGCCGTTTTCTTTTCTCCTGTTAAACGATACTTATCAAAACTATTTTCCAACGACTCTACTCTATTGACGATTTTGTCATATTGCGCTTGTAAATCTCTGTACTCATTTCCCAAACGAAGTGTGTCGCTTTTCAAGCCATCAATTTCTGATAATAAAACAACATGTTTGGTTTCGTACTCTTTTACCAACCCTTCACTCAGCAAAGTTCGAGATTTATAAGATTCTAATTCCTCACTACATGCTTTTTCACGCGCTAAAAGGTCGTTGTATTTTTTGGCAGGAACGCATGAAGCGAAACTAACTATTGCCAATAGTATAATAAAACTATTTTTCATGTATTTTCTTTTAATAAGATCCCTATTAAACGGATGATTCATACTAACAATCATTCAATTTAATCTAACCTGACAAAATTCAGAAGAAAGAAGACTAAAAAAACAGGAAATTTAATTACTTGTTAACATTGCTTATTGAATAACCTAAAAAAGCATATCTCTTCGCTGGCTATCTAATTTAAGCAAAATAAAAAACATAACAGAAAATGACATCATCGATGAGCCACCATAACTAAAAAATGGCAACGGAATACCAATCACCGGTGCAAAACCAATATTCATACCAATGTTAATAACAAAATGGTAAAACAAAATCATACCGACAGAATAGGCATAAACGCGGTTATAGGCTGTGCGTTGTCGTTCAGCAATAACCACAATGCGATAAAACATAAAAATATACAAGCCCATCAAAACGAGTGTTCCAGAAAATCCCCACTCTTCGGCAAAAGGACAAAAGATAAAGTCAGTATGGCACTCTGGGACATGTTTCGATTCAAGAGAAGCTAAAGTGGCTTTTTTGTAACCTTTGCCAAATAAACCACCAGATCCTACTGAGGTCATCGCTCTATTTCGGTTATAATCTTCTCCATCACGTTGATCTTCCTCATTCAGTCCTAAAAGCAATTCTATTCTTGTTTTTTGGTGGCTCTTTAAACCATTAAAGGCAGTAGAAAGTGATGCGGATAAACTAGATAAAATGACAAAAGATATGATAAAAATGAAAAAAAGACGTTTTCTATCTCTTGGACCAACAATAAGCGTACCAACTAAATAAAACAACAATCCTAACACAAAATAAGTCGCTATGATTCCCACAACAGAAGGGATTTCATAAAAACCTAAAAAGGCAATATCAAAAGTAGATTTACTCAGCAAAAGCGTGATTACTGAAACGATAATCACAACGAACATGAGCGGGATAAAGTGGGTGCCAATCCATGTTTGTTTGAAGCGCACACTCGAGATAGAATTAATAAAACTTAAAATAATAGGGTCAAAACTAATTCCTTCACGGTATAAGACAAAGAAGAAAGCTGTAAAAACAACAATCGTACCAGCGTCAGGTTGCAAAATAATCAATATCATTGGGACAATGATAATACCTAAGGCTACAAGCACATTTCCAATTGTTTGATGTTTTACGTTGATGCTATTAATATAACTGGAAAGTAGTAAGGCTGTTCCAATTTTAGCAAATTCTGCGGGCTGAATACCAAAAGATCCAACACCTAGCCAAGCTCTAGCGCCGTTAATGGGAGGGGTGAACAACACTAATATCAAAAGAAGTAAAGTCGCTAAATAGATAGGCACAGCGAATTTTCGATAAATTTCGGCATCAATTAGAAAGACCATCAAACCTAAAAAAAGGCTGACTCCAATCCACATTAATTGCCTTCCATAAAAAGTAGAAAAATCAAAAATACTGGGATGGTCTTTACTGTAAGCTGTAGAATACACGGTGAGAAATCCCATAATTAATATAAGGAAGTAAACTAGCAAAAGAGGCCAGTCAACGTTACTTGTTAATTTCTCATCTTTTCTCATTACTTTTCTAAAATAGCATCTAAAATATACTTTTCTTTTGCCACGTCTTTTACCTCGCCATTAATGAATTTTTCCATCATTAAACTTGCGATAGGAGCGGACCAAGTCCCTCCAAACCCTGAATTTTCAACAAAAACAGCAATAGCAATTTTAGGATTATCCATCGGAGCGAATGCAATAAAGACAGAGTGGTCTTTTCCATGTGGGTTTTGAGCTGTTCCAGTTTTACCACAAACAGTAATTCCCTCAACCTTTGCTCTCGATGCTGTACCTCCCGCTTCATAAACAGCCATTCTCATTCCTTCTATTACAGGAGCAAAATGTTTTTCCTCAACCATCGTTTTATGAACAACTTTAAATTGTTCAAGCGGACCTGCATCGCCAATAGACTTGACAACATGTGGCGTAATATACCAACCTCTATTTGCCATGATTGCAGCTAAGTTAGCCATTTGAAGTGGCGTCATTTTAACCTCACCTTGGCCAATTGCTATGGAACGTATAGTGGAAAATGTCCATCGATGCTTCCCGTAAGGGCGTTTCTTAGAAGGAAATAGGTTATTGTAATAGTTTGGATCGGGAATTAATCCTGAACGCAAAGCTGAAATATCGGCATCTAATTTTATGCCTAAACCAAAACTATGCAAGTATTTAGCCCACATTTCAAGCCCAATTTCTGCATCGACAAATGCATTTTTACTTTTCCCTTGGTGAATAATCTTTTTTGTTACCGCATAGAAATATGGGTTACATGACATTTGAACTCCTTTTGCCACACTAGTTGCTTGTGGGTGGTTGTGGCAACCAACCCAACTTTTAATACATGGGAAGGAGGCATTCGGAGTAATCACGCCTTCTTGTAATGCTATCAATGCTTGTGTCAATTTAAAAATGGAACCTGGCGGATATTCAGCTTGTAACGGTCGCGGAAACAATGGTTTTTTCGGATCATTAAGCAATGTCATGTAGTTTTTTGATATGTTAGACTTACCTACAAACAAATTGGGGTCATAAGAAGGGGAAGACACCATGGCTAAAATTTCGCCAGATTTGGGTTCGATTGCAACAATAGTTCCCATTTTATTTTTCATCAATTGCTCACCGTAAACTTGTAAATCGATGTCAATGGACAAAGTTAAAGGATCAGATTGAATTGCAGTGGTATCGTATTTACCATCAGCATAAGCCTCAATCACATTGTTTAAAGCAGAAGTCACTATATAATGTACTCCTTTTTGGCCACGTAATTCCTTTTCATAAAACTTCTCAATTCCTGCTTTACCAATGTTATCACCCGAACGATAAAATTTATCCGCTTCAATTTCTTCTCTATTGGTTTCTGCGACATACCCTAAAACATTCGCTCCTCCAAGATACGGGTAATCACGCATACTTGTTACTTGCTCATAAAAACCAGGATAAAGATCCAAATGCGGTGCAATGTGTGCAATTTCGTCAGCTGTTAACTCCTTTAAGAAAGGATAAGGGCGAACGGGTTGATAATTGGGTACAAGTTTGCCATCTTTTCTGCGATAATAACCTTCACGTTCACGGATCTCTTTGAATCGATTGCGTACTTCTTCAACGGTCATTCCAACCAACTTACCAAAAGCAGCAGTATCTAAATCTACAATGTTTTTCTCAACAAACATTAAGTTATAATATGCCTTGTTTGACACTACTTTTTTACCATTTCTATCAAACATTGCCGCCCTTGGAGGAGTAATATAACGTCTTTTTTCAGAAATTTCTTGTGCTCTTAGCTTCCATTGGTCATCTAAAACCTGCATTTGGAACAAGCGAAAAATGTACAAAGCACCAATTAATGCAATAAAAACGATGATGACATATTTTCGGTTATCAAAATTCATTTTTTAATGGAACGTTTAAGAAAAATGTATTGAATAAGTATCACTAAAAGATATGAAACTGGCACTGAAAGAACAACTTTTTTCAGCACTAACATTATTTCGCTTAATTTAAATATTTCGATAAAAAAGTACCAACTATGATGAATTAGCAAAAGTAATCCAAAAGTAAAGAAGAACCATTTATGTCCCATTTCTAAAACAGACCCTTCTTTGTTTGGTTCATATTCATCTCTTAAACCAAAAGCCTTAAAAATGATGGGTCTAAACAACGCAAAAACCAATAAAGAAGAAGCGTGTAAACCGCCAGTGTCAGACAGCATATCAATAGAAATCCCCATTAAGAAAGAGATTAACAGCAGCAAGACAGGTCGCATACCAAAAGGTAACAACATGACAAACAGCGGATAAATCATAGGATGAATACCAAAGCGCCCTATCTTATTAAAAATAAGCGATTGTGCCAACACCAACACAATAAATCGAAGAATTTGGATAATTATTGCTTTCATTTTTCTTCGTCTTTAGGGATAAGTGATTCGATTTTCTTTTGTTCTTCTGAAAGTAGGTTTTTAACCACATACACGCGTTGCAATTTTCGGTAATCTTCCGAGAACAGAATGGACACGTCCCAAAATGCTTCACCTTCCACTTGTTTCAACTTTTCCACCTTCCCCACTAATAATCCTTTAGGAAAAATTCCTGTTCCCTCTCGTGTAACAACACGCGACCATTTTTTAATTTGTTGGTCGTTTGAAATTCCAGCAATAGAACCTCTTCGAGCATCTACTCCATCCCATTTCAATAGTCCATACAATCCTACCGACTCAACAATAACACTAATATTAATATTTTCAGTTAAAACAGATTTAACAATCGAATAATGGTCACTTACTTGGTGAATTACCCCAACAACTCCATTGTCAGAAACGACACCTAAACCACGTTCAACACCATGAATTTTTCCAGCTTTTATCGTAAAATAATTGTTGCGATTATTCACTGAAGAATTGATTAACTCTGCAGGAATGTATTCGTATTGTTGTTGGTATAATGTATCCTCAATTTTTATTGTTTGATTGTCTATTTTAACAAAACTTTGAGGGAGTTGCTCCATTAATAAAGCATTGCTTTTTTGAAGTTCCTCATTGGTGTGATTTAAATTAAAATGCTTTGTTATAGAATACTGAACTTCCCAAATTTTACCACCAACAGCAGAAGCAGTTGTTAGATATTGAGCTCGAGGATAATAATAAAAAGAAAAATACAAGGAAAGCGAAATCACTTGCAAAAGAGCAAAGATTAAAAATATCTGGAAACGTCTTAAAAAGGCAATGAGATTACGCATATTTTACAAAGATAATAAAGCAAATATAAATTTCAGTGAGATAAAATAAAATTTATTAAATCTCATTTAAAACTCCAACTCAATCATTGGATCCCAAAACAACTCTTTGAAATTCATAACCTGATCATTGACAACATCAACCCCTTCAATTTTCAATAATCGCTCCATCTCATCGGGTGTGGAAAAGTGCATTTTACCAGTTAACAAGCCATTTCTATTCACTACTCTATGAGCAGGAACTTCAGGTTTCGTGTGAGCTGCATTCATAGCCCAACCAACCATTCGAGAAGAAGATGGCGTACCTAATGCTTTTGCAATAGCGCCATAAGATGTTACTCTCCCCTTAGGTATCAAACAAACAAGGGCATACACCTTATCAAAAAAGTCTGTATGCCGCTCATTCAAATTCATAGATTACTTTTTAAGCTATTATTCTACTGTAACTGACTTCGCTAAGTTTCTTGGTTGGTCCACATTACAACCTCTTAAAACAGCAATGTAATAAGAAAGTAATTGCAATGGAATTGTTGCTAATAAAGGCACCAAGTGGTCATCAGCGTTAGGAATTTCTATCACTTGATCAGCCATTTCTCTTACTTGTACATCTCCTTCAGTAACAATAGCTACAACTTTTCCTTTTCTAGCTTTAACTTCTTGAATGTTTGAAACAACTTTTTCATAAGAAGGCCCTTGTGTAGCAATTACAAACACCGGCATTTCTTCATCAATCAACGCGATTGGTCCATGTTTCATTTCGGCAGCTGGATAACCTTCTGCGTGAATGTATGAAATTTCCTTCAATTTCAACGCTCCTTCTAATGCTACTGGGAAGCAATTTCCACGCCCCAAGTATAAAGCGTTATTAGCATTTGCATAAATTTTAGAAATCTCTTGGATTTGTTTATCTGTTTTATCTAAAACCTCTTGAACTTTGCTAGGAATAGATTCTAACTCAGCTAACAGCGTTCTATAATAAGATTCACTAATTGTTCCTCGCTTATGAGCTAAACGCAATGCTAACAATGTCAATACGGTTACTTGAGCCGTAAACGCTTTCGTTGAAGCGACTCCAATTTCAGGACCTGCGTGTGTGTAAGAGCCTGCATCAGTGACACGTGAAATAGAAGATCCGACCACATTACAAATCCCTAAAGTTGTTGCACCTTTTGACTTTGCCAATTGTAAAGCTGCCAATGTATCCGCAGTTTCACCAGATTGAGAAACAGCAATAACGATGTCATTTTCCGTTATTATAGGATTTCTATATCTGAATTCACTTGCGTACTCAACTTCTACATTAATACGAGCTAAATCTTCGATTAAGTATTCACCAACTGTACAAGCGTGCCAAGAGGTACCACAAGCTACCATGATTAATCGAGGTGCATTGATTAGTTTATTTTCGTAATCTTTAATACCTCCTAATGCTACCCATCCTTCTTGCACGTTTAAGCGCCCTCTGAAACAATCACGAATCGAACGTGGCTGTTCGTGAATTTCCTTTAACATAAAGTGATCATAACCACCTTTTTCAATTGCTTCTAATTGTAATTCTAACTCTTGAATATAAGGATTCTTTTGTTCACTATTATGGATATTGTAAACTTTTAAACCTTCTACTCTATCTAAAATTGCAATTTCACCATCATTCAAATACACTACATTTTTTGTGTGCTCAACAATAGGTGAAGCATCAGAGGCAAGGTAAAAATCATTATCATTTCCAATACCAACCACTAATGGGCTACTTTTACGAGCAGCTACAAATTGGTGAGGATTATCTTTTGAAATAACAACGATTGCATACGCACCAACAACTTGTTCTAAAGCCAATCGGATAGATTCAGCGAAAGAAACATCTGTTTTCTTACGAATATCGTCAATTAAATGAACCAATACTTCAGTGTCTGTTTCACTTTTAAACACATATCCAGCGGCAGTCAGCCCTTGCTTTAACGTTTCATAATTTTCAATAATACCATTATGAATCAATGCAATATCATTGTTTTCAGAATAATGAGGATGTGCATTTACATCATTCGGTTCACCGTGGGTAGCCCATCTTGTGTGACCAATCCCCATAGTGCCAGAAATATCTTTACCAGCAACAAACTCTTCTAAGTTTGATACTTTACCTTGCTTTTTGTAAACATTCAGTGAATTATCATCCGTTAATAGAGCAACACCAGCACTATCATATCCGCGATATTCTAAGCGTTTCAATCCATTAACAACAATAGGATACGCTTGTTTTTTTCCAATATAAGCAACAATTCCACACATAATTTAGAACTTTGTATATGTTAATATTAATTTAGGTTTAACTTTATTTGTAGTGGCAGGTCCATTGAAAATCACCCTTTCAGCAGATGAAATAAATGAACGCGGTGAAATAGTCAACTCGTCAGTTGTTATCGTATTGATAGCATACGCCTGAACAAAAGTTTTTAAATCTGCAACATATCCTTTTATTAAAGGATCATAAGTTGCTATGATTTCTGTTGTAGGCTTATCTTTTAAGAACATACTCATTTGAGTAGGGAAAGTATAACTTGATCCAGGTAAGCTTTGAATAGGCAAATACAACTTTGCAGAATGTACTACAATATTTTTTGGCAAATACTTCAAAGTAGGAAAACCAATAACTCCCCTGTGAGCGCCAGCTTGTGCATAAAATTCTTTTTGCCCGAGTTCTGGTTGTTGCACAACTGCTGCGATATTTTTTCCAGTATTATTAATAGAATAATGATTATAATAGGCACAATCGCTATTCATTACTAAAGAAAAAGGAGTTTTAGCTTCACCTCCTTCTTTATAATAGATGATTAATTTAGAATCTGCATCCATCAAATTAAAATAAGCAATCATTCCTCTATTTTCGGCAGGAACGACACCATTCGTTTTAACGTAAATGCCTTTAAAGTAATTCTTAGAAAACAAATCATTATTACCAAATTCAGCTGGAAAATTAGCTGCATCTTGAATAATTTGCAATGCTTTTGTTGTTTTAAGTGGAATCCTCAACTGTGCAGCAACAGTGTCACCTCCAACGACGGTCAACGCCTGTGGATTTACAGTTAAATTTCCCGAGCCATTCACTAAATTCGTAGATTTAACTGTTAAGTTTTGGTGCGCATAGTAAGTTGAATCACGGTGCATTTCTTGATCCAATTCATACACTTCAAACGTTTGTTTGCCAATAGAACCGTATCCACCAACATATTCTAACGCCAAAACAAATGAATCAATAGTAATGTTATTTACATCTCCAAAATTAGGATTCAAACCAGACAAACGAATTTGCGTATAAAAACCAGCGTCCATAACTCCAAAATCGCGGTCATTAGTAATTCCTAACAAGGTTCTTCCAGGAGTTTTCGTTTTTAAAGAATCGACTGCAATGGTGTATGTTTTTAACTGAAAAGTATCTATTCCTCCAGAAGATAATAAATCATTTTGATCATAAACTTTCCCTCCAAGTAAGCTCTCGTCTTTTTTACACGAAACAAAAGAGAACAATAAGAAGAATAAAAAAGTTAAGGAAAGAACAACTTCTTTCCTTAATCTTAAAAAGATGTTATGTGACATAAAATTATACAAGTACCTCGTCTATTACTTTGTTGAAAAACTCATTTATTGTCTTATTTTGATATTCCTCGGCAACAAAATCTTGTTTTGCACAAGTCAAACCATCATAAATTTTTTGTAAACCAGGTGACAGATTTTCAGAAGCCACATTTACTCCGTCCACAAATTTCAACATGGACTCAGTGACTGAATAAAAATCAGTTTCATTAAAGCTTTTTAAACTTTCCTTATCTACTCCGTCAAATTTAAGCTTTTCTGCCAAACGCACGTCCCAATTTTTGTTAAATTCGTTATTATACAAACTGTACACGACTTTAGTATCGGAGAAATGAGGGTCTTTATTGTACACTTTTTTTACATACAATCCCATAGGCATCGTCATCCAACCATGACAATGAATAATATCTGGTTGCCAACCTAACTTCTTAACGGTTTCTAAGACGCCGCGACAAAAGAAAATAGCACGTTCATCGTTATCAGCAAATTCAACGTTATTTTCATCAACAACATTGGTTTTTCTTCTAAAAAACTCATCGTTATCAATAAAATAAACCTGCATTCTTGCTTGAGCAATAGAAGCTACTTTTATGATTAATGGGTGATCATTATCATCAATTACGATATTCATACCTGACAAACGAATCACTTCATGCAGTTGGTGTCTGCGTTCATTAATCGTTCCAAATTTAGGAGCGAATACACGAATTTCTTTACCAGATTCTTGAACAGCTTGTGGTAGTCTTCTTGCCACAGTAGCTATCTCAGATTTCGGTAAAAACGGGGCAATTTCTTGCGAGATAAAAAGTATCCTCTTTTTTTCCATTGAAACAATTGGTTTAAAAAAACTGTACAAAAATATAAAAAAAAAACCGGAACTTCAAAAAAATAAGATAGTTTTGCCAATTTAGATGGTTTTTAGAATGAAAATAAACATTTTTAACACAATTAATAGCATTTTAGAAGAGGTAACTCAACTAAAAAAGAAAGGAATTAAAATCGGTTTTGTGCCAACAATGGGCGCTCTGCACTCAGGGCACATCTCTTTAGTGGAACAAGCAAAAGAAGAAAATGACCTTGTATTTGTTAGTATTTTCGTAAATCCCACACAATTCAATAATCAAGAGGATTTAGAAAAATACCCAAGGACACTTGATAAAGACATCGAATTGTTAGAAAAAAATGGTGTTTACGGTGTTTTTGCTCCTAACAAATCAGAAATATATCCTGAAAATTATATCCGACCGACCATCGATCTTGGTCAACTCGACAAAGTGATGGAAGGAGAATATCGTCCTGGTCACTTTCAAGGAGTGGTAGAAGTTGTCAAACGTTTATTCGAAATCGTTCAGCCAACAAACGCTTATTTCGGCATCAAAGATTTTCAGCAAGTGGCCGTCATAAAATTCATGACTAATTACTTTCAACTTCCTGTTAACATTGTAGAATGCCCTATCAATCGCAGTGAAGAAGGGTTGGCTTTGAGCAGTAGAAACATGCGCCTTTCAGAAGAAGAGAAGGAAAAAGCATTGATCTTATATCAAACATTGTCATTTGCAAAAGAAAACTGGAGCAATTTTACACCTGAAGAATTATCAAAGAGATGTATCGAAATGATTCAAGCATCTGACTTAAAATTAGAATACTTAGAAATCGTTCATCCTCTGACACTTGAAAAATTAACAACCACGTGGACAAAAAATGCTGTTTGTTGCATTGCTGCCTATTGTGGTGAAGTACGTTTAATCGATAATATGAACTTAGAAACAAAATAACATGGAAGCATTACACTCATTTTTAGATTTTTTCTTACATTTAGACGATCATCTTTTTACGATGATTTTAGATTATGGGATATGGATTTACGCCATTTTATTTCTCATTATTTTTGTTGAAACAGGCTTAGTGGTCATGCCTTTTTTACCTGGTGATTCACTTTTGTTTGCCGCAGGAACCTTTGCTGCTGGTATTGTTAAAGACGGACAAGTAGCAGAGTTAAACCTTGCTATCGTTTTAATCCTTTTGCTCATCGCTGCAATTTCTGGAGACGCTCTCAATTATTATTTGGGTAAAAAAGTAGGATTAAAGATGCTTCAATGGAAAATCAAAGGCAAGCAGTTGGTAAAACAAGAATACATCGACAAAACACACGATTTTTATGAAAAACATGGACCTAAAACGATAATCATTGCTCGTTTTGTTCCAATCATACGAACATTTGCTCCTTTTGTGGCAGGAATTGGTGAAATGAATTACGGTAAATTTTTCCGCTATAATGTTATTGGTGGATTTAGTTGGGTAATTGGTTTGACACTTTTGGGCTATTTCTTCGGAACAATGGATTTCGTTCAAAATAATTTTGAGACCGTAATTTTTGGTATTATTTTCATATCAATTATTCCAATAATTATTGAGTTTATTAAAAGTAAAATCGCAAAAAAATAATCATGGCCAACAACGTTGCAACCTACGGTTTGTTAGGAAAAACATTAGGACATTCTTTTTCAAAAGCTTTTTTTACCGAGCTATTTTTACAGAACAACATTTCTGCTGTCTATGAAAATTTTGAATTAGAAAACGCAAATTTAATTCCTGCCTTACTCCAACAAGACATCAAAGGACTTAGTGTAACAATACCATATAAAGAAGCGATTATTCCTTTTTTAGATGATTTATCCGTTGAAGCTAAAGAAATAGGAGCTGTTAATTGTGTTGTATTTAAGGATGGCAACAAAACTGGACACAACACAGACGCTTATGGCTTTCATCAATCTATCAAACCATTTCTAACAAATAAGCACGAAAGAGCGATGATTATTGGTACAGGTGGTGCCTCAAAAGCTGTGGCTTATGTTTTAAAATCGATTGGTATTGACTGCATTTTCATCTCTAGAAATCCAAGTGGCGAAAAGTATTTTCTATACGAAGCCATGAACGAACACATGTTGCGTGCTTGCAAGTTAGTTGTCAATTGCACTCCTATCGGTATGTTTCCGCACATCAATGAATGCATTAATTTTCCTTTTGAACACCTCACAGAAGAGCATTTAGTTGTGGATTTAATTTACAATCCAGAAAAAACGCTGTTTTTACAAAAAAGTGAACTACATGGAGCTCAAATTTTGAATGGAGAAAGCATGCTTAAACAACAAGCATTAAAAGCGTGGAAACTGTGGAATGAAAAATAAATCCACTTTATTTATTCTTAAATGAATTAGAATTAGTAAAAATCAAATTTACTTCGTATATTAGCATAAATATTCCAAAAACGATGATTCATAATTTTTCAAAATCGAACTCCATCTTCAATACATTTCTAACAGAGATGAGGGATGTAGAGGTGCAAAAAGACGCAATGCGTTTTCGTAGAAACTTAGAACGTTTAGCTGAAATCATGGCGTATGAAGTTTCTAAAAAATTAGAATACATTGATACAACCGTTTCGACACCACTTGGTGAAGCGAATGTTAGCATTTTAAAGGAACAACCTGTTTTAGCAACAATTTTACGAGCTGGATTGGGTATGCACATTGGTTTGCTCAACTATTTTGACAAAGCAGAAAGTGCTTTTATATCTGCCTACAGAAAACATTCAACCGCGGAGGATTATGAAATAAATGTTCAATACATGGCTGGTCCTGGCATTGATAACAAAACGCTTATCATAAGCGATCCAATGTTGGCTACAGGTAGTTCAATGGTTACTGTTTATAAACGATTATTGCATCAAGGAAATCCTAAAAAGGTAATAATTCTTTGCGCATTAGCTCATCAAGATGCGATTGATTATGTAAAAAAACATTTACCTCCAACAACAGAATTTTACATTGGAGCAATTGACAGCGAATTAACGGCGCAATCCTACATCGTACCAGGAATGGGTGATGCTGGAGATTTAGCTTTCGGAACAAAATTATAATAATATGCATTGGATAGCACTAGCTACCGTATTCCTAACGGGTATGGTGAAGTTTTTATTAGCCCCTGCCTTAGGTCTTGCTCTGGGTTTAAGTTATATAGAAACCTATTTCTTTAGCTTGGGAGGAGCTGTTCTTTCTATGTTTATTTTTTACTACTCTGCCGATTATTTACTGAGAAGAAGCCATCAAAAAAAATTACAAAAAATAAAAAAAGAAAATAATCATTCTTTTCAACACCAAAAAGTTTTTACAAAAAAAAATAAATTTATTGTGAAAATGAAAAAAAGCATTGGTATAGTACCTTTTGCTTTTTGGGTTCCTTTTTTTTTCTCAATTCCTGTGGGATCAATTGTTGTGGCTAAATTTTATGGTAAAAGAAAAATCACGTTCCCTTTGATGGTAATCGGTCAAGTCATTAACAACATCGCTAACGTAGGAATTGTCTATTTTTTAAATTATGAAGCTTCAGTTATTCTTTGATTTAGATAGAACCTTATGGGACTTTGAAAAAAATTCGCAAAATGCTTTGAAATATCTTTTTGAGCAAACGATTAACGAACATCAATTTGAAAGTTTTCATCGTTTTTTACAAGTGTACAAAGAAGAAAATGCAAGTCTTTGGAAAAAATATGGTAAAGGAAAAATTACGAAAGAACAATTAAGAACCATGCGATTTGAGAAGACCTTTTTCAAAATGGGTTTAAACAACAAAGAATTAATTCAATACTTTAGTGATGAATACATTGCCGTTTCGCCGTTGCAAAAACAATTATTTCCTCATACAATTGAAACCTTAGAAGCACTAAAAAAGGAAGGTTATCGCATGCACATTATTACAAATGGCTTTAAAGAAGTGCAGCAAACAAAACTTGACAACTGTAATCTTACTCCTTATTTTGAGCATATCATCAGTTCAGAAGAAATCGGTATTAATAAACCTGATTATCGCATATTTAATTATGCTCTGCAATTAGCTCAAAGTAAAGCACAGGACTCTGTTATGATTGGCGACGATATCAACGTGGACATCATTGGTGCTGAAAGAGCTGGCATGCATGCGATCCACTTCGATCCTGAAAAAAGAATTAAACGTTCAAAACAAGATAAGCGTATCAATGATTTGGCAGAATTGCCACAAATTTTACCTTGGATTCAGTCAAAATGGGAAAACAATGAGTTTTTTTTATATATTTGATGTTATTAAACGAATTAAAAACTGTATGAAAAAAGCAAATCTAATCTTATTATTCATCTTAATTAATACTTTTTCATGGGCTCAAACGTGGTCTGACGAAGGGAAAGCAACATTTATAAAATCCTGCATGGCCGACACTATAGATGGTATATCTCGTGAAAATCATTTTCTCTATTGCGAATCAATTATGGGAGAATTAATAACGCTATACCCTGATGAAAGCACAGTCGGAGAGATTACAGAAGAACAAATGAACGAATTGGCGCGCAAACATTTTGGACAAGCGCTAGAAATTGATCAAAAAGAAGCATCAGAAGACCTAAATCCAACGGTTTGGACAGACTACGTTAAAAAAGCTTTTACTATAAATTGTAGAATGGACTTAATGGATTACTACGTAAATTCAGCTGATTATTGTAACTGTACACTTGAAAAAATCATAAAATTAAGTCCTAATCCGCAAAGTCTTGAAAAAATCAATCAAAAGAAATTACTAAAAATTGCTAACGATTGTAGCACTATTTTATTTCGTTGATTAATTCAATTTAGAAGGTAATTCTAAGTGAAAAGTTGGAATTTGAACCCTGAATTGTTCTTGAGTAAGCATGTTTTGAAAAGTATAATAACCTTTCATATAGCCGAACTCACTAAAAAGTTTGCATCCACTTTCATAGGTGAAATGCTCATTGGGCTGTAAGATTGGTTTTAACCCAACCACTCCTTCTCCAGAAACAACAGTTGAGTCGTTCAATAAATCAATAATGTTCCAATACCGTTGCAACAATTGTACATCAGAAGAAGTATGATTCGTGATTGTTATTTCATAATTAAAGAAATAGAAACTAGACGAAGGGTCTGATAGCTCGTTGCGATACTTTACCTTTACACTAATCTCAATTCCATTACTTATAGCAGAATACATTTTATTTTTATTTTTTCAACTCTTGGATATTGCGAGTTAAACCTGAGAATTTAGCTCGTTTAATAGGGCTATTTTTAAACACTTCTCGATAAACTTCTTCTGTTATTTCTTCCCAATCATTTTTAGAAAAATTGAGTATTGAATCATTTGGTTGGAACAAAGGTTCATTATGAGGTTTTGCAAAGCGATTCCAAGGGCAGACATCTTGACAAATATCACAACCAAACATCCAGTCACTCATTTGGGCTTGTAAATTATTTTCAATTAAAGCGTCTTTTAGTTCTATAGTAAGGTATGAAATACATTTAGAAGCGTCAACAACATAAGGTTCAACAATTGCATTTGTTGGACAAGCATCTATGCACTTTGTGCACGTCCCACAATAATCTTTAATCGGTTCATCGGGGATTAATTCTAAATCTAAGATTAATTCAGAAACAAAGAAAAAAGAACCATGTTTAGGGTTTAGCAATAATGTATGTTTGCCAACCCATCCTAAGCCTGCATTTTTTGCCCATGCTTTATCCAAAACAGGTGCAGAATCCACAAACATACGACCATCAACCTCTCCAATAGCTTCTTGAATGTATTCAAATAGTTCTTTCATCTTGTCTTTAACGACAAAGTGATAATCCACTCCATAAGCGTATTTAGAAATGTGATAAGAATCTTCGCGTTGATGTTCAGAAGGATAATAATTATAAGCCAATGAAACAATGGACTTAGCACCTTCCACGAGCAATCTTGGATCTAAGCGTTTGTCAAAATAGTTGGCCATATAATCTAGTTTTGCATTCAATCCACGATTGAGCCAACTTTCTAAACGAGGCGCTTCTTCCTCTAAAAAGCGAGCGGTAGAAATTCCACAAAATAGAAAACCTAATTCTGCTGCTTTGTTCTTAATTAAACGTGTATGTTCTGCTGCTACATTCATTTATTAAAACAAACCACCTTGTGACCAACCTTTTTCTTTGCCGAGATGTGTGTATGCTTTTTCTGTAACTTGGCGCCCTCTTGGTGTGCGCATTAAAAATCCTTCTTGAATTAAGAAAGGTTCATACACTTCTTCAAGTGTACCTGCATTTTCACCAATTGCTGTCGCAATGGTAGTAATACCAACTGGTCCGCCTTTGAATTTATCGATAATAGTTAATAAAATCTTATTATCCATTTCATCCAATCCACATTGATCTACATTTAACGCATCAAGAGCAAACTTGGTGATTTCATTTTCAATGGTTCCGTCACCTTTAATTTGAGCAAAATCACGCACTCTTCTTAATAAAGCATTGGCAATACGAGGTGTACCACGACTACGACTTGCGATTTGATACGCTGCATCTTCAGTGATTGGAATCCCTAATAAAGAAGCTGAACGTTCTACAATTAATGTCAATGTCTTAGCATCGTAATATTCTAACCGTAAATTAATACCAAAACGAGCTCGTAAAGGACTTGTCAATAACCCAGAACGAGTTGTAGCTCCGATTAAAGTAAAAGGATTCAAAGAGATTTGTACTGTTCGAGCATTGGGCCCTGAATCGATTAAAATATCAATATGATAATCCTCCATTGCCGAATACAAGTATTCTTCTACAACAGGACTTAAACGATGGATTTCATCAATAAATAAAACGTCTCCTCTATCAAGATTGGTAAGTAACCCAGCTAAGTCACCTGGTTTGTCTAAAACAGGACCAGAAGTCACTTTGAAACCAACACCTAACTCATTAGCAATGATATTTGACAAAGTCGTTTTACCAAGTCCAGGAGGACCATGAAGCAACACGTGATCTAAAGGTTCATCACGTAATTTAGCAGCTTTAACAAAAATAGAAAGATTTTCAACAACTTTCGGTTGTCCAGTAAAATCAGAAAGATTCTTAGGTCTTAAAACCTTGTCATAATCAACTTCTTGTTTTTCTGCTTCTTCTCTGTAATCAAATGATTCGTCCATCCTTTATTTGTAAAGTTCAAAAATAAGAAGAATATCAAACAAAGCAAAATATTAACCTCAGTTCGATTATGAAAATTATATTCAGAACGCTCATTGAGGGTAAACAGTAAGAGACGATATAAAGTGTCGCAAATGCATCGGGATACATTAAGGCAATTTTATGAGGTAGATTATCTGCAATGCCACATAATGGTGTTGTTTATCAACAGAGTGCAATTTTGCTTTAACTAAAAACCCGTTCTTCTACGTTATTCCTTTTCAATTTAGCCCGCTAAATTTTCAAAGAAATGCCTTGAATAACAAGTTTTTATTTAATCTGAATATCAATTTATAAACCGAACTGAGGTTATTAAAACCGAGCTTTTACTCCCCAAGTAAAATAAAAAGTTGCAACAAGTTCACCATTTTCGTTGTAAGCACTAGTTAAACAACGTATTTCCTGTGGTTCTTTTGTTGCAATAGCTTTTTCAATAATGGCAGCAATAGCCTGTCCGTCTTCGCATTTAAAAAATGTCTTACCCAATGCACGTTTGTGAAAAACAGCCTCCGATTTTAATACAAAAATAGAAACAGAAGGATTTAACTTGTAGGTGTACATAAGTAACAAAAGTCCACTCGCCATTTCAGCTACCATGCCCATAGCTGCCCAGTAAGTGGTATTAAATGGATTTTTATTCAAAAATTTATAACGAATAAACAGCTCTGAATAGGATTTGTTTAAATCAAGCAATTTAACCCCTGTAAAAGAAGCTAACGGCACACTTTTGTAAAGCATCAACTTAAAAAGGAAAGGATTTTTAAGTTTTGTAATAAAACGATTGATGGAGGTATCAGAAAAAACAGACATAAGAAATAAATAAAAGCTAAAGTACAAAAAAAGGAGTTGCTAAGCAACTCCTTTTGGATATTAGTATAACTAAAATTAGTGATTGTAATCTTCTTCACCTTCGCGCATTGGAACAGTTTGAGGAACAAAATCTTCATCCCATCCTGGCTTAGATAAATCATAAGGCCAACGGTGAACTTCAGGAAGTGCTCCTGGCCAGTTACCATGAATGTGTTCTACTGGAGTAGTCCATTCTAATGTTGTAGAATTCCAAGGGTTTTGAGGTGCTTTTGGTCCTCTAAAAATACTATAGAAGAAGTTAAAGATAAACACCATTTGGAATAAACCACCAATGATAGCGAACATAGAAATAATGAAGTTCAAATCATTAATCATCAAGAAAGTTTCATGGTCAAATACTTCGTAAACTGAATAATCAAAATAACGACGAGGTGCACCAGAAATACCTACGAAGTGCATAGGGATAAATACCCCATAAGCAGATACGATAGTACCCCAGAAGTGGATATTCCCCAAACGCATGTTCATCATTTTTCCGAACATTTTAGGGAACCAGTGGTAAACACCAGCGTACATACCAAATACAGCAGATAATCCCATTACAACGTGGAAGTGAGCAACAACGAAATACGTATCGTGCACTGTGATATCCAACGTTGAATCAGCTAAGATAATACCTGTAATACCACCAGTAATGAAAGATGAAACCAATCCAATTGAGAACATCATACCTGGAGTGTAAATGATAGAACCTTTCCACAATGTTGTTAAGTAGTTAAATACTTTCACAGCAGAAGGAATTGCAATCATCAATGTTGTAAATACGAATACTGAACCTACAAAAGGATCCATACCAGAAACGAACATGTGGTGAGCCCAAACGATACAAGATAAGAAACCAATCGCCAATGTAGAACCAATCATAGCTCTATA
This sequence comes from uncultured Fluviicola sp., assembly GCA_964580465.1. Classification (GTDB taxonomy): domain Bacteria; phylum Bacteroidota; class Bacteroidia; order Flavobacteriales_D; family Crocinitomicaceae; genus Taishania. The sequence continues at coordinate 45,347 of CAZOKJ010000013.1, read as the reverse complement.
ACCGAAAATAGGTTTTCTAGTGTTTGTAGCAATAATTTCAGAAGTCAAACCTAAAGAAGGCAACAATACGATGTAAACCTCAGGGTGACCTAAGAACCAGAATAAGTGTTGGTATAACAATGGAGAACCACCGTGGTTTGTCAACATTTCAGAACCAATAATGATATCAGATAAATAGAATGAAGTACCTAACGTTCTATCCATTACCAACAATAAAGCAGCAGATAATAAAACTGGGAAAGATACTAAACCAACAACAGCAGTTACGAAGAATGTCCATACTGTTAATGGCATTCTAAACATGTTCATTCCTTTAGTTCTTAAGTTAAAAATAGTTGAAATGTAGTTTAATGATCCCATTAAAGAAGAAGCAATAAACAAAGTGATAGAGATCAACCACATATCCATACCTAAACCACTACCAGATACAGCTTGAGGCAAGGCAGATAAAGGAGGATAAATAGTCCAACCAGACATTGCAGGTCCTGTTTCAACGAACAAAGAAGCTACCATGATTAAACTTGCTAAGAAGAACAACCAATAAGACAACATGTTCATAAATCCAGAAGCCATGTCACGAGCACCAATTTGGTAAGGAATTAATAAGTTGGAGAATGTACCAGATAAACCACCAGTCAAAAGGAAGAATACCATGATTGTACCGTGGATAGTTACCACCCCTAAGTACATATCCTCACTTAATACACCATTTGGAGCCCATCTTTCACCTAAGAAAAATGATAAGAAATCGGAACTTTCTCCAGGCCAAGCCAATTGAATACGGAAAAAGATAGAAAGTAACAAACCAATTGTCCCCATGAATACAGCAGTAATTAAATACTGCTTAGCAATCATTTTATGGTCTTGGCTAAAAATATATTTAGAGACAAAATTCTCTTCATGATGCACATGACCGTCAGCGTGTCCGTGTGCTTCGTGTGTAATTGCAGACATTTTAATCTATTTTAAGTTTAAAACAACAAATTATTTAACATTAGTAGAATCTGATACATCAGCTTGAGCTACTTCCTCAGATGCAGGAGCTTCAGCCGCTGGTGCAGTTGCAGAAGCTTTAAAAAGAACATCAAAACGGTGTGCTCCTGGCAATGATTCACCAAACACTTTTTCGATTGACTTAAGTTCTTTTGAAGTTAATTTTTTACCTGCAGGACGTGTAGCGTTGTCAGCACCATATTCTAATGCTTTCATAACAGCTTTGTAATCTTCTTTCTCCAAAACTTCAATTAACATGTACATTTTGTAATGAGAAGTACCACAGATTTTATTACATAACAAAGAGAAATCAAAGTTTGGATCATTCTTTTCTTTTCTCATTTGTTCTGTCGTTAAAGTTGGAGTAAACTTAAAACGAGTAGTTTGTCCAGGAACAGTATTCATCTGAGCTCTAAAGTTTGTAAAGTGAGCAGAGTGAATAACATCCTTAGAACGGAAGTTAAATTCATATTCTTGTCCAACACATAAATACAATTTTTCTGCTGGACCAGCAACAATAATATCATCCCAAGATTGAGCATCGATACTACTATCATGACGATTTTTCATTTGAACTAACAAACGGTAAATCTCTTCATTTCTTTTTAAAGTAGTTTGTAATTTTTCACGATCTTTAGCACTATAAATTTTAGTTTTATCGTTCAAATTACGTTCGATAGCATCAATACCTAATAAAGAATCATTTTTGATTTTATTAATTGCGTAATCTAACGTTTCAGTATTCACAAGACCTAATAAATTCTTATCAGTAGTTAATTTATAGTCATGTTTTCCTAAAACATTGTCTTTTCCACTGTAGCGAGCAGTCCAGTCGAATTGTTTTGAATAAAGTTCAACAAGAACAGCATCAGAACCAGCTTTACCAGTAGTTTTGTGCCATTCAATTAAACCTAAACTTACAATTACAACCAAAGCAGAAGCGGGAATTACCGTCCACACAATTTCTAATTTAGCATTGTGTGGATAGTAAAATGCCTTAACTCCTGGTTTTTTAACATATTTATATGCAAAATAAAACAACATAAAGTTGGTAGAGAAAAACACAATGAATACGATCCACATGTTGATATCCATTAAAATATCTAAACGTGTACCATGCTCAGACGCTGCTGAACCTCTACCAGTCCATCCATATTTTATCAACAAATAAATCATAGATACAAAGAATGTAATCATAAATGTAAGCATTAATCCTGCTTGCAAACGATTATCACGATTTGAAACATCGTGCTGGTTTTTGTTTCTTAGTTTAGAAGACAATTCGTAAAGACGAATCAATTGTGCAATTGCAACTACTCCTAATACAACAACAATCAAAAAAATTAATTTACTTCCCATAAAAATTAAAATTCAGTATTAAGTTATATTTCGTGGTGGATACTCTCATCCAAGTATGGGTGATGCACCGGTGATAAAGGAGCCTTTGTCAAGTTAATTAAAACAACTCTGATAAACGCACCTAAAATCAATAACGCAAAACCAATTTCAAACAATCCAAAATGTGAAGTAGGACCAAATGAACCTACTGTAACCATTAAGTAAACATCCACCCAGTGTCCAGCTAAAATGATTACCCCAACAAATGTTAAAACACCTGCGTGTCTTTTAGCATCTCTTGACATCAAAATTAACATAGGGAACACAAAATTAATGAAGAACATTCCAAAATACATGAATTTGTAATCTTCAATACGAGCAATGTAGTAAGTAACCTCCTCAGAAATGTTAGAATACCAAATCAACATAAACTGAGAGAACCACAAATAAGACCATAAGAATGATGTAGCAAAGATCCATTTACCGATGTCATGAATATGAGATTCATTCACACGTGGTAAATAACCGTTTTTCTTCAAGTATAAAGTTACCATCATAATTGCAACCATTGAAGATAACCACATTCCAGAGAATACATACCAACCAAACAAAGTAGAGAACCAGTGAGCATCAATAGACATGATCCAGTCCCAAGTTTGTGTTGATGAGAATACTGCAAAGAGCACTAAGAAAGTTGCTCCTTTTTTATAGTTTTTAAAGTGAATTTCTGTACCACCTACTCTATCTTCTTCTAAAGAGCGTTTTCTAAATCCTTGGTAAAACAAGTAATAAGTTGCTAAATAAGCGATTGTTCTAATCCAGAAGAAACCTTTGTTCAAGTAAGCAGATTTACCTTTAATAATGGTATCGTGTTCAACGATATCAGAATCCATCCACAAGTAGATATGAGCACCATCATTTAAAGTAATCAAAGCTAAAATAACTACTAAAAACAAGATACCAACTGGTAAATATCCAGCAACAGACTCAATAACGCGTTTTACAGAAACGTACCATGCTGTTTCAGTAGCATATTGCAACGCTAAGAAGAACAATGCACCCAATGCAATAGCAAAAAAGAAAAATGCATTCACTAAACCATTAGATAGGATACGTTGCATCGCATGGTCTCCTAAACTAATCGCACCAATTGCAGTTAATAAAGCTCCAACAATAATTAGACCTAAAGTAACTGACTTTGCTTTATTTGAAATTTTGAACTCCATCTTTATTTGATTTCAATTCTATTAGTAATTATTTTTTTTCTGCTTCAGCTGGTGTTTCTGGTGTAGTGTTAGCAGCTACAACAGAAGCAGGTCCATAATTTGAATCTTGGAATTTACGGATGTAATGTACCAACGTCCAAATTTCTTTTTTATTGATAATGTGAGCATGAGAACCCATCGCTCCTTTACCATAATAAATAGAGTAGAAAATTTGACCGTTACTTAACTCCTTCTTATCTGCATAATCAGGAACACCCGTATAGATACCATTAGCTACCATTGTACCATTTCCATCACCTTTTTCACCGTGACACTGAATACAGTTTGCAGTGTATAACTTTTTACCTTCAGCAAATACTTTATCAGCATTTTCTTTCGTAAGTTGCAAGTTATTAGCTGTAATTTCAGCAGCTTTTGCATACGTATCTTCAGCAGTAAAAGCAAAATTAATTAAACCATGAGTTTGTTTAAATGCCTCATTTGGCAATAAAGGAAACGGCATATTTAATGCTACAGTAGCTGAATCTGTTCCAAAATATGGAATAGCTCCAAATGGTGGAATCATAGCAGATAATCTACCTGCTTTTTCTGGATCAATACGTTCTCTAACTTGACCATAATCTACGTATGGTTCAATTGCAGCAGAACGATACATATCTGGCATGTATTCTGAGCCTGAACTATCAGGACTATAGCTACAAGCATTCATTGTGATTGCTATAACTGCCAAACTTGATATTGCCTTAAATGTCATTTTCATTTGTTTGAGTTTTAAACCCATCAGTTTCGGAAAACTGAAAATGGGGCAAATTATTTAATTTCTTTTTGATCTAATTCTACAATTCCTGTTTCTTTCAACATAGCCTCTAATTCCTCAGCCGTGAACTTAGAATTATCGTTTGTTCTAATTTCCATTACGAAACGATCATCCGTTGTTCTTGGATCTGGGTTTTGAGCAGGCATACCTGGCAATGTTTTATTTCTCAAGAAATAGGTCAAAGCCATACCATGTGCAGCCATCAAAACTGTGAACTCAAAAGAAATTGGAACGAATGCCAACATGTTTTGTAAGTAAGAAAAACTTGGTTTACCTCCAATGTTCATTGGCCAGTCTAGGATCATGAAATAATACATCCCAACAGTAGCTAATGTTAAACCAGTTAAGCCATAAATAAAAGCCAGAATACCAAGACGTGTATTTTTGATTCCAATTACCGGATCCAAACCGTGGATAGGAAATGGAGAAAATACTTCTTCAACTTTTACACCTTTAGCGACAAGTTTCTTTGCTCCTTCTAACAGAACATGATCATCGTCGTACATTGCATAGATTACTTTATCTGCCATTTTTATCCGTATTAATGATTATTATTTTCTGATGAATGATCGTCATGACCATGTGAATCTGGTGCATTCTTGTATGATTCTCCAGAGACTTTTAAGATTGTTTTCAACTCAGCAATTGGTAAAACTGGGAAGAAACGAGCAAACAATAAGAAGAATACAAAGAATAAACCAATCGTTCCTACATAGATACCAATATCAATGTGAGATGGATATTGCATACTCCATGCTGATGGTAAGTAGTCACGGTGTAACGAAGTAACGATAATTACGAAACGCTCAAACCACATACCAATGTTTACAACGATAGAAATAATGAATGTAAACAATAAGCTTCTTCTTAATTTCTTAAACCACATTAATTGTGGAGAAATTACGTTTGCGGTCATCATTGACCAATAAGCCCACCAATAAGGACCAGTTGCACGGTTGAAGAATGCATAACCTTCATATTCAACACCTGAATACCAAGAGATAAATAACTCTGTAATATACGCTATACCTACAATTGAACCTGTAACCATGATTACGATGTTCATGTATTCAACGTGGCGCGTGTGAATATAGGCTTCTAAGTTCATTGCTTTACGCATGATCAACATCAATGTTTGTACCATAGCAAATCCAGAGAATACCGCTCCTGCTACAAAGTAAGGAGGGAAAATGGTCGTGTGCCATCCTGGAATTACTGATGTAGCAAAGTCGAATGATACGATAGAGTGAACAGAGAATACTAACGGAGTAGCCAAACCTGCTAACACTAAAGAAACTAATTCAAAACGATTCCAATGTTTTGCTCTACCAGACCATCCAAAAGATAAAATTGAATACATCTTTTTAGATACTGGTTTCTTAGCTCTATCACGTAAAGTTGCGAAGTCTGGAATCAAACCGATGTACCAGAAAACGAAACCTACTGACAAATACGTTGAAATCGCAAATACGTCCCATAACAACGGAGAGTTGAAGTTAACCCATAAAGATCCAAAGTGGTTTGGTAAAGGGAAAACGAAATACGCCATCCAAATACGTCCCATGTGAATCATTGGGAAAATCCCCGCCATGAATACCGCAAAGATTGTCATCGCTTCAGCAGATCGGTTAATCGCCATTCTCCAACGTTGACGGAACAATAACAATACGGCTGAGATCAATGTACCAGCGTGACCGATACCTACCCACCATACGAAGTTGGTGATATCCCACGCCCAACCAATCGTTTTGTTTAATCCCCAAACACCGATACCAGTGCCTAATAGATACGAAATACTACCTACTCCGTAAAGACCAATAATCAATGCGATACTGAAAAGGATGTACCACATTCTTGGTGCTTTGTCTTCAATCGGACGACAAACGTCTTCCGTGATGTCATGATAAGTCTTATGACCTAAAATGAGGGGTTCTCGAATTGCTGCTTCTTTATGCATTACAATTGTTTTTTATTCTAGTTAGTGACTCCTTAATTTTCCTTATTTACTAATGATGTTGCTCTGCTTTTTTAACTCCAGCAAACTGAATCTTTTCAAGCTCATCATTTTTCTCATTACGTACCTTCACTTGGTAATAAATGTTTGGTTTAACACCAATTTCCTCTAACGCTCTGTATGAACGATTAGCATCTGAGTATTTACGTACTTGAGAATTTACATCATTCCAGTCTCCGAAAGTAATTGCATTCGTAGGACAAGCTTCAGCACATGCTGTATGAATGTCTCCGTCAACAACTGGTCTTCCTTCAACTTTTGCTTGTAATTTACCAGCTTGGATGTTTTGAACACACATTGAACATTTTTCCATCACACCACGCGTACGTACTGTAACATCTGGGTTCAAAATCATACGTCCTAAATCGTCTTGAGCTGGGTTGATTTCTGTAAACTTCTTGTAAGAAGGATAGTTAAACCAGTTGAAACGACGTACTTTGTAAGGACAGTTGTTAGCACAGTAACGTGTACCGATACATCTGTTGTAAGTCATTTGGTTCAGACCTTCGTTACTGTGAGTTGTTGCAACAACAGGACAAACAGTTTCACAAGGAGCATGGTTACAATGTTGACACATCAACGGCATGTGAATTACTTTTGGATTTTCCTCAGCAACTTCAGCCTTATGATAATCAAATGTATCATCATCTCTTCTTGAACCTACAGTAGCTTCTTCAATTGAAGAGAAATAACGGTCGATGCGAATCCAGTGCATTTCACGTCCTTTTCTAACTTCATGTTTACCAACTACAGGAACGTTATTTTCAGCTTGACAAGCAATCAAACATGCACCACAACCAAAACATTGGTTCAAGTCAATAGACATAACCCAACGGTGACCAACGTGCTCAACTGGGTGTTCTTCCCAGATGTTGAACTCAGAAACTGGGCGTTCAACGTGGTGACCATTTTCGTCAATTTTTTGTAATACGTGAGCAGGATTGTATGCTTCTTTTTCACCTTTTTTGTAAATGTCTAAAGTAGTTTCTCTAACAATAGAGTGACGAGCCATTACAGTATGGTGTAATTGAGTTGTACCAATTAAGTATTCACCCTCCTCAGCACCTAAAGAACCAGCAGTTTCAAATGCATAAGTTCCATTTTTAATGTTTACTAATTTGTATGCGTTTGCACCAATTGGTTTTGGATTACCATTTTCATCTGTTTCAAAACCACCAAATTCAGCGATTTGGAAAGCAGCTTTACCAATGTTTTCACCATTTGCACCACGACCGTAACCTAAAGCAACACCGATTGTTCCATGAGCTTGTCCTGGTAATGGATAAACAGGTAAAGTTAATTTAACACCACCAACAGTTAAAGTAGCTAAACTTAATCCATGCTTTTCGTCAACAACAGTTTTGTATTTGAAAGCTGGGTCTGTTGGGTTCATTGTAAAGTAGTTGTCCCAAGTAACTTTAGTCATTGGATCTGGCAACTCTTGCAACCAAGGGTTAGAAGTTTGTGTACCGATACCGATACCAGCTTTTTGATAAAGCACTACTTCCACATCACCAGTTGATTTAGCTAATTGAGAAGCTACGTTTAATGAAGCTGAGAAAGCTGGAGTAGATGGAGCAGCAACTTCAGCATCTTTAGCGGAGTTGTGAACCAACATATTCCATTCAGAATCAGAAGCTCCTAAGTTAGCCTTGATATAATCATAAGCAACTGTAGAATCTTTACCATTTCTGTATGCTTTAGCAGCCCAAACCAACATTGTTTCAATTGCAGAAGTCGTATTAGCACCTAATGGGCGAATAGACGGTTGAGCAATAGAATAATGAGATTTTGTTGGTTGGTAATCGTTCCATGCTTCTAAACCATGTAAAGAAGGAACGATGTATTTAGATTTTGATGCAGTTTCATCAGCAAATTGAGAAATTGCAACAGTTGTTTTAACTTTCGCTAATGCTTTTCCAAATTCTTCCCCGTTAGCCAATGTGTAAACAGGGTTTGTGTCTAAGAAAATCACTACATCACTTGCGCGACCAGCGATAACATCAGCAACAAACTTTTGCATTTTAGCATCTTCCGAGCGGAAAAGATTGATTGGATTGTTTAAGTTAATTGTTTTATTGTAAGCACCAACAACTTCGTTCAACTTGTTAGCCAAGATTTGAACAGCTTTGTTATTAGAACCAGCAACAACAATTGATTCAGATTTAGATTTTTTCAATTCAGCAACAGCCAAGTCTGCTACTTTTTTAGTAGCGTCAGACAATTCAGTGCTAACATCAGTTGAAACACCAAAAGCTTTCAACATGTATGCTAATACATTTGCTTCTTGAGAAGGTTTAATCATTCCTCTGTAGTCAGCATTTGAACCTGTGATAGACATCATTGATTCAAACACGAACAATGTTGACATTACTTCACCATCAGGGTTTCTTGTTTCAGAGAATTGATTTGTAAATTGAGTTGGCAATAACCAAGAGTTCAAGAAATCAGCTGCAACAGAAACAACTGTTTTAGCTTTCGAGAAATCATAGTTAGGAATAATTCCATCCTCAGAACCTTCAACTGTTAAACCAAATGATTCTTTGTTTGCAGCACGCATACCAGCGTAAGAAACAGCATCGTATTGGATGTGCTCAAATTTACCTTCACCAGTACGAGCAGCCAATTCGCCAATTGCTTTTGTCAATGACGGGCTAATAATCGTATTAGATACTAAAGTAACTTTGTTAGCAGCGATGATAGCTTTAATTACTTCTTTATCTACGTCTGCTAAAGATTTAGCTTCACCACCTTTCATTGCATCTTGCAATCTAGCAGATTCGTATAAACCTAAAACTGATGCAATAATTTGAGCATTTGCTGCACCTTTAGTGATACCTTGATCTCTATTACCTTTAATGTAAATAGGACGACCTTCACGAGTTTTAACCAAGATACTAGCATACGAGTTACCATCATAATAAGTTGATGCGTACCAAGTTGGCATACCTGGTGTAACGTGTTCTGGTTTGTTTACGTAAGGAATCGCCTTTGTTACAGGTGATTCACATGCTGCTACAGTAGCTGCAGCAACACTAAATCCTAAAAACTTTAAGAAATCTCTACGTGAAGTAGATGTTTTTCCTAGTTTCTCGTCACCTAAGAATTCTTCGATTGATAACTCTTCTTGAAATTCTTGGTTTTTAGAAGCTAAGAACTCAGGAGTTTCATGCAACTCTTCAAGACCTTTCCAATATTTTCTTGTCATTCCCATGATAATTTGACTTCTATAATTCGTTAATTAATAATGGCATTTAGCACACTCCCATCCACCTAATTCTTTTACAGATACTTTACCATCTTTCAAGTATTTCTCATATAATTTAGGATCATTTTCAAGCAAACGCTTGTGAATTTCTGCATAGTATCCATCACCTTTTATATCTAATGGACCATCAGAAATACCTTTAGCATCGTGACACTCGATACACCAACCCATTGTTAATGTAGGTTTTGTCAATTGGATATTTCCTTCTACTTTATTCAATTCTGTAACAGGCATTACTTGTGCTGTAGCCTTTCTTGTTTTCATATCACCGTGACATTGTGCACAGTCAACTCCACCAGCAACTACGTGTTGTTCGTGGCTGAAATAAACGTGGTCAGGTAAAACGTGAACTTTGTTCCAAACAATTTCTTTTGTTTCACCAGTGTAAACGCTTCCATCCCATCCTGCTGCTTCGTAAATCTTTTTGATTTTCTCTTGTTGTTCTGGTGTAGTACCAGTAACTTGCTTATGACAGTTCATACAAACGTTCACAGAAGGTAATCCTGCTGTTTTAGATTCTGTAACTGAATTGTGACAATATTTACAATCGATACCATTAATACCTGCGTGAACAGAGTGAGGGAAATCAATTGGTTGAGAAGGTTGATATCCTTCTTTTACGTCGATACTATATAAAGCTAAGAACAACGAAACGAAGAACGCCATCACAACAACCAATGTTCCTAATCCAACCCACTTTCTGTTTTTCCAAGCCCATTTTTTCAACTCAGAACCATAAGTGATGTCTTCGACATCTTTACCTTCTTGCTCAGCTGCAACAATTGCTAATTGGCGATAAACGCTACCAATTGACATTACTGCAACAGCAAGTACAATTCCTAATGCAATCCAAATCCATCCAACAGATGACTCTTCTTCCACTACATTGTCTAAACTTGCAGTTCCGGTTGTTACAGCACTAGCATCTGCTGGTTTTGCATCTTGTTGTGCATCAACATAATCAAAAATCGCATCGATTTCTTCATTTGTTAACGCAGGAAACTTGTCCATGTTAGATGGCTTAACCTTCACTACTGAAGCAGCATAAGGATCCGATGCCGCTGCCGCTTCCCAGTCTCTTACCCATGTGTAAAGAGACCCGTCTTTAGCTCCACCATCAGTCCACTTTTCTCTAACTCCTTGAAGTTTCGGTCCTGTCCCATCTTTGAAAGGACTGTGACACGTAGCACATTTTTTAAACAAAGCTGCACCATCTGCTCCATGTGCATCAAAATTACCAGCCATTAGCACAACTGCTAATGCACCGATATACCATTTGTTAATCTTTCTAAACATTTGAATATTAGATATTTTCAAGTCAAAAATGCTTATTTTACACTGAATAAACACTATTCAGCAGGAGCAAATTTAAAATTTTAAGCCATGTTAATGACAAATTAATGACATTTTTCACGCTGGAATGATTAATTTATAATGATTCTAAATAACAACACAAGATATTTTAGTTGATTTTTTTAAAGTTATTAACATTTCATTATCAAAAAGTGGCATATAATTTGTAGAACAACAAAAGAATAGTACTTAAATTTGTAAACAAATCAATAGCTAATGAAAAATGGTTTAATCTTATTTTTAATGATAATTTCTCCTTTATTTTTAATGGGACAAGGTAAAGTAGAAGTAATTAAAGATCAACGAATTAATGACATTATACGTAAAAAAGGAGAGCCAATTGCTCCTGAATTAAACGTTATGATGAATGGATTTCGTGTGCAATTATTTTTTGATTCAAATCGTTCTCAGGTTGACAAAATGAGAGCTCAATTTTCAAGAAAATATCCAAAAATTGAAACATACGTTACTTATAATGCACCAAATTATATTCTAAAAGTAGGTGATTTTAGAACTCAATTAGAAGCAGATCAGCTAAAAACAGAAGTGAGTAGTGAATTCCCTACTAGTTTTGTGGTGCAAGAGCGCATCAACCTTCCTCGTATTGATTAATCTTTTGCGCTGTCTTAACGCCAGTTGAAAAAGAAGCTTGAAGTAAGTACCCGCCTGTTGGCGCATCCCAATCTAACATTTCTCCTATACAAAATACAGTAGGAAACTGTTTTAATTCAAAAAATGGGGTAATAGATTCCATAGTGATTCCTCCAACTGTTGAAATAGCCTCTTCAATTGGTCGTAATTTATGAATGGATAAAGGCAAATTAACAATAGCTTGTACTAACTGTTCACTATCCATAAAATCGTCTTTTGAAAGAACGGATTTCATAAGATTTATGGCGGGTTTTGATAATTTTATTGACCTTAGAAAATCGGTATGTGATCCTTTAAATGATTGGTGTAATTGTTGTAAATATTCAAGAGAAAAAGTAGGTTTCAAATTCAAATAAAGCTCTTCTGTTCCATTCCTCACCTCTTTGTTTAAAGAGTAAACAGGTGCTCCTTCTAAACCGTAAGCAGTCAATTCTATTTCTCCAAAACGAGTCTGATTTCCAATCGTTATAGCAGTATTTTTTAAAACGCCTCCTTGTAAATCAGTATTCCAATTAGCAAGTTCAATTCCTGCGTTACTCGCCTGAAAAGGGGCAACTTCAATTCCTTTAGAAGAGAAAAGGGGCAACCAATCACCTTTAGAACCAGTAACAGACCAAGAAGCACCACCCAAAGCAAAAATCAAATAGTCATAATTTACTTCAATAGTTACATCATTGTGTTCAAACACTACATTGTGTTTATCAAAATTGATACATTTATGAGCGGTGTGAATGGAAACAGATTTTTTAGCCAAAGCATCTAACCAATTGTTGAGTACTTGAATAGGTTTGATAGACTTAACTGGAAAAATTTTACCACTTGAGCCAGTGTATGTTTCTATTCCAATATCTGACAAAAATTGAATTGTATCGTCGGGTGTAAATTCTAAAACTGCATCGGAAATAAAAGGGTGACTGTATTTTTGAACAAAATCAACAAGATTTTCAGAATGTGTCAAGTTAAAACCACCATGACCAGCTACAAGAAATTTACGTGCAACTGCCTTGCTTGCATCAAATACTTCAACAGAAACATTTGGTTGCTTTGACAATGTAAAAGCCGCCATTAAACCCGCAGGTCCAGCACCAATAATGACAACTTTTTTATGACTCATTAATTATCTCAAACAAAATGAAAGAACAGATTCAATAAATTCAGCAGGTTGTTCAGCATGCACCCAATGTCCAGCGTTTTCAATGGTTACAATTTCAGAATCTGGAAAAAGATTTTCAATAGCATCTATGTCTTCATCCAAAATATAATTAGATTGTTTACCTCTTATAAATAGTGTGTTAACAAAACATTCTTGTTCTTCTAATCCCGTTAAAATACCGTTCATTTTACGGTGTAAGACTGGTAAATTCATTCGCCAAGCCAAACGTCCTTTTTCTATCCAATATAAATTCTTCAATAAAAACTGTTTGATACCTTCAGAATCAATGTATTTTGACAAATGTTGCTCCGCTTCGGAACGAGTTTGAATAAGTGAAAGATCCATGGTCAACATTGCTTCAAAAATAGTTTGGTGATGTGGAGGATACGCTTTTACGCCCATATCAACGATTATTAATTTTTGAAGTAAATCAGGATATTGTTGAGCAAACATCATTGAAACCTTTCCTCCCATGGAATGTCCCATCAGGCAAACATGATTTAATTGCAAATCATCGAATAATTCTTTGACATCAGCCACCATTAATTCGTAAGAAAAGTCATCACTCCAATCGGAATGACCATGGTTGCGCAAATCAACTAAAATAACTCGGTAATATTCAGCTATTTTTTTAGCATGCGTTTGCCAATTGTCAGAAAACCCAAAAAGACCATGTAAAATAACAAACGGCTTTCCCTCCCCTAATTCACGGTAATGCAATTTCATTCTTTAGATTTTACACAAAGGTACAAAATAAAGACAAAACAAGAGATTGATAAAGAATACAAAAAAAGCTGTTTGTTAAAACAGCTCTTTAATTTCATTTATAATACGTTCCGCCAATTCATTGGCTTTGTCCTCATTTTCACTTTCAGAATAGATACGAATAATAGGTTCTGTATTACTCTTTCTCAAATGCACCCACTCTTTGCCAATGTAAATCTTTACACCATCACGAGTATCCACTTCTTCATGTGCATACTTAGCAGCCATTTTAGAAAGAATCATATCCACATCTATAGAAGGAGTTAATTCAATCTTATTTTTAGAAATAGTGTATTTTGGATAGCTATCTCTCAATTGGGAAACAGTCATCTTTTTATGTGCTAAATGACTTAAAAATAAAGCAACTCCAACCAAAGCATCACGTCCATAGTGCAACTCAGGATAAATCACACCACCATTTCCTTCACCACCAATAATCGCGTTGGTTTCCTTCATAGTCTTAACTACATTCACTTCACCAACAGCAGCAGCTGTGTAAGTTAAACCTCTTTGTTCAGTAATATCTCTCAAAGCTCTTGTTGAAGAAAGGTTGGAAACAGTTGAACCAGGCGTATGTGTTAAAACATAATCTGAAACGGCAACAAGCGTATATTCTTCACCAAACATAGAACCATCTTCGCAAACCATTGCCAAACGGTCTACATCTGGATCAACAGTAATACCTAAATCCGCATTAACTTCAACAACTTTAGAAGAAAGATCTACTAAATGTTCAGGTAGAGGCTCAGGATTATGCGGAAAATGCCCAGTTGGTTCACAATAAAGTCGTGTAATGTTTTTAACTCCTAAAGCAGATAATAATTCAGGAATAAAAACACCACCTGTTGAGTTAACAGCATCAACTACGACAGAAAAGTTAGCAGCTTCGATTGCTTTTTTATCGACTAAGGGCAAATTTAAAACAGCATCAATGTGTTTTTGCAAGTAAGAATCATTATAAGATACTGTACCCAAATCATCCACTTCAGCAAAAGAAAACGCATCTTTTTCAGCTAATTCAAGTATACGTTGTCCCTCTTCAGCAGAAATAAACTCACCTTTATGATTCAATAACTTGAGTGCATTCCATTGTTTAGGATTATGACTCGCTGTTAAAATAATTCCACCATTGGCTTTTTCCATAGGAACAGCCACTTCTACAGTTGGAGTAGTTGACAATCCAAGGTTTATCACATCAATTCCTAATCCAACTAAAGTCGATGACACCAAATCAGCAATCATTTGTCCCGACAAACGTGCATCTCTACCAATAACCACTTTTAGTTTACCTTCAGTAGATTCTATTAACCAAGTACCATAAGCAGCAGCAAAGCGCACAGTATCAACTGGAGTTAAAGCATCGCCAACAGAACCGCCAATAGTACCTCTAATACCAGAAATAGATTTAATTAAAGTCATAACGCTTATTTTCTAAAAGCACGGTATAAATCAATCATTTTCATACAAGCAATGGCACATTCAATACCTTTGTTACCATATTTACCACCAGAACGGTCGATGGATTGTTGCATGTTGTTATCCGTTAAAACACAAAAACTAACAGGTTTATTGTATTTCAGCATAACGTCTTTAATTCCTAAAGTTGCCCCTTCACAAACAAAATCAAAATGACGTGTTTCACCTTGAATAACCACACCGATAGCAATTACACCGTCAACGTTGGTCATTTCACAAAAATACTGAGATCCTAAAGGTAATTCGAACGTTCCAGGAACAAATCGAACGACGATATTTTCTTCTAACACACCATTTTCAAGCAAAGCTTGTTTGGCACCCTTAAGTAAATTAAGTGTGATTGATTCATTCCATTCAGAAACAACAATGCCGATTTTATAATCGGCACCATTTGGAACAAAGTCCTTATTGTATTCTGACAAATTGCGATTAGCTGTTGCCATACTTTTTATTATTTCAAGTTAGATACTCTTGCGATGTATTTATCAATTGTTTTTTGATTAGCAAAAGTAGTGAATTGATCTTTGATTTCTTCGTAGAATTTCAAAGCAGAAGCATAATCTTGTAATTCTTCACTAACTAAACCTGCTTTGAATAAATACATTGGAGAAGTGAATTCATTTACATCAACTTTTGCAGCTTTTTGATACAATGCAGCAGCTTCTTTGTATTTCTTCATTTGGCTGTTGCAGTCACCTTGTAAACCTACAACCATTGCAGAAACATAAGAATCCTTCACGTTTACTTTTTCCAATTCAGTTAATGCCTTTTTGAAGTCGCCTTTCTTCATGTATTGAGAAGCCAATAAAAATTGAGCATTTTCTCCTCCAGTTAAACCATCAAATTTCTTAACTTGAGATTGCAATTCTTGAATGGCCATATCTGTAGAATCTTGAGCTATCAAGTTCATTCCATACCAATAAGCATCTTCTGATTTTTTAGCTTTAGGAACTTTTACAAATTGATAGTAAGCTAAATAACCAATAGTAGCAACCAATAGTCCACCTAAAGTATAAGTGATTACTCTTAAGTTCTTATTAGACTTAAACTGTCTTTTTAATTCGTCTGGTGTAAAATTTTCTAACATTTAACGTCAATTTTCAAAAATGCAAAAATAGTTTAATTTTTGATATAAAGCATAAAATTAATGAATTATCCTAAAAAATGCTATTTTTTTGAAGAATTCACGTTGTTACGCAACTGGGATTAACGCTTTCACTCGTTCTTCTAATTCATTTCTTTTAGCTATAATCGGTTGAAGATTCATCTTTTTTTCTTTCTTCTTTTGCAAAACAGCAACATAATTTTCACGCCAGTGGTACGCAACCATTCCAAATACGCCTATTAGTAGATAATACAAAATTGCATAGCAATAATCTGGATAAATATACTTTTTGAATAAGAAAATAAAGGGAATATTATAAATACCAATCAGCAACATTCCCATTAGCAATTTTACAGAAGGCCAAAAATCTCTTCGTTTAAATGTTTTTTCTACAAATCGTTTAACAAAAATATACGATGGTGCACAGTGGAAAAAACCTAAAAAAGCAATTGGGGCTAATAAAACAAGGTACAACCAATTGCTTAGAGTACTTAATTTGTTTTCTTTGAAAGCAACCAAATCGTTGTCATTAATGGCTTTAATATCCAACTCCTTATAGTAATCGGCTAAATCTTGTTCTAATTGTTTTAACTCTGGTGAAGTTTTTGTTGAATTCACATTCATCCAATCAGCAAGTTTTTTCGAATAAGAAAAACGTTGTTCCAATGGAATAGACAAATCCGAATTAGTAGCGCTCATCCCTTTACGAGTTAACTTCATAATGTTTTCGTGAAAACTTGTTTGTTCTATATCTTCAACATGAGTTAAATTACTTTTTAATCGATTTTCTAATAGTTCAGTTAGAATGGCGATGCATTTAGAAGGATTAGCTAAGTATTGTTCTTTGTAATCATTTAAACAAATTTTATCGGAAGTGATCATCAACAAATCGCTTCCTATTTTGTGAGGATCAGAATAGTTACAACTAATTGTTGCTATATAAATTTGTTTTTTCCATTGCGTATATTCTAACGTATGAAAACCAATTCTCACAGCTCCTTTTTTAAGTGGTTTTAAACGTCTAACAAACACTTCATCAGTAAAGCCTTCACCAAAAATTAATAAATTTCTTCCCCAACTAAGAATTCGTGCGCATTGGTCAAACACTTCCATGTTATTCCTTTTAGTATCTACTCCATCTCTTTCACGATAAATCGGCAACATGTGAGCAGCCCAAAGAATAGGTCTAGTTAATTTTGTAAACACATCTGAACGCGTCATAAAAAAAACAATAGGCAAACGCAAACCTGCAATGATTAAAGGATCCATAAAAGATGCAGCGTGATTACTGACATAGATGGTACTCCCGAAAAATTCCTTAGGAGAATTGATGATTTTTCTACGGCGATAGTATACGCGAAGAGCGTATGGTAGCGTAATTAAAAGTAAAAAGTAAAAAAGTCTATGCATAGCAATACTATCAATATTGTTCTAAAACTTTGATACGCTTTTCAATAGGGGGATGTGTTGCAAAAATAGAAGAAACAGAAGAAAAGAAACTTTTAGAATCTTCTGGAGAACCATTGTCCAAAAACAATTCTTTTACTTCGTTATTTGTTGTGTCTAAGACAGAGTTACCCGAAACTTTTCGAAGTGCATTGGCAAGAGCAGGTGCATTTTTTGTCATTTCAACAGCACCAGCATCAGCCATGTATTCACGACTTCTTGAAAGAGCAAACTTAAAAATCATAGAGAAGAAATACAAGACAACAGCTACTAATAGAATCACCAAAATAACTGGTGAACCACCTTTGTCATCTCGTCTTCTAGAAGAATTAGAATACAACAGGTTGCGAAATAATACATCGACAATAACACCGAATATACCGACAAACACGATAGTTACAATTAACAAACGTACGTCTTTATTGCGAATATGCGTTAATTCATGCGCTATCACTCCTTCTAATTCATCATCATTCAATGAATCAATTAAGCCACTCGTCAGAGTGACCGCAAACGTTTTATCGTTAATGCCACTAGCAAAAGCATTCAATGCTGGAGAATCAATAACATATAGTTTAGGCATTTTCATACCAACAGACATGCAAAGATTCTCCGTTAAGTTGTAAACACGCATATTTTCCCTACGTTCAAGCGGTCGAGATTGCACAGCATGCTGAATCAGTTGTGAGTTAAAAAAATAGGCTATTATAAACCATATACCTATTAGAACAAGAACGATTGGAGTAGTTGTAAGAAAAAGTGGTGTTACTTGTTCAGGCGTTTCACTATTCAAGATGAACAGAACAACATAAACTCCAATAAGTATAAGCAAAGGAAACGCCGCTAATAATAGCAGCGATTTCCTATTGTTCTTTTGTATTTGAGTATGTAACCCTACGTATTTCATTCTTATTTAAAAGAAATTGTTGGTGTTTGATCCATTTGTGCACGTTGTTCTTGACCTAAATCAAAGAACGGTTGAGGAACCATTTTTTTGATACCAGCAACAATGTTTGTTGGAATAGACTCAATTGCAGTGTTCAACTCTTTAGTAGCAGAATTGAAGTATCTTCTTACCGCTGCTAATTTGTTTTCTACATCTGAAATCTCACCTTGCAATTGCAAGAAGTTTGAACTCGCTTTTAAATCTGGATAAGCTTCAACTTGAACATTAAACGATTTCATTGCAGCATCCACTTCTTTTTCTGCTTCAATTTTAGAATTAACGTCAGTAGCTTTCATTGCTTTAGAACGAGCTTCTGTTATGCGACTCAACACTTCGCTTTCATGATCCATGTATCCTTTGACAGCTGCAACCAACTGAGGAATTAAATCATGACGTTGTTTTAATTGAACGTCAATATCAGCGAAGGCATTTTCACGATTGTTTTTTAATGCTACTAATTTGTTATTGGCATAGATATACCAAATAACCAAAACAGCAATTACTCCTAGAGCTATCAAACCAGTCATATAATTTTAGTTTAAATTGATTGATTAAAAGTATGTAAAATAAATTAATATCTAAAAAAAATTAACCTTTTTTAATTAACTCCATTGTTTCCATTAATTCATCAGCTGATAATTGCAACTTAGGTTGTGCAAAATTAATATCGCCGACTTCATTAATTGGAACAAGATGGATGTGTGCGTGCGGAACTTCCAATCCGATTACAGCAACTCCAATGCGTTTACAAGGGAGTACATTTTTCATTTTAGTTGCAACTTCCTTTGCAAAGACCATCATATCCGCTAATAAATCATTTTCTATATCAAAAATATAGTCAATTTCTTTTTTAGGGATAACCAATACGTGACCTTTTCTTAAAGGCATAATGTCGAGAAATGCTAAAAAATCATCCGATTCTGCAACGATGTATGCAGGCAATTCTTTGTTAATAATTTTGGTAAAAATGGACGCCATTATCTAGAAATTTCTACGATTTCAAATTGAACAATTCCATTTGGAGTTTGAATATCTGCAATTTCACCAACAGATTTACCAAGCAAACCTTTACCAATAGGTGATTCAACAGAGATTTTCTTTTCCTTCAAGTCAGCTTCATTTTCAGCAACTAAGGTGTACTCCATCATCATGTTATTTTTAACATTTTTAATCTTTACTTTAGAAAGAATAAAAACTTTAGAAGTATCAATGTTAGAATCATCAAAAATACGAGCATTGCTAACGATCTCTTCCAATTTAGCGATTTTCATTTCTAAAATCCCTTGAGCTTCTTTAGCTGCATCGTATTCAGCATTTTCAGATAAGTCACCTTTATCTCTTGCTTCAGCAATTTGTTGAGAAATAGCTGGCCTTTGCACCGTTTTCATTTCGTGCAATTCTTGTTTTAGTTTGTTTAAACCTTCTTCTGTGTAATAATTAATTTGTGCCATAACCTTACGATTTAACATAAAAAGAAGAGAGCCCCAAGAGGACTCTCTTTCTTACAAATATATAAAAAATATTTTATTTCAAGCTAATTGTTGCACCAACTGTATGAATAAATCCGAAGATTCCAGCCATACGAGCAGTGTATTCAATACCCAAAGCACTTTTCTTTTCACCAACCAATGCATCAACAGAACATCCAAAAGATGGACCGATTAAAGCATTAGATCTGTTTTCCGCTTTAAAGATTCCTTTTTCAAAGACGTATCCAGCTCTTAAGTTAAAAGCTACTTTGCTTGAAGAGAATCCATAGTCTAAACCAATTCTGAATTGGTCTTTAGAGAATGAGTTCGCTGTAAAACCTAAGCCTAAAATCAAACGGTTCATTTCGTTAAAGATGAAATCGTACGAACCACCGATTGACAATAAAGAAGGCATTTCGAATGTTGCAGTACGTTGTTCCATAGAACCGATGAAGCTTGAAGTCAAGTATTGAACTTGGTTGTTCAAACCGTCACCTTTATATTTCATTACTGGACCAACGTTTTTCAAAGCGATACCGAACTTCAATTGTTCTTGTTCACCAGAAACATAACGGATACCAGCATCGATAGCAACACCAGTAGCTTTTAAGTTAGAAATCCCTTCGTTCACAACTTTAATGTTAATACCCCCTGAAATAGATTTAGAGAAAGTATGCGCATAAGCAACATTAAAGATATTAGCACGAGGTGAGAAAGTACCAATGTTACCTTCTGGGTTTTGTACAGTCGTTACCAATACATCTCCATAGTTTAAAGCTTGGATACTAACAGCAATTACAGAAGCACTACCTAAACGTTGAGCAATACCAGCACTGTTTAAAGAAACACCTGTCATAGAACCCATCCAGTTTGTATAGTTAAACTTGATTTGCGTTTTATCCGTAGATGCTAAACCAGCAACGTTAGTAAAAGTAGCTTCTAAACCATTTGTAAAAGAAATACCAGCGTCGCCCGTAGCAGCACTTCTCGCCCATGGATTAATCAAAAGGTGAGCAGCACCAGCCTGACCTACACGGTCTTCGTTTCCAGCATTCACTGTGAAGCTCGCTAATAGAGCTCCACAGATAAACGCAGACTTAATATTTAAAATTGAACGTTTCATATTCTTCAATTAGTCTTTTTATGATTAAATACCTTGTAAGTCAACTTGACGTACACCAATGAACGATTTCAATACACGCTCACCAACACCAGGTACATCTACGTGGATTAAGTACACACCAGAAGCAACAGGAATTGCTTTGTGGTTGTTCAAATCCCAATCGATTGATGTTACAGGGCTATCTTTCTTAAATGTACGGATTAATTTACCATTTGAGCTGAAAATTCTTACAGTACATTGATCAGGAAGATTTGTAATCTTAACACGAGTATCCAAACGGCTCTTCTCATATTCTGAGTAAGCTAAGTAAGGGTTTGGAACCACGTTAATCATATCCAACACTTCAGATAAAGCTTCACGTGTATTAGTACGAGTAGCTAAATCAGACATGTTCCAAGAATATTTAGGTTTACCAGCATTGTTATTAGTTGCTACGTAATCTTTGTATTCTTTGTTAACACGTAATTTAATCATAACATCTGTTGCAAGTAATGCACCACGAGTACGAGGGTAAGCAATCCAAGCTAAGTTACTGTATAACTGACGAGAGCGTTCAGTAACAACAGAAGAAGTTGTTGAAGGGTTTTCTAAATCCTTGTAAATATCGTAGATAAAGTTATTACTTACGTCATTTGGATCATAGTTTGGAATATCACGCAAGTTGATAGAAGAAGATCTATCGTTAATTGTTTTCGCTTGCGTTCCGAACACCCAGATTGGTTGAACCCCACCCATGATATAGTTACCGTATTGGTCCATTGGACGAGAAGAAGGATTCCAAATCATATCGCGACCACCATCTTGAGTCAACACAGAGTTTTCACCAAATGCCATGTATAAACGAGCACCTGTTTCCAAATCTACAGCATATCCAGGGAACCATCCCATACCAGTACCTGTACCATCAGGTTGTCCGTTTTTATCAACACTTTGACCTCTTCTCAAAGCACCAGCTCTAGCGCCACCTTGCGTCAATGAAGAGTCACGTCCTAACTCGATAACTGGACATCTAGTCCATTTGCTCTTATCAGAAGTGATTACGATATCCACACTTGGTAAGAAAGAAATAGATGGATGAGAAGTATAGTTGTTAGTTGAGTTTGCATCTCTCAATCTTGGGTGATGAGCGAATGGCATGAACTCTACGTTTTTACCAACTAATCTAAATGGAGCAACTCCACCATCTAATAACTTTTCAAACACTTGGTTAGGGTCAGTACCAAAACCTGTTTCATCTTTATAATTCTTAGGATTCAACCAAGGTAAAGCATCAGGGTTATCATCTACTGTTTCAGTTTTACCAGCACGAATCCAGTTGAAAGGGTGGTATTGGTCATCATCATTAAAGAAAGCCAACCAACGCTTAGAACTATCTGCAAAATGGATAGATGAAGAAATCGGATCAGTTACATACTTTTCTAATGAAGTCAAACCACTAGATTCATAATGGTATTTCTGCTGATTAATTTGAATTGAAATACCCCATTGTGGTATGATTTGCTCATTATTTGTAGGAATTACACGTACATATCCTAAAGAATTGTTGTAATTAGCGATACGTTGATCACTTGTCACAGAATCCAATAAAGCACCACCTTTAGAAGCGTAACGGTAAACTACCCAGTTAGCAGTATCCGCAGAGTTTCTTGAGAAGCTTTCGTTAGATTTAGTATAATCTCTGAAAGACAATTCAAAATAACCATCAGCAACGTTAAGTGGGTCAACAACTTTAATATTAATTGGAGAACCACCTCTTTCGTATTCTAATTCGTTTACTTTACCAGTAGAAACGATTTGCTCACGAGAAGCTGTAGTTAATTCTAACGCACGGTTACCATTTCCATAACCATCGATACGAGTTACACGTGGAGATGAACCATATTCAGCAACTTGGTATGTACCACCTAATTCAGGAGTTGGATTATGTGGTGTTGCAGGAACAGATGCAATAGCATTACCATCATAAGATAAACGAGAAACGATGTAAGGTACTTTTTGACCATTTAATTTTGTTGGGTCATTTGGATCAAACTTCGCATAATTATTGTAAGCATAAGCAACTGCTACAAAGTAGTATGTCTTATGGTTAACCAAACGATTATCACCAATAGCAAACGCATCTTTTGTTACTTTAAAAGAGTGTTTAATACCTTCATCAGTACCAGTAACCATACGTTTTCCTTCTAAGAAACCATATTGTTCATTTAATGTATAGTTATCCAATTCTTTCACGCCATTTTTAACGTCACATTGAATAATTTCTCTACATTTAGCTAAGTTGCCAATATCAGCAACAGAAGCAGACTCGTCAACTAACTGATAAATTTGGTAACCTTCAAAGTGATACATACGATCTTCAGGAGCCAAAGTATCAGGAGTATTGATATCGTCAATTTGAGCGTACAATTCCTTGTAGTTATTAGAAGTTGAAGGATTTGAAATAGTCAAAATCAATTCATTTTCTAATTCTTGAATTTGTAATTTAGGAGCATTTGGTGGATCTAAGATTCTAAAACATGCATCAAACAAGTTTTGTGCTTTAGTATCTGCTACTTTCATTGTGTTAACAGAAGCTAATAAACCTCCACCTGCTGCACGACCATAAACGATACCAACAGTAATGTTATTCATTGCACCAGGCAACAAAGTAAATGGACCAGCAGACTGAACGAAACGTCTATCTTTATCTGTATTATTAACAGAGATTTCATCCCAAGGTTCAGTATTTCCTGGATCGATACCTTTAGTAGCCCAATTTAATGGGTCAGAATCACCAGGGAAAACATAGTCAGTTAAGATAGAACCTCCATAACCTTTTCCTCCGAACGTAATGTTTGAACCATCAGCCCATTTACCAGACATAAAGTTATAGAACTGGTTAGCAGTTTGAGGGTCAGTGTAAGGATATACAGCAACACGAGTATAGTATGTAAAACGTCTCATACCAAAACGCTCGTTATCA
The DNA here is from genome assembly GCA_964580465.1 of uncultured Fluviicola sp. Lineage (GTDB taxonomy): Bacteria > Bacteroidota > Bacteroidia > Flavobacteriales_D > Crocinitomicaceae > Taishania. Next base: position 21,242 of record CAZOKJ010000013.1, on the reverse strand, counting down.
ATGATTCCGTCACCATAACCAGTACCAATACCACGGTAAACAATACCATTATAGTTTAACGCAGAGTCAACAGCTGGAGAAACCCATGTTTTAGTTGCAGGATCGTAGTGTGGACCAGGGTTATCAATTCCATCTGGATCTTGGTAAGGACCTTCAAAGAAGTCAACACCAATAGCAGGAGGATTCGCACCATATCCAATTTGAGAACCATCTGTTTCGTCAAAATCATCTTTGTTATAAGCATAACCTAAACCTCTTGATACGTCACAACCAACATAGTCATCTTCAGAGAATCCTAAGTCTGGGTCAACATACTGAGAGAAGAAAGTATTTGTTAACGTTTGAGTAGAACGGTTGATCAACTCATAGTTATAGAAAGTCATACGGTTAATTTCGTCAGAAGTAGCAAAAGCAAATGCTTGAGCACGAACTTCCATACCGATAGGTTCACCTTTTGATTCAGAGTGAACGTTACCTTTATCGTTGAATACAAACCAAATAGTTTGGTCACCGAACAAAGTTACACGACGGTCGATACCACATTCTACGTCATCACGACCTAAGATATCATCATACCAAGGGTAGTCACCACCATCGATTGGGTTGTAAACACCGTCACCGTTTCTATCGTAGAAAGGAGCCAAGTAATAGTCTTGGAATAAAGACATATCACCGTGAGCAGGCCATTCTTGGATAGCAGCCAATTCAGCGTTCGTAGGCAAAGATTCTTCATCTAAAGCCTCACAAGCACCTGGAGTCGCGTTTGGATCTTTACAAGATTCCCACCAAATGCTAAAGCGAATAACAGACGCTTTATTCATAGGGAAGAATTTGTCATACTTCGCACATTGCTCAGCAGAAATTTCAGCTGGACCATAAGGGCGAATAGTATTGTCACCAACGGGGCTTGATGGGTCATAGTTTACGTTAGCTGGGTATGGAGTTGTTACAGTCAAAGGACCTCCCCAGAAGTCGTTACCATTAGAACGGAACGTAACAGCAGCCAATTTCAACTGACCATTTTCGTCCTTTCCACCCATCCATAAAGCAGCAGCAAAGATTGCTCTTACACCACCACCTTTAGGAACTTCGTAACCAGCTACGTTTTTTTGACGGTCCATGAACAATACCCCACCCATTTCTAAAAGAGCAGATACGTCGTTAAATTCTAAGATATACTTCTGCGTAGCAGGTGCACATCCAGCACTTTTAGGACCGTTTTTGTTTGGCTTTCCTGCTCCAGTTGATGGATCATTCCAAGCCAAAGTAATAGTTGAAAGCATTGTAAATGCTCCAAGTATTAACGTCGATTTAAAGTAATTTTTCATATCTTTTATTGTTAGTATGAATTAAAAGTCAAACTTAACACCTAAACGAATAGTTCTTGGTGCACTGATGTTGTAAGGATTTTGAATCTTCATCAAGTAATAATCTCTGTAAGATTGTGCATCTTGTTGAGACAAAATTGAAGCTTGGCTATCAGCATCCTCTAAGTATCCATCATCATTCCAGTTACCTGTTGCACGATAAACGCTCAACACGTTCTTTTGATTAAATAAGTTTGTAATACGTAAGTAAACGTTCAAGTATAAATCACGTTTCTTATCTTCAGTTTTACCAACTTCAAAATCAAATGTTTTATCCAATACTAAGTCTAAACGGTAAGACCATGGTAATCTTGAACCATTTGTTGATCCATCAAGACCTGAAGATCCAGGGTTGAAAGAACCAGCATCAGTAATTTTAGTTTGTCTTGAATAAGGGTTACCTGAGTAGATATTTGTCAAGATATTTAACCCCATGTTTCTGAACACTTCGAAATCTTTGATTCTTGGTCCGTTGTAATCTTTACCTGCGCCGTATCTGTAATCAAAAGTGATTGCAAAAGCGTGACGTTGGTCAAAAGAATAAGGGAAGATTGCTCTCAAGTTTGGCAAACCAGCGTTGATTAAACCAGACATTGAAGTAGCATCAGAACCAGTACCATCAGCAAACTGTAATGTATATGCTGCAGTCATACGGATATTTCCTGTTCTTCTCAAATCATAAGCAACTGTTAAACCTTTTACAGTACCGAAGTCTCTGTTACCAAAAGTTTTGTAAGTTGCAGGATATGCTTCTACAACGTTAATCATTTGAACGTTATCTCTTTGTTCACGGTAGAAAGCAGAGATTTTCAAAGAAGATGTACGTGTTAACACTTGTTGGAAACCTAATTCATAGTCAATTGTTTTCTCAGGTTTCAAGTTTGAGTTATTAATAACGTCACTTCTTGTTTGAATAAATTGATACTCATAAGGATCAAAACGAACACCTGTTGTTGGGCGTTTTGTCAAGATATCATAGTGAGCAAAGAAAGAAGATTCTTCAGATACAGGGAAAGAGAATGCGATACGAGGCATTACACTCACTTGTGCTTTATAATCTTCAAAAGCAGAGCTTCCGATTGTTTTCTTACTTGGGTCAACTAACCATGGAGCGATACCGTTAGCACCTCTTAAAGCTTTAGGGTCATCAACTACATCACCGTTTGCATTGTACCAAGTATCTCCATTTCTAAATCCATTGATTTTTCCTGGAGAATTCACATCGTCAACATATACAGTGTATTTATCTCCCATAGACTCAGGAATTGCAACCCAGTCATAACCTGATTGACCAACTTTAGCTCTTGCTTCAGCAGCTGTCAATGCATTGTGGAATAAATATTTGTCTTTCAATACTGGTTGGTTAGCGTCAAAAACGTCAACCCGTACCCCAACGTTGAATACTAAGTCACGGAATGCAAATTTATCCATGATATAACCAGCAATGTATGTTGGTTGGAATGCACCAATGAAACGTTTGTAATTTCCGTTTTCGTCAAACTCATTGAAGTATTTATCAATGTCTGTACGTCCTTTAACACGTTTACCTGTGTGGTCGTAACCATAGTAGCTAACGAATGATTTACCATTGTTCAACAACTCATCTGGTGAGAACATACCAAAATTAAACATACTTGGATCATAAGAGTCGATATCTAAGATATCAGAACCACCAGTTGCTAATCCTAATTCTTTTCTTACATTGTAATCAAAGAATGATTGGTAATCTACTTGTCCACCAGTTGCACCACTCTTAGCACCACCATAAACACCTCCATTGTTATAAGCATAACCAGTGTTCAAACGGTCAAAATAGATTTTTCTATAAGCACCATCTTGAATGATTGTTGGACGAGTAACGTCTAACTCTTTGATGTGGCTGTTAGCTAACAAACGAGCATGATCCCATAAACCGATAGGACCTAAGTCACCGTTAGAGAAACCACGGTCAGTACGTTGTTCGTATTCAAACCCTAAAGAAATAGAGTGACCACCTACGTTGATAGAACCAGAACCAGAAACACGGAATTGGTTGTTTTCAGAAATACCAAAACCATTGTAAGGAGTACCTAAGTTGTTCCACAAATTGTAAACATTCAAAGGAGCACCACCGTTCATCAAACCGTTTCCATCGCGCAACATGTTGATGTCAACAGGAGTTCCAAACATTTGATAGTACTGTCTAGTTACAGCAGCTAATCCAGGGTTTGTTTCAGAAGGTGTAAAATCAATACCATTTGTAAATGGTACAGTTTGTTGTACATACGCTTGTAAAGAGTCAACATATACTAAACTTGTATCATAGTGTGAGCGGAATGTACCAACGTGACCATAGTTAAAATAGTTGAAACCATGTTTTGGGTCATAAGATCTACTTCTAGATTGAGAATAATCCACCATTAAAGAGTAGAATGCAGACTTCACTTTAGAAGAAGAACCTTCTTTATCATTTGTAAAACGTTGAGTCAAACGACCAAATACCCTCCAGTCTAAGTTTTTACCTACACCAAAATTTTGGAAGTTCAATAATGAACCGCTTCTGCTGTATAATGTTCTATCGAAATAGTTCATAGATCCACCGAAAGACAAGTTCATAGACGGCCCTGTATTTACATCGATTTTAGCTTGAGCAGACAAAGTCTGACTTTTCGCGTTCATTCTCCATTTCGTTTTTTCGAAATCATCTTCTCTCAACAAAGTAGCTGCATAGAAAGAACCATCTCCATTAGCGTTCATTACCAATGGTTGATCCAACAAACGATCTCTCACGTCTTTTTTCACGCGGTAACTTCCACCGTTTAATGGACGGTTATCTAATTCGTTTAAGTAACTTGCAGAAACCAAGAAACCTAAAACAGGTTTTGTTTTCTTACCAGTAGAATCTTTTCTCATAAACAAAGGTCCAGAGATCATACCTTCTACTAAGTTATAACCATATTTGTCTAAACCAAATACTCTACCGTCATATCCATCTTTATCTTTACCTTTAACGTAAAAACCAGAAGTTACAGCTTCAATACTTCCGAAGAATTTTGAAGACGGACCTCTTGTTGTAATGGAAATAACCCCACCAGTAACGTCACCATAGTTTGCAGGTACCCCCCCAGTAATCACCGAAACTTCTTCAATCGCTGATTTAGGCAAGTTAGAAGACCCACGCACTTTGATACCGTCTATATAGTAGTAAGTCGCATCTGAACGAGAACCACGGACACTAATTTCTCCTGTTCCTTCGTTAGAGTTAACCCCTCCTACCGTTTGCGCAACACCTGCAGCAGAACGAACTGGTAAGCGAGAAATATCCTCACGTGTTACTGTTGCCCCTGATGCACCACCGTTCTTATCAATCAAAGGAACGCGGTAAGCAACTACTACAAACTCGTCAATATTCTTGATGTCTTTCGGCTTTGAAATTTCCGTTTTATCCAAGAATGTAATCTTGTCTGCGTTAACGATTACCCCCGTCAATGATGTTGGTTGGTATCCTTCACCAGGATTAGACACTTCAACATTATACGAACCCGGAGCGATCGAGTTAATTTGGAACTTTCCTTCATCATCGGTGTTTGCACCACCTTTAATTGTTCCATCCTGTTTGAGGAGCACCTTTGAAAAAGGAACTGGCTCACCAGTTTCTCCATCGACAACCGACCCTCTAATCGTTCCCAAACCAGATTGAGAAAATGAGTACGTGGCTGTAAATAAGAAACTTACTAATAACAAATGTAGACTTCTTAACATAAGTAAAGCGAATTTATTAACTTATTTAATTACCATTGAAGCCGTAAAGATAAGTATTTTTACTTTCAAACAACAGTTTGTTAAAAAAATAAAAAACTTTTTTTACTTAACTTCTCGTTAACAAATATAAAACATTTTTTTTAATACCTTCGTTTTGGACTTCTCAACAAGACTATTTTTATCCTTTTTTTCGACCGTTAAAATGAATTTTTACAACGTTTAAATAAACCAACTTACAAAACAATAAACATTTGTTACATTTTATCATTCTTTTCATTTTTTTGAAAAAAATCGACTTTTTTGCTACTTTTACATCATGTTTCAATTCGAAGAAATAGTTGCTGAGGATGTAAAAATCGTCTTTCTATGGTATAAAAACTATACAATGGATGATTATTTATTTCTTTTAAATGAAACGGAATCAGAAAGATACCATTCTTTTTCTAGCACAAAACGCAAGTATGAATTCTTATCTACACGTATTTTAAAAGAGCATTTTTTCCCAAATACTACGATTTTATACACAAAGGATGGAGCGCCCTTTATTAAAGGAATACCTCACATTTCAATCAGTCACTCTAAGAATTTTTCAGCTATTGCTTATTCAAGTACTCACGTTTTAGGATTGGATATCGAACCTATATCTTCCAAAGCATTGCGTTTGTCTTCTAAATTTTTAAATGACAACGAAATCGCTTTATTAGATGTTAACGATGAACTAACAATGGTTAGAGCATGGTCTTGCAAAGAAGCATTATTAAAACTTACACGAAGAAAAGGGATTATCTTTAAACGTGATCTATTGATTAATGATTTTAATGACCAACAACTCTTTTCATGCACTTTTTCAAAAGATAATAAATGGTATCATGTAGATCTTTTATCCATCGTGAAAGAGGACATGGTCATTACCATCAATAAAAACAACCCTATTTTAACTACATTATGAAACTAATCGAACAATTCACAAGGCTCAATCAAATTGCTATATTAATTGACCCAGAAAAATGTCAGACGCATGAGCGAATGGATCAATTAATTGAAAAAATACATTTTTCAAAAGTGGACTATGTATTTGTTGGTGGGAGCACTGTTACAAGGGAGGAATTTGAATTTACAACAAAGTATTTAAAGAGTAAACTTTCAATACCAATTGTTATTTTTCCAGGTTCATCGAATCAGGTTTCAAAAGAAGCAGATGCTATTTTACTGCTCAACTTAATTTCTGGTAGAAACCCAGATTTTTTGATCGGTCACCATATTCAAGCGGCACAGTCAATTATCGATAGTAATTTGGAAGTAATATCAACTTCTTATTTATTGATTGATGGAGGAAATCATTCGTCGGTTGCGTATGTTAGTCAGACTACCCCTATCCCAAATAATCAATACAACATTGCGTACAACACAGCACTTGCGGGGAAATTAATTGGCCACCAAGTTGTTTTCATGGATGCCGGTAGCGGTGCAAAGTCCCCAATAAAACCTCAAATGATTCGTCGTATAAAGGAATTATCAATTCCAGTTATTATTGGTGGTGGTATTCGTTCTATTTCAGAACTACAAGAAGCACACAAAGCAGGAGCGAACATTGTGGTCATTGGCAACAAAATAGAGGAAGATATAAATTTCTTACTTGATATTCATTCTTATATTGGTAACAAACACTAGCGAGTTTGTTTTTTAATAGATGTTCCACAGGCGCTACAAAAAGCTGATTCTGGTTCATTTGGATGGTTGCACTCTTTGCATTTTACCAAGTTTTTATCTAATTGTCTAAACATTTCCATTGAAACAATTCCTGTAGGTACAGCAATGATAGCATAACCCAAGAGCATCATAATGGTTGCAAAAAACTTTCCTAAATCAGACGAAGGCGTTACATCACCAAATCCGACTGTGGTAATTGTTACAATAGCCCAATAAATACTTTTAGGAATCGATTCAAAGCCTTCATTATGTCCACCTTCTACCACAAACATTAATCCACCAATGATGATAGATATTATTAACACGAAGAACATAAAGACAGCTATTTTATAAATACTCGATGTTAACGAATAATATAAAGAATAGGCTTCACGAGTGAATTTACTGATTCTAAAAATTTTAAAGATACGTATTAAACGTAAAATTCGAATAATTCTAAAATACTGAACTTGGGAGGAAAATGGAATAAGCAAAATAGGCAACACAGCCAATAAATCGATGATTCCCCAAACACTCAAAATATAGCGCATCTTTTTAGGTGATGCATAAATTCTCATGAGGTACTCAAGCATGAAAATAGAGGATAAAATCAATTCTGCATAATAAAAAAACGATTTTGCTTCTTCTGAGAGCGTAGGAATACTTTCAATCATCAAAATAAGCAAAGAAAACAGAATAAACCCTAATAAATAAAGGTCAAACTTTTTACCTTGCGGAGTTGTAGTTTCAAACATTATGGAATAGATACGTTCTTTAAAAGCCTCACGACGTTCTAATTTCTCATCTTTTGTATCATTATTTCCAAACATAGCACTTTAATTTTTGGGTCTTTTAAAAACAGGAACAGTAGAGCAAGGTTCACCATACATGATTGATTTAGCTACTTTTTGAAAATGGGCTACAAATTCAGACATAGCAAAATCAATGGCTTGAATATCAGTACAACCTTTCACAATCAACATAGCGTCTTTATAATTGGATAAATCTTCTTTTTCAATTGCTTTTTTAATAAGCATTTTTTCCAAATCGGTTTTAGAGCCAACTACTGAAAGTACATTTCTCTCAGTAAGTTTAGAAGTAATCAACATATATGCCCAAGCTGGAATAATAACATCTTCACTGCAATGAATCCACACTGCTCCATTGTCATATTGTGACCAATCATGCTCTTTTAACCAAGCACGAAAATCTTTTTCTTTCAAAATTAAACCTTGCCACAATTGACCAGCGATGTCAATTTCATACATTGATAAACGTGGCTTGTATTCAGCTAAATCTTTTTGAACAAGCCCACTATCTTTCACTTTATTGACAATTTCTTCCATCACAGATTTGATTAGACTCACAAATGTAAGTTAATTTTGCATAAATAAACAATAATTAACAGCAATTTAATGACAATGGTGATTAATTCATTAGATTGCATTAAATTTGCACCATGAGATCAATTCGACAAAATAAAATAGAGGGAGTAGTTCAACAAGAATTGTCTACTTTTTTTCAACGCAATGCTCGCGAAGTTTGCTTGGGCGCAATGGTAACAGTGACGCAAGTTCGCATCACTTCTGATTTATCGTTGGCAAGATGTTATTTGAGTATTTTTGCAGGTCCTGATAAAAAAGAGGTATTGGCAAACATTCAACTGCATGCAAGCACTATTCGTAAAGAACTAGGTAATCGTTTGAAAAACATGCGTAAAATTCCAGAATTTGACTACATTATTGACGATTCACTGGACTACGCACAACAAATTGATGAATTACTAAAAAAATAGCTTATCAAAGTTCCTTTTTTCATAGCGAAAAGGTATTTGTCTTCTAAAAAGAAGAAAAACGTAATTAATATCATTACGCGTATTTCTGTTGTTGGCATTACTGTCATCACTGCTTCTTTGGTTATCTTATTGTCTGCTTTTAATGGCATTGAAAAGATGATTGAAAAGCTTTATTCTGACTTTGATGCAACCATAACTATTCGTTCATCTGAGAGAAAAACTTTTTTCGACAGTGAATTGAATTGGAATTTAATCAAAAATCAACCTGAAATTCAATTATTTGCTAAAGCTATTGAGGAAACAGTTGTATTAAAAAACGAGGACAAATGGGCCAATGCGCAACTTATTGGTGTTGACTCCGTTTTTCTCGCTATGTCAAAAATGCCACAACACATGGTGGACGGCTACCCTATTTTATATGAAGAGGGAGATTTCACTGGAATTATTGGAGCATCGTTACTGGATAAATTGGGGGGATATATTCCTCAAGAGTATGGACGAGAGTTCATCACAGTTTATGGCCCTAAGCGTGATTTAAAAATGTCAGCTGGTAAGAACCCATTTATTACCAAGAATTTGACGCTCGCTGGGCGAATGAATTTCAACAGAGAAGTCAACTATGAGTCGTTGGTGGTTCCAATTGATTTTGCTAGGACAGTTTTAGCTTATGGTGAGGACGAAATTAGTGCTATTTATATCGACTTAAAAGACAAATCGAACAAACACAAAGTAAAAGAAGACCTGCAGAGTAAGTTAGGAACTGCATTCAAAGTAAAGACCAACGATGAAAAAAACGAATTGATTTTTCAAACGAGTAAAACAGAACGATTAATTGTCATCGTTATCATGGTTTTTATTTTCATTTTAGCGTCATTCAACTTAGTTTCCTCATTAACAATGCTATTTGTTGAGAAGAAAGACGATGTTTCTATTTTAAAAAGCATGGGAGCAGATGGAAAGTTTATTTTCAGAATTTTCTTTTACGAAGGTCTATTAATAGCATTTAAAGGGATTTTCTTTGGTCTTCTCATTGGTTATGGTATAAGTTTTACTCAATACTATTTTGGTTTATTAGAAATGCCAAATTCGTATGGAGAACTGTTCCCAATAGCAATGAAGTTATCCGATGGTTTATTAATCATTGGCTTGGTAAGTAGCTTAAGTTTTCTTGCCAGCTATTTTCCTGTAAAGATATTGCTCAAGCGCAATGGAATAATTTAACTTACGTTTAAGAACAACAAAAAAAAATGAAAGCAAAGACAGCAAAAGAAACCTTAGCTATTACAACTGAAATAGTACTTCCCAACGACACAAACACGCTCGGCAATTTATTTGGTGGGCAATTATTGGCTTGGATGGATGTCATCGCTAGTGTATCTGCTCATCGTCATAGTAGAAGAACAGTGGTAACTGCTTCAGTAAACAATGTATCATTTAATCAACCGATTCATCATGCTTCTATCGTTACATTAGAAGCAAAAGTATCACGAGCATTCACTTCATCGATGGAAGTTTTTGTAGATGTGTTTGTAGAAGATCCTGTGACAGGAAAACGCATAAAGAGCAACGAAGCAATTTATACATTTGTAGCAGTGGATCAGAACGGTGCTCCTATTCAAGTACCTGAATTAATACCAGAATCAGAAGAGGAAAAACAACGATTTGCTGGGGCATTGCGAAGAAAAGAATTGGCATTAATTTTAGCTGGTAAAATGAACCCTAAAGATGCTGTAAACTTGAAGAAGCTATTCTTTGAAGAGGAATAAAAGAAGAACATCACCTATATACTATACAAAAAAAGGTCGTTTTTAACGACCTTTTTTTATGAGATAAAATTGAGTTTCTTATGAATTCAATGCTTCTGCACCACCAACGATTTCTAAGATTTCGTTTGTAATTGCAGCCTGACGAGCTTTGTTGTAAGACAACTTCAATGAACGTTGTAATTCGTTCGCGTTATCAGTAGCCTTGTGCATTGCAGTCATTCGCGCACCGTGTTCAGCTGCGTTAGAGTCTAACAATGCTTTAAACAATTGAATTTTTAATGATTTAGGAATTAAATCGTCAACGATCTCTTTTTTAGATGGTTCGAAGATGTAATCAGCTGTAGCAACAGTTCCATCTTGTTCATTCTTAACAATTGGCAATACTTGTTCTTCGATAACATCTTGTGTTGCAGCATTTACAAACTTGTTATAAACAACAACAACCTTATCAAACTCACCAGCTACAAAACGCTCCATTAAATCATTAGAAATCACTGCTGAATTTTCAAATGAAAGCATAGAGAAAATATCTTCAACAGGAGCTAATTCATCGTTGATGTAATAATAAGGAGTTTTCTTGAACGTATCTTTGATTTTTTTCCCTAAGCAAAGAACTTTTGGATTGCTTGCTGCATAGTCAACATTTACCAATTGGTTCACACGTTTGATGATATTGTTATTAAAACCACCACACAAACCACGGTTAGATGTTACAGCAACAATTAATACATTATTTACAGGTCTTTCTTCAGCATACGCATTATCAGTGATATCCAAAGTAGCACTTAAGTTACCCAATATCTCCTGTAATTTTTCTGCATAAGGACGCATTTGCGTAATAGCATCTTGCGCACGCTTTAACTTAGCAGCAGAAACCATCTTCATTGCAGAAGTAATCTGCATTGTTGATCCTACTGAAGTAATCCTGTTACGTATTTCCTTTAAACTTGGCATTTTGTTCTTATTTAATTATGAATTACGAATGATGAATGTAGAGTGTTACTCATCATTCATCATTCAACATTCTTCATTATTAATACTTACTAGCAATTTCTTTAGCTACCTTAGAAAGCACATCAGTGTCTGCGTCTTCGTATTTACCAGCTTTTAAGCGAGCCAATACATCAGCATGTTTTGCTTCTAAGAAATCCAAGTATTCTTTTTCAAATGCTTTAACCTTATTAACAGGAACGTTTTGGATCAAACCTTTTGTACCTACATAGATAATAGCAATTTGTTTTTCTACTGACATTGGGTCACCTTCACGTTGTTTCAAAATTTCAACGTTTCTAGCACCTTTATCCAATACTGATTTAGTTGCAGCATCTAAGTCAGAACCAAACTTCGCAAACGCTTCTAATTCGCGGTATTGGGCTTGGTCTAATTTCAATGTACCTGCTACTTTCTTCATTGATTTAATTTGCGCGTTACCACCTACACGAGATACAGAGATACCTACGTTAATCGCTGGACGGATACCAGAGTTGAACAAGTCAGACTCCAAGAAGATTTGTCCGTCAGTAATTGAAATAACGTTTGTAGGAATATACGCAGAAACGTCACCAGCTTGTGTTTCAATAATTGGCAATGCAGTTAAAGACCCTCCACCTTTTACTTTACCTTTCAATGATTCAGGTAAATCGTTCATTTGTGCAGCAATGTTATCGTCAGCAATAATTTTAGCAGCACGCTCTAATAAACGAGAGTGTAAGTAGAATACGTCACCAGGGTAAGCCTCACGACCTGGCGGGCGACGTAACAACAATGACACCTCACGGTAAGCAACAGCTTGTTTAGACAAGTCATCATAAATAATTAAAGCTGGACGACCTGTGTCGCGGAAGTACTCACCAATTGCAGCACCAGTCATTGGAGCGTAGAACTGCATTGGAGCAGGGTCAGAAGCATTTGCAGCAACGATAGTTGTATAAGCCATCGCTCCAGCTTCTTCTAATTTCTTCACGATACCAGCAACAGTAGATCCTTTTTGACCAACAGCTACATAAATACAGTATACAGGTTCTCCTCTATCGAAGAATTCTTTTTGATTAATGATAGTATCGATACAAACGGTAGTTTTACCAGTTTGACGGTCACCAATAACTAACTCACGTTGTCCACGTCCAATTGGAATCATCGCGTCAACAGCTTTAACACCTGTTTGCAACGGTTCAGTTACCGGTTGACGGAAAACTACTCCTGGAGCTTTACGCTCGATAGGCATTTCAAACAATTCGCCTTCGATAGGACCTTTACCGTCGATAGGGTTACCCAAAGTATCCACTACACGACCAACCATTCCTTCACCAACTTTTACAGAAGCAATACGTCCAGTACGTTTTACTGTGTCACCTTCTTTCACTTCGATCGTACGACCCAAGATAACGACACCTACATTGTCTTCTTCCAAGTTCAAAGCGATACCGTTGATTCCACCGTTGAATTCAACTAATTCACCATATTGAACACCATTCAAACCGTAAATACGAGCAATACCGTCACCGATTTGAAGTACAGTTCCAACTTCTTGCAATTCCGTTTCAGAGCGGAATCCTGATAATTGTTCTCTTAAAATTGCAGATACTTCTGCTGGTTTTACTTCTGCCATGTTTCTAACTTTTAATGACCCGTATTAAACGGTTATTTTGTTAAACGTTGTTTTAAATTATTTAATTGATTAGCCACAGACGCATCAATTTGTTTGTCATCTGTTCTAACAATAAACCCACCGATAATAGATGGATCCACTTTTTCAGATACTTCTACAGAGCCAGTTGCTAAAGATTTTGTTTTAGCTAAAATCTTAGCTTTTACATCTTCAGATAAAGGAACAGCTGAGATAATTGTCATCTGTGTAATTCCTTTGTATTCATAAACTTGCTTTTCGAATGCATCTGCAATGTCAACAAGCAATGCCTCTCTTCCTTTTTTTGTAATTAATTCAATAAAAGCAAGGCTAATTTTCTGGAAACTTGTAAATAACGTTCCAAAAATAGCGTTCTTTTTATCAGAATTCACAACTGGAGATTGAAGCAACAATTGGAAATCGTGTGATTCATTAGCAACTGCAACAACATATTTCATGTCGTTCAATACAGAATCAACTTGATTGTGTTCAACTGCAAGCTCCAACAAAGCTTTTGCGTATCTAGATGCTGCTCTTGTCCCTTTCATGTTTTATTAATTGAAATTAATTTCTTCTGAAAGTTTTTCAGCCAATTCTTTTTGTTTAGTATCGCTTGATAAGTTCTCACGTACAATTTTTTCAGCAATCTCAATAGAGAAAGAAGCCATTTGAGCTTTTAAGTCAGCAATAGCAGCTGATTTCTCAGCATTCATAGCTACACGAGCACTTTCCATTACCTTCTCAGCTTCTTCTTTTGCTTTATTTTTAGCGTCTTCTACCATTTTATCAGCAGTAGCCTTCGCTTCTTTAATTAAATTATCACGTTCAGCACGAGCTTCTTTCAACAAATCATTGTTTTTAGCTTCCAATTCAGTCAATGATTTACGTGCCTCCTCAGCAGATTCTAATGCTGATTTGATACCTTCTTCACGTTCATCTAAAGCATCTAAAATTGGTTTCCATGCAAATTTCTTCAACAAGAAAATAATGATTAACAGTAAAACTGTTTGCATGATAAACAAACCTGGCGAAAAATCGTTAAATAATACTTCCATTTTTATTGTGTTTTAAAATCGTGTTTCTTTTGTTTAAAAAAGTGTATCCATCAACCAACCGTTAAAGGATACACCCTCGTTTCTTTAAGGATTATTTTCCTAGGATCAAAGCACCAAATGCTAAACCTTCCAATAACGCACCGATGATCAACATCGCTGTTTGGATTTTTCCAGCTGCTTCTGGTTGACGAGCAATACCTTCCATTGCTTTACCACCAATTTGTCCTAAACCGATACCAGCCCCGATAACGATTAATCCTGCTCCAATTAAATTGTACATAGAAATTATATTTATATTACTTAAACAAAAAACGTATTAATGGTGATCGTCGTGATCATGATCTTGAACAGCTACTCCGATAAACAATGATGACAACATTGTAAATACGAAGGCTTGCAAGAACGCAACCAACAATTCAATCACAAAGATAAACAATGACAATGCCAATGAAATAGATGTTGAACCTACTACAGTGAATTGTGATTTCAATAAGATAACCAATGCAATCAATGCCATCAATACAGAGTGACCTGCTGTAATGTTAGCAAACAAACGCACCATCAATGAGAAAGGTTTTGTGAACATACCTAAAATCTCAATTGGCATTAAAATGATTTTCATTGGAATTGGTGCTCCTGGCATCCAGAAAATATGTTTCCAGTAGTCTTTATTCGCTTTAAATTGCGTAATGAAGAAAGTAAACAAAGCTAAACTTAACGTTACAGCAATATTACCAGTTACGTTAAACCCTAGCGGTGTCAACCCTAATAAGTTCAATAAGAAAATAAAGAAAAACACTGTCAACAAGAAGCTCATAAACTTTCTGTACTTGTCCTTTCCAATATTTGGAACAGCAATTTCGTCACGAACGTAAATTACTAACGGTTCCAACACTCTACCTACTCCAGTAGGAACTTTATTTCCTTTTTTATACCCTTTAGCTAATGACCCAAAACCTAAAATCAATAATAAACCTGTCAACAATATACCGAGAACATTTTTAGTAATAGAAAAATCTAACGGACGGTAATTTTCTACTTTATGATTATCGTTGTAAGTAATTGTACCTTCTGCATCTGACTTATAAATCTTTCCGTGGTAATATTTGTAGTAATTACCATTGTTTTCAGCTACAGTTTCACCATGATTAAATTTTGAAGAAGAAAAAACTTGTAAACCAGCTTCATTATCCCACAAAATAATAGGTAATGAAAAACCATAATGTTTACCTGTCTCACCGTTTGTAAAAAACACAAAATCGTGCGCATCTTGCAAGTGGTGTTTAATATAAGCATCAACCGCTTCTGGTGTATTTACTGGCCCACCGTGGTGCTCCTCAGCATGTGAATTTTCATGTTCACTAGTTACCACCGCCTCATGTCCTTGTGCCATTGTAGCAGAAGACAAAAGGAGAAAAAATCCAACTAAAAACTGAAGGGTTTTCTTTGCTATCATCATAATTTTCAACTAAATGAATAATTTTACTCTAAAAATTTGGTCGCAAAGTTAACTAATTAATATTAATTTAAGGCTATTTTGATAAAATAAAATTAAATATCATTCGATTTTTTTATTGACAATTGTTGAAACAAAAAATATCCGTAGGTTTTTTCAACTATCAAAAACAACAAAATAGGAATTAGAATTGCTAAACGAACATTAAAAGGAAGGTTCTCTTCTTTAGCTATCAATGCAATAAAAAGTCCTAGTTTAAAGACTGTTAATGATAAAAAATAAATTGGCATTTGCTTTTGTGCTTTTTTGAAAACAAGTGCCATCAGGAGTACAAATAATAGGGACGCAATTCCTACAATGAAATAAAGTTTTTCAACCAGCGGGTGTTCTGTCAAATCTTTCGGCATAAAACGCGAATGATAAATCATTAAAAAGACAAAAAGAAAGCTTGTAATGGAAACAAACAGGACTGTTAAACGAAAAAAAGGCAATTTACTGATCATGATTTTTCTCTTCTGATTTTTGTAGGTCTATTACTTGGCGAATAAAGGAATAAGTTGCTCCAAAAACGGCTAACAAAGTAATTCCTTTAAAATACATATTCTGTTCGTTAGGGTATTTAGAATCCAACCAATTACCAATTAAACTAGCAACCCAAATAGTAACCCCCATTTGGAATCCCATACCAGTAAAACGTACATACTTAGAAAGTTTAGGCGTTACCTTTCCTTTCTTATTAGTTGTTTCTTCTTGTTTTTTCATCTGTATATAAAAAAGCTCCTTAAACTGTTTTAAAGAGCTTTTTAAAATTAGTTACCTGGTTTTAAATCTTCTGCCAACCATTTGAAGAATTCTCGGTGCCAAACCAATCCATTTTGAGGTTTAGTCACCCAATGCCCTTCCGTTGGGAAGTATAAAAACTTACTCTTTAAACCTTTTAATTGAGCCACTTGGTAAGCCTGCATTCCTTCTGATTCTGGAACGCGGAAATCCATTCCACCATGAATTACCATAATAGGAGTGTTCCAATTTTGAACATAACGATGCGGTGAGTTTTTTTCAAATGCTTCTTTATTTTGCTTTTCCCAATAAGGTCCGCCTATATCCCAATTAGCAAAAAATAACTCCTCTGTCATTCCATACCAACTTTCTAAATTAAACAACCCACAGTGTGAAATAAATGTTTTAAAGCGATTTTCGTGAACTCCAGCAAGCATATATACGGAGTATCCTCCATAAGAAGCACCAACAGCACCAAGTCGATTTTTGTCAACATAAGGTAACTCAGCTGCAGCATCAATCGCTGACAAATAATCACGAATGGATTGTCCACCCCAATCTTTTGAAATAGCATCGTTCCATTCTTGACCAAAACCTGGTAATCCTCTTCTATTTGGCGCTGCGATAACATATCCTTGTGAAGCCATTAACATCAAATTCCATCGATAAGAAAAGAACTGACTCACCTGACTTTGAGGTCCGCCTTGACAATACAATAAAGTTGGATATTTTTTGTTTTCATCAAAATTAGGTGGTAAAACCATCCAAACCAACATTTCTTTTCCGTCTGATGTCTTTACCCATTTTTCTTGAACAGTAGGTTTAGACAATTGATTTAACAAGGCCGTATTCACTTGTGTTAGTTGCGTAGTTTTAGAAGTTGTTGCGCCTTTTTTACCTTTTACCACTTCAACAGCGAATAATTCTGCAGGCGACACCATTGATTGTCTAGCTGCATAAATAACATTACCAGCGGTACTTAGACTAATATAATCATGTTGACCGCTTGTTAATTGTGTCATTTTTCCAGTTGCGACAACTATTTCAAAAATTTGAGCTGTACCTTTTGTTGGAACGATAAAGAAAATCTTTGTTCCGTCTTGGCTCCACACATAATCATCAACTGTTAAGTCGTGTTTTCCTGTTAAATTAGTGATTGAACCATCTTTAGACTTAACAATAATATCATTTTTATCCGCTTCAAAACCATTTCTTGCCATGCTTAACCAAGCAAAATCACCTTTAGAAGAAAATGAAGGATGTTTATCATATCCTTTAAAAGTATCACCACATGTAATACATGATGTTTGCAAGCTAGCCAAATTAACTTGGTACAACTCGCTGTTAGTAGATTCTGCGAATGCTTTTCCTTTTAATTTTTTAGAAGTATAAATAACTGACTTGTTGTCTGGTGTAAACGTGATACCATCCATTCCGCCAAAAGGAGGCAAGGTTGCATGATAAGGTTCTCCTTTTAGTAAATCAATGCCAATTGCTGCTATTTTACCATTATTTACAGGATAATAAAACAAATGTTGAACATGATAATCGTCCCAAGATGCCCAGTGACGGTACAATAAATCGTCCTCTACACGTGCATTTGCTTTAGGCAAATCCGGATAAGTTTCGTTAATTGTTGGCTTTATTTGAATGCTTTGCAGGGTCAAAACATGTTGTTGATCTGCTGAAATTAAGAAATCTTCAATGCCATCTACATCAGAAACAAGTGATTTTCCAGTTCCATCGACATTCATTTTCCAAATCGCTACTTTGTTGCTTTCAGTAGATAAGAAATAAATAGTATTTCCAGCCCATTGCGCACTAAATTCAGAAAAAGGAGTATTGGTTAATTGCTGAATTATTTTTGTTTTTAGATTGAGTACGAATAAATCCGCATTTCCTTTATTTTCAGCGACATCAATTGTTGTCTGAGAGTACAATAAAAAATTTCCATCAGCAGAAACAGTTGCACCACCTAAACGTTTAAATTCCATTAGTTTTTCAGGAGTTAAAACCTGTTGAGCATGAACACCAAATCCACTGAAAAAAGCAATAAAAAGTAATTTTTTAAACATGTTTTATTTGATTAGAGCTTGCAAAATACATTTTTTACAACAAACAACAAAAGAAAAGAGCAAAAATCACACCTAAAAAAAGCCAAACGCTAAGAAATTGACAATTTTCTTAACCGCCTTTCTTCCCATTTTTGTGGGTCAATTTTGAACTGATCTAGTTTATAAACAAATCCAGCACTCACAGAATAGGTACTTGGAGCAACTTTTTCAGGAGGCATTGAATTGTAATAATGCGAATAATTAAGTCGGATACTAAATGGTTTTGAAACTTTAAACAACAAAGCATAATCGCCAGAAAAACGAAAATCTTTGAATCGAGCTGTATTTGGTTGAATGTAAGTAGAAGAAGAAAATTCAACATATTTAAAGTTTAAATAGGAGGACAAATAAGTGCTCCATCTTAGCGTATTGCTATATTGAATTGGTCGAGGCTTTGGATTAATTTCTTCGTACTCGTAATAGACAGACGTTCCCATGAACAAACGAGCTGCTCTCTGTGCGTATCCGCCTTCTTTCGGTTTAAGGTCCAACATTTTCACGCGAAAACCTGTTCCAACCAACGTTCTCACTTTTTGTAACAACAATTGATTGTATTGAATCTGTGCATACGATTCCCACTTCCAAGCAGAATTAGCGATGCGGTATGCGTAACGCAAATGTGCCATTCCAAAATTGGCATAGGTAGTGCCATTTGAAGCGGTATATTTCAAGTCATTGATGAGTAAAATCATGTGCTTGTTTTTATCTGGTTTTTTAGTTGTTTCCACCTCATTTGTATCTTTAATAGCAACTTCTTTCAATTTAAAGTCGCTTTTGCCACTAAATTTATATTGAATTAAAGGTTGGAATTGCACCGATAGCAAAAGATCTTTTTGTTTGTATGCAGACATTGTCAAATTTAAGGCACCAGAGAACCCATAAGTTCCATCATTAACACGACGATTCTCTATGTTAACCACCTGAGCTGTTAATGACTGAGTCATTAAAACAGACAAGATTAGAAAAATATGTGAACGTTTGAGTATCATGGTGCAAAGATAGATGATTTTTTTATATGCATGCGCGAATTTGTACGGATACGATTAATCGCATCCGTACAAATTCGCGCAAAAAGATTCGCGCATAGAAATTCCTCATATAAAATTTTGCGCATAAAAAAAGCCTCTCAAATGAGAGGCTTTCTACTGTTGTCCCACTAGGGCTCGAACCTAGACTCTTCTGAACCAAAATCAGACGTGTTGCCAGTTACACCATGGGACAATTGCGAGCGCAAAGGTAATACTACCAACAAATAGCCATAAAAGAGCCGATCTACGGCACTTTCTATAATCATCCATGGCACAGATGGTTCATTTTGGCAAAAGTGTACCAATAATTGTCCCCATTCGTCCCCACCAAAAAACCAACAAAATCAATTATCATGAAAGTAACTATCAGACAAAAGTCAGGTATGCAGTATCTGTATGCAGACGTTAACGTTTCGGGTATTCGTGCCAAATCCACTTTGGGCATATCCGTGAAGGAAGGCAAGTTCAATCTAAAGAAACAAGTGGTACAGGGTGTTGGTGAAGTAGAAACCAATATCCTCATCAATACATTCAAATCTGAAATCCTGTCACTTATTCGTACACTACAACAGAAGGGCGAGTTATCAAGTGCCAACATTATAAACGGGATCAATGAAATCAGGTTGAAACTAACCGACCCCGATTTTTCTATTGACAATGATCAGAGAATAGTTTTTTACGCTGAACGATTCATTCAAAGTTCGGAAGGTATTCGCAAACCAGCCACACTAAAACAGTTACGGAACACACTCGTTAAATTGAAAAAGTACGAGCAGGTGAAGAAAGTGAAATTAACATTCGACAAAACCGACTTGACTTTTTACAACAGTTTGGTATCATATTGTATAACGGATTTAAACCTTTCTACCAACTCAATAGGAAACATCATCAAGAACCTGAAGACGTTCTTTCACTCGGCATTTGAAGAAGGTGTACACGAAAATTTAATTTACCGTAGTCGCTACTTTAAGAAGCCATCTGAAGAATCGGAAGCAATCTACTTGAGTGAAGCCGAACTTCAAAGAATGAAGATGACGATTTTACCAAATAGACATTTAGACAATGTGCGTGATTTGTTTCTGTTGGCTTGTTACACAGGGGTTCGTTCTCAAGACTACAACAAGTTGAATAAGGAAAGCTTAATCAATAATGGAACAATGCTAAAGGTACGCACAGAAAAAACAGATGAAGAAGTAATCATTCCCTTACACCCGATAGCAAAAGCGATATTAGAGAAGTACAATGGAACACCACGAATAATTTCAAACCAAAAATTCAATGAATACATAAAGGACGTTTGTCGAATTGTCGGTTTGACGGAATCTGTAACCATTTCCAGAACATGCGGAGGAAAGAAAACAAGAATAACTAAACCGAAATATAATTTTGTTTCTTCCCATACTGCTAGAAGGAGTTTTGCAACAAATGCGTATAAAGCAGGTGTACCAACTCTAGCAATAATGGCTATCACAGGACACAGAACTGAAAAGGTTTTCTTGAAGTACGTGAAGGTAACGAAAGAAGAACATGCCAAAATTATAGGTAAACATGGGTTCTTTGGTGGAAACGTAGCTTAATTATTCAACGTAGTGAATCCAAACTGACTTCAAAGTAATCTGCTAATCTACACAAGGTCGTATAGGCTACGTCTCGCTTTCCTTGTTCAATTCGGGCAACATGAATGCCCGTGTCATTATACACGTCTTCTTGGGTAACATTCTTTTGTTTTCTTAACTCTTTTAAGCGATTCGCTAGAGTCAATAAAATTTCGGCATTACTAAATGTTTTGTGGAACGAGGTTTAAATTTCCGAAATAGAATAATGC